>NZ_OY781981.1:3920000-4607750 GCF_963677565.1 uncultured Draconibacterium sp. | reverse complement strand
GAAGAGCTGAGTTATTTTATGAGAGCAGTCGATTTATTGACCTGGTACGTTGGGGCGATGCACCGAATGTTTTGGCTGACTGTGGTAAATACACTCCGGAATTTTATGGTTATATAAATGGTAATAACACTGCTCCTCAGGACAAGGATCAATGGAGAACTATCAAAACAGCAACCATTGGTGAAGGATTTAAATCCAACAAACACGAGTTGTTCCCGATACCGGCGGTTGATTTAAACAACAATACAAACCTGGTTCAAAATCCGGGGTGGTAAACTTAATTCAAACTAAAGATTATAATTATGAACAAATATAAATTTCTTTTAGTCTTTGCAGTCTTTATTTCAGGCTTGCTTATGTTTAGCTCCTGCGAAGATGATATGGAAGAATTAATTATTCCTGAGATAAATCCAAGCGAAACCCAATTCGATGTCGACTATAAAGAAGGCGAAGTAAGTATCGAATTAAACTCAAACGTAATTGTTTATACAACAATTGATAGTGAAGATAAAGATTGGTTGAGTTATCATTACCAGGATTCTTGCAAGACACTTGTTTTAAATTATTTTGAAAACGATACAACAGCTGACCGAATTGGTCATGCCTTACTAACATATGGTGACTCAACCATTGATGTAACCATTAACCAGGAGGGAAATCCCAATGCGATTAGTGGTAAAAAGGTGGTTGATATTGGCTACGAGATTACTACCGTTGATTATGGTGGAACTGCAGTAACTTTATTCATTGTTGCTGCCGAAGAAACTGCAAATATACCAGTTGGAGCAATGGTCGAAATTCAGTGTTCAGGCGATGACGGTACTATCATGTTAATTGGTACTGAACCGATGATAACAGGTATTCCATCAAACGGCAAATTCAACTTTGTTTGGACGGTGGAAATGGCGGCAGGCGATGGTTTTATGGCCCGTTTGGTTGGTGGTTTCGATCCGGTTTCTATGAAAGCCATGTACAGTCAAAAAAGCCACCTTTTTGAAACAATGACCGTTGATTATGGTGGAACGGCAGTAAACTTATTAGAAATAAGCGCTGAAGAAGCTGCAAATATCCCGGTTGGGGCAACAGTAACTATACAGTGTACAAGCGATGAAGGAACAATAATGCTAATCGGAACTGATCCTGAGATTTCAGGTAGTCCGGTTAACGGTAAATTTTCATTTACCTGGACAGCAACAATGGCTGCCGGAGAAGGTTTGCTTGCACGGATAGATGGTGGTTTTGATCCCGAAGTTATCTATTCCATTTCATTTAAAACCGAACTTACCTACGAAATTACAACAGTAGATTATGGAGGAACACCGGTTACATTGTTTATTGTTGCAGCTGAACAAACTGCAAATATACCTATTGGCGCATCAGTTGTTATTGAGTGTTCAGCCGATGAAGGAACCATAATGTTAATTGGTACCGAGCCAATGATTATTGGAAGTCCGTTGAATGGTGCATATGTATTTACCTGGACTGCGGAATTGGCTGCAGGAGATGGTTTTATGGCCCGCCTCGATGGTGGAGTAGATCCGATTGGAATGTATTGTAGAAATTGATTTAACGCATATAGTTTAGTTAGTTAGTTTAGTTAGAATTACCATCCATCTCTCATTTTTCAAATGCAAAGTTGATGGATGGTAATCTTTTTTAAATCGTAAACCAATAAAATCAGTGTGATCCATGTAATTCGTGGTCAAAATCCTATAATATGAAACAAACCATTACCATTCTGTTTTTACTCCTGACTTTTTCCGGTTTTACGAGTGAAAATTTAAAAACGTCTAAAAGCAAACTGGTACTTAACAACCTGAAATGTATTGCAACGGTTGATGAAAGGTACCAATCAGTTAATGTGGAAATGTGTGAGGTAGTTGGCGGCGATTTTTGGATTCCTTATCATCTAATAGATAATGAACGTGTAAAATCGGAAGGGCTTGCAGCGTTAAAAAGGTCAATTCCCCCAATAAATCTTTACGAAAAAAAATTGCGCGACCTTGCATCGGCACTTGGCCCAATGTATATTCGGGTTAGCGGAACCTGGGCCAATTCTACTTACTTTCAGGATGATGATGATGCCAAACTGACCGCTGCTCCTGCTGGCTATGAAAATGTATTAACCAGGGCAGAATGGAAAGGTGTGATCGATTTCTGTGAGGCAGTTGATGCCAAACTGGTAACATCGTTTGCCATTAGCGATGGCATCCGCGATAACGAAGGGAAATGGACGCCAGCTCAGATCGAACCTTTAATCAACTACACAAAATCTATAGGTGGCGAAATTGCAGCAGCCGAAATGTTTAACGAGCCTTCGCATGCAAGCTACGGGGCGGCACCCGAAGGTTACGATGCTGCGTATTACGCAAGGGATTTTGAAGCTTTTAAATGTTTTGTTGATTCACTGTATCCCGAGATTAAACTTATGGGACCTGGTTCCACAGGCGAGGGGGGTGTGTTGCCCGGGCATCGTTCAATGGAAACCGATGAGGTTTTTGCTACCAGTCCCAAACCTGAATTCGATATTTTTTCTTACCATTATTACGGCGGTGTTTCAAAAAGATGTCGCGGTGATCTCACACCCGAAAATGCACTCACCGAAGCTTGGTTAAGCCGAACTGAACTGGGTTTGAAATATTATGAAGATGCTCGCAACAAATACCTGCCCAAAGCACCAATTTGGTTAACAGAAACTGCCGAAGCATCATGTGGAGGAAATCCCTGGGCAGCAACTTATGTAGATTGTTTTCGTTACCTGGAGCAATTGGGACGACTGGCAAAAAAGAATGTACAGGTGGTTATGCATAATACGCTTTGTGCCAGCGAATATGCCTTGATCGACCAGGATACACACGATCCCAGACCCAATTACTGGGCAGCTTTACTCTGGAATAAATTAATGGGCACCAAAGTATTTGAATCCAAATCCTCAATTGATGGATTGGATATTTTTATTCATAACCTAAAAGGAACTTCAGCTGGAAAAGCAGTAATGGTAGTAAATCCAACTGAAATGGAAACTACCGTTGAAATACCAATACAGGCACAACAATACCTCTTAACCGCCGATGATATTTTGTCGAAAACGGTAAGGTTAAATGGTAAAATAATGGAATTAAACTCCGACGATACCTTGCCTGAAGTTAAAGGAGAAAATAAAAAAGCGGGAGAAATTATAATACCGGCCAGGAGTATAATGTTTCTGGCTATTCATAATAAATAAAACGTAAATATGAAACGATGTAAATACATAATATTTCTATTTGCAATCTTTTTATCTCCAAACCTATTAAAAGCAAGTGAACCCAAAAAACCACGTGTAATTGTTATGACCGATGGCGAAATAGACGACCGCAGTTCTATGGTACGTTTTTTATTTTATACCAACGAACTGGATGTTGAGGCCATTATTCAAACCAACTCTGTACACCAGCATTTTGGTAGGAGTGCAGACAAATGGCTCGAAATACAGTTGGATGCTTACGAGCAGGTGTATCCCAATTTAAAAGTTCACGACCCGGAATATCCTACTGCTGATTTTTTAAGAAGTATTGCTTATGTTGGCGATGAAGATACAACGCACCTCGTAGTGCATAACGATTCGTACAAACGAGTACCCGGAATGGAACCTGAAATCGATCCTGCCAATTGGGCAGACACTCCCGGATCAGAAAGAATTGTAGAAGTCCTTCTGAAAGATGATTCGCGCCCCGTTTATTTTACAACCTGGGGCGGTTCAAATACATTAGCGCGGGCGTTATATAAATTACAAACCGATTATCCCGAACAATACGATGAAGCGGTTTCGAAAGTAATTCTTTACAGTATCTGGTACCAGGATGGTGCGGGAAGTTACATCGAGAAGTATCATCCCAAAGCAACCATCCTTTTGTCGCATTATTTTTATAAAACCTGGGCTTATGGAAGTCAAACTTTTACTTTCCCATTTATTCAACAGGTTCAGAATAATTACGGGCCACTCGGTGCGCTTTACCCGCAGCCCTATGTAAGCGAGGGCGATTCGCCATCGTTTTTGTACGTGCTGCAAAATGGATTGCGAAGTCACGAGAATCCCACTTACGGAGGTTGGGGAGGCCGTTTTTACAAAGTAGAAGGGTACGAAAACCTTTACCGCGATGCCGGTGAAGGCGATTATTGGCGATGGGTTGAGTATGCCAATCGCGATTTCCAGGCGAGGTTATCGTGGAGTATTACCGAAAAATACGAGGATGCAAACCATTATCCAACAATTAAGATGATTGGAAGCCGCGATCAAACGAGTCGCTCGGGCGAAACGGTTACCATCGAAACTGAAATTAGCGATAGTGATTCAATTCAACTGTCGGAACTGGTGCGCTTTTACCCCTTTCTTACCGATACAGAGGAGGAACAGAGCGATGAGGAACTGGCAGAAAGTGTATCGGGCTGGTTGCCGGTTGATATTGTGTGGCAGCAATTCAACGAAGCCGGAACCTACAACGGCATAGTGCAGTTTGATATTTTTGATAAAGAGAAAATTCAATTTACTGCACCTGATGTATGCAAACCCGAAACCATTCACATTATTCTTCAGGTAACCGACCGTGGAAAACCGCGCCTTACTGCCTTTAAGCGAATGATTATAACAGTATTACCAAAATAAAACATAAATTATGAGAATAATCAAAACCACTATTTTTTTGTTTGCAGTATTGCTTTTTGCAAACTGTGCAGACAATCAGAAAAACCTTGTTGAAACCGAATTTCAGTTTGAAACAGCAGACACCCTGTTTAGCCAGCCTTTTGTTGATGTTGATGAATGGCGTGATGTACCTGTTAAACATCGTTATGTGCACGGTGGTTTTGAAGGTACCGAAACTCGTTTTTCCTTCTACTTCCCTCCAAAGGAACAATACGAAGGCCGATTTTTCCAATATATAACACCATTTCCTGATAACGAAAATATATCTCAGGGTGCAACAGGAGAAAATGATAAAATTGGTTTCTCAGTAGCTAGCGGAGCGTATTTTATTGAAACAAACGGGGGAGGTAAAACCGATATGTCTAACCCTATGGCAAATGATCCAACCATAGGGGCTTACCGCGCCAATGCCGCTTCGGCTCAGTTTTCAAGAGTTGTGGCTCAAAAGTTATTCGGAGGTGAGCGTCCGTATGGTTATTCATTCGGAGGTAGCGGCGGTGCTTACCGTACCGTTGGAGGAATTGAAAATACATCTGGTGTTTGGGACGGGTGTGTGCCTTACGTATTGGGTTCACCGGTGGCCATTCCAAACGTATTTACCGTTCGCATGCACGCCATGCGGATTTTAAAAGACAAGTTCCCGCAAATTGTTGATGCCCTTGAACCCGGTGGCAGTGGAGATATGTATGCAGGATTAAATGAAGAAGAAAAAGCGGCACTCAAAGAGGTAACAAGAATGGGATTTCCACCGAAGGCATGGTATGGTTATAAAGAAATGGGAATTCATGGATTCCTTGTTCTTTACCCTGGAGTTGTTATGGCTGACCAAAATTACTTTACTGAAGACTTTTGGAATAAACCCGGTTATTTAGGATACGACAATCCTCAATCCTTTGATGGTTTTCGTATTCAAAAGAAGAGTAAAATAAAAGCATTAATCGCGTATGAAGAGTCTGTTGAGCTTGGGATTAGTGAAGCAATGTCGGATGCGGATAGAGGAAGCGCGGATAATTCCTGGAAAAATACAGGCGACAAAGGGGAAAAACCAGAAGCTTTTCAATTGGAGGATATTATGCCTGAATTACAGTTTCTTGGAGGTGATTTAATGATTCTGACAGGTGAAGCTGCTGGGGCTTCTATTCAAATTACAAAAATTGTAGATGATAAAGTGGGATTAGCTCCAACAGTTCCATTAGATATTTTATCCAAAATAAAACCTGGGGATGAAGTTCAGCTGGACAACTCTAACTTCCTGGCAGTTCAAACTTATCACCGTCACCAGGATCCCGGAAGTCAATACCCCGTTTGGAACCAGTTCCGCGATGAGAACGGAAATCCAATCTATCCACAACGTCCAATGATAATTGGGCCAATGTTTACCATGGGTGCAGCAGGAGCTTTACCAACCGGAAAGTTTGAAGGTAAAATGATTCTCCTCGGTTCGTTGTGGGATAGAGAAGCTTATCCATGGCAATGCGACTGGTACCGTCAGCGTGTTACCGAGAATTTGGGAGATAAAACAGATGATAATTTCAGACTGCGATATACTGAGCATGCGTTACATGGCGATGCAGCTTCACAGCTTGATGATGCAACACACGCAGTCAGTTACATTGGTGTACTGCAACAATCGTTGCGCGACCTGAGTGCCTGGGTGGAGAAAGGGATTGAGCCTGCAGCTAACACTAATTATAAAATAGTTGATGGTCAGGTTGTAGTTCCAGCCACTGCCGAAAAAAGAAAAGGAATTCAGCCGATAGTAAATGTAAGCATTAATGGTCGTAAACGTACCGATATTTCAGCCGGTGAAACGGTAACTTTTAATGCTGTTGTTGAAATCCCCAAAGGAATGGGTAAGCTGGTTGAAGCAGCTTGGGATTTTGATGGTTCAGGAGAATACAAAGATGTTGTTGATTTATCTAAAGCCAAAATATCAGCCGACGGCTCGCGTGTGGAAATAATATCGAAGCATACCTTTTCAGAAAGTGGAACACATTTCCCGGTACTTAGGGTGGCCTCGGAAAGAAATGGTAACGCAGAAACACCTTTCGCCCGGATTCAGAACCTGGATAGAGTGCGGGTAGTCGTTAATTAATAAATAGAAGACCAGGATGAAAAGGAAATTGAACTTAAACATGGTTTATTTACTGATACTTCTTCTGTTTGTTAGTAGTACAGTTCCATTATATGCTCAGGATACAGAAAAAAATCGCTTGATTGTTTTGACGGATTTTGATTATACAGAGCCGGATGATGCCCAATCTTTTATCAGACTATTGCTTTACTCAAACCAGATTGATATTCAGGGAATAATTGCAACGACTAATAATGAGCAACGGGATGAAATATACCCCGATTACATTCGGAAAATAGTTAGGGAATACAATAAAGTACAGCCAAATTTGTCAAAACATGAAAGTGGATTTCCAAATGCCGCTGATTTGCTAAACGTTGTAAAAAAAGGATTACCACAATATGGAATGGAAGGAGTTGGAGAAGGTAAAGACTCCGAGGGTTCCGATTGGATTATTGTGAAACTGGAAGAACAGGATGAGAGGCCTTTGTGGATCAATGTGTGGGGAGGTTCCACCGTTTTAGCTCAGGCTTTATGGAAAATCAAAGAAACCAAAAGTGCGAAGGAAGCAGAAAGGTTAATTGGCAAATTGCGCGTTTATGCCATATCCGATCAGGATGATTCGGGGGCCTGGATCCGTAAAAATTTCCCTGATCTATTTTATATTGTCAGTCCAGGTCCTTATGAAGATGGTTCATGGGGTGGTATTATGAGTGTTATACCAAGATTAAACAACGATGTAATTTCTAATTTCTGGTTTGCCGAAAATGTTCAGCAAGGTCACGGGGCTTTAGGAACAATTTATCCGAATGTGGTTTTTGGCGTTGAAGGCGATACGCCGTCCTTTCTGTATTTGGTTAACAACGGATTAAATTCTCCCGAACATCCCAATTGGGGAAGTTGGGGAGGACGTTATGAATTATACACTCCTGATAACGATACAACTGTTGAATGGAGAATTCCAATTGTCCCGGAAACCAGGCCTATCTGGACAAATGCAGAAGATTCTTATACGCCTACGGTTGAAGCTCCCTATGGAATGTCGATTGTAAATGATACAGTTATCATTACCGGTGATAAAATAACCGTTGCCAGGTGGCGCGAAGAATTTCAAAACGATTTTGAAGCCCGAATGGATTGGTGCGTTAGAGAGTACGAAGATGCCAATCATCCGCCAGTGGTAAAACTTCTTACACCTGCAAATATTACAGTAAAATCAGGCGAAGTTTTTCATCTGGATGCAACAGAATCCTTTGATCCTGATGGAGATGGATTAATCTATTACTGGTTTAATTACAGGGAAGCAGGTTCATGTGCGGAAGAAGCCCGTTTGTTCCCGCCTAACTCAGCAAAAATAATGGCTATGGCACCAAAAGTTGACAAGCCGGAAACCATACATTTTATATTAAAAGTTACCGATAGGGGCACACCACGATTGTCAAGGTATGCGAGGGTAATTGTTACCGTAGAACCATAATAAACAATTAAAAACTATTACGTTATGAAGCAATATTTCATTTTTAGTTTACTTTTAATTTTTGCTTTTTCTTTTGTAACAGAAGCAAATCAACCAACCAAGCCCCGCGTAATCGCCATGACAGACGGTGAAGTAGACGACCGATGCTCAATGGTCCGTTTTCTGTTGTACACTAACGATATTGAATTGGAAGCCATTATCGAAACCAATTCGGTTTTTCAAATAAAGGGCTGGAGTCATTCAGGCTGGCTTCAGGAACAAATAGATGCCTACGAACAGGTATATTCGAACTTAAAAGTGCATGATCCGGCTTATCCAACTCCGGCAGAATTAAGGAGTAAACTGTATGTTGGCGACGAAGATTCTACACATTTGGTGGTCGACCATTTTGCAAACAAACGTATCCCCGGAATGGAACCGGCAATCGATCCTGCCGACTGGGCCGATACACCGGGTTCGGATAAAATCGTGGAAGTGTTGTTGGAGGATGATCCGCGACCGGTTCACATCCAGGCATGGGGTGGTGGCAATACTGCGGCCAGAGCTTTTTACAAATTAAAAACGGAATATCCCGATGATTATAAGCGGGCAGTTTCAAAAGCGGTTATGTACCATATCTGGTACCAGGATGGTGCCGGAAGTTATATCGAAAAGTACCACCCTGATGTAACCATGGTGATTTCGTATAATTTCAGTGGAAGCTGGGATTACGGCAGTCAACGTTACACAAAATCATTTGTTAGAGATTATTTGCACAACAATCATGGACCATTAGCAGCTCTTTATCCTCAGAATTATATTAGCGAAGGCGATTCTCCTGCTTTTTTGTATTCGTTGGGAAATGGATTACGAAGTGATGAAAACCCTACTTACGGTGGCTGGGGAGGCCGGTTCTATAAAGTAGACGGTTTTGAAAATGTGTATCGCGATTGTGATAAAGCCTCATATTTGCAGTGGGTAGAGGTGGCCAACCGCGATTTTGAGGCCCGCTTAAAATGGTGTGTGGCTGAGAAGTATGAAGATGCAAACCACAAACCACAAATAGAAGTTAAAGGGGGTCTGGACAAAACGGTAAAATCGGGAGAGACCATTGAAATTGAAGTAGAAATGAGTGATTTAGACCCGGTTGATTTGGATGCATTATGGGAAAAAATGGGCCCAATTTTACAGCAACATGGATATGATAAATCTATTTTACCATCTGTAGCGGCAACTCAACCAAAATATTCGCCTTTTTGGTGGCAATACAAAGAAGCAGGTTCATACAACGGCTATGTGGATCTGGTTGATAACTTAACCAACAAAGTTCAGTTTGTTGCCCCAAAGGTTAGTGAGCCGGAAACAATTCACCTAATACTTGAAGTGAAAGATACCGGATCTCCGGCACTGACTTCTTTTGCCCGGGTAATAATAACGGTAATGCCAAACTAACTAAAAACGAATACATAAACCATGAAACTAAATCATCTAAAACTATTATTAATAGCTTTTCTGGCTATCGGATTTTTGTCTTGTTCAGAATCAAAGAACGAAACGATAAGTGAAACTTTGTATCAGGATTTTCAAAATCCACCCAACGAAGCCCGCCCACGCGTTTGGTGGCACTGGATGAACGGTAACGTCACCAAAGATGGAATTCGTAAGGATTTGGAGTGGATGAACAGAGTTGGCATCGGTGGTTTTCAGAATTTCGATGCTGGTTTAACTACCCCTCAAATTGTTGAAAAGCGCCTTTCATATATGACTCCCGAATGGAAAGATGCTTTTCAGTTTACTACTAAGCTTGCCGATTCTTTAGACCTGGAAATGGCCATTGCTGGTTCTCCCGGATGGAGCGAAAGTGGTGGCCCATGGGTTGAAGCCAAAGATGGAATGAAAAAATTGGTTTGGTCGGAGTTAAAAGTGGAAGGTGGGATAACCTTCACAGGGAAACTTCCAGATCCCCCGGCAGTAACTGGTGTTTTTCAGAATCTCGAATTAGGAAGCGAGGTTGATGCATTGTCAGGTGAAGTTCCAACTCCTCCGGCATATTACGAAGATGTTGCAGTTATTGCCTGTAAAATCCCTTCAACACATATTGATTTTAAAGAACTGAATCCAAAAGTAACATCAAGTGGGGGTAGTTTTGCTATCGACCATTTAACCGATGGTGATTTAGTTACATCTAAACTTTTACCAATTAATACATCTGACGATTATGCCTGGATTCAGTTCGAATTCTCACAGCCTCAAACGATAAAAGCTGTCTCACTTGTAGGAGGCGAAGGTGTTGGAGCATTATCCCAGATAGTAGGTAGTGATCCTGAAGCCCGGTTTCTGGAAGCAAGTAATGATGGCAAAAATTATACCCGAGTTAGCAATTTGCCCATTGGCGAATTTCCACAGTTTTCAATCAACATTGAACCAACTACTGCCAGATACTTCAGAGTATGTTATAAAAATCCTAAATCGATGCCAAGCTTAGGCATGGATGTTTCTGTCTTTGGCATGGGGGCTAATCAGGACGGACCTGAAGGTACTGAAGTTGCAGAGATTGTTTTATATCCTCATTCGATTATCGACCGATATGAAGAAAAAGCAGGTTATTCGGCTTATAGTGAAACGGAATCTTTAACAAAGGCTGACGAAGCGGATGTCATCAAATTTTCTGATGTTGTTAATATTACAGATAAAATGAGCAACGACGGCACTTTGAACTGGACACCTTCTGCCGGGAAATGGACCATCATACGTTATGGATTTTCGTTGACCGGGAAACAAAACCATCCGGCTTCGTATGAAGCAACAGGATTGGAAGTGGACAAAATGGATCGAGAGGCAGTTCGTCGCTATTTGGAAAATTACCTGGAACAATATAAGGAGGCAACCGGAGGATTGATGGGGAACAAAGGGTTACAATACCTTATTTTTGATAGCTACGAAGCCGGACAGGCAAACTGGACACCGGAAATGGCAAAGGAATTCGAGGAAAGGAGAGGATACAGTTTGTATGAATGGTTGCCTGTAATCACGGGGAAAATTGTAAAAGGGGCTGATGAAAGCGAAGAATTCTTATGGGATTACCGTCAAACAATAGCCGAATTAATCGCTGAAAACCATTACGACAACCTGACAGAGATTCTTGATAAGTATGGTATGAAACGTTATACAGAATCGCACGAAAACAGGCGTGCTTATATAGTTGATGGAATGGATGTAAAACGTACTGCAGCTATTCCCATGTCAGCTTGTTGGGTAGGTAATATGTTCGGAGGAAGTCAAATCATGCATGTGGCGGATATCCGTGAATCGGCCTCCGTATCACATATTTACGGACAAAATTTGGTCGCTGCCGAATCATTTACAGCAGTTGGCTTGCTAGGAAATGCTTTCTCTTATCATCCGGAAAACCTTAAACCGACCGCCGATTTGGAACTGGCGTGTGGTTTGAATCGATTTGTAATCCATACCTCCGCACATCAGCCAGTCGATGATAAAATTCCCGGGCTTGGGCTTTCCATCTTCGGACAATGGTTTACTCGCCACGAAACCTGGGCAGAACTGGCAAAAGCCTGGACCGATTATCTTGCCCGTAGCTCGTACATGTTGCAACAGGGTAAATTTGTCGCAGATATTGTTTATTACTACGGAGAGGATAATAACATTACATCACTCTTTGGGCAACAATTACCTGATATACCTGAAGGGTATAATTTCGACTTTATTAATCCTCATGCCTTAATTAACCTGCTTGAAGTGGACAATGGAAATCTGGTAACTCCAAGCGGTATGACTTACCGAATGTTGATGCTCGATAAAAACGCCAAAAGAATGTCTTTGTCTGTACTGCAAAAGCTGGCAAAACTAGCAAACGAAGGAGCTAATATTGTTGGCGAAAGGCCAGAGTTTAAAGCCGGAATGCAGGGTGATCAAGATGAATTCAACCGGTTGGTGAAAGAAACCTGGGATTCTGATAAATCGAATATTTATGAAAATAAAACCATTGAACAGGTACTGAATTCTTTGGAATTGAAACAGGATTTTACTTACTCGTCAAACAATGATGTGGAGTTACTTCGTGTTCACAGAAAAGTTGGAGATACAGATATTTACTGGGTAAACAGCAGAAGTGATCAGTCTGAGTTGATAGACGCTACCTTCAGGGTATCGGGCAAAAAGCCTGAAATCTGGCATCCGGACACAGGAGAAAAGTCAGACGTTTCATATTCAATAAATGATGGAATGACAACGGTTTCGCTCGATTTAAAACCAAACGATGCGCTGTTTGTAATTTTCAATCAACCAGCAAAAGAAAACAAAGTTGAGCTTCCGAAAAAGGCAGAAAAGGAAATCGGAACTCTTGATGGTTCCTGGAACGTAGCCTTTCAATCTGAAAGGGGAGCACCAGAAAGGGTAATTTTTAATGAACTGACTTCTTATACTGAAAATGTGGACGAAGGAATTAAATACTTTTCAGGTACCGCAACGTATTCCAAAACCATCCAACTTTCCGATTCAGATATTGCATCAGGTGAGCTGTTGCTTGATTTGGGCGAAGTTAAAAACCTTGCAGAGGTATACGTAAATGGCCAAAATCTGGGCGTACTTTGGAAAAAGCCTTTCAAGGTGAATATCACTAAAGCTGTTAAATCAGGAGAAAACAAACTGAAAATTAAAGTTGTGAATCCTTGGGTAAATCGATTGATTGGAGATGCCCAACCTGATGTTACGGAAAAAATTACCTATACCACAATACCGTTTTATAGTGCTAACTCACCCCTGCTGCCAGCCGGATTGTTAGGGCCAGTAGGTTTGATATCAATTAACTAATTTACTGGAATCATGAAGAAAAAAATCATTCCATATTTTAAGATTTGCATTCTTTCTTTAATAGTCGTGCTTATTTCTTGTTCCGGGCAGAAAAACGAAGAAATTGTTGATTTACATGCCAATTTCCAAAATCCACCCAACAAAGCCCGCCCACGCGTTTGGTGGCACTGGATGAACGGAAATATAACGAAAGACGGAATCCGCAAAGATTTGGAGTGGATGCATAAAAGTGGTATCAGCGGTTTTCATAATTTCGATGCAGGACTGGCCACTCCGCAGGTTGTGGAAAAAAGGCTAACGTTTATGACTCCCGAATGGAAAGATGCTTTCGCTTATACTACACAGCTTGCCGATTCGCTTGGAATGGAAATGACTATTGCCGCTTCGCCCGGATGGAGCCAAACCGGTGGCCCCTGGGTTGAAGCCAAAGACGGTATGAAAAAATTGGTTTGGAGAGAACTTCGGGTTGAAGGAGGAAGGCTGTTTAACGATAATCTTCCCGAACCATTTAAAACCACAGGGAATTTTCAGAATGTACCCATGGTTGGCGAAGAAGCCGTTTTTACAGAGGCAGAAGAAGCTCCAGATGAGTATTACGAGGATATTGCTGTTGTGGCCTTCCGGCTTCAAGATAAAGATGTTATTCTGGCGGATTTAAATCCTAAAATAACCTCAAGTGGAGGAAATTTTACACTGAAACAATTAACGGACGGAGATTTTTCATACGCCACACTTTTATCGCGAGACAATCGCAAAGGTTACGCCTGGATTCAGTACGAATTTGAGAAGGCGCAAACCATTAAGGCAATTAGCGTAGCAAGCGATGAAATTAAAGGCCAATGGGAGGCACTTCCACCAACAAATAACAAGAGCTTGGAAATCAGTCGTGATGGTAAGAGTTTTGAAAGAATATGCTATATCCCAACCGGTGGTGTTGAACAACAAACCATAACGATTCCTGAGACCACTGCAAAATATTTTCGGATTACTTTTAATAATCCGGTTCCCACTAATTATTCTGAATTAATGGGCGGCTCCAATGTACCCGCAGCAGGTTCGATGGTAGCTGAAATTGTATTACATCCGGTTACCAAAATAAACCATGCCGAAGAAAAAGCCGGATTTGCAGCTGTGTATGATTTGGAAAGATACCCGACACCTGAAACAAATACACCAATCTCGGGAAATGATATTATTGATCTTACCGATAAATTCGAGGATGGAAAGTTAAATTGGCAAATTCCTTCAGGAAAATGGAAAATATTGCGATTTGGCTATTCGCTTACCGGTAAGAAAAACCATCCTGCTTCACCCGAAGCAACCGGATTGGAGGTAGATAAACTGGATGCCCGGGCGGTGCGTGATTATTTCAATAACTACCTCGACCAGTATAAAGATGCAACAGGTGGATTGATGGGCAAAAGAGGTCTGCAATATATAATTATCGACAGCTACGAAGCCGGGCAAATGACCTGGACACCCAAAATGGCCGAAGAATTTGAAGCGAGAAGAGGCTATAGTTTAATTCCGTGGCTGCCGGTTTTAGCGGGTGAAATTATAGAAAGCACAAAGGCCAGTGAACAGTTTTTATGGGATTGGCGTACTACAATTGGCGAATTAATTGCCGAAAACAGTTACGATCAGGTTACCGATATTTTGGCTGAACGTGGTATGGGACGTTATACCGAATCGCACGAAAACGGACGTTTGTACCTGGTGGATGGAATGGATGCCAAACGGACGGCAGCAGTTCCCATGTCGGCCATGTGGACACCCAGCGGCTGGGGCTCAACTCCTGCCATGGCGCAAGCCGATATCCGCGAGTCGGCATCGGTGGCACATATTTACGGACAAAACCTGGTGGCTGCCGAATCAATGACAGCTTTTGGCCTTGGTGGTCACGCATGGTCGTACTGCCCCGAGAACTTAAAACCAGTTGCAGATTTAGAATTAGCTAATGGACTAAACCGTTTTGTGATTCATACTTCTGTTCATCAACCTGTTGATGATAAAATTCCCGGACTTGGGCTTTTTGTTTTTGGTCAGTGGTTCACCCGTCACGAAACCTGGGCAGACCAGGCTAAATCATGGACAGATTACCTTGCAAGAAGTAGTTATATGTTACAGCAGGGTAAATTTGTTGCCGATATTGTGTATTACTATGGCGAAGACAATAACATTACAGGCTTGTTTGGACACGAAATGCCTGAAATTCCACAAGGATATAATTTAGACTTTATAAACCCACATGCTTTAATCAACCTGCTTGAAGTGGACAATGGAAATCTGGTAACTCCAAGTGGTATGACGTATAGAATGCTGGCGCTTGACGAAAATACACGGAGAATGTCGTTATCGGTATTACGGAAACTGGCTCAACTTGCCAATGATGGAGCAATAATAGTTGGAACAAGACCTGAATTTAAAGCAGGTATGCAGGGTGAGCAAGATGAATTCGACTGGTTGGTGAAAGAAACCTGGGATTCGGGGAAATCGAATATTTATGAAAACAAAACCATTCAGCAGGTGCTTCATTCTTTAAACTTGAATCCGGATCTTACCTACACTTCAGAGAATGATGTGGAAGTACTCAATGTCCACAGAAAAGTAGGAGACACTGATATTTTCTGGGTAAACAGCAGAAGTGATCAGCCTGAATTGATCGAGGCTACTTTCAGGGTGTCAGGTAAAAAACCAGAAGTGTGGCATCCAGACACAGGAGAAAAGTCTGACGTTTCATATTCAATTAAAGATGGAACGACAACGGTTTCGCTCGATTTAAAACCAAACGATGCAGTGTTTGTCGTTTTCGCTCAATCCACTAAAGAAAACAAAGTTGAACTTCCGAAAAAGGAAGAAAAGGAAATCGGAACTGTTGATGGTTCCTGGAATGTAGCCTTTCAGCCCGAACGGGGAGCACCTGAAAGTGCAGTTTTTAATGAGTTAAGTTCTTTTACTGAAAATCAGGATGAAGGAATTAAGTACTTTTCAGGGACTGCAACGTATTCCAAAACCATTCAGCTTTCCGATGCTGATATTGCAGTAGGCGAGTTGTTGCTCGATTTGGGCGAAGTAAAAAACCTGGCAGAGGTTTCGGTGAATGGCCAAACCCTGGGCGTACTTTGGAAAAAGCCTTTCAAAGTGAATATCACGAAAGCCGTTAAACCGGGAGAAAACAAGCTGGAAATAAAAGTCGTGAATCTTTGGGTAAACCGTTTGATTGGCGATGCCCAACCGGATATTACGGAAAAAATTACCTACACAACCATGCCGTTTTATCAGGCTGATTCACCATTAAAGTCTTCCGGTTTATTGGGACCTGTCAAAGTATTATCATATGACTAATTCATTTGAATCATGAAGCAAAAAATCATTCCATATTTTAAGATTTGCATTCTTTCTTTAATAGTCGTGCTTATTTCTTGTTCCGGGCAGAAAAACGAAGAAATTGTTGATTTACATGCCAATTTCAAAAATCCTCCCAACGAAGCCCGCCCACGCGTTTGGTGGCACTGGATGAACGGTAACGTAACCAAAGATGGAATTCGTAAGGATTTGGAATGGATGAACAGAGTTGGCATTGGTGGTTTCCAGAATTTCGATGCGGCTGTTGGAACACCTCAAATTGTGGATAATCGTTTGGCTTATATGACACCTCAATGGAAGGAAGCATTTTTGTTTACAACAAAACTGGCCGACTCATTAGGCTTTGAAATGGCAATTGCCGGTTCCCCGGGTTGGAGCGAAAGTGGTGGTCCCTGGGTTCCTTCATCGGAGGGGATGAAAAAAATGGTTTGGACAGAAACCAGAATAGAAGGGGGACAGACATTTAACGATGTACTTCCACATCCTCCCACAATTTCAGGTTCCTTCCAGAATATTGGTATTAACCATCAAACGGATGTGAGCAATCTTGACCATGAAGAACAGGAATATTACCAGGATGTTTGTGTGCTTGCGTATAAAATTCCCGAAACAGATTTTTCGATGTTGGAGCTAAAGCCTAAAGTGACTTCAAGTAGTGGCAATTTTTCGCTTGAAATGCTAAACGATGGCGATTTAGTGACCTCTTCTTTTTTACCTGCCGACAGTAAAGATAATAGTGCCTGGATTCAGTTTGAATTTGAAAAACCACAAACTATTCATTCTGTTTCGATGGTAGGTGGTGGTAGTGTTTACCAGTTCGGATTTGGGAACGATGAGCAAAAAAGGTTTCTGGAAGCCAGTGATGATGGCGTGATTTTTAAACCTGTTACCGAAATTATTGCCGGAGGAATTAATCAAAATACGGTCACTTTTTCGGCGGTTACTGCAAAATTCTTCCGGGTTGTGGTTATTTATCCCGATAAACTTACTAATCCATTTGACGGATTGGAAGGATTAGATTCGCCTGAAGTCAGGGAGAACTTGAGTAGCAGAACAAAAGGAACGGAAATTTCGGAGCTTGTTCTACATACTTCGCCACGTATTCATCATTTCGAGCAAAAAGCAGGATTTGCTGTGGTAGAAAAGGTTGAGAATTTGCTGACACCGGAAACACCTTCTGAAAACTTGGTGAAAGCAAATGAGATAATTAATGTAACAGATAAAATGGCCAAAGACGGCACTTTAATCTGGACAGTGCCGGAAGGAAAATGGAATATCATCAGAATGGGGTATTCGCTAACCGGGCATAAAAATACACCGGCTTCGCCTGAAGCAACAGGATTGGAAGTGGATAAACTGAATCGTAAATATGTTCAAAACTATTTCAATAACTACCTCGATCAGTACCAGGATGCCACCAATGGTTTAATGGGCGAAAAGGGATTGCAATATGTAATTACCGATAGCTGGGAAGCCGGAGCTGCAAACTGGACCGATAACATGATTGAGGAGTTTAATGAACGAAACAGTTACGATATAAAACCCTGGTTGCCGGTACTTACCGGAAAGATTGTGGAAAGCAGCATAGCCAGTGAAAAATTTCTTTGGGACTTCCGAAATACGCTGGAAGCTATGGTTACCGAATACCATTACGATGAACTTACCACTATTTTGAAAGCAAGAGGAATGGGGCGCTATTCCGAGTCGCATGAAAACAACCGCGTTTTTGTTGCCGATGGAATGGAAGTGAAGCGTTCGGCAGATATTCCAATGAGTGCTACCTGGACTCCTGGAGGTTTTGGTGGGCCGTCTGACAAAGTTAATGTGAACCATGAAACCGATATCCGCGAATCAGCATCAGTTGCACATATTTACGGACAAAATCTGGTAGCTGCCGAATCCTTTACTGCAATTGGAAACGCATGGGGCTATGCGCCTGCAGATTTAAAACCTACTGCCGATTTTATGCTGGCAAGCGGTTTAAACCGTTTTGTAATTCACACTTCAGTTCACCAACCTGTTGATGATAAAATTCCGGGAATTGGCCTGGGGCCTTTCGGTCAGTGGTTTACACGGCACGAAACCTGGGCGGAACAAGCTAAGCCGTGGATGGATTATCTGGCCCGAAGTTCTTACATGCTTCAACAGGGAAAATTTGTTGCCGACATTATTTATGTGTACGGGCTAGGCTCAAACCTTACTTCGTTGTTTCAATCTCAGTTGCCTGAAATCCCCAAAGGGTACAACTACGATTTTCTGAATGCCGGAGCTGTTGCCAACGTACTTTCCGTTAATAATGGTGAGCTTGTTACTGAAACCGGAATGAATTACAAACTACTTGTGCTGGATGAAAGTACCCGGTACATGACGCTTCCTGTTTTGAAGAAAATTCAACAATTGGTGAATGATGGAGCAGTGATTTTAGGTACGAAACCTGTTGATACACCATCGTTAAATGATGATAAATATGAGTTTCAGGAAATTGTACGCCAATTATGGGATGAAGGAAAAGTTCACTCTGGATTAACAATTGAGCAACTTTTAACCCAACTTGGAATAGAACCTGATTTTGAATATTCAACAAAAAGTACAAATTCAGAAATGGATTTTGTACACCGTACATTGGGAAATCAGGAAATCTACTGGGTGAATACAACCTCGAAGGAAGAACAGACAGATACAGTTTCGTTTCGTACAGAAGGTTTTAAACCTGAAATCTGGAATCCTGTAAATGGTGACGTAATAGAAGCGTCATACAAGATTGCTGATGGTCGTACATTGGTTACTTTGGATTTGGAACCTGAAGATGCTGTTTTTATTGTTTTCAGGGAAAAATCAGCTGCCAATTCGGTTCAACTTCCGCGAACAACAGAAACGGAACTTGCTACGCTTACCGGCGAATGGCAGGTCAATTTTCAGGCTAACAGAGGGGCTTCGGAACGGACAGTTGTTGCGGAATTAGCACCATGGAATGAGAATGAAGATACCGGGATAAAGTACTTTTCGGGAACAGCAGAATACACAAAAACATTCGAAATTACAGAAGAATCTATTTCTGAAGGAAAGGAAATATGGCTCGATTTGGGTGAGGTTAAAAATCTTGCGGAGATTACACTAAATGGCACTCCGCTGGGAATTGTCTGGAAAAAGCCTTTTAAAGTTAAACTCAACGAAGCAATAAAAGCAGGAGAGAATCAGCTATCAGTTAAAGTAACCAATCATTGGGTAAATCGTTTGATTGGCGATGCTCAGCCAGATATTGCCAATAAATTAACTTATACAACCATGCCTTTTTATACGGCAGACTCACAATTAAAAGAATCTGGATTATTAGGGCCGGTAAGAATAATCTCAAAATCAGTAGAACTATGAAAAATTATTTGATTATAGCCTTGGTAACTATTGTTTTACCTGTATTTGCTCAAAACACACATGAGGTATTAAAAAGCAACAATCCCTACGATGCAACAATTTTTCCAAATGAAACAGTAACCTACCAAAATCCGGTAATCCCGGGATTTTACTCCGATCCAAGTATTTGCAGGGTGGGAGAGGATTATTATTTGGTTTCGAGCACTTTTGAATATTTTCCGGGGGTACCCATATTTCATAGCAAAGATTTAGTCAATTGGGAACAAATCGGGCATTGTATCCACCGCAAAGAACAGTTACCTGATGGAGTAAATATTTTCGCTGCCAATATTCGTTATCACGAGGGGGTGTTTTATATGATTACTACCAATGTGAACGGTTTTGGCGGTAAAGGTAACTTTTATGTTACGGCAACAAACCCTGCCGGCCCATGGTCTTATCCAATTTGGATAGACCAAAAGTTACAATGGATTGACCCTGACTTTTTCTTTGACGATAATGGGAAATCGTATGTAATTGCCTCAAATTTCGAGTTGTTTGAGATTGATCTAGTAACAGGGAAATTGCTGACTGAAGGACGTAAAATCTGGTATGGTACCGGAGGTCGGGCGCTTGAAGGGCCACACATTTACAAAAAGGACGGTTTTTATTACCTGATGGCAGCCGAAGGTGGTACCGAAGAGGCACACAGCGAAACCATTGCCCGCTCGTCATCTGTATGGGGGCCATACGTTACATATAAAAACAATCCCATTTTAACGCATTGTAACCAGGCCGGACAGATGTACGAAATACAGGGAGTTGGCCATGCCGATATGTTGCAGGCACATGATGGTTCGTGGTGGATGATTTTTCACGGATACCGAAAAGTAGATAGAAATGCTCACCATATTCTAGGTAGAGAAACATGCCTGACTCCGGTGACCTGGCCTAAAAACAGTTGGCCAATTGTAAACGGGAATGGAACAGTGCAATCAAATATGACTTGTTCAACTCTTCCGCTAAAACCATTTCGCAAAAAATCTACAAAAACGGTCTTTGATGAAGAGAAGTTGGGATTGGAGTGGAATCACATTCAGCTTCCTGTTGATGAAAATTATACATTGAGCGAACGCCCGGGGTTTCTAAGGTTGACAGGTGCTGCAAATATTATTTCTCCTATCGAATCACCCATTTTTATTGGCGACAATGGTTCTCCAACTTTTGTTGCCAGGCGTTTGCAGGATCATAATTTCACAGCAACAACAAACCTGGAATTTAATCCTGAAAATGAAAATGAAGAAGCCGGAATAACGCTGGTGAATAATGGTGTAAGTTTTAGGCTTATGGTTGAAAAAATTGGAGAAGAAAGATACATCACTGCCAAATTTGATTTTGGAATGATAACCCATAAATCTGAAAAGAAACTTCTTAAACCGGGGCCGGTTAATCTCAGAATCCAGGGTGAAACCACAACATTTGCTTTTTCCTTCTCACAGGGAGATGACGATTATCAAACCATTGAGACGATTAATTCAAAGTTTTTAAGCTCGGAAAGTGTTGGTGGTTATACTGGCGTTTATGTTGGTTTATACGCAACAGGTAATGGTAAGAAAAGTAAAGCTGTAGCGGACTACGATTGGTTTGAATATAGAAAAGATGAACTGTAATTTAAACAGAATGTGATCTCTAATTTGAATTGAATGTTATGATGAAACGAGCATTATAAAATCATTCTTAATACACAGGAGAACGACTATGCGAGTTACATGAGTCACCTTTAAAATAAACAATTATAGACGAATGAAAATAATTCAAAACACATTTATTCTTCTTTGCTTTCTTTTGGGTGTGATGCTTGAATCCCACGCCCAAATTACCCCTGTTGATTTAAGATGTGAATACCTCACAAATCCTATGGGAGTTGACATACCTGATCCCCGTTTTTATTGGAAATTGCAGTCTGCAGAGAATGAGCAGTTCCAAATCGCTTATCAATTAATTGTTTCGTCCTCAAAAGAGAATTTAAATTCCGGAATTGGCGATATGTTTGATTCCGGAAAAAAACGATCAGCACAAAATACACATGTTGTTTATTCAGGAAAAACACTTCAACCGGCAAAACAATATTTCTGGAAGGTTCGGGTATGGGACAAGAATAACCAAACGGAAGGTTGGAGCGAAGCCGCAACATTTTCCACCGGGCTTTTTTCTGAAGAAGATTGGGCGGGAGCTGATTGGATCGCATGGAAACCTCAGGATGAATGGGAGGAAAACTGGTGGAAACGGAAAGAAGTAGAATTGCAGTGCACAGAACTTTACCTTCCCAGTTATTTTGGTGCCCGTATGAATTTGTGGGAACGGTATAATTTTCATCAAAACAATCCCTATGATCCGTCACCTTTGATGCGCAAAACATTTCAGGCAAATAAAGAAATTGAAGAGGCGACTGTTTTTATCAGTGGGATTGGCTACAACGAATTGTATCTTAATGGACAACGGATTGGAGATCATGTTCTTGATCCGGGGTGGACGAATTACAATAAGACAATATTGTATACGACTTACGATGTAACACCGCAAATTAAACAGGGTAAAAATGCCATTGGTGTGATGCTGGGGCGTGGAAACTACGGTTTGCTGGCTGTTGACCACTGGGGATTTTATAAGAAAGGTGGATATGTGGGGCAGCCGAAACTTAAATACTTGCTAAAAATTAGCTATAAAGATGGTACTACAGCAGATATTATAAGTGACCAAAGTTGGAAAGTAACCGGTGGTCCAATCATTTATGATGGCCCCCACATGGGCGAAATTTACGATGCCAGAAAAGAAATTGATGGATGGAGTTTTCCTGAAATGGAAGACAGTTCCTGGTCGCCGGTTCAATCTGCTCCAGCTCCCGGAGGCGAACTAAGAGCCCAGCTTTGTGAACCAATCCGTATTGTGAATAAGTTCAAGCCTGTAATCGTTGAGAATAAAGGATGGTATCAAATGGCAGATGCCGGAACGAACCTGGCAGGCTGGATTCGATTAAAAATTGATGAACCAGAAGGAACAAGAGTCCTCATTTATTATGGCGAAAAGGAAGTTACCCGCGACGAGGATCAACCCGGTGGGTATCAGCAAATGGCTTACATCGCTAAAGGTGTACCCGGTGAAATAGCAGAGTGTCATTTTTCATACAAAGGATTCCGGTTCGTAAACATTGTTGGTCTTTCTAAACCACTTTCTGCAGATGATATTGAAATTTGCCAGGTGAATTCTGATGTTGACAAAGTAGGTCAGTTTTCAAGTTCAGATTCAACACTAAACGCTATCCATAGGATATGTACCAAATCAATGATTTCGAATTTGCACAGTATCCCAACAGATTGCCCTCATCGTGAAAAGAACGGTTGGATGGGTGATGCTACAACAGGAATAGAATTCGGGATGGCGAATTACAATCTCGCTGCAATTCTGACAAAATTCACGCGTGATATGTTCGATACCCAAGATAAAACCGGAGCGGTGTCAATGATAGCCCCCGATAACGATTACGGAGTCGGCGAATCTCCGCTTTGGGGATCGGCTTGCATCCACGTTCCGTGGTATATGTACAATTATTATGGAGATACGCGTCTTTTGGAAACCTACTATGACAAAATGAAACTCTTTGTGGCGAGTGTATGGAATAACAATGAGGTAGCAGATAAACCGGGAATTTTTACTGATGTTTTGGCGGACTGGTGTTCCCCTCATGGTAACATATCGGATGAAGGAGCTGAGGTTTACACAACCATGAACTTCTATCTCGTACTTAAACGGATGGCTAAAATTGCGGAAATCGTAGGCAAAAATAAGGACTGCCGGGAATTTGAGAAGCAAGCCCAAATTGTACAAGATGCAATTTACTCCTATTGTTTTGATGAAGAGAAAATGATATTTCGTGGGATTACACCATCGTTATACAGGCAAGGCCCCAATGCAATGGCATTAAACAATAAAATTGTAAAACCTGAACACAAGGCACCGGTTTACCAAACTTTGTTAAACGATATTGAAAAGAATCGTGATTACCATTTTTACGGAGGGATATTTACCGGTTATAGTTTGTGGGAATATTTACCCAAAAATCAGCAGGGCGAACTGGCATACAAAGTAGCAGCTAATGATGCTTACCCCGGTTATGGTTTTATGCTAAAAAATGGAGCTACCTCTCTTTGGGAGCACTGGGAGAACAAATCATCGCATATCCATTATTTTATGGGATTTGTGGATAATTTTCTAATCCGCCATGTTGCAGGAATAGATGTAAATAAAGATGTTCCGGGATTCAGAGAAATAATATTTGCTCCCAAATTCATATCAGAAATAAATCATGCTGAGGCAAGCTATGAATCAATTCATGGTCTGGTTTCCATTCGTTGCGAGAGAAAAGAACAAGGAATAATTTATGCTGAGTTGGAGGTGCCCTGTAATTGCTCCGGGAAAATTATTCTGCCTGAGTTTGAGAAATATACTCTTGAAGTAGATGGAAAGTCCTTAAACACTCAGTCTGATTCAGAGAAGGAATTCGTGATTATTCCATCAGGAAAAACTCACTTGACTATAAATCTAAAGCAGAAAGAACAATAACAATATCATGAAAAGAAATCAAATCACAATCATTGGGATAATATTGATCCTTTTTAGTACAACGATAAATGCACAGGAAAATCTCTCAGATTTCTTTGCCGGGAAATGGGATGTTTTAGTAGAAGGTGCACAAAGCGGAGATGTGAGAATGACTCTGGTATTGGAAAATGAAAACGATAACTGGAAGGGTTCTCTAAAACGCGAGGGGCAACAGGAACCTACAGCGCTGTCAACAGTTGAAATAAATGGAAACAGCCTCAAGACTGGTTGGAAAGCAGAGCAGGACATGGATATAAATCTGGAATTAGACAAAATAGACCAAAACTCAATGACAGGTAAGGTGATGGGAGCTTTTGATGTTACAGCAGTGAGGATTACCGGAGACAATGCCCAACCTTCAGTCATTCTGAGTGAAGTGCCTGATTTGTTAAATGAGTTTTGGAAAGCACGCTGGATAACTGTACCAGGTACTGGGCTGAATGATTACGGAGTGTATGTATTTAGAAAGAATCTGGAGCTATCTGATGTTCCAGAGGAATTTCCTGTACATATTTCAGCAGATAACCGTTACAAACTCTATGTCAATGAAAAATTGGTTTCGTTAGGGCCGGCCAGAGGTGATATAAACCATTGGAACTATGAAACGGTAGACTTGGCTCACTATTTACACGAAGGAAAAAATATTGTTGCAGCTCAGGTATGGAACGAGGGCGAATTCCGAACCGAAGGACACCTCTCGTTAAGGACTGCATTTATTTTGCAAGGTGGGACAAAAGAAGCTCAGCTCCTTAATACGAATAGCACCTGGAAGTGTGCGCAGGACAAAAGTTACAGCCCAATTCCGGTAGTCATGAATACTTTTTATGTAGCCGGACCGGGAGAACGGATACAAATGTCGGAACAAATAAAAGGATGGAGTGCAATTTCTTGTGAAGATAATCATTGGAATAATGCAGAAGCTCTTTTCCCCGGACTGCCCAAAAACCGTCTGGGATTTCACGGGGTACTGGACAGTTGGCTGCTGATGCCGTCTGCAATACCGCAAATGGAGTTGAAAGAACAACGGCTGCTAAAGCTTAGAAACGCAGAAGGTATTTCGGTCCCTTCGACTTTCCCATCAGTGCAGACAAAACTTACAATTCCTGCGAATACAGATGTTACGCTGTTATTGGATCAAACATTTCTCACCAATGCGTACCCAACGCTTGTTTTCAGCGGGGGAAAGGACGGAGTTTTTACCGTCGGTTATCAGGAAGCATTATTCAGTGAATATCCTGAAAAAGGTAACAGAAATGATGTGGAAGGAAAAACACTGATCGGGCGCGTTGACAGCATTTTTTCTGACGGTTCCGAAAATCAGGTTTTTACTCCGTTGAATTACAGAACTTATCGTTTTATTGAACTGAAAATTGCAACCAAAGATTCGCCGCTTATCCTGGAAGATATTTCCGGCACTTTTACAGGCTATCCATTTGAATTTAATGCGAAACTGGAGTCGGACAACAAGGAGCTTCAGAAGATGCTGGAAATAGGTTGGCGTTCTGCCCGCCTGTGCGCCATGGAGACTTACATGGACTGCCCTTATTATGAGCAATTGCAATACATTGGCGACGGACGGATTCAGGCCTTGGTTTCGTTATACAACAGCGGAGATGATCGTTTAATGCGAAATGCCTTAAACCAGATGCAGTATTCGCAACAGCCCGAAGGGGTTACTGCCAGCCGTCACCCATCGGTAACTCCGCAATATATTTCAACCTTTTCATTGTGGTACGTTGCTATGTTGCATGATTATATGATGTATGGCAGTGATGTTGATTTTGTCAAAGAGAAGCTGCAAAGTACACGGAATGTATTGGAATTTTTTAAACGGTACCAGGGAAAAGATGGTTCTTTGAAAGATGTTCCGTACTGGACTTTTACCGATTGGGTTTATACCGATGGCTGGACGGAAGGCATTCCTCCAATGGGAAACGATGGCAGTTCGGCACTTTTAGATTTTCAGCTTCTTTGGGCCTACCAGGTAGCAGCAGATATAGAACTTCATTTAGGATTAAAAGAGCTATCTGATGATTATAAAATGAAAGCTGAACAGCTTAAAAAAACTATCGCATTAAAATACTGGGATGAAAATCGCCAACTATTTGCCGACCGTATTGAAAAGGATTTGTTCTCGCAACATGCAGGTACGCTCGCAATTTTAACCGGATTAATATCCGGTGAAGAAGCAATCAAAACAGCACAAAAACTATTAACAGATAATACTTTGGCTCCTGCTTCTATCTACTATAAATTTTACCTGCATCAGGCATTAACAAAAGCAGGATTAGGTAACGATTATCTTAAATGGTTAGACAAATGGAGAGAAAACATGGATATGGGATTAACAACCTGGGCTGAGACTTCTGATATAAAAAACACCCGCTCGGATTGTCACGCCTGGGGATCCAGTCCTAATATTGAATTTTTCAGAATCATGTTAGGTGTTGACAGCGATGCTCCGGGTTTCGCGAAGGTAAAGATCGAGCCACATCTTGGAGACATTACTGAAATTGGTGGAGAAATGCCACATCCTAATGGAATGATTAAAGTTAAATATTCGGTAAAGAATAATCATTTAATTGCTAATATATTACTCCCACAAAATACAGATGGAGTTTTTGTATGGAAAGGTAAATCATACGAATTAAAAACAGGAAATAATACTATAAAACTATAAAAATGAAGATAATACCCTATTTGATCGCTTTTGTTTTATTATTTATGTCATGTTCCACTTCTAAAAAGAAAGAACAAGCAGATAATGATTTAAGATATAATTCAATTATACCGGGACAAACGTGGATGGATACCGAAGATAAACCAATACAGGCTCATGGATTTTCGGTATTTTATAGAGATGGCACCTATTACTGGTACGGAGAAAATAAAGAATTTACTACCAAAGGAAGCAATATTTGGACCTATGGAATAAGATGTTATACATCCAAAGATTTTTACAACTGGGAAGATCGAGGATTGATTATCGAACCTGATACACTTGATCCATATTCACCCTTAAATCCCTCGCAAGGAATAGATCGTCCGCATATTATATATAATGAACTGACCAAAAAATTCGTATGTTGGATTAAGCTTTTAAGTGATGCCGGACAATTTATGACAGTGTTAACCGCAGAAGATTTTTTGGGGCCTTATGAAATTGTAAAATCCGGAATCCGACCGAATGGTTTTGAAGCAGGTGACTTCGATTTGTATGTAGATGAGGAAACGGGTAAAGCATATTTCTGGCATGAACGTCCACATTATGAAATGATTTGTGCTGAATTAAACGATGAATACACGGATGTTAATGGAAAGTATTCTGTTCATTTTTCAGGTTTAATTCCTCCTGACACAAGGGAGGCTCCTACTCATTTTGTTGCAAATGGGAAACACTTTATGTACACATCGGGAACCTCAGGTTATTCTCCTAACCAGTCGTTAATATCAACTTTCGATGATTATCATGGAAAATATATAAACTTGGGTAATCCACATCCCAACGATACAAGCAATACTTCTTATTATTCCCAGATTACCGAGGTCATCAAAATTCCAGGTAAGAAAAACCTTTACGTGGTTATGGCCGATCGTTGGATGCCAGAATATGTTGGTACAGATGGTCCAAAAAAAGAGTTGGAAATGATAGCCGAACGTTATATTGGGCACCAACCTAAACCAAGAAACTTTGATGAGGTTGTTTTGATGGATAGGACAGGTGAGAAAAGAGCAGAATGGGATTCCAGAAGCAATGCCACATATGTATGGTTACCTATTGTATGGGAAAATGGAGTACCAAATATTTATTGGGAAGATGAATGGAAATTAGAAGAATATGAATAAAAAAGAAGATATGAGAATAATTGTACTATTGCAATGTATTTTACTGTTGACTATGAGCACAGTATATGCACAAAACAGAAGTTTTAAAAATAAGAATTTATCACCAGAAGAAAGAGCCATAGATTTACTTTCTAAGATGACTTTGGAAGAGAAAATTATGCAGATGCAATGTTTATGGAGAGGTAAATCTGATTTTTTTGATACCGGCAAATTCAACGCGCAAAGTGCTGCAAAGTTTCTTCCAAATGGAATTGGATCGTTAGCCCGAACAAATGAAGATATGCACCCTGATGCAATTGGTCCACATGCCACCTTGTCTCCGAGGGAAGGTGCAATCCAATCCAATCAAGTGCAAAAGTTTTTTATCGAAGAAACCCGACTGGGAATTCCTGTGTTAATTCATGAAGAAGGATTACATGGTCAACAGGCGCAGGATGCAACAAGTTTTCCAGTACTAATTGGATTAGCAAGTTCCTGGAATGAAGATTTAGTTCATGAAGTATATTCAATAGTTGCCAAAGAAATTCGTTATCGGGGAGGGCACCAGGTATTAGCACCGGTAGTTGATGTAGTTCGCGATCCCAGATGGGGACGTACTGAGGAATGCATGGGGGAAGACCCTTTCTTGGTTTCTCGGTTAGGAGTCGCTCAGGTTAAGGCATATCAGGGAAAGGGTGTTTATCTTGATGAAGATCATGTAGGTGCAACTTTAAAACATTTTGGAGTACATGGACAACCTGAAGGAGGACACAATACAGCTCCAAGTTTCATTGATGAACGAACCACACTTGAAGTTTTCTTAAAACCTTTTCAAGACTGTATTGATGCGGGAGTTATGAATATTATGGTGACCTATAACGAATTATGGGGTATACCCGCTCATGCAAATGAAAAATTATTAAAAAATATTTTACGCGATAAAATGGGTTATGAGGGCATCGTGGTTTCCGATTATTACGCGATTGAGAATTTTGTAAAAGTAGATCTTGTGACACCGTCAGAGTCTGAAGCTGGTTACCTTGGTTTTAAATCTGGTGTTGATATTGAATTGCCTGATTACTTTGGATTTCAAAATCTGGAAACTTACGTTAAAGAAGGAAAAATATCTGAAGCTGAAATAGATGAAGTTGTAACAAGAATTTTAATAGAAAAGTTCCGTCTGGGATTGTTTGATAATCCATATGTTGATCCAGATCGTGCGGAAAATTTCGTTGGATGTCAAAAAAACAGGGATGTTGCATATAAAGCAGCTGCCGAATCAATGGTGTTACTAAAGAATGACAACAAATTTTTACCACTGGACAAAAATGAAATAAAGACCATCGCCTTCATTGGTCCAAATGCTGACAGATGCATTTTAGGCGGCTATGCTTCAGAACCAAAACAGCGTATAAGTCCATTACAAGCTTTAAAAGAAAAATATAGCGATAAAATGGATGTTTTATATGCAGAAGGGGTTCGTTTAACTGATGTTAATAGTCCTTTCCCTGAGGTAATCCGTTTAGTGCCACGTGAAGATAACGATGCCAGAATAACGGAAGCGGTTGAAATTGCTAAAAAAGCAGATGTTATTGTATTATTTGTAGGATCAAATGAGGCAGTTGCAAGAGAGGCTTATGGGCCAACCGCACCTGGTGATATGCCAACTCTTGATCTATTGAATGGTCAAAACGAATTAATAGAAAAAATTGTAGCTTTAGGTAAACCTACTTGTGCTTTTGTAAATAGCGGACAACCATTAAGTATTGGTAATTTGGTTGAACAAGTTCCTGCTGTAATGCAGGCTTGGTTTCTCGGTCAGGAAACCGGCTACGCCATTGTTGATGCACTCTTTGGAGAATTAAATCCAAGTGGGAAGCTACCCATTACTTTTCCACGTAGCGCTGGACATATACCAGCTCATTATAGCTACAAACCATCCGCCCGACGAGGTTACAATTTGGGATTAGATGCTAGTCCATTGTTTCCTTTTGGTTACGGTTTAAGTTATACAAGCTTTGAATATAGTAACCTTAGAATTAGTAGTAATGAAATGCAAAAAGATGGTACAATAGAAGTAAGTGTAGATATTAAAAACATAGGTGATCGTGAAGGAGCTGAAGTAGTTCAAATGTACATACGTGATGATTATTCATCAGTAACACGACCTGTAAAAGAACTCAAAGGTTTTGAAAAAGTTTGGCTCAAACAAGGTGAATCACAAACTGTAAAATTTTCAATTACACTAGAATTACTGGCTTTTTATGATGTAGATATGAATTGGATTGTAGAGCCGGGTGATTTTACCATTATGGTTGGAAGTTCATCTCACGATGTGAAAAGCATTAAACTAAGCGTGACAGAGTAAATGAAACTGAACACAAATTTTAACATATGAACACAAATTTCTTATTCATCATATCAATTTTGTTTATAAAAGTTGTCGGACTGGCACAGAATGTCGATATTGATAAGTTGGTTTCACAGCTAACTCTTGAAGAAAAGGCATTGCTTTGTGCCGGTAAGGGCATGTGGCAAACCCAGGAAATTGAACGATTGGGAATTCCATCTATTTTTCTGACTGACGGGCCACATGGTGTTCGGATTAACGAAGGAACCGATTTTACAAAACCCAGCGTTAAAGCCACCTGCTTTCCTACGGCTTCGCTGGCAGCTTCCACCTGGGACAAAGACTTGCTGTATAAAATGGGGCAGGCACTGGGCGATGAATCCAATCATTACGGAGTTCAAATGTTGTTAGGCCCCGGTATAAATATAAAGCGTTCGCCATTGGGTGGGAGAAACTTTGAGTATTTTTCCGAAGATCCTATTGTTTCAGGTAAACTTGCATCGGCATATATTAACGGTGTACAGTCGAAAGGAGTTGGTACGTCGGTAAAACATTTTGCTGCCAATAATCAAGAATTCGAGCGCATGCTGACAAGTTCAGAAGTAGATGAAAGGACTTTGCGCGAAATTTATCTCAGGGTATTTGAAATTGTAGTGAAAGAAGCTCAGCCAACCTCGGTTATGTGTGCTTACAATAAAATTAACGGCATTTATTGTACCGAAAACCAATGGCTGATTTCTGACATTCTGCGAAATGAATTTGGATATGAGGGATTATGTGTAACCGATTGGGGAGCAGTGAACGAGCGGGTGGAAGGAATTAAAGCCGGTCTTGATCTTCAAATGCCTGGCGATGGTGGAATGAATGCAGCAAAGATTGTTGAGGCGGTAAAAGCAGGATCATTGACCGAGGAGGAATTAAACGAAGTGGTTAAACGAAACCTCCAATTAATCGTTAACCTCTCCGAAAATAGAAATATCGAACAGACTTTTGATGAAGAAGCAAACCATAATTTGGCCCGTCAAATTGCATCGGAAGGGATGGTTTTGCTGAAAAATGATCGAAATGTACTTCCAATCGATAAAACCCAAAAACAAAAAATCGCAATTATTGGTGAGTTTGCAAAAGCTCCACGATTCCAGGGAGCCGGTAGTTCGCTGGTAAATCCAACACGTTTGGATAATTTTTTAGATGCAATGAAGCAATATGAAGATGCACAGTTTGTCATTCTTTATTCAGGTGGATACAATAAACTCGGAGAAACCAACGATAGTCTTCTTAACGATGCAGTAGAGATTGCAAAAGAAGCGGATATCATAATTATTTTGGCGGGTTTGCCCGATAGTTATGAATCGGAAGGATTTGATCGTGAAACACTGGACATGCCAGAAGGACACAATAAGCTCATCGAAAGAGTGTTCGAAGTGTCAAACAAAGTGGTAGTGGTTTTGCAAAACGGATCTCCGGTTGCAATGCCCTGGGTAGAGAATGTAGATGGAGTTCTTGAAGCATATCTTGGAGGACAGGCAGGGGGCTCGGCCATTGCAGATGTGTTGTTGGGCGAGGTTAATCCTTCAGGTAAATTAACCGAAACATTTCCAAAGAAGTTGAGTGACACGCCATCTTACCTTTCCTGGCCCGGAGAAAACCGGAAGTCCATTTACAACGAAGGCATTTTTGTTGGTTATCGCTATTATGATACGAAAGAGATTGAACCTTTATTCCCTTTTGGCTTTGGTCTTTCGTATACCAATTTCGAATATTCTGGTTTGCAAGTTAATAAAGAAGATTTTACAGATAACGAAAATCTGACCATCCAATGTAAGATTAAAAACACGGGTAAGTACGATGGCAAAGAGGTGGTTCAGTTGTATATTAAGGATGTTGAAAGCGAAGTTTTAAGACCAGTAAAAGAACTAAAAGGTTTTGAGAAAATCTATTTGAGACAAGGCGAAGAGAAGGAGGTAACATTTAAAGTGGAACCACGCGATTTCCAGTATTACAGCACAAAATACAACAGTTGGAAAGCCGATTCCGGGGAATTTGAAATTCTGATTGGTAGTTCATCGCAAGATATTCGTTTGGCTAAAAAGATCAATTTAAATGTAACACAAAAGTATTATCAAACCTACGATATAAACTCAACCATTGGCGATTTGGCGGTGCATCCTTTTGGAGCCGATTTCGTTGCGGGAATCCGAAAAATGTCTCAGTCAAGAGTAAGTATGGAAGGCTTATCGGAAGTTGAAAAAGAAGCGGCCATCAAACAACAAAAAATGAGCGAAGCATCGATGATGGAGATGCCATTGAAGAAGGTTATTTCGCTATCGGGGGGAAGAATCTCAGAGAGTATGATATTGGATTTAATTAATAAAATGAATAATGTGATGAAATGATCCTTATAATTTATCGTTCTGATTGCTTATTGTAAAATAATACACGGGAATTATTTTACAATAAGTTGACATGTTGTAGAACACCGTTTGATTTGGATAAAATGTCCTTATTTTTGAAGCTCTTCAGTAAATTGAAGATATGATAACTAACGAAACTAACTACAAAATAAAACTAAAAGGTGGTGATAATATTCTTCTTCGAGAATTTTATTATCATAATTATTCTTCATTTTGTTCTTACGCCGCACATTTTATTACAGATGAATATGAAATTGAAGATATAGTTCAGGAAAGTTTCATTGCCTTCTGGGAGTTAGATAATGAGTTCACAAACTTAGATACAGTAAAGACATTTTTTTATACCTCTATACGTAATTCGTGTTTAGATAAAATAAAACATGAGCGGGTTAAAAGTAAATTCATTGAATTACAAACGAGAATTATAGAAACCAAGGATTTTTTTTTAGAGAGTGTTTTAAAGCAAGAGGTGTATAGCTATATTCATCAGCAAATTGGAACCCTGTCATCAATGGAGAAGAAGGTTATTCTAATGGCGCTTAATGATAAGTCGAATAAAGAGATTGCTGAAAAACTTGGTATTAAACTAAATACGGTAAAAACTTACAAGCAACGTGCCTATAAAATTCTACGTGAGAAGATTCGGAATTTTATTTTTTATATTCTTTCTATTTCGTAGTATCTTAAAAATATAATACTCTTAAGTATCACATAATCAGAAGTATGTGATTTAATCTTATTTTTTTATTAATTTCTTGTAGTCCCAAACCTAATTCTTGTCGTTTTATATATAAAGACAATCTTTAAATAGGACATCGGATGACAAGCAATATTAACAAATCAATAGAAACTGGTAATTTAATAGGAAAGGTTCTTATGAAGAATGCTTCTGTTGAGGAGGAGGGGAAGATCAAAGACTGGTTAGACGAAGATGTCCGTCATAAAGAATTATTTGAAGAATTAAGAGATGAGCAACAACTGGTTTCCGAATTGGAAAAATTGGATGAGTATAATGAAGTATCTTCCTGGAAATTATTACAGCAAAGAATAGAGAACAAACGTCAGAGAATAATTCTTTTTCGTTGGAAAGTGATTGCTGTTATTTTTCTGATTTTGGGAATAGGAGGAGTGACATCAAATTATTTGAGGTCCTCAGTAGAGGAAATAGTGCCTCAAACTTTTTTAACTACCATCCAAACCAAACGGGGCGAATCTTCCACGGTTATTCTGCCTGATAGTTCTGTGGTTCATCTAAATTCAGCTACATCGCTTACTTATTCCAATAATTTCTTCTCAACTAACCGAACGGTAGATTTAAAAGGTGAGGCATATTTTGAGGTGGCTAAAAGTACAACTCATCCTTTTGAAGTTTCGTGCGAATCGGTAAAAGTAAAAGTGTATGGCACTTCTTTTAATGTTAATACATATTCAACAGAGAATAGTCTGGATGTCATATTGGAAGAGGGAAGTGTGGAGCTCTCACATAAGGCCAAACGTTTTGAAAATGTAATGCTAGTTCCAGGCGAAAAGGCCAGTTTTGATGAAGTTAATAACGAGCTTCGCATAATTAAGGTAGATACATACAAATACACGGCATGGCGGGAAGGTCTACTTGTTTTTGAAGACGATTCGATGGATGCAGTGTTTAAAAAACTGGAAAGCTGGTACGATATAGATATTGAAATAACAGACAAAAACATAAACGAATTTGTATTTAACGCCACAATTATGGATGAAAGTCTTGAAGATATTTTTGACCTGATTCAGTTCTCTTGTGGGATAAAATACAACATCATCTACAGCAAAAATCCAAAAATAATTTCAAAAGTAATTGTCTCATTAAACTAAAAAAACAAATGCCTATGTAACAAAATGCTAAACTTATGAAAAGAAAAAGGAGATGCTTCCAACATCCCCTTCATTTCTTATACCTCAATTATTGCAACTCCGAGGTACTTTGAATTTTGAATACTAAATCCAAAACAAAACAAATTTATGAAAAAAAAACATTTATCTGTGGTTTCCGTATTGGGTACACTATGGAAATCCAAATTATTTAGGATTATGAAAACAACTGTATTTATTTTACTGGTTTTCGTGTATAACTCCTTCGCAATTAATTCTTATTCTCAAACGACCAAACTTAATCTAGACTTTAGGGATGTTACTGTCAAGGATGTACTTACAAGTATTGAAAATCAATCGGAATTTTATTTCATGTACGAAACAGGTAAGGTTGATGTAAACCGTAAGGTTAGTATCTCTGTGGAAGATAAAGTGATTACCGAAATACTTGATGAATTGTTTGAAGATGCTAATGTGAGTTATAAAATAAATAACCGGCAGATTGCATTACGAACCGATGCGGTCGCAGATAGTGGCGACCAGCAAATCACTGTTAGCGGGGTGGTACAAGATACGAATGATGAGCCACTTCCCGGTGTGTCGGTAGTAATAAAAGGAACTACCCAGGGAACAATTACCGATTTTGATGGTAAATATACAATCGTAAATGTACCGTCCGATGCAACATTGCAATTCTCGTTTGTTGGCATGAAGCAGCATGAAGTTGTAGTTAACGGACAGTCCACAATCGATATTGTAATGATCGAAGAAACGATTGGTCTGGAAGAAGTCGTAGCTATTGGTTACGGTACGGTTAAAAAGAGCGATTTAACAGGCTCTGTTTCATCAGTAAAGAGTGAAGATTTAAACCGTGGAGCGATATCTTCAGTTGATCAGGCGATGCAGGGGCGTATTGCTGGAGTTCAGGTTACACAGGCGTCAAATGAACCCGGTGGGGGTTTATCTATTCGAATTCGTGGAGCAAGTTCAGTAAATGCAGGGAATGAACCTTTATATGTTATTGATGGCTTGCCAATTGATAACGGTGAAGGACTAACGGGGTCAAGCACCTCACAGGTTGCAGAAGTGGGGGCTAACCTCAACGCAAAAAATCCTTTAAATGCACTAAACCCTAATGATATTCAATCAATCGAGATTCTTAAGGATGCATCAGCAACTGCAATATACGGTTCACGTGGAGCTAATGGAGTTGTCCTAATTACAACTAAAAAGGGATCACACGGAATTAAGTTTAGTTATGATGCTTATGCTGGGTTACAGTCTATAACGAAAAAGGTAGATGTTTTATCTGCTTCTGAATACATAAGCACATTTAATGAGATGGCTGCAGAGCAAGGACTTGATCCTCGGTTTTCTGCTTCAGATATTTCTGCTATTGGTGCAGGGACAGATTGGCAAGATCAAATTTATAAAGTTGCGCCAATGCAAAGTCATAACCTGTCAATGTCTGGAGGTGTAGAAAAAACTAAATTTTATGTTTCGCTAAATTACTTTGACCAGGATGGTGTAGTTAAGGAGACAGGCGTTAAAAGATATATAGCCAGGGTCAATTTGGACCAACAAATAGGAGAGAAACTAAAATTTGGTTTGAATCTTAATAATAGTAGAGAGAATAGCGATAATTATATTGGAGGGGTTCAAACCAATGAATCAGCAGGAGCAGTATATGATGCAATATGGTACGACCCTACCTTACCTGTATACAATGAGGATGGTACATTTTTCCGTTCTAGTGAGCTTACAATAAATAACCCAATGAGTGTTATTTATGGAATCTCAAGTAAAAGCGAAACCAACAGGATGTTCGGAAATACTACGTTAGAATATGAAATTGTTGAAGATTTAAGTGCAAAATTGAATGTTGGATTTGACAATCAAAATATGCGCAGAGATCTGTATAACTCTACAAAAACAATTCGAGGAGTTGCCGCAAAAGGATTTGCAAATATTGCTTCACTTAGTCGTTCAAATATTTTGGCTGAGTACACCATGAATTATAATAAGACGATTAATGAAAACCAATATCTGAATGTATTGGGTGGTGTGACATATCAAGAATTTATGCTAAAAAGTTTTTCCGCTGGAACTAGTAATTTCCCATCTGATGATTTAATGACTAATAATCTGGGACTTGGAGATCCAAGTAATGCAGGTGTTGCAAGTCATAAGGAATCAAATACATTACTTTCTTATCTTGGACGTGTCAATTATTCAATCTATAATTTTCTTTTAACTGCTTCGATTAGGGCAGATGGCTCTTCCCGTTTTGGTGAAAATAATAAGTATGGTTATTTCCCATCATTTGCATTGGGGTGGAAACTAGCTGAAGAAGATTTTGTCCCCGAGGTTTTTAGTGAATTAAAACTTCGTGCAAGTTGGGGGCAAACCGGTAATCAGGAAATTGGCAGTTATACCTCTTTAAGTACCTATGAGGCAGGAGGAACTGCAATTCTTGACGGTAGTACATTTGTTGGTACAGTACCTTCTAGAATTGCTAATCCAGACTTAAAATGGGAAACCACAGCACAGACTAACATTGGTGTTGATTATGGTTTTCTGAATGGACGAATTACAGGATCGATAGATTATTTTAAAAAGAAAACAACAGATATGTTGTTAAATCTTCCATTACCGACATCTTCTGGATATAGTTCAATTTTAAGAAATGTTGGTTCGATGAAAAATGGTGGTTTTGAATTTATGATTCATTCAAGAAACATCATTAAATCAAAATTTAACTGGAATACAACATTTAATATATCTGCAATTAAGAATGAAGTACTTTCACTGGGTGATCTTGAATCTATCCAGACTGGATATATTCAAGTAAATGGTGGTAATACTGCGATTTTCAAACCTGGACTTCCGTTAGGATCATATTATGGCTATCGCATTACCGGTATTTTTCAAGATCAAGCTCAAATTGATGGTTCTGCCCAACCAACCGCTCAACCAGGCTTCCCCATTTTTGATGACGTTAATAACGATGGACAAATTTCAACAGCAGATCAAGTCGTCTTAGGTGATCCTTATCCTGATTTTACTTATGGGCTACGAAATACTTTTACTTACGGAGATTTTGATTTAGATATTTTTATTCAGGGGCAGCAGGGAGCAGACTTATTAAATGGTATGGCCATGGAAAGTATGTATCCAGGTAATGCAACTAGAAATAAACTTAGCTATCAGGTAGATAATCGATGGACACCAGAAAATACTGATGCGACTTGGCCTTCAGGAATTAACTCTAGCGCTTATGGAGCAAGTAGCAAAGTAAATAATCTTGTAATTGAGGATGCTTCATATATCCGTCTGAAAAGTGTTCAATTGAGTTATAATGTTCCTGTAAAAATAGGAGGTATTAGTTCTGCTAAAGTATACGTTTCCGGGCAGAATTTATTCACAATTACTGATTATACAGGTTATGATCCTGAAGCAAATGCATTCGGGCAGAGTAATGTAAAAATCGATTATAGCTCATATCCGTTGGCGAGAACCTGGATGTTAGGTGTAAATGTTCAATTTTAAAACTCAGAAAAATGAAGAATAAAATTTATATAGCAATTATATTATTTCTAGTTCTTTCAGTTCCATATAGTTGTACTGAACCACTGGAAGAAGAAGTATACTCTGAATTGTCCGATCAATTCCTTCAAACAGAGGATGGGCTTAGTACTTTGGTCTACTCGATGTACAGTAGTTTTCATACTGCTGTGTTGAACTATCCAAGAGATTTTTTTGTAAGTGTTTATATGACCGGTTCTGCTTATGGGGTTGGAGGTAGCTGGGAGGCAGCGACTGCTGCACCATTCAAAGATTTTACATGGGATGCCAATAATGGTCATTTTTCCGGCAAATGGAATGAGCTGTTCACTATTATTAGAAATGCTAATTTAGTGCTTGATAAATTAAGTGACGGTGGAGATTATAGTGATGAATTTATTAAAGCAATAACAGCGGAAGCAAAAGGTGTGCGCGGACAAGCGTATGCTATTCTTTATAATCATTTCGGTACTACACCTATTTTTACTACTACTTACACGGCAGATTTGGAACTTCCGAGAGCTACTGATGCAGAAATGATGAGTCGCATCGAAACTGACCTGAATGAAGCAACTGCAGATTTGTCAGTTACTGCTTCTCAGTATGGACGTTTAAACAAAGGTGCTACCCTTGGATTTTTATGTAAATATTATCTCAATACTATGCAATGGCAAAAAGTCGCTGATGCGAGCCAAGCTATAATGGATTTAAATGTATATGAGTTACAGGACAATTATATGGATGTATTTGGTGTTGCAAATGAAGGAAATAGTGAATTAATCTGGGTACATACCGCTGAATCTGTAAATCATGCTGAATATCTGGCTGCTTTAAACCTTCCCAAAGATTACCCATTGCCTCCAGGGGAATCAGTTTTTGCCACTAGAACCTATTGGTATGATTCATTTCTTGATTCGTTCGAAGAAGGAGATACGAGATTAAATGCATTTGAGACTAGCTATATAAGTCTTGATCCAGGAAATCCTGTTCGAGAAGGATATGGAAACGATCAATCACTTTGTGTAAAGTTCGGAACAGATCCGAATGCACTTTCTCCACAAACTGGAATTGATTTACCAGAAATTCGCTATGCTGACATTATATTGGCAAGAGCAGAAGCACTGAATGAATTGAGTGGCCCAAATCAGGAAAGTATAGATTTGATTAACGAAGTTCGTACACGTGCAGGTATAAGCTCAATATCACTTGGCGATTATACTCAGGAAAGTCTCAGAGATAAAATACTTGAAGAACGAATTCACGAACTTTTCTTTGAAGGGAAAGAAAGAGAAGATATGATTAGAAACGGAACTTTTATTTCTAGTGCATTAGCACGAGGAGTAATTTCTGCCGCAGATAAACATAAGCTTTTCGCAATTCCTCAGTCAGAAATTGACGCCAATGGTAACATAAATGAAAATAATCCAGGTTACTAGTTAAATAATTATGCAGGAAGGGAAATCTCCTTCCTGCTTTTACTCTCAATTAATCAATCCGTTCAAATTTGAAAACGACAAATTTATAATGTCATGACTAAACCTTTGTCCAAAATCTTGATTGTTCTGTGTGTTTTAATGCTGTTTCTAGGTCATCAAAAACTTTTGGCAGCCGATTCAAAAGCTCCGAAAAAACCCAATGTAATTCTGATAATGGCAGACGACCTGGGTTATTCAGGAATCACGTCTTTTGGCGGAATTGGTTTGGAAACTCCTGCTTTAGACAAGCTAGCGTCAAATGGAGTTGTATGTACAAATTTTCATACCAACGCACCGGTTTGTTCGCCAACGCGCGTTTCAATTATGACAGGCTCGTATCAGCAACGTGTCGGACTAAATCATATTTATTCAGAAACCGGGGGAGATGAGGGACTTGATCCAACAAAAAATCCATCGTTTGCTAAAAAGCTTCAGGAAGCCGGATACCGCACAGCAGTGTTTGGAAAGTGGCACATGGGAATGGATATGAAATACAACCCTACAAATCATGGATTCGACGAGTTTCGCGGTTTCTTAAAAGGTAATGTCGATTTTATTTCGCATTACAATACTACTCCCGAAGTGGATTGGTGGCACAATAAAGAGAAAGCCAATGAACCCGGTTACGCTACCGATTTGATCAATAAATACGCTGTTGATTTTGTAAAAGAAAGTGAAGGACAACCGTTTTTCCTTTATGTTCCGCACGCGGCTATTCATACGCCAATTCAGGGACGGAATGATGATCCGATACGTACAGAAGATACGTATATGTACGATAATGGTGCAGCCATGGAAGTTCACGAATACCAGCGCAGGTACCGCGAAATGATTAAAATACTGGACGAAGGTGTAGGAATGTTGGTCGATGAGCTCGAGCGCCAGGGAATAATGGAAAATACGATGATCATTTTTACTTCCGATAATGGTGCTTTACAGGTTGCTGCCGATAAATACCCAGGAGCCAACGGATATTTCAATGGTTCAAAAGCAACGCTATACGAAGGAGGAATTCGTGTGCCGGCTATTTTTTATTATCCTGAGAAATTTAAACCCCACAGGACTGACGAGCTAATGATGACAATGGATTTTATGCCTACTATTCTTGAGTTTTGTGGAATTGAGAATGACAGTAAAATTGATGGTACCTCGCTGCTACCAACTTTAATTAATAATGAGCAAATCCAGGAGCGAGATGTTTTTTGGGCTAACCTGAATTCAATTGCGATGCGCAGTGGCGACTGGAAATTGGTTTGGAAAAAGGATTACAGTTATTTTCCAAATGATGAAAAAGAAACAACAGTTGAGTTGTTTAACATGATGATAGATTCGAAAGAACAGCACGATTTAAGCCGTGATTATCCAGAAAGGACAGAAATAATGAAAGCTGCGTGCGAAGAATGGTGGAATGAGGTTACCAAAGGTACGGAACTCGAGGGTATTTCATTCCTTGAATACCGCTTTAAATTTGACCTGTCAAAACTCCCTAAAAAATCTTAAATAAGAATAACTATGAATAAACTACGATTACAAACATTCATCTTTCTGATGATGATACCCGGTTTTTTTGTTGGTAGTAAGAATTTATATGCTGCCACTTCACAAGAATCCAAAAAATCGAACATTATCTTGATTTTTGCAGACGATATGGGCTATGGTGATGTTGGAATTTTTGGACATCCAACCATTAAAACTCCTAATCTGGATAAGCTCGCTTTTGAAGGCCAGAAGTGGACCAATTTTTATGTGGCCGCATCAGTTTGTACTCCTTCCCGTGCAGGTTTGATGACCGGGAGATTGCCTGTTCGTTCTGGAATGTGCAGCGACCAGAAAAGAGTTTTGTATGACAATTCAAAAGGAGGATTACCAGAAAGTGAGATTACAATAGCTTCAGCGCTGAAAGATGCCGGATATTCCACCGCCTGCATCGGTAAATGGCATCTCGGTCATTTACAGCCTTTCGATCCAAATTCGCATGGATTCGACTACTATTATGGAATCCCGTACAGCAACGATATGGATCATGCTTTCCCAGACAGTGTTAATTATTTTGAAGCTTGTGCCAATCCTAAACCGGGATATTTTAACGTACCTTTAAAAAGAAATCGGGAAATAATAGAACAACCTGCCGATCAGACAACCATAACAAGAAGATATACCCAGGAAGCCATCAATTTTATTAAAGAAAAAAAGGATGAGCCATTTTTTATATATATGGCTCAGTCTATGCCACATGTCCCTTTGTTTCCATCAAAAGATTTTGAAGGGAAAAGTTTGCGCGGAACCTATGGTGATGTAATTGAAGAAATTGACTGGAGCGTTGGTCAGATTGTATCAGCCTTAAAAGAAAACGGATTGGAAGACAATACACTTGTGGTGTTTACATCTGATAACGGACCGTGGTTACTGTTCAACGAAAACGGGGGAAGCGCCGGTTTGTTAAAAGGAGGTAAAGGCGGGACATACGAAGGAGGTATGCGTGAGCCGACTGTAATGTGGGGGCCAGGTCTTGTAAAATCCGGAGTGGTAACCGATCTTGGAACAACCATGGATTTACTACCCACTTTTTGTAATTTGGCGGGTACTCAACTACCTAATGACCGTGTTTATGACGGTTATGATTTAACACAAACAATAGCAGGCAAATCGGAATCGCCTCGCGATGTGGTGATTTATTACCGTGGACAAAAAGTATTTGCTATACGTAAAGGAGCTTATAAAGCCCACTTTATTACACAACCTGCATATGGTATGGGTGGTCCGAAAGAGCTCGAAATACCTGAATTATATAATCTGAATGTTGATCCATCGGAAAAATATAATATTGCTGAACAACACCCTGATGTGATTGCTGAAATTCAAATCCTCTTAAAAGAACATCTGGCATCGGTAGTACCAGTTGAAAATCAACTCGAAAAATATTAATACCAAAGCTTAATGGTGAAGTAAAAATAATAATTATGAAACAATTTTTAGTCCTGTTTATTTTTGTTCTTGGATTAACGTCAACAGTAAATGCTCAGAAAAAACCAATGAATGTTCTTTTCATTATTTCTGACGATCTGAACTGCGATTTCAGTACCTATGGTCATTATATGGTGAAAACACCAAACATCGATAAACTGGCTGGTGATGGTCTGGTATTTAATAATGCCTTTACAAATTTCCCTTTATGTGCGCCGTCCAGAGCATCATTCATGACAGGATTGTATCCTGATCAAACTGGATTAAAAGATTTAAATACTTTAGTACGTGAACGTGTTCCAGACGTTGTGACCATGTCGCAGAATTTTATGAATAACGGTTACACAGCTGCGCGTGTCGGAAAACTTTATCATTATGGCAATCCCAGCGAGATTGGTACTCCGGGGCACGATGATCCACCATCGTGGAACATTACTGTTAATCCGCGTGGCCGCGATAAAGATGAGGAAGACAAGATTTTTAGCATCACTCCCGGCTCGAACAAAATGCTGGGAGCTTCACTTAGTTGGTTGGCTGCCGATGGCGAAGATGAAGAACAAACCGATGGAATTGTAGCCACCGAATCGATCAAATTGCTCAAACAGTTTGCGAAGCAGGATAACCCGTTTTTCCTGGGCGTAGGTTTTTATAAACCACACACTCCTTATGTTGCTCCTAAGAAATATTTTGAGATGTATCCAAAAGATGATATACAAGTTCCTGAGGTACCTGAAGGGTATTTTGAAACCATTCCGAAGCCAGCTAAGGACTTGATGAGAAGATGGAAGGCTCAAAATGATCTGCCGGATAGTACAGCACGTTCAGCTATTCAAGGTTATTATGCCACGATTTCATTTATGGATGCACAGGTAGGACGTGTTCTGGATGCGTTGGATCAATTGGGCCTACGTGAAAATACGATTATTTTATTTACTTCCGATCATGGTTACCATTTGGGCGAACACGGTTATTATCAGAAAATGACTTTGTTTGAAAACTCAGATCGCATGCCTTTGGTGATTTCCTATCCGGGGCAAAGTACAAAAGGGCAAGTTACTAACTCAATTGTGGAAATGATTGATTTCTACCCTACACTTTCCGAATTGGCTGGATTAACGATTCCGGAACATGTGATGGGCAAAAGTATGGTTCCTATTTTGAAGGATGCATCCACGATTATAAGGGAAAATGCACTGTCTGAAGTCAACAACGAATACATGAGTCGTTATACTACACCAACTTACGGATATACATTAAGAACATGTAAATACCGCTATACCCGCTGGGAAGAAGGTGGGCCTGATTTAATTGAATTCTATGATCGTCAAGCAGATCCTGCTGAGATGCATAACCTGGCAAAAGATTCACGGTTTGCAGACCTGATCAAAGAACTTGATATAAAACTGACTGAAAGAGTTAAAGCGGCAGCAGTTACGCCGAAAAGTGTTACTGTTACGAAACCTGATAATAAAAATTAGAAACATGAAGATATTTTCTATACTATTTATACTTAGTCTCATTCTTGGAGGCTGCTCCGTCGAAAAGAATACACAGACAAGAAATCCAAATATCATTATTGTCTTTTTTGATGATATGGGATATGGGGATACTGAACCTTATGGAATGACCGGTATCCGTACACCGAATATAAATAAACTTTCACAGGAAGGAATGCGTTTTACCAATTTTATGGCAGGTAGCGCAGTTTGTTCAGCATCAAGAGCTTCCTTGTTAACCGGATGTTATTCATGTCGTGTTGGTATCAATGGAGCATTGTTACCAACCAGTAGAATTGCATTAAATCCTGAAGAAGAAACCATCGCATCTACATTAAAAGAAATTGGATATTCTACTGCCATGTTAGGAAAATGGCATTTGGGAAATGAAGCTCCATATTTTCCATTAAGCTATGGTTTTGATAGTTTTTATGGTATTCCATATTCAAATGATATTTGGCCAGTTGATTATGATGGTAAACCGGTAACTGATCCAAACAATAGAAAAGGAAATTGGCCTCCATTGAAATTAATTGATGGGAATGAACCAGTAGATACGATTGCAGATTTGAACGATCAGGCGAAATTAACTACGATTTTTACTGATCGAGCTGTAAAGATAATTAATGCCAATGCCAAGAAAGAAAATCCATTCTTCCTTTACTTGGCACATCCGATGCCACATGTCCCAATTGCTGTCTCCGATTTGCATAAAGGAAGTAGCGAACTTGGATTATTCGGTGATGTTATTTCAGAATTGGATTGGTCAGTAGGCGAAATAGAAAAAGCGTTAAAAGAAAATGGTATTGATGACAATACGATTGTGATAATGACTAGCGATAATGGCCCTTGGAAGAATTTTGGTAATCATGCAGGTTCTACAGGCGGATTTCGCGAAGGCAAAAATACAACGTTTGATGGTGGGAACAGAGTCCCATGTATTATAAAATGGCCCGGTAAAATTGAGGGAGGAACTGTAAATAGTCAGCTGGTAAGCAATATCGATATTTTGCCTACTTTATGTGAAATTACAGGAGCTCAACTCCCTGAAAAGAAGATAGACGGGATTAACTTTTTACCCTTGCTTCTCGATAAACAGGAAACAGGTAAACGTGAGGAATTCTACTACTATTGGGGATTTGGCATGGCAAATCTGGAGGCAGTTCGATATAAAAACTGGAAACTTGTTTTACCACATAATGGCCTTTCATACTACGAAAAACCACAAGGGAAAGATGGTTACCCTGGAGAGTATGGTATGATTTCATTTCCGATGGCTCTGTATAATACGGCGCAAGATCCCAGCGAGGATTATGATTTGCAGGATCAATATCCGGAGATGGTGGAGAAGCTATTAAAAATTGCAGATGAAGCACGTCTGGATCTTGGTGATGCACTTACAAAACAGAAAGGCGAAAATGTAAGAGAAGCAGCTTTTATCGATAAGTTGTAAGGATAAAATAAGTATTAAATTGAATGAGAATAAAAACAACTAAAGTTATGCGATCAATAAATAAAATGAAACAGGTATTGATGTTTGTAATCACATCATTAATATTTCTGAATGCAGAAGCAAAAGATAAGCCGAATATTGTTTTTATCCTGGTCGATGACATGGGGTACGAATGTGTTGGATCGTATGGTGCTCTCTCGTATAAAACTCCACAAATAGATAACCTGGCGTCAAACGGAATTCAGTTTGAGAATTGTGTGTCCAATCCATTATGCTCCCCTACACGTTTAAAGCTAATGACGGGCTTACGTAATTTCCGTAATTACGAGCATTTTGCTTATATCGATAACGACCACGACACTTTTGGAAATATTATGAGAAGGGCAGGTTACTCAACCTGTATCAGTGGTAAATGGCAGTTAAACGGTCTGGAGAATAAGGATGTTATTAAAGATTGGGATGATAAAGATAAACCTAACAAACTCGGATTCGATGAATTTTGTTTGTGGCAGTTTACTTTAAACCGTCAGGAGGGTGAGAGATATGCCAATCCCAAAATAGATAGAAATGGGACTGTACTTGATTTACCAGAAGATGCTTACGGCCCTGATATTTTCAACGACTTCGTTCTTGATTTTATTGATCGTAAAAAGAACGAGCCATTCTTTATTTACTATCCAATGGTTCTTGTACACGATCCGTTTGTGCCAACACCAGATTCCAAAGACTGGATTCATCCTGACATGAGGTATAAAAATGATACAGCCTATTTTAAAGATATGGTTGCCTATGCCGATAAAATGGTTGGAAAAGTAGTAGTTAAATTGAAAGAATTGGATCTCTTTGATAATACTATCGTAATTTTTACAGGAGATAACGGAACATTATCATCAATCACGACAAAAACAGATCATGGTAATATTGTAGGAGGTAAAGGCACTACCACCGATGCAGGAACACATGTTCCTCTTATTATAAGCTGGCCGGAAGAAATAGAGGAAGCAAGTCATCACGAAGGATTGATTGAGTTTTGCGATTTCTTCCCAACAATAGCTGATGTTGGTTCTGAAAAAACAGAGTTTAACGACGGTATAAGTTTTCTGTCTTTATTAAAAGGGGAGAAATATATCGATCGTGAAACAGCCGTAGTTCATTACAATCCGATGTGGGCACCAAATGTTCAGAAAAACGCCAATCAGTTCGCCAGAACACTGGATTATAAACTTTATCAGGATGGAAAATTTTATTATCTGGCAGAAGATATTTTGGAGAAATATCCAATTGCCCTGAATTCGCTTACAGCAGAACAAAAAGAAGTTTACTTAAAATTGAAAGCAGAGATCGACAAATTGCCCAAATGGGATCCTTCTATTCCGACTAAGGAATATTTTAAAATTCCAGCGATGTATCGCCAAAATAGGAATAATGACAAGGATTGAAGGATTTGATTTAAACGATTATATATGTATTAAAAAGAGTTTCAGAATGAATCACAAGACTAAACTTATCCTTCTTCTTTTATTTCTGGTTCAGATTTCTTTTGCCACAGAAAAACAGAAACAGCAACCTAATATTTTGCTGTTTATTGCTGATGATTGTACTTTCCGCGATTTGGGATGCTATGGAGGCATCAACGCGAAAACACCAACGATTGATGCATTTGCAAAAGAAGGAATGCAGTTTTCTCGTTGTTTTCAGGCTACCGCTATGTGTTCTCCTACGCGAACTTGTTTGTATACAGGCTTGTATCCCGTAAAATCAGGTGGATATCCCAATAGTACGTTTGTTAAAGAAGGAACCCAAAGCATTGTGCAGTACATGGCTCCAAAAGGATACAAATCCGCTCTTCTTGGAAAAACACATATAAGTCCACCGGAAGCATTTCCTTTCGAGTATCTTGGTGATGCCATGGTGGATGATCTTGATTTTGAACTAATGGATAAGTTTCTTTCGGGTGTAAAAGAAAATGAGGATCCTTTTTGCCTTTTCGTGTGCTCACATCAACCTCATTTGCCTTATACCAAAGGTGATCCGTCGAATTACGATCCGGCAAAAGTTACCTTGCCTCCTTATTTTGTTGATACCGAGGAAACAAGGGCTTCTTTTATAAAATACCTTGCTGAAATAGATTATATGGATGACGAGTTTAAAACCAGTCTGGAACTGTTGGATAAATACGGATTTTCAGAAAATACTATCGTCATTTTTACCAGCGAACAGGGAAATAGCTTTCCTTTTGCCAAATGGACCTGCTATGGAAATGGATTGCAGTCTGCATTTTTGGTAAGATGGCCTGAGGTAATAAAACCAGGTTCCAATAGCGATGCGATGATCGAATATGTGGATGTGGTTCCTACCTATCTGGATATTGCCGGGATTGAAATTCCGGATTACCTCGAAGGAAAAAGTTTTCTGCCGTTGTTGAAAGGCGAGAAGAATGAGCATAAAAAGTATGTTTATGGCGTACATACTACACGAGGTATCGTGAACGGATCAGAATATTATGGAATCAGGACAATAAGTTCAGCAGATTTCAGATATGTTTTAAACCTTACGCCCGAAGCAACTTTTCAGAATAATTTAACCGTTGATCCAGTAAAGGGGGTTGTTTTTAATTCGTGGCAAGAAAAAGGGGAAACCGATGAATTTGCAGAATCATTATCATACAGATACCAGCACCGGCCTGCCGAAGAATTATACGATTTAAAAAATGATCCTTACGAAATGAATAATATTGCCAGCAATCCGAAATATGCGGCCATAAAAAAGGATCTTAGCGATAAATTGCACCAATGGATGGATCAACAAGGAGACAAAGGCCAGCAAACCGAAATGGAAGCGCTGGAACATGTTCTCTACCATCGATAGTATTACATTTTATTCGTAGTTATATTAAACTTTAGAACTACTTTTTTTGAAGAAAAAACCATTATAATATCTCATTATGAAAATAAAAAATGAATTTAAACTTATGAAAAACAGGTTTGTATCAGTTTTTATTGTTTTGTTATTGATCACTACATTTTTATTTGCTTGTAGTACACAACAGGAAGAACAGACTCTGCAACGCCCCAATATTCTTTTCATTATGGCTGACGACCATGCTTTTCAGGCAATTAGTGCTTATGGAGGGCCGTTAGCTGATTTGGCACCTACGCCGAACATAGATCGAATCGCGGATGCAGGAATGCGCTTTAATCAGTGTATGGTTACCAATTCGATTTGTGGTCCTTCGAGAGCAACCATTTTTACCGGAAAGTACAGCCATAAAAATGGTTTTATCGATAACACCATGGGATCGAAATTCGACTTTAGCCAGAATTCGTTTCCAAAAGAACTGCAGAAAATTGGATATAAAACAGCTGTAATTGGTAAGCTACATCTTGGAGGAACACCAACAGGTTTTGATTATTCTGATATCCTTCCGGGACAGGGGGCATACTACAATCCTACTTTTATAAACAAGGACGGCCAATACCAAATGGAAGGTTACACCACTGAGGTCATCACCGACAAAACCATTAATTGGTTACAATCGGTAAAGGATTCGACACAGCCGTTTATGGTAATGATGTGGCACAAAGCACCTCACCGGGCATGGGATCCCGGGCCAAACGAATTGGGGATGTACGAGAACACTACTTTCCCTGAACCTGAATCACTTTTTGATGATTATGAAACAAGGGAACCTGCATCGTTAAACTACATGAGTATTGCAGATGCCATGACACTCGACCGAGATCTCAAAATGTCAAATCAACCAAGAGGCGGATTGAACGAGGAGCAGTTGAAAGCCTGGGATGCTGTTTATAAACCGATCTACGAAGAATTCAAAAAGGAAAATCCACAGGGTAAAGATTTGGTTCGTTTTAAATTTCAACGTTACATGCGTGATTATCTGGCCTGTATCTCAGCAGTGGATAAAAGTGTAGGCAAAGTATTGGATTATTTGAAAGAAAGTGACCTGGATAAGAATACAATAGTGATTTATTCTTCTGATCAGGGATTTTACCTTGGAGAGCACGGTTGGTTCGATAAACGATGGATGTACAAAGAATCTCTGAATACTCCGTTACTGATAAGTTGGCCGGGTAATATTGAACCCGGTTCAGTAAACAACGATTTGGTTTCAAATCTTGATTTTGGCGAAACATTAATCGATATTGCCGGCGGTGAAGTACCTGCGGATATGCAAGGAAAAAGTATCCTTCCGATCTTAAAAGGCGAAACACCGGATGACTGGCGCAAAGCACATTATTATCATTACTACGAGCATCCGTCGGAGCACAATGTGATGCGTCATTACGGGATTACAACTTCTAAATATAAACTAATCCATTTTTACTACGATATGGATAAATGGGAATTGTATGATCTGGAGAAAGATCCAAACGAGATGCAGAACAAATACGATGATCCGGCTTATGTTACTGTACAGGCTGAACTTCATAAACAACTGGAAGAATTAAGGACAAAATATGAGGACAGTGATGAATTGAATGATAAGTTCATAGAAGAATATAATGAAAAGGTGAAGGAGAATCCAATGATTGAGTATTGGAAACTAACGCCTGAACAGATGCAAAAATTGTTTGCACCACAAGCTCATTAAAACCGTTTTAGTATATGGTAATTTGTAAAATGCAGATGAAGCTTATTCCATTTCTACTTTCCGTGGTTTTATTAAGTTGTTCCGGAATAAAAAAGGAAAAAGTTGAAACGGGCTCAGAAATGAAAACACCGACTACGATCGAGAATGCTCAATTGTCAGTTCTTATGTTGTCATCAACTCAAAGCGGAGATGTCATTAAAGTTAAGGAGTATTTGAAAGGTGGTGCTGATGTAAATTTCAAAGACGAGAACAAGCGAACGGCTTTAATGTTTGCTTCTTTTAACGGTGCGAAACAAATTGTAGAAGAACTTTTAAAGTACAATGCTGATATAAATTTAGTTGATATTAACGGTAGAAGTGCATTGTTGTTTGCGGCCTCCGGGCCATTTCCTGAAACGGTAAAACTGCTTCTTGACAAAGGTGCTGAAATTGATGTTCAGGACAATGAAGAGCATTTTTCGGCTTTAATGTTCGCTGCAGCCGAAGGGCATCTTGAAAATGTTAAGATTCTTTTGAAGTACAATGCGAATGCCAAATTAAAAGATATTGACGGAGATGGAGCAATAGATTTTGCTCAGGCAAATGGACATACTCAGGTTGTTGAATATTTAAAAACTGCTGAAACTAATTAAAGTAAACTAGAGTTACCTAAATTAATATAGAATTTTATAGGAATGAAAAATTTCATCTTTCAGCTAAACGTACTGCTTTTTGTACTTTCTTGTATCTTCTCAATGGATACACATGCGCAGCAACAAAATTCTAGCCCCAACATTTTATGGATCACCAGCGAGGATAACAGTCCGTTTTTAGGCTGTTACGGCGATGCTTTTGCAACCACGCCAACCCTCGATAAACTGGCCTCAGACGGTTTCCGTTATACGCATGCTTTTGCTAACTGCCCGGTTTGTTCGCCTGCCCGAAATACGATTATTACCGGTGTTTATGCCGCTTCGAATGGGAATGAGCAAATGCGGAGTACTTATCCGAAATCGGAATCTGTTATTCCTTATCCCGAGCTCTTACGAAAAGCCGGCTACTACTGCACCAACAATGTTAAAACGGATTACAATTTTGCAGGAGATTACAACGGCATGTGGGACGAGTGTAGTAATACAGCACATTGGAAAAACAGTCCGGAAGGGAAACCATTTTTCGCTATATTCAATTTAATGACAACCCACGAAAGCCAGCTTTTTCCTTTTACTCCTGATGTCGAATTGAGGCACAAACCGGAAGATGTGGTTTTACCACCGCAGCATCCTGATACTAAAGCAATGCGCCACGATTGGGCGCAGTACTATGATAAAATGGAGGATATGGATGCGCAGGTTGGCGACTTGCTGAAAGAACTGGAAGAAAGCGGACTGGCAGAAAATACCATTGTTTTCTATTATGCCGATCATGGTGGAGTGCTGGCACGCAGTAAACGCTACATATTTGAAACAGGGACTTGGGTGCCATTTATTGTTCGCATTCCTGCAAAGTACAAACAATATTTTCCGGCAGAAAAACTGGGCGATGCTGTAGATCGCAACATTAGTTTTGTGGATCTTGCTCCAACTTTACTTAGCATTATCGGAGCTGAAAAACCGGATTACATGCAGGGCAACGCTTTTCTTGGAAATGCAGTAGAACCCGAGCCTGAGTATATTCATATGACCCGCAGCCGGATGGACGAACGTATTGATATGAGTCGTGCCGTGCGTGATAAAAAGTATCGTTACATCCGAAATTATATGCCATTCAGGATTTATCTGCAACATCTGGCATTTTTGTTCAATGCCCGTTCTGCACAATCATGGGAAGATTATTATTTGGCCGGGAAGTGTAACGATTTGCAAAGTATTGCATTTCAAACCAAACCAGTTGAAGAGCTTTACGATACAGAGAATGATCCGAATGAACTTTATAATCTTGCCGATGATCCTGCCTATAAAGATGTACTAGAGCGGATGCGCAAAGAGAATTTCCACTGGATGAAAGAAATCCGTGATGTGGCGCTGATACCGGAAACAGAATATGTAAAAAGAGCCGGCGATGGATCGATGTACGATTACATGCGATCGGTTGATTGTCCGTTTGAGGAATTGTTAGCTGCCGCAGAATTGGCAACACAACCAGGAAGCGGAGCAATTGATGAGTACGTTGAATTGCTAAAAAATGAAGACTCTGCACTGCGATACTGGGGTGTTACAGGATTGCTTATTCATATTGATAATGCAGAAACTGCATTGCCAGCATTAAAAGCCGCGGTCGGTGAAGATGCAACCGCAACAGCCGTTTTAATCGGAGAAACATTGTTGCATTTAGGAGAAACAGAACTGGCAGAAAAGATATTCTTACGCATTCTGAACGATGATAAACGTACAATGCACGAGCGAAATTGGGTATTGAACAGTGTTGACGCCACGGATTTTAGAACGCCTGCTATTGAAAAATGGATTAAAGATTTTTACGATAGCAAAATTGAGTCGGCCAAAGGATTCGCACTTTTTGCCAGTTACGATATTTCAATGTGTAAAACCATATTGGAAAAATGGAATGTAATTGAAAAACCTACGGAAGGATTTTCCTTCTAGGTTTTCTATAGTTAGTTTAGTTTAAGAGTTAGTTCTCGAATTCCCGGCAAGAGTGTCGGGAATTCTTTCTAGTTTCTATTGTTAGCTTAAAAGTAAATAAATACTTATGAAAAAAGAGCTTGGTTTTATTGTACCTCTATTTGTTTTTTTTACAGCCTGCGTTACTTCAGGTGAAAAAGTCGAATCAGAAATAGTATCAGGCAAAATTGAAAGTAGTTTAAGTAAACCACGTACAATTATCACAACTGATGGCGAGGTTGACGATCAGGATACTTACATCAGAATGTTATTGTATTTAAATGAGTTCAACGTTGAGGGAATGGTGTATAGTAGTTCACAATGGCATTGGAAAGGAGATGGCGAAGGAACACTATTTACTTCTGAAATGGAAAACACCGCACGTTTGTATGGTGAGCGAGCAGAACTGAGGTGGCCGGGAACAACCTGGATGCAGGAAATGATTGAAAAGTATGCTACAGTATACGAAAACCTGAAAAGGCACGATAAAAATTATCCTTCACCGGAATATTTGAAAAATATAATAAAGGTGGGGAATATTGATTTTGAAGGCGATATGGCTGAAGCAACCGAAGGATCGGAATTTATCAAAGATATTCTTCTCGACGATGAAGAAGGACCAGTGTATGTTCAAATCTGGGGTGGAACTAACACTTTGGCCAGAGCTTTAAAGTCCATTCAGGAAGAGTATGAAGGAACTGAAGAATGGGACGCTGTTTACAAAAAGGTTTCGAAAAAAACATTTATTTATACAGTACTAGACCAGGATGCAACGTATAATAAATATGTTGAACCTAATTGGCCTGAAATCAGAGTGATATATAATTCGGCACAGTTCTGGAGCTTCGCGTATATGTGGCCGATGGTTGTTCCTGAAAGTTTGAAACCGTATATGCAAGGACCGTGGTTTTCTGAAAACATTCTGTTCGATCATGGAGCTCTTCTGGAGACGTATTACACCTGGGGAGATGGTCGTCAGATCGAGGGCGACTGGGATCATACACAGGGGCAAATGGAGCAGGTTGAAGCACGGGGGATGAATCGATATGATTTTATTTCGGAAGGTGATTCTCCGGCGTATTTTTATTTAATGGATTTTGGTTTACGTGCAATTGAAGATCCCTCGTATGGAGGACTGGGGGGACGATTTGTTCAATCGAAAACCAATCCAAAACGCTGGAAAGACGGTAGGGATGTTACTGACCTGAATCCGGAAACTGGAGAGAAGGATTCATCGTATCCTCAGGTTAGATGGATTGAGGTGCTACAGAATGATTTTGCAGCGCGTGCAGATTGGTGTGTTTCGGATTTTGAAAATGCCAATCATGCTCCGGTTGTAAAACTGAAACACGATAATGATCTAACAGCAAAAGCCGGTGAAACCATTGAACTTCAGGGTATCGTAACCGATCCTGATAGAGATGATGTAAGCTATAAATGGTGGCAATATGCAGAGGCAGACACTTTCGATTCAAACGTTAAAATTGAGAATGCTGATGCTGTAAATGCAAAAGTGTTAGTTCCGGAAAATGCTGTTGCAGGTGAAACAATTCATATCATCCTCGAAGTGAAAGATAAGGGAAATCCCTCTTTAAGTCGGTTTGAAAGAGTTATTGTAACGGTCGTTTAAAATATAATGAAGAAATAATGATCACAATATTTAAAATATTTCGTTTTGGGAAAGTAACCAAATGGCAGAATTTTAACAAGATATTCCTTACAATCTCATTTATTAAATCCTCTTATTAAGGGAATTGAGCAGAACTATGAGTAGCTGACATGTACTCAAACATGATAATAAGCAATTGAATTGCTGGTGGCTTTCAGAAAAAAATGTATATCACAATGTCATCGTAACCATTTCAACGATTTTATTTATAATTGCAAAATAACAAAACTACCTAAATCTGTTCGTATAGGATTATAGGGTCTGATCAAATTGTAGCTTGTGAAAAAGAAGACAGACAAATTGATATGGAGAGAATTCTTAGATGAAAGGGAGGACGCTCTTTCATATATTTATCACCAAAATGTTGACTTTCTTTTTTTTAATGGCAAAAGGTACACTGCAGATGAGGACTTAGTTTTAGATGTTATTCAGGACTTATTTTATTACATAATCAGGAAAAGACAGAGCCTTGGTGAAACGGATAACATCAGAATATACTTACTAAAGGCATTTCGTAGAAGACTTTTTGAGCAGCTTAAGAAGCAGTCTAAACAAAAAGATTTAGAAAAAGATTATTCAAATGAATCCCAAATAATTTTTTCAATCGAGGAGAGATTAATTTTAGACGAGGAAGTGTCGGAAAATGAATTGAAATTAAAAAGAGGAATAGAGAACCTAAATGCCAAACAGCGAGAGATCCTGTTTTACAAGTTTACTTGTGGATTAGACTATCAACAAATATGCGATATTATGTCAATCTCGTATGATACGGCAAGACAATTGGTTTCTCGCACTATTCGAGATCTGAAAAAGCATTTGATTTCCAACGGATTGATTCTAATGACACTGTTGCGTCGCCAGGGAAAATAATTTTTTTTCATTTTTTTTGTCACAAATAAGACCATATTCCCTTTTTGTTTATAGAAAGGCGAAAAATGGCAAAAAGAAAATATATCGATTATACATTTGAAGAATTAATTCACGACCAGGAATTTGTTGATAAAATTCAGAATATTACAACTGAAGAAGAATGGCGTGAATTTTTGGAAATTCATAAAGATTCAAAAGCCAAAATTCAAAATGCAAAAAAGTTTATTTCTCTTTTTTGGATAAAAAAAGAACAACTCAATGCAGATTTGAAACATGATCTTTGGCTAAAAATTAGAGATTTTAACGGAACCTACAAAAACGTAAATAATCCCACTCAGTTTAAACAATTTGTTCGAATTGCAGCCTCGTTTTTAGTTATAATTTCAATTAGTAGTATTGTTTATTTGAGTTTATTTAATCGGGGGAATGAATATAACTTTTCGGAAGCAAACAGCCCCTCGAATGAGGAAAATACAGTGCTAACACTGGCAAGTGGTGAAAAAATTGAAGTTCAAAAGGAGCAATCGAATATTACCATTATGGAAAACGAGGTAATAATGGTTGACAAAACATTACATCTTAATGAAATAGTTGAATCTTCTGATAATAAGGAATATCCACTAAATGAGCTTGTGATTCCATATGGTAAAAAAACAGAATTGGAATTATCAGATGGTACAAAAGTTTGGTTAAATGCGGGCTCTAAATTTGCCTTTCCACAGGAATTTACAGGAAAAAAACGGAAGGTGTATCTGGATGGAGAAGGTTATTTTGAGGTTGCAAAAAATGAGAAGCAACCATTTGTAGTCTCTTCGGAAAACATGAATGTGGAAGTATTAGGCACAAAGTTTAATATGAATTCGTACAGTTTAGATGAGTTATCAGAAACGGTTTTACTTGAAGGAAGTGTAAAGGTTTGGAATGGCAATAAGTTGCTAAATGAGAAGGTCCAGATGATCCCAAATCAAAAAGCTACTTTTCGAACTTCTCAAGAAGAAATCATTGTTGAATCTGAATCGGAAGCAGAAAATTATATTGCATGGATAGAAGGTTTGTATAAATTTAAAAATCAGAGTCTTGAACAAGTATTTGCAAAGGTGGGTAGATACTATAATATAACTTTTGATTATGACAGTGAGAAAATTAGAAATGCATTACCAATATCCGGGAAATTGGATTTGAAAGAATCATTTGATGAAGTGATGCTTTCACTTTCAAAAGTGGCGCAAATTGAATATGAGATTGATGGAAAAAATGTAATTATTAACTAATTCTTATTTCGTTATGATATAACTGAACTAAAAAAAAAAGGAAAACCGGAGAATTTGAGCCTCACCGGTTTTCAATGTTTGTATTAATAACATGTATTAACAAAAAACGTATCAAATCTATGAAAAAAAAATGGATCGGGCTATTATATTGCATTAGGCCCTTTGGAACTAGACTATTATTTAGAATGAAATTACTTACTCTTTTGTTGTGTTTATCTGTTGCCTCTATTGCCTCCACAACTTATTCGCAGCAGACAAAATTTACTATGAACTTTGAGAATATTACTGTAAAACAGGTAATTCAAAAGGTGGAAGACTATAGTGAATTTATCTTTCTTTACAGCGAAAAATCTGTTGATTTAAATAGGGAGGTGACTATTTCGGTTGAAAATGAAACTGTTACTGATATTTTAGAGCAGCTGTTTGAAGGTACCCAAAACTATTACGAAATAAACGACAGACAAATAACTATTTTAGAGAAAAAGGTTGAACCTTCTCTTTTAAACGATGCTGGTTTTGACAATAAATCAAAAGAATTACAACAGAAGAAAACTATTTCAGGAAAAGTAACCGACAAAAATGGAGAACCACTTCCGGGTGTTACAGTGATTGTGAAAGGAACTACAACTGGTATAATTACTGATTTTGATGGTAATTACACATTGGAAGTTCCTGAAGATGCAGGAACTCTGGCATTTTCATTTGTGGGAATGAAAACACAGGAGATAGTATTATCAGGACAAACTAATATTAATGTTACCCTGGAAGAAGAAACCATTGGTATTGACGAAGTTGTGGCTATTGGGTATGGCAGTCAAAAAAAGTCAGATGTAACATCTGCTATTGCAGTAGTGGATGTCAGTGACTTGTCTAAACGACCAATTATTAGTGCTGCTGATGCCATATCTGGAAAATCATCTGGTGTTCAGGTCTCCAGTCCGTCTGGTTCTCCTGGCGGAGAAATGTCAGTTAGGATTCGTGGTATTGGTTCACCCAACGGTTCTGAACCATTATACGTTGTTGATGGGGTGATTACAAACAGTATTAAGGCTATTGATCCGAATAATATTGAATCGATCAATATTTTAAAAGATGCATCAGCAGCAGGAATTTATGGAGCGGCAGGATCAACAAATGGCGTTGTGATTATTACTACCAAAAAAGGTTTAAAAGGAAAACCTTTGACAGAATTGAGAATGTACACTGGTATTCAGCGGATAACAAAAACTATCCCTGTTTTGAATAATGAACAATATTTAGAATTGCAAGAAGAGATTGGAGAATCTCCTCTTGATATTCCAGATTACTACGATATAGATAATACCAATAACAATTGGCAAGACCTTATCTATAGGGATGCTGTTCAGAACAGTATTAATTTAAGTACTTCAGGTGGTTCTGAAAGCGGAAATTATTATATGGGACTCGGATACCTAAACCAGGAAGGGATAATTATGGGATCTGAGTTCGAACGATATTCAATAAAACTCAGCACTGATCATCAGGTTGCAGGATTTCTGAAAGTTGGTGCCAGTATCAATTATAACAGAACCAGACAACAGTCAATCACAGATAACTTGACAGCTAACTTTGGTGGTGTTGTTACAGGTGCTCTTACCATGCCAGAGTACGTCCCAATCATTTATCCTGCAGATAGCCCTTATCCGGGTTTATACGGACGAAGCAACTTAATGTCTGGAGAACACGCCGTTGCCAACATCTTAACTGATGAGAATACGACTGTTGCCAACAATATTTTGGGTAATGCTTATGCTGAATTCATATTGCCTTTCGATGTAAAATTCAAAAGTCAATTCAATACAACCATAAATAATTCGAAATACGATTATTTTATGGATCCTTTTTCCAGCTTATCAGCTGCTTCGATTGGAGGAGAAGCGACTAGTAATTACTCAGAAGTTGTAAGGTGGGGAATTGACAATACCCTAAACAAAGATTTTAACTTTGAAAAGCATAATTTTAACATTATCCTGGGTAATGCGATATTAAAGGAGCAGATTTTCAGTTCTCACCAACATGGTGAAGGATTTGGCTCCAATGTCGTAAAAACCTTAAATGCGGCAAGTACCAATTACGAGATTGGGACCCGTAGATATGAATGGTCTACAATGTCGTACTTCGGAAGATTAAGCTATTCTTATGATAATCGCTATTTGGCTACTGTAACTTTCAGGAGGGACGGTTCATCTCGGGTTGGGTCGAATAATAGATGGGGTAACTTTCCTGCATTTTCTGCGGGCTGGAAAGTCTCAAATGAAAGCTTTATGCAGGACGTAACCTTTGTTCAGGGATTAAAATTAAGAGCAGGTTGGGGTAAAACCGGAAATTTACCTCCTTATACACTACTTTATCCATCATATAGTTTATTAGATGCTGGCGCGGGATATCCATATAGTGGAGGTTCTGCTTCACCAGGAGTAAATCCAGGTACACTTCTAGGTAATCCCGATCTAAAATGGGAGTCAGCGGTTCAGACGAATATAGGTATGGATGTCGGTTTTATAAATAACCGATTAAGATTCACAATTGATTATTATTCTAAAAAAATTGAAGATTTAATATTTACTCAGCAATTACCACTTACTTCAGGTAGTGTATATCAAGCTGTAAACTTGCCAGGGAATAATATTAACAAAGGACTTGAGGTGACCATAGAGGCCAATATAGTAAATAAGAACAATTTTCAATGGAATTCTAACTTCAATATTTCACATAATGATAATACCATGGAAGGTATAGATTCCGAAATCTCTTTTCAGACTGGAGCTGTAACTGTAGCAGGTAGTAATACAGAACTTTATACCCAGATAATTAAAAATGATTTACCGTTGGGAACATTTTGGGGATATAAATCCGAGGGTGTGGATCCTGCAACAGGGAATTTGATATATGGCAGCGAACCCGAAATTATAGGTAATGCATTACCTGACTTCACTTTTGGATTTTCAAATGATTTCACATACAAGAACTTTAATTTGTCAGTTCTAATTGATGGTAGTAATGGAAATGATATTTACAATAGTCTTCGTATGGAAATCGAATCTATGAATGGCTTCCAAAACCAAAGCACTGCAGTATTGAGAAGATGGAAAAATCCGGGGGATATTACGGATATTCCCAGAGCGCTTGGAAATAGAGGCGAGAATGCTGCCGAAGCATCATTGTTGATTAACCGTATTTCATCTCATTATATTGAAGATGGTTCGTTTATCAGAATGCGTAATGTTACATTATCTTATAACGTTGATGATAAGTTCATTGAGAAAATTGGTATTGGAGGTGCAACAGTCTATTTTACTGCTCAAAACTTGTTTACCTTAACCAATTACTCTGGGTATAATCCTGAGGTAAACGCTTATGGTAACGGAACCAATAATCAAGCGAGTAGTGCTGGAGAGTCAATTTCACTTTTATCACTCGGTATAGACAGGGGAACTTATCCTGCTGCAAAGACTTTCACACTTGGATTAAATGTTCAATTCTAAAAAAAGGCAATCATGAAAAAAATATCAATAATAAAATTAAATATAATTTTTGCGATACTGATAGTTCTGGTATCATGCAGCGATGATTTCCTGGATTTAAAACCACAGTCGGATGTGGTATCAGGTTCTTTTACTTCAGCACAGGATGCTGAGAATTTATTGACAGGTGCTTACAGTACAATCGGAGCTTACTACCAGTATAACCGTTATTATCTCACGGAAGGAATTAGTGATAATCATTATGTAAATGGAGATAATCCGACGGAAATGACTTTTGAGAATTTTAGTTTCGATGCTGCTACAGGAGTACTTCAGGAAGCATATGTTGCACTTTATAACCAGATTGCTGCAGCAAATACTGTATTAGATAATGTTTCGGTAATTGAAGATTCTAAATGGGACGGTACAACAAGAAAAGAACAAATATTGGGTGAGGCCAGTTTCTTAAGAGCCATAAGTTATTACGAGTTGGTAACTCAGTGGGGTGGCGTGCCAATATTTACCTCACTCCTAAATGATGGCAATCTCTATCCGGAACGGAATACCGAAGCGGAAGTTTATGATCAGATTATTACAGATTTAATTTATGCTGAGAATGTGCTTTTAACAACACCTTATGAGAATGAATTTGGAAGAGCAACAAAAGGTTCTGCTCAAGCTCTTTTAGCTAAAACTTATGCCCAGATAGGAGATTATAACAACTGTTTGACATATGCTAATAAGGTTATTGAGAGTGGAGTTTACTCCTTAGTTTCTGATTTCAGCAATGTTTGGGGAATGGCTAATAAAAACAATACTGAATCGATCTTTGATGTACAGCAAGGTGGTACAACCGGTTGGTGGGGATTTCAGATTTTTGCTTATGCTGCAGGCGATGGTTGGCCTAAACGTCAGATTTGTTCAGCTGATTTGGTTCGGGCATTTCAGACTGCAGGTGACACTATCGGATCGAGGTATACAACAACATTTAATTGGCAAATTGCAAATGCATCGTTTAATATGCCAGTCAATGCCTGGGATCCGGAACAAGAAATTCCATTTCAGGGGAAATATGCACCAGGCGGGTGGTTTAGTCAGGATAATATTCGGATCATTCGGTTGGCCGACATAATTTTACTGGCGGCTGAAGCTAATGTTCAGCTTAACAATTTATCTGCTGCTACTATCTTGTTAAATCAAATTAGGAGTAGAGCTGGTTTGGATAGCACTAGTGCAAGTTCAAAAAGCGAATTAGCGTTAGCTGTATTAAATGAAAGACGATTGGAATTAGTTTTTGAATGTACCAGATGGAATGATTTGAAAAGAGCAGATGCCAGTGGTGTTGTAAGTGTGGTTGATGTCATTAATGAGCAGCTTGATTCTAATGGAAAATCTCTCGGCTACACAATGGATGATGATAAACATCAGCTTATTTATCCGATTCCAAATCAAGATCGTTTGTTGAATAAAAATCTGACACAAAATCCAGGTTATTGATAATGAGTTTATTATCTCATAGGTTTTTCGTGGTGTTTTTAAAATTGGGTCTCCTGTATCTACAGGAGACCTAATACTTATGATGATGATTCTTGAAGCCGAAGAGCTAGTACAGCTTTTGATTGGAGATCCATTGGCAACTATGGTCAGACTAGTTTAGGAGTCGAAATACTTAAAAAAAGTTATGATATAACAGGGAGAAGAACAGTATGTCGATTTTGAAATTACTACTGACGATTTAAAAATTTAGAACTCTGAATTGAATTTTAACAGGGACAGCATAGTTTTTCATATTACGATTGGAAACCCATCGTCTAATCTTCGACAAACGAAAGTAAATTGGTTAAAGTAATCTAATTTAGAGTAATAAAGATTAAATATCAATGATCTTTTAAGTTGTTAAGATTCATGAATCTGAGTACAAGTTATCCTTCTGGTGCTCGCTTACAACGTAGGCTGATGGAGTAGTAATGAAGGACGTAAATTAAGATCAACCATCAATTAGTATGATCTGATGGAAATTAAATTCATAAGATAACAATAAACAATATTATACATGAAAATTTTAAACATATCACTCTTTTTCCTTCTTTTTTGTGCAGCTTGTAGTACAAAAACTAAGGTCGAATGGGTAAATACGACACCAACAACGCAGTGGAAAACAAGTCAGCTGATGGCAACAACCTCAACTGAAAATGCAGATGCTGAAGTTTATACCGATAAAACTCAACAAGTGATCGACGGTTTTGGCAGTTGCTTTAACGAATTAGGTTGGACATCACTAAGCGAGTTAAGCGAAGCTGACCGTGAATCAATAATGAATGAATTTTTTGCTCCAGGTGTTGGAGCTAATTTTACTATTTGTCGTATGCCTGTTGCCGCCAACGACTTCGCCTTAAACTGGTATTCGTATAACGAAACCGAGAGCGATTTTGCCATGGAAAATTTTTCAATAGAAAACGACAAGAATACTTTAATCCCGTTCATTAATAATGCAAAACAATATAACCCCGACATCAAGATATGGGCTTCGCCATGGAGCCCTCCTTCGTGGATGAAGTATAACAAACATTATGCAAGTTCATCCTCAGAAGCAGAGATGAAAAGGATAAAACACATGATGTCTGCTCAGGTCGGGAATGACAGTACGTTATTGGCCGCATATCAAGAGTATTTTAAAAACTATTTTGATCCAAAATATCAAAATGATCTGAGTCCTGAGAACGAAGGAAAAGAAGGCACCGATATGTTTATCCAGCAAGATAAATACCTGGAAGCATACGCACTGTACTTCTTGAAATTTATTGAAGCATACAGAAATGAAGGTATCGATATTTTTGCCGTGATGCCGCAGAATGAATTTAACTCGGCACAGGTTTTTCCAAGTTGCTGCTGGACTGCAGCCGGATTAAGTAATTTTATTGGATCATATTTAGGTCCTGTCATGCAAGAACTGGGAGTTGATGTTTATTTTGGGACTATGGAGCGTCCAAACGAAGCCCTGATTGATACGATTCTGCAAGATCCGGAATCTTCAAAATATGTAAAAGGAGTAGGTTTTCAGTGGGCAGGAAAAAATGCGCTACCGGGACTAAACAAACGTTATCCTGATTTGGCAATGTTTCAGACAGAGCAGGAATGTGGCAATGGTAAAAACGACTGGACAGGAGCAATGCACTCGTGGGATCTGATGAAGCATTACCTGAACAATGGCGTTTCGGTATACGAATACTGGAATACTTCGCTATTGGAAGGTGGTGTTAGTCGCTGGGGATGGGAACAAAATTCGCTGGTTGTAGTTGACGCAGCGAAAAAAGCCTATCGCTATTCATACGAATACTACATCCTGAAACACGCCAGCCACTTTGTTTTACCGGGCGCAAAGAAACTGGAAACAGGAGGGGAATACAATGACCTTTTAGCATTTAAAAATCCCGATTGTTCGATAATTGTAATTGCAGGAAATCAGGATGAAACAAGTAAAAAAGTAAATATAAAGATAGGAGATACTTTTATTTCTCCTGTATTACCAGCTCAATCATTAAATACATTCAAAATATCGAACCTATAAAAATTGAATTTTATCTTTATGATATTTGAAAAGCGGATGCTATAATTTTGATATAAATCAACCTATAATAATTAATATGAAACGAACTAAATTATTGTTGCTAGGACTGTTTTTACACGGAATACTTCTGGCTCAACCGGTAAAATTTTTAGACGATATTTATTATTATCTAGAGAATACTTCAGTATTCGAACTAAACCAGGAAGAAGGAAGGTCTTTCTATCTTCCTGGCAAAACCATTTCGCTGAACGGAGAATGGAAATTCATGTATAGTGAAACTCCCGAAGGTATTCCAACAGATTTTTATGAGAATAGTTTTAACGACAAAAAGTGGGGGACCATTCAGGTTCCGTCGAACTGGGAAATGCAAGGTTATGGTGACCGGATATTCAGAAATGTGACTGCTCCTTTTCCATTAAAACGAGATTTATTTTTTGGGGATATTGTTTATGGAAGGTCAGATCCCGGTGCATTTGCGGTTATTTTACCCAATGTTCCGCGTGAATATAACCCAACAGGAGCCTACCGAAAAACGTTTAACATTCCATCCTCGTGGAACGGAGACCAGGTATTTCTAAGAATGGAAAAGACAGCCTCAGCTTCATTTGTTTGGGTGAATGGCGAACAGGTTGGTTACAACGAGGGTGCACAGGAGCCGGCAGAATATAACATTACCAAATACCTGAAAAAAGGTACAAATACTGTTGCAGTATTTGTTACCAAATATTGCGATGGATATTATCTTGAAGGACAGGATTACTGGAGATTGGCAGGTATTTTCGATGATGTAACTATTTATGCAACTCCCGATGTTCGCTTGTTCGACTGGTATGTTGTTACCGACCTGGATGAAACCTATACCGATGCGGAACTTTCGGTTCAGGTGGATGTAAAAAGGTATACTGCTTCACCGGCCGCTTCTTATTCTGTAAAAGCTTCGTTGTACGATGCCGACAACAAGTTTGTAGCCGAAATGAATAGTGAAGATTTCACAATTGATAGTGAGGGTAAGAAACAGATTGAACTTGCAACGGAGATCTCAAGTCCTCTGAAATGGACATCTGAAACACCTGATCTTTATACATTAAAAATGGAACTGATTACGGAAGAAGGAAAGGTTCATGATCAAGCAGAACAACGCATCGGTTTTAAAGAAACACTAATTGATGGCGATACTTTCTATTTAAATGGAGTGCCCATAAAAGTAAATGCAACGAACACACACATGCAACATGCCGATTTAGGACATGGCATGACCGAAGAAATTATCCGAAAAGATTTTGAGATTCTGAAGCAGTTTAACTTTAATGCAGTGCGCATTTCTCATTATCCTCCAACAACCAAATACCTTGAACTTGCCAATGAATACGGTTTGTATATTATTGATGAAGCCGGAGTAGAATCACATGCTACTGAAAGTGTTTGTAATATGCCTGAATTCACGGATATGTATCGCGAACGTGTGCGGCAAATGGTATTGCGAGACAGAAATTACCCATGCATTTTGTTTTGGAGTGCCGGGAACGAAAGTGGCGAGGGAATGAATATTACAGAAGTTATTAAAGAAGGCAGAAAATACGACGATACACGTTACTGGATGTATGGTGGAAATGCTTTTTCTCATCCTTCTGAAGAGATTATCGGACCTCGCTATCCAAGTCCTCTGGAACTGGATATGCGCGTTGGGCTTGGCATTAACGAAACTGATATTCGCCCGTCATTTATGGATGAATATTTGTCGGTTGCAGGTAATGCCGGCGGAGGACTGGAAGATTACTGGCATGTTATTGAATCCTATTCAAGAACGATGGGCGGAGCAATCTGGGACTATGTAAGTCCGGGGCTTACCGAACAAGTTCGCCAACTCGAAGACCAGTCTCCCAATAAAGTACCTGCGCATTTAATGGGCAACAATATTAAATTGGTAGAAGGGAAAACAGGAAAGGCAGTTAGTTTAAACGGACACGATCAGTGGATTGAAATATACCGCGATGATGCTTTGGAAATCAATGGCGATAAATTAACCATCACAATGGATGTTTATCCACGAAAATTGAATACAGCTGGCGGGCAATTCATAACGAAAGGCTCCAATCAGTTTGGATTGGTCCAGCAGGGATCCGACTCATTGGAATTTTATATTTACACAAATGTACGTCCGAACCAAGGGAATGGATTTGATTTGAGAAGTGCTTTCATGGGCAGCAACAGCTTGGGTGGAAAGTACACTTTACGAGTAGGATTGCCAAAGAATTGGGAAAACCACTGGCATAATCTGACTGCAGTATACGACGGACAGGAAATGTCGGTTTACATCGATAATAACAAAAAGGGCAGTAAGCTGGCCCGAGGGAAGATCATAAATTTTCCGTTTACAATAAGCCTGGGGCGCGACTCGGAAATCGATGGCTCAGAAACTCCTACCTATATGTGCGACGCGTTGCTTGATAATGTCGGAGTATTTTCCACTTCAATTCTTCCGGAGAACTTAAATCCTGAACATGCAGCACTCTGGCTCGATTTTGAAAAAGAAACGAATCAGGGGACATTCTTAAGTTATGGGGCCGGAGCGCGAAACTATGGAAGTATTTGGGGAGACCGCCGGGTTCAGCCCGAAATGTGGGAAATGAAAAAGGTGGTTCAGCCCATTGTTATTAATCTTTTAGATGCCGAAACTGGCATGGTGGAAGTATGGAACCGAAATCATTTTACTGATGCATCGCAATACGAAACGCGTTGGTTTCTTGAAGCTGACGGCGATATACTACAGGACGGAGTATTGGATCTCCAGATTGGCCCTCTGAAGAAAAAGACGCTAAAAATTCCATATTCAAAACCGTCATTGCAAGAAGGTACTGAATATCGTGTAACAATCAGTTCTTCGATAAAAGAGGACAAGTTATGGGCCATAGCCGGACATGAAGTTGCCTGGACGCAAATGGAACTTCCATGGAAAAAGAACATTCAAACCGTTAAACAAAGCACAACAAAAGCTGCTTATTCCGAATCGGAGCGTGAGGTGAAAGTTACAGGTGAAGATTTTGAATATACTTTTGATAAAGGTTTGGGGGCCTTGTCATCTATTCAGATAGATGGAAAAGAGATGTTGAAATCTCCATTACTGGTGAGTGTTTGGAGAGCTCCAATGGCAAATGATCTGGACAGTTGGGGTTCAAGATCCGCGAGTTCTTCAAATTGGAAAGAAGGTTACAATACCTTTATTGCTACTGAATTTTATTCCACTGGAATTGATAAAACTACAAATTACCCGGTTTATACCGAGGTGATTGAAGCTGATGGAAAAGTCTACCTTAAAATCAGGCAGATTACCATATTTGGTGAAAGTGCTGAAGGTGCATTAGACCAGTATATCTTTGGTGCTCAATACAACGGTATCGAAAATATTTACAATTATATCATCGATGGTGCCGGCGAAATTACTGTTCATCACATCGCGAAACCACAGGGTGGCACAATGCCGCTGTACTTCCCTCGTTTTGGATTGTCGTTTACGCTTGATAAAAGCCTGCAAAACGTTAATTGGTACGGACGCGGACCAGAGGAGAACTATCCCGGAAGAAAAAGTGGGTATAAAATAGGCATTTACAACTCTACCGTTGATGATATGTATGTTCCGTACCTTAAGCCGGGAGATTATGGTTTAAGAACGGATAACCGGTGGGTAAAGATGCTCGACGATGAAGGTAAAGGATTGCAACTAAAAGTGAACGAGTTATTTAATTTTAATGCGTATCCATATTCAACTGAAAACCTTACCAAATCAGTTTATACTTATCAGCTGCAAAAACAGGATGGCATAACCTTTAATCTTGATTATGCGACATCAGGTGTTGGTTGTTCGGCGCGTGGTGTATTCCTGAGTTATCGGGTATATCCTCAAATGTTTGAACGGGAGATAAAAATCTTGCCAGTAAAATAAGATTGTATTTTAAGAGACGGAAAATGGTGTTAAGGTTTGGAATAATTGATTTATCAAGTGATAATGTAATTAGAAGGTGCTGTTATTCAATTGAAATAGGGTATGTAAATACAGAAAATGTCATAATATTTCATGAATAGAAAGGAAAGCTGTAGAGATAGACAGTCCGTCATATTTTATGCAGATTCTGAGTATATAGATAAATCTCAAATTATTGCGAAAAATGTATTTATAGAGCATTAAGAGTAATTAATAACATTTTTTGGTAAGAATGTGAATCAAGGATTGAAAATACTACAGTGAAATCAAGATTCTCTCTTTACTACCCTCTCTTTTGAAGGAAGAAAACGAGAAAATCTTAATCATCCTCAGGATTTGAATCAAAATGAAGGATTTTGTGTAAAGCTCAATCCTTGATTTGCATAAAGTAAAAGAAAAAAAACATTTGGAAAATTTGTTATTATTGATATTTTCCTGTTGATTTGTTGGAAAATATAGAGTTTAAAATATTTTCCACATATTTATTAATGAAAGACAAGATCATATCAAAAGCTTCACAGGATTTCTTACAAAAAGGAGTACGAAATATGTCCGTACAAAACCTGGTTGATTCATTGGGGATATCAACCAAAACCTTTTACAAATATTTTAAGAATAAGGAAGAGTTACTTGAAGAGGTGCTAATTCTGCACTACAATCAACAGTTTAAATTAATTCAGGAATATTCAAGAGAACAAAATCCGGTATTTGTTTTATTGAATGTTTGGATGAAAGCTTTTCAGGTAGATACGGATGTAAACAATAAATTTTATTCTGACATACATAATTACTATTCCGAACTTGAACGAAGAGTGGAGTCAAAAGTAAGCAATACTTTTTGGTTAGAGTTTCAGCGGTTGATTCAAGCCGGAATCAATGAGGGATTGTTTCTGAAAAATATCTTACCCGAAGTAGTTATGGAGTCGATAGCGGTTTTATACGGTACAGCAGTTCGAACAGATCAGTATGTCAAGTTTCAGATTTCTGCTGACCAGTCGTTTCTGAATACGGTGGCCCTTGTTATTCGGGGAATCTGTACCCCAAAAGGCTTGGTTTTCTTCGACAACTATTTTGAAGCTCATCAAAAATAGAAATATAACTTAAAGATCAATAAAGAGAGTTTAAAACAAAGTTTATTAATTATCAAAAACTAGAATTATGAAAAAAGTAAGAATGATTTTGTCAACAGTATTTATTCTTTTAGTAGCTATTGGTACACAGGCTAATGATTCCGATCCTGATTATTTTGTAGGAGACTGGAAAGTGGTGTTAAAAGGTACTCCAAGTGGCGACGCCGAAATGGTAATGCACCTCGAAAGAGTAGATGGGAAATTAACAGGAGAAATGCGTGCTGAAGGTATCGATCCATCAGAATTTAAAACGGTTTCAGAAAAAGAAGAAGAAATCACAGTGAATTATATGACGATGGGGTACGATATTAATATCACGTTTAAGAAAGTTGACGACAATAATTTAAAAGGAAGTTTAATGGGCATGTTCGATGCCACCGGCGAAAGAATAGCCGAATAGTTTTATTTGTGAAGGTGGCATTGTGCCACCTTTTTTTACAAACAGTTTATGCATCAGTTCGGATGATTTTAACTGCTAAAAATTAGATTATGATATTACAACAAATTAAAAAGCTGGTAGTAAGCTTTGTCTTAATTCTTTCCGCAAGTATCGTACTGGCCCAGGAGAATGAAATGGATAAATTCATAAGTGATCTTATGAGTAAAATGACGCTAGAGGAAAAACTAGGTCAGATTAATTTGAAGTCGGGAAATATGGGGGCTGTACTTGCAGGTGCTGATGATGCAGAATTTCGTGAAACAATTAAAAGGGGAGAAGTTGGTGCCACAGGAGGTTTTACTTTTAAGTCAATAAAAGGAACTCAGGAAGCTGCTCAGGAATCACGTTTAAAAATTCCGGTTATGATAGGCGTGGATGTTATTCATGGCTTCAATACCGTATTTCCAATACCATTGGGATTGTCTTGTAGCTGGGATACAAATTTGATTGAAGAAAGTGCACGAATAGCTGCCAGCGAGGCCAGTGCAACAGGTATTTGCTGGGCTTATTCGCCAATGGTTGATATTGCACGCGATCCGCGGTGGGGAAGAGTTGCTGAAGGTGCCGGAGAGGACCCTTGGTGGGGATCGCAGGTTGCCCAGGCGATGGTTCGCGGTTATCAGGGCGACGATCTTGCAGCCAGTAATACTATCATGGCATGTGTAAAACATTTTGCTTTGTACGGTGCTTCCGAAGCTGGTCGCGATTACAACACGGTTGATATGAGTCATCAGCAAATGTTTAACTATTATTTGCCACCTTATAAGGGAGCATTCGATTCAGGTGCGGGAAGTGCGATGTCTTCGTTTAATACCATCGATATGATTCCGGCCACCGGAAGTAAATTTATGATGACAGACGTATTGCGCGACCGTTGGGGATTCAATGGTTTTGTTGTAACCGATTACACATCTATTAACGAAATGTCGGCTCATGGTTTAGGTGATTTGCAGGAGGTTTCTGCTTTAGCCCTAAAAGCAGGAATTGATATGGACATGCAGGGATTAGGTTTTATCGGAACCCTAAAAAAATCGCTCGATGAAGGTAAGGTAACAATGGATGATATTGATCTGGCGTGTCGTCGTGTGTTGGAAGCAAAATACAAACTGGGATTATTTGATGATCCTTATAAGTACCTGGATGTAGAACGTTCTAATACAGAAATTTCTACCAAAGAAAACTTGCAGGCTGCGCGCGAAATAGCAGCACATTCAATGGTATTGTTGAAAAACAATAACAACACTCTTCCACTAAAGAAATCAGGCAAAATTGCTGTTGTTGGTCCTTTGGCCGACAGCAAAGGTGATATGTTGGGCTGTTGGGTGATGCGGCGCGACGAATCGATAATTTCTACTGTTCTTGAAGGGATCAAAAATATGGGAGGTGAATCGGTTGAAGTAACTTATGCAAAAGGAGCAAATATTACAGATGATCCATACCTGAAAGCATCCTTAGTGTCGCCATATGCTGCGTACATGGGAGTTCAAATGGCCGAAGAAACATTAACGCCTGAACAGCTTATTGAGGAGGCGTTACAGGTTTCAAAAGATGCTGATGTAATTGTTGCTGTATTGGGCGAATCGGCTGCCATGTCGGGAGAAGCAGCCAGCCGTGCAGATATCAGTATTCCTGAAAGTCAGCGTAATTTATTAAAAGAGCTGGTTAAAACCGGCAAACCAGTCGTTCTGGTATTGATTAATGGTCGCCCCTTAACGCTGAACTGGGAGAGCGAAAATGTTCCTGCAATACTGGAAGCCTGGGCTCCGGGCTCAGAAGGAGGAAATGCCATTGCCGATGTTCTTTTTGGCGATTATAATCCGGCAGGAAAACTGACCATGACCTTTCCAAGAAGTGTAGGACAGATTCCGATTTATTATAACCATTTAAATACCGGGCGTCCGTTTGATGAAAATAACAAGTTTACGTCAAAATACCTTGATATCCCTAACGACCCAGTTTATCCGTTTGGTTATGGATTGAGCTATACCACTTTCGAATACAGCGATATTACATTAAGTAAATCAGATTTAAAAGGTAATGAGAAACTGGAGGCTAAAATAATGCTTACTAATACTGGTGACGTGGCCGGAGAGGAAGTCGTTCAGTTGTATATTGGCGATCCGGTGGCTAGCATATCAAGACCTGTAAAAGAATTGAAGAACTTTAAAAAAGTAATGTTGCAACCAGGCGAATCAAAAGAAGTAACCTTTACGATTACTCCTGATGAATTGAAATTTTATAATTCTGATCTTGAATATGATTGGGAATCAGGTATTTTTAATTTATTTATCGGGACATCATCGGCTGATGTAAAAAACACTAATTTTAACTGGACAAAATGATCTGTCTCGAAAACGATTCACAGAAAAAAGAGATAGAATGCTGGTGAAGCAGTATCCTGAAACTTATTATACTTTCAAGATGTCCGCAGATGAGATTGAAAAAAACTAACAACAAAGAACTAATATGAAACGAGCATAATAAAAAGTCTCTTAATACCTGCCTACCGTCAGGCAGGCACAGGAGAATGCTTATGCGAGTTACATGAGTCACCATAAGAAATAAACAATTATAGACGAATGAAAGTAAAAGATTTAATCTTAATGATTACGTTGGCGCTTTCTATAAGCTTCTTATCGTGTACAGAGAATTAGAATGATGCGCAAACCGAGAATTTATATTCGGAGTTTAAAAATCGGGGAAAGAAGCCCGTCCTCGCGTTTGGAGGCATCGGATGAATGGGAATGTTACAAAAGACGGAATCAAAAAAGATTTACAGTGAATGAAACGTAGTGGAATTGGTGGTTTTCAGAATTTTGATGCCGGACTGATGATTCAACAAGTTGAAGAAAATCGCTTGACTTATATGACACCTTTGATGAAGAAGAATTTTCTTAGGTAACATTATCAAGTTATTTTTAATCCCGCATATATAAATCTAAAATTAGGGATAAGGTATATTGCAAATAATTGGATACTGAGCTAGAAATAAGTAATTTTGAAAATAACCAGAATATGTTCTGTGGCATGATGATTTAGAAATGAGATTTTTGATCAAATGTAAGACACATAAAAGCCATAAAATGACATGAAAATTGTTACAGGCTTGTTACTTATCTTTTTTTTTGTTGGTGTTAATTGTCAAATAGTAAGCCTGTTGTGGGGAAAGTTCGAGACCCAGCTGATTCTGCAAATTTTGCATTTAAAATAGGTGAGAAAATGCTATATTTACGAGAAGAAAGTTAGTTAAGAAAGTTCAATGACATACTAAGACAAAAAATGTAATTTGTTTGGTTACTAAAACGTTACACATATAAAATTTGAATACTTTAAAGTCTTGATATTGAATAAGAAGATATTGGTGGTTCGAGTCTCGTCGTCACCGCAATAAAAGCAGCTCAAAAGGCTGCTTTTTTGTTTTCAAGCTATTTTCCATAAAATTTCATATCTTTCACCTCACATTTATAAACCCAATTATTAATTTTCGAACCATGAAGAAATTTACTTCTTTACTTTTTGTTGCAAGTTTAATTTTGGTTGCAACTAATGCAGTTGCTCAGTATCCATCAGTAACGTTTTTGGGTGGAGGAAACCTTGCTATTACTGATATGAAATTTGGCAACGGAGAAACGGATATAGAAGATTCCTTTAATCCGTTGTATGGAATGCATATTGGTGCGCTTTACGAATATGTGTTAAACAAAGACCGATCGCAGGAAATTGCCGTAGAAGGAGGTTTGCTTTTCGAAACAAAAGGATTTCATCAAAAGCTTGATGAAACCAGTTACAGCCATAAAAATAAAACAACGCTTTATTATGCAGATGTTCCGGTTTACCTAAAATATCTTTACCGTTTTCGTTCATTAAATAAAATCTATTTTGGAGCGGGAGGCTATATCGGATCGGGATTATTCGGAAATGAATCAATTACTTTTCAATATGAAGGAGCTGAAGCAACCAGTAGCTCTGAAAGTGTAACTTGGGGATCGGAAGGCGATTACAATCGGTTGGATTATGGTGTTTCAGCTAAGTTTGGATTTGTAATGGATGATGGTTTTAATATTTGCGTTTCGTATGATCATGGTTTTGCCGATATTGCCACCTTGGAAAGCCAGGAAGCCAAAACCAGAACCTTACGTTTGTCGTTGGGATATACCATGAAATTCGATAATTAATTCACCAAGTAATTTGTGAACATTTTATTCCGTAAAATTGAAGTCGCGTGCAGAGAATATACCGGTTTACAGCTTGCATAACTTTAGTTCAGAAGAACGGGCAAGTCAGCAATTTCAGGTAGAAGTATTTGATGCCAACAGGCATTTTGCAGTGAAATATCCGCACCGGCATGATTTTTTCGAGGTGTTATACCTGCAAAAAGGAACAGGCTCGCACGTAATCGATGGTAATAAATACGATATTGAGCCACCCTGTGTGTTTTTTATGTCGCCGGGGCAAGCTCATAAAATTGAATTTTCGCACGATATCGAAGGGTTTATCTATATTTTTACCTCCGAATTTTACCTGTTGAATCAACGAAATCCAAATCGCTTAATCGAGTTCCCTTTCTTTTTTACTATTCGGCAAAATAACCCACCACTTCTTTTAACAGAAAAAAGTGATATGCTTTTTCTGGAAAACCTGTTCAAAAAAGGAATTGAAGAGATCAAACAAGAGGATGCTTATTCAGTAGATATATTACGATCAGTACTCGATTTAATTTTAACAACCTGCGCAGCCCTTTATCCATACGATGAAAACCGCTGGAAAGGCAAAGGTCATATCGTAGTTAAAAAGTTCTTTCAACTGTTGGAGGAACATTTTCACGAAAACCTGTCGGTGGCCGAGTATGCCGATATTATGGCGCTTACGCCAAATCATTTAACACAAACGGTAAGTCAGCTAACCGGGAAAACATCTTCTCAGGTTATTAAATCAAAACAGATTATAGAAATTAAGCGATTACTGGCACATACCAATTTAAGTGTTTCAGAGATTGCCACTACAATGAATTTCCCCGATCAGAGTTATTTTGCAAAGTTTTTTAAACGCGAAGTCGGACTCTCTCCATTGCAGTTTCGATCAAAAACTATCTAAAAAGACTTTGCAAAATATCCAATCAGAATTACGGCTTAAAATGTTGAAAATTAGTTCGATGTTTTTGTGTTTAAGGTGCGTTTAAATTTTAAATCCATGAAAGTTACCTAAAATCCATGTATTTTTACATTTTGATATTGTATAAATTTTGTTGTTTTGTAATGAGTTTTCGAACTTTGAATAAAGATTGGCGAAAACCGATTAAAAAGTATAATCATTATTAAAAAATAGACAGATGGGAAATTATTTCAATTCAATTCCATTACGGATACAGTTAGAGGAGTTAGGAAAATGTGACTTTATGGAAGAATCCGAATTTTCGGATGGCGTAAAGAAACTGGAAGGTAAAAAAATTGTTGTTCTGGGTTGTGGTGCACAAGGGCTGGCTCAGGGATTAAATATGCGCGACAGCGGATTGGATGTTTCATATGCCATCCGTCAGGTAGAAATTGATGAGAAACAGGTTTCCTATCAAAATGCTACTGAAAATAATTTTGTAGTAGGAACTTTTGAAGAAATGATTCCACAAGCTGATTTGGTGCTGAACCTTACACCTGATAAATACCATACTCCGGTTGTAAATGCAGCACTTCCTTTAATGAAAAAAGGTGCTTGCCTGTCCTACTCACACGGTTTCAACATTGTTGAAGAAGGTATGCAAATTCGCGACGATATCACCGTTATTATGGTAGCACCAAAATCACCTGCATCAGAAGTTCGTGCTGAATTCCTGCGTGGATTTGGTGTTCCTACTTTAATTGCAGTTCACCGCGAGAACGATCCAAATGGCGATGGACTGGAAATTGCCAAAGCTTATTGTGTTGGTACCGGTGGTCATAAAGCAGGTGTACTTCATTCATCTTTTGTTGCTGAGGTAAAATCAGATTTAATGGGAGAGCAAACCATTCTTTGCGGTGTATTGCAAACAGGTTCCATCCTTTGTTTCAACAAAATGGTTGAAAAAGGAATCGATCCGGGATACGCATCAAAACTGGTTCAGTACGGATGGGAAACCACTACCGAAGCGCTGAAACTTGGTGGTATCACTCATATGATGGATCGTTTATCAAATCCAGCAAAAATAGAGGCTTATAAACTTTCAGAAGAATTGAAAGAGATCATGCGTCCGTTGTTCGAAAAACATATGGATGACATTATGGACGGAACGTTCTCGTCAACTATGATGGAAGATTGGGCCAACGGAGATAAAAATCTGTTAACCTGGCGTGCTGCTACAGGTGAGACTGCTTTTGAGAAAACTCCTGCCGGCGATATGGAAATTACTGAGCAAGAGTATTTCGATAACGGTACTTTGATGGTTGCATTTGTAAAAGCCGGTGTTGAGTTGGCTTTCGATGTGATGGGTGAAGCCGGTATTAAAGCAGAATCTGCTTACTACGAATCGTTGCACGAAACACCACTTATTGCCAATACAATTGCACGTAAAAAACTGTTCGAAATGAACCGTGTAATTTCTGATACTGCTGAGTACGGTTGTTACTTGTTTGATCATGCTTGCAAACCATTGTTGGCTGACTTTATGAGTAAAATAGAACCCAACGTTATAGGTAAAAACTTTAACGAAGGTATTGATGCACACGTTGACAACAAAGAATTAATTGAAGTGAACGATGCCATTCGTTACAGCGATGTAGAAATTATTGGTGCCGAGTTACGTGAGGCAATGGAAGCAATGGAAGCCATCATCTAATACGGATTTTATTGTTTTGAACTAACAAAAACAGACGATCATATATTTTTAGAACTGGCTCTGCCTAAATGGTAGGGCCAGTTTTATTTTGTCCTTAATTAAAGCAGAAGCCTCAAATACTTTAAGAGGGATTCGAAAAATACATAAGATTTTATCCAACTTTTTATTGCCAGAGGCTTTCATCTTTTATACTTTTAAATAAAAAAATGTATCGTACTTCCAATATCTTAATACAGCTTTGTTTTGCATTCACCATCTTACTTATTTCTTGTAACAGTTCAACTAAACAAGGGAAGCAGACTCAGCAAAAAACGCAGATTGCTGCTGAAGTTCCCAGAGGCTGGAAATCGTTATTTGATGGAAATTCTTTAAGCAACTGGGAAATAACATCTTTTGGAACCGAAGGGCCGGTGATGGTTTCAGAGGGGAGCATTGTTATAAATTACGGCGACGGATGTAGCGGAATTACCTGGATGGATACTTTCCCGAAGATGAATTATGAGGTTCAGCTTGAGGCCAGAAAAATGGTTGGCAACGACTTTTTTTGCGGGATGACATTTCCGGTAAATGATGACTTTTGCTCTTTGATTATTGGAGGATGGGGCGGCCCTGTTGTTGGTTTGAGCTGTATCGACGGAGTTGATGCTTCGGAGAATGAAACCCAGGTGTTAAAAAATTTCGAAAAGAAAATATGGTACACTATTCGTTTACAGGTTTCAGAAGAAGAAATTAAAGCCTGGGTTGATGAAGAAAAGCTTGTTGATTTTAATTATACCAATCATGATTTAAGTATCAGGCCCGAGGTAGCATTATCAAAACCATTTGGGATTTGTACCTGGCTTACCACTGCCGAACTTCGCAATATCTGGCTACGCGATTTGGAACTGGATTAACAGCTTATTTCTTTTTCTTTTTTTTCTCCGCTTTTAGTTCCCGTTCATTATCGCGCATAAGCTTTTGCCAGTTGTAATCGGTGTCTTTTGTAAATTCAAGTGTATCAACGTAATCGCTTTTTTCGATATCCAAACGTAAAATATCTTTTCCTAAAAAGCTTTCAATTTCGTCAAGAATCTCACGTTCTTCGGTGCTGCAGAACGAAACCGCTTTTCCTTTTTGGTTTCCCCGACCGGTTCGTCCTACACGGTGTACGTAGTTTTCGGCAACTTCGGGCAGATCGTAGTTTACAACGAAGTCAACGTTCGGAATATCAATTCCGCGGGCACTTACATCGGTGGCAATCAGGAGTTTAAGTTCCCCTGCTTTAAAACGCTTCATTGTATTGTCGCGTTCTGCCTGATCCTTATCGCTGTGAATGGTATCGCTTTCAATTTCAACACGAGCCATTGCTTTTTTCACGCGCTCGGCTCGTACTTTTGTACGCACGAAAGCCAGAATTTTTGCTCCCGGATTCTCGTCAACCAAACGTTCAAGAAATGCTCTTTTGTCATCCATTTCGATAAAAGCAACCTGGTGCTCAATGGTTTTTGCTACCGGATTTTTAGGCGAAATTTGTATGCGGATAGGCTTGTTAACCAATGAATAAGCCAGCTTTTTAATCTTTTTATTGATAGTGGCCGAAAAAAACAAAGTTTGTCGTTTTGAAGGAAGAAAACGAATTAAATCGTTTATATCGTTGATAAAACCAAGATCGAGCATATGATCTGCTTCGTCCAATATCAGCGTTTTCACACCATGAAGCTTCAGGTGTCCCTGGCTAACCAAATCGAATAAACGACCGGGAGTGGCAACCAAAACATCGGTTCCGCTTTTTAATCGGTCGATTTGAGGATCCTGATCAACACCACCAATAATTACGGTAGTTTTTACACCGGTATTTTTTGAAATGGAGACAAACACTTCGTTGATCTGTTTCGCCAGTTCGTGCGTTGGAGCCATAATAAGACAGCTTATTCCCTGAACTTGGTGATTCAGCTTGGCTTGCTGAATGTTGTGAATTACCGGAATAGCAAAAGCCGCGGTTTTTCCGGTACCGGTTTGTGCAATAGCCAAAACATCTTCGCCACGTAACACGGGTGGAATAGCCTTAAACTGAATGTCGGTAGGACGACGGAATCCGTTTTTTGCAAGGTTGGTTTTTATGGTGTTGGATATGGAATAATCCTCGAATTTCATTTATAGTAATTTTCGGCAAAGATAGGTGAATTTATTTAGGAGAAGCCAGAATAAAAAAGATGAACCTAAGATTCAATATTTTGACTGGATGAATCCTTCATCAATATATTTTAATCCTTTTAAAGCGTTGCCCAAATACGTGCCAGAGAAAATCCCGGAGCTTTAATTTCAAGATCAAGGAAATAACCAAACGGAGTTTGAGCCGTAACGAAATCGGCATTCTGCAGCCTCACTTCTGCCTGATCAAATAATGCTTTGGTAAAACCAACCGATGCTTTTGACTCAGAAAGGTGCGCAAACGAATGCAGGATTACACTTTTGCAATTGTTTTTTCGGGCCGTCCATTTTAAATGGTTGACCAGTTTTTTTTCTCGACTTTTCACATCTTTTTCTTCGTCGCTTTCTTCTACCTGAATAAACGCCAGAATCGAATCAGAAAATGTAGCACCCTCAGAAATGTCGCTTACTTCATTTAAATTTTTCTGTGCAGGTTTGTATGAAAATTCATCCACATACATCACCAAAACTTTCATAGCTATAAATTTTGGATAAAGATACTATAATGAATATTTATTGGAAACAACTATTCGCCGGCAGCATTTTTAAGTAATTCTTCGGCAAGTTTTGTGGTCCAGTCGCACAGCTGGGCAATCTGTTCGTCAGTTAATTTTGACTTTGGGTGCATAACCCGGTATGATTTCAGTGGCATTGATTTTCGCTCGGTTTCCTGGCAAATTTCTTCAAGAATAGTTATTTTCTCAAAAATATCCATTGTTGCCCATTCCGAAAAATTCAGTTCCTGTTTCCCGTGTTTAACATGGTCGTCAACCATCCACGAAACAGGAGAAATACGGTGGTACCACAAATAATTGGTATTGTTTGAGTGGCAATCCATGCATGCATTCGTTAGCATGGTTTGGATATTTTCAGGTACCTCAACCTGATTATAAATATGATTGCTGCTTATTCCACTGCTATTTTTTTCCGGTTGGAAAAACTGGATAACAATAAAAGCAAGCAGCAATGTTATTAACACAAATCGTAAAAATCGACGCATATTACATTCCTTTAACTAAGGCTTCTGCTTCTTTTTTCGACCAGTCCATTAACAATTTTTTATCATCCTCGTTTAAGGCTTTATCCGGAAATCGCTCTAAAAATTTCTTCGGAGGCATTTCACTTTCATCAAGTACTTCTTCAATTTCTTTGTAGGCATGAATTTTTTTGATTGTGGTAAGTTCTTCGAATGTGTCAAACTGAAGTGCTTTTTTACCGTCTTCGTTTCTCGATTCTGAGTTATGGCAACCATAACATGAATTATCGATAACCGCTTTTACATCATCGGGCATAGAAGAATTTGTTTTTGCAGGTTTTTTGGCACTAAGAGCAACCAAACCCAATACCAGAATTACCAGCGTAAAGATTGATAAAGACTTTTTCATAATTAAAATTTATAGGTTAATTACAATATAGAACATACTACTCGTGATTTTGTTGAAAAGTTACGGGATTGTCATAAATCTCATCAAAAAATCCGTAATTTACGGCCAAATTGTTTTATTTACCCTACGAAAACCATTTAGAATGCGTTTGTATATTCCGGTATTTATCCTGCTAATATGTATCTGTAATACAGTTAGCGCTCAGCTTTCAGAAGGCGGATTTCCACTACAGGTTATCAGTCAAAAAAGTGCCAGGCAACTTGTTGTTAAAATGCCTGCACTGAATCAAAGTGTGGTTGATGCTGCCATTGAAGAAAACCGTGCTGCTGAAAATAAACTCAAAGCTTTAACTTTTGCACATGCTTTTAATGTTGATTTTAGCCCTGCAAATTCGGGCGTTTGGTATTCAACAAACGCAGGGTACAATGTTTGGAAAATTACGCTTGCTTCAGAAAATGCCTATTCACTCAATCTAATATTCGATAACTTTGAATTAAATGAAAAAGGGCGTCTGTTTCTTTACAATGAAAAAACGAATAACTACCTGGGAGCTTTTACTTCAAACAACAATAGCTTATCGCGGAAATTCGCAGTGTCGCCGGTTGCCGGAGATGAAATTACAGTTCAGTATGAAGTACCTGAATCTGAGGGAACTCCCGATGATTTTACCATTTCACGGGTGAATCATGATTTTATGGGGATATTAAAGTTTGACAGGAGACCAATAAACGGAGAGGCAGCCGGATACTGTAATATTGATGTAAATTGTGAAATTGGAGATAAATGGAACCAGTTAAAAGATGCAGTTTGCCGTTTGATTGTTGATGGAAGGGAAGTATGTACAGGAACACTGGTAAATAACACTGCCGAGGATGAAACACCTTATGTGCTATCTGCCTCGCATTGTTACGATGCCTGGGACCTGGCAGAAACAACAGTTTATACATTTAATTACGAAAGTCCGTATTGTGCTCCGTTAGATGGCGATCCTATTCATTCGTTGTCGGGAGCAATAATGAAAGCACATTTTGATAGTCTTGATTTGGCATTAGTGGAATTGAATGATATTCCGCCACCTGATTTCAGACCATATTATGCCGGCTGGGACAGGTCTTCCGGTTTACCCGACTCATCTGTTAGCATTCATCATCCAATGGGCGATGTAAAAAAGATATCGTTCGATTATGATTCGCCAGAATATGCAACTTTTAGATCAACAAGTATTAAAAATCCTACGAACGGTTCTTTAAAGGTTTTATATTGGGATGAAGGTGTGACCGAAGTTGGTTCGTCGGGAGGCGCGTTGTTTAATATGGATAATCAACTTATCGGTACTTTATCAGGTGGTGCAGCAGTTTGTGGAAGTCCGCTTAACGATTATTACGCACGTTTTTCCATGCAATGGGATTACAATCCAGATTCAACAAAACAATTGAAATACTGGCTGGATCCAATGGGAACTGCTTCATTGTCGATAGACGGGAAAGAGTTTAATACCAATGAAGATTTATGTAATGCTTTTACACATTTGAATGATGCAGATGAACACGGAAATATTGCAATTACTGTTGCGGGCGAGACATTAGGTTATTGGGGCGGAACAAATTCGGTTGGCATTGACGAAATTGTTGAACGATTTGCTATTAACGGTGATGAAATTTTGGATGGAGTTTCGTTTGGTGTTGGCAAACTCGTAACCGGTAATAATAATAGCCGAATAACGGTTAAAGTATATAACGGGAACAGTTCTCCGGAAGAGTTAATATACAGTAAAACAGTTACTATTGATAATTGGGCGGAAGATGCCATGAATTTTGTAGGATTTGACCAGATGGTACAACCAGCTGACACTTTTTTTGTGGGATTTGAACTGAGCGATATTCAGACAGCAGACACTTTGGCTATTTATCAATCGCTTCGTGAAGATGCAGGGAGTGAAAATCATTGCTACCTTTTACAAGACGGTAACTGGCAAAGTTTTAGTGCATTGAACCCGCAGAACTACGCCATGGTTAATGTAATGGAACTGGTTGCTTGTAATTATCGGTTAACAACCGATACTCCGATTGTCGATCAGCCCGAAAATGTGTTGATATATCCAAATCCAACAGCTAAAGCATTAACGATTGAATCGGATAAAGAGATCGATCCGAGAAGTATTGTAGTATACAATCTGATTGGACAGCAAATGCAGACCACAGTATCTCATTCCGATACCTACCATGCAAAAATCAGTTTACTTGGAAAAACTCCGGGAGTTTACTTTGTTCGATTTTCTTATGGCGATTCGTTTGTTACCCGAAAAATCTCATTTGTTCCGTGGTAAATTTACCAGTCGAACCTTTTGTTTTTTTTACTATGCCGGCGAAAAAGGAAAAGAGGAATGATGCAGATTAATTTTCAATTTGTTGTTGGCATCTAAGAAAAAGCCCATTGTAAATTCTACCTTGGTTTCATTGCCGTCTTTGTCGGTAAAAAAGTAGTTTCCCATGCTTATTGCCAAATCGTAATTCGCAATATAACCATGGTTCTCAAACCGTACTTTTTCCCACGGCTGAAGCGCAAATCCCAGGTCTTCCGGAAATTTATCGTTGCCGCCAATAAAATAAGAGATCGCTTCTTCTGGATTTCTTCGAAACTGTGGATCGGTTGCTTTTGTTGGTTTAAAAAGCACAGTGCCTTCTTTGTAACCGTACAAGCTATCAACCAGCTCTGTTGCGGCTTTTACAATGTCGCCATTTTCTTTAAAAATTTTGCCAATTTTAATAATGCCGTTACCCCAATCATATTGCCGTTGAATAATCTGTTCTTTAACGAATCTTTCATTCATATTTATATAATTTTACAGAAGATAACAGGAACAAAGATGGCTTAGTTCAATTTCTCTGAAATAATCTCTTTCAGTTGTTCGATGGTCATCTTTTTGCCAATTATCCTCTTGTTTTCATCAAGAAGGTAAACGCCGGGTGTTTTCCGGCCATCGTATTTAATTTTAAATCGAGAGCTGTGATCTTGATCCCAAACATTTAACCAGTCAAACATATTGTATTTGGTTAAAAACTCTGCCCACTCTTCTTTATCGTCCATCGAATAAATCGCATAAACTTCAAGTCCTTTATCCTTATTGGGCAGGTACACATCTTTATAAAATTCTGGTACAAAAACCTTACAATGCGAGCAATTTGGCTCGTAAATCAGAAGTGCGGTTAATTTTGAATCAATTTGATGCAGGTTTATGAATTCTCCGTCAAAACTTTCAAGAGTAAGGTCGGGGGCAATTTTACCAATCAGGTTATCTTTCATGAATAGAACATTTTCCCTGATTTTTTCAAGCGATTCTTCCGATGCCCAAAAAGCTTCGCCACTGAGGTAATAATCCCTGGCGATATCAACAAACAGTGCATCCATTCCCATGTAATTACTGTTTATACTGCTGTTCAGAAAGAATGAAGTGGCAAACTGAAAAATACGTTTATTGGATTGTACATCATCAAGAAAACTGTAAACATATGGTTTTACAGAATCATATTCGGGGTATAAAACTTTTTGAAACCAGGTTTCAAGTTTCGATTTAAAAAAAGGAGTGTACAAGTATCGTTCGTCCGTGTAATCGAAATAATCCCAGTAATGTTCGCGCTGATAATTGAATTTTGCAAGAAGCAGTAAGGAATCATTCTCCACTATGTTTGCCGGTAATGTTGATTCGTCGAGTGCAGGAACATAATTGGCTGTGATAAATTTATACAGGAAAGAATTAGGGAATTGTCTATCGATCATGTCCCAATAGTTGTGCATTTCGTCGTCAAGTGCTTTGCGTTGTGTTGCTATTTTTTCTTTCTCCTGTGTGTTGGCATTCTTATAGTTTTCATTTAACGCAGCACTTTTTTGCTGCAATTCTCCAAGAAAATTCATATAGTCGACAAACGCTTCCGATTCCGCTGATCCTTCAATTTCTGAATCTTTACCGTCAAAAGAAGGATTGGTTAATGTAAATTGCTGATCAGCACCTACTAAAAAGTCGAAATGATGATCTTTGTCAAGCAGTATTTTATATAATCCCTGCGTTAAAAGGCTGTCTCCTTCAAACAGACCAACGCCATGTTCATCAAGTGTTGTAGCGTCGGCACCATAAATTTTTCCCAGGTAATGATAAGCAAGTTGTACGGTTTCATTGGAGGCTTTCTCGAGCTGAACTTTAATGGAATAGTGCTGTGCAGAAAGCTGTATGGTAAAAAATAGAGGAATTAGAAAACTTAATCGAATCATTTGCATTTGCATTAAAGTTCTAAAAATATAATAAATGACTGAAAGTATTTAAAACATAATAACTGAATTGATTATAAAATGTTGATATAACTTTGTTAAATTCATGCCCTGATAAATACAACGTATGCTTTCGATAAATATTCCGGTATATAATATTGAAGTTGTTGAATTGGTAAATGTGCTGCATCAGCAGGCAACAGGTTTGGCTGTTGACTTCGAAATCAGGGTATATGACGACGGGTCGGATGAGATTTTTAAATCGCTGAACAGAACGCTTAATATAAAGCCTAATGTTGTTTACAAGGAAATGGAAATGAACCTCGGCCGAGCTGCAATTCGCAACACAATGGGTGCAGACTCGGAATATGAATGGCTGTTGTTTATCGATGGAGACTCGAAAGTGATTAATGACAACTATTTAAAAAAATATCTCGATAATTTAACCGAAAACCGTGTTTTATGCGGTGGAACGGCTTATTCAAACCATAAACCAGCGGATCCGGAAAAACTGTTGCGCTGGACTTATGGACACAATCGTGAGGCAGTTTCAGCAAAAGCCAGGAACCGGAGCAAAGGATTTATCATTACTTCCAACAATTTCCTGATTTCAGCAAGCAATTTCAGACAAGTTCATTTTAGGGAAGAGTTGCGTGAATACGGGCATGAAGACACTCTTTTAGGTTACGACCTGTTTTGTGCAGGTGTTGAAATATACCATATTGATAATGCGTTGGAACATACCGGGATTGAAAGTGCACAGGCTTTTCTGAAAAAGAGTTGTATGGCACTGGAGAACCTAAAAAAAATAGGAGAGGAGTTACTGAATGGTGACCGCACTTTCCATCGGCAGGTTAATTTTCTTCGTAAATATAAACGAATCAGTTTTTTCTTCCCGAACATTATTATCGGCAACCTTTTTAGAAAATATCGTACCAAGCTGGAAGACAATTTAAAGGGGAAGCGTCCCTCGTTGTTTTGCTTCGATTTGTATAAGCTTGGTTATTATGCAAGCATAAAAAACCGCTGACAATAAGTTGTCAACGGTCTTTTTAACTATTCTGGTTATATCTTAGTTGTCGAGTTCAATATCTCCGTATCGGCTTTTTACATTTACTTTTCCGCCCGATCCCTGTCCAACTGAACCAACCACAGTGCTTTTATGGTTTTCTTTAATCCGGTTTCCGGTAAACTCGTCTTCCGGATAAGAAATTCCACAGTAATCGCAGCTGGCGTCAAGTGAATAATTGGCATCGTCGAGTCCTAACGAAATATGTCCGTAACTGTTGGTTATATCAATAAACTCAAAGTTCGAATCCACTTCATCTACTTTAATGCTGCCGTAACCCGATTCAACTTTTAAACTTTTAGCCAGTTCTTCAACCTTAATATTGGTGTATTTCATGTCGGCCGTTAGTGATTCCAGTTCCTCGCATTTAAATTTATCGTATTTCGATTCAAGTATCACTGTTCCACATTCTTCGATGGAGATGTTTGAATATTTTGATTCGAAATTTAATTCTTTGGCTTCTTCAATATCAATGGGAGAATAGCTTACATCGATATTCATGTATGAAGCGGCTCCAATGTTGGCATTACCGTAAGCAAGCGACAAGTTTAACGATCCTTCCTTCGGAGTACTCAGGTCGTAAGCAGTGAAATTACCGTACTTACAGTTGAAATCTCCGTTTCCGGTTAATTGTCCAACAATAGTATTGCCATATTTGTTGCTGATTTTCAGGTTTTTATCTGCCGGAATATTCACTTCATAATCAATGCTAAATTTTCTTTGGCTTTTAAAGTTATTCTCAATATCGGTAACAGCTTTTACTAAACTTCCTGATTTTCGGATGTTTACTTCAATCATTTCAAGCAAGTCATCTGCCTTATTTTCATTAGGTGCTTCAACAGTTACTTCAACATGAATAACTACTGAGTCTCCTTCAGAATTGTTAATTTTTACTTCGCCAAAACGGTTGTCTATTTCCAACGATTCAATCTCGTTATTCAACCATGATTCGTGGTATTCCTTTGTTTTCTCTTCTGCCAGAACTGTTGTGCCTACCGATAAAATACCGATTACGAACAGTGCTGCAATACTTTTTAATGTCTTCATTTTATTCTGGTTTTAATTTTTACTAAAACTATTTACTACTTGCAAGATTGGGCTTTGGTTAAATGGCCATCGCTTCTTGCTCAATTTCTTTTGTTTTCTGTTGTACTTCCTCTAATTTGTTAATGATTATATTGATTACACTAAGCTTAGCCTGATAATATTCTAACATGGCACTAATAACCCGTTCGTCGTTGGGGTTTGCTGCCAGATCTTTTTGGAGGTTTTTATACATATCTTCAAATTCTGCCAGTTCTTCGTTCATCATGTTTTGTTCGTCTTCTGAAATCATTCCTTCTTCCAGCCATTTATTCCATTGTTCCATTCCTGTATTAATCGAACTGGTGTAATAATATTCTACCTCACCGTATTCCGGAGATATGGAGGCCAGTGTAACAGTTTGACTTTCGTTGCCAGGATTGAATAATCCCTGGTTATTCGGCGAGAAATATATAAATGCCTGGTTAGTAGCAAGGAAAACAAATACAACGGCTGCTGCAACTTTCCAGATCAAACGCAGGTTTACTTTCCTTGTCTTTTTCTGCTGTGCATTAAGTTTTGCTTCAAATCTGGCAAAATGGCCTTCCATTGGTTCGTTATCGTTTAACGCATCAATGTTTTCAATTATTAATTCTTCTATGTTGTCTCTTTTTTCCATCTCTCAAAAATTTCATCTTGTTAATTGTATGAAAATATTTCCTTCCCTTTCAATAACTCTTTTAATTTGTTTTTTGCCCTTAGCAACTGGGTTCTCGAAGCCGAATTCGAAATTCCCAGAATCTGGCTAATCTCTTCATGGTCGTAGCCTTCAATCAGGTAAAGGCTTAAAACCACCCTGTAACCGTCAGACAGTTGCTGAATAGCCCTTTTTAAAAGTTCAGCATCAATGTCTCGTGTTTCCATTTGGTACTCGGCAATTTGAGCTGTACGCTCGTTTACCTCTTCAAATTGTACCTTTCTCTTTTTTAAATAATCCAATGAACGGTTCACCACAATGCGCTTTAACCACGCTCCGAAACTAACTTCCCCTTTATAGCTTTCTATTTTGTTGAATGCACTTAAAAAGGATTCCTGCATCACATCTTCAGCTTCCATACTGTCATTCACAATCCGCAGGCTTACACTGTACATTGCTTTGTAATACAATTTGTACAACTGGAATTGTGCCTTTTGGCTTCCTTCCCTGCATTGATCGATGATCTCCTGGTGAATATTTTTATAAAGTGTATTCAAACTCTTAATTTTCTGCTTCAATGACGAAGGCAATTTTTCAATGTTGCATACGTTACCGAATTATTTTTTGTTTTTGATGATTTTATTGTAGAACATCTACCATACAGATATTACTATCGCCTACAGATGCTGGATTATATCTATTTAACGCGTAAGTGTAGACTCCTTCCAAAATAAAACTCAATAGATTAGGGGGTATGATGGTATCGGTATTTTAAATTCTGTTATTTTCAAGAGCTAATAACAATAGCTTTTACAATGAATTGTAGTACGTTACCAATTCTTTTAGGTCTTCAGCTTTCCGTGTTTTTATCTTTTTGGACTTAATAAAGCTTTCAATTTCTTTTTGATGATCAGGGAAAAGTAAGACCAACTCTTTTTTGTTGCCCACTAATTCTGCCGCCTCCATGCCAAACCGAATATAGAAATCGTCTGTTTTACGATTAAATTCTGCCGGTTTTGCTTCGGCATAAGCACCGGGTTCTTGAGGCGGTTCAAATTGAACAACCGGTTTTAAATATAAACTGGTACTTCCTAATTCCAGAACTTGAAAAAAACCTCTTTTCATTTTATTTAAACTCATGTAAGGCACATAGGCGAGTGTGAAATCTTTAAATTCAATTTTTTCAACGATTTCGGGAGCTGCCAGGGCTGCAACCGTGTTGTCAGGAGTTTCAAACTCAATCATATCTGTATAAATATTGTAGCGCAATGGAACAGCTTTAAACTGTACTTTTGTCGTAGTAAAAATACTGGCCTCTTCAAAGGCTTTGTTTAAGTAGGGCGATCCTTTTATATCGCTTTCTTCAAGTTGTTTGTTAAATTCTCCGGTGGTAAGTTCTTTCTGTCGGTAAAAATCCAGAGCAGAGCTAATCTGGTAGTCCACCTGGGCATATAAAGAACCAAAACCAATAAATAATAAAGAAAAGAGTACAATCAGTTTTTTTGTTTTCATGATATTATGAATTATTATAATATTTACTTGATTAAAGAGAATTGTAATATTTTGCTAATAATACAAGTTTATCTTCTTTACCCGGTTTTACTTTATTTTTTTTAATGAAGGATTCAATTTCTTCTTTGTGATCAGGGAAGAAGTTAACAAGATCTTTTTTTGTCTCTACTTTTGTCGCTGCATCTTTTCCATTACGCATATAATACTCGTTAGGACGTTGAATAAATTTTGCCGGTTCCGGGTCTTTATATGGTGCGGCTTCTTTTGGCTCCTGATACAATACAACAGGGCGGGCATATAAACTAACTTTACCTTCTTCAAGCAGGATAAAAAAGCCACGTTTCATTTTTTTCGAAATTTGATAAGGGATGTATGAAAAGCTGTGTTCGCCAATTACTGCTTTTTCAACAATTTCGGGAGTTGCCATAGCTAGAATCTGTTCGTCGGGTGTTTCAAATTCCAGTTCGTCGTTATAAATATTATATCGCAACGGAATGTCGTTAAACTGAACCTTTTGGTAAGTATAAATGGTGCCCGTTATAAATTCGTCATTAAGAAATGGCGATCCTTTAATATCATTCGCGGTAAGTGTACGCCGATACTCACCCTTTTGCATTTTATTGGATTCAAAAAAATCTATTGCGTTACGAATATCGTAAATACTTTGTGCGTAAAGCCCGGCAGAAGAAAGCAATAAGGTCAGGAATAAAAGAATGTATTTTTTCATGGCTAATAAGTTATTAAGTTAACAATTGTATGAGTTACTATCAATGGCAAATTCGGCAATGGCTTTAGCGTGCAATTCAAGTGTATTGAATAGTGGATGCCCAAAGTCATTCTGCTTAACAAGTAAAGGTATTTCTGTGCATCCAAGAATCATACCTTGTGCACCTTTTTCGATTAGCTTATTCATTATTCCCAGAAACTTGCTTTTGGTTTCCGGCAAAAAAAGCTCTTTTAATAATTCATTCATAATGGCGTTATGAATAAATTCACGTTCCTGTTTTTCCGGAATAATGACTTCGATTTCCTGTTGGGCCAATCGTTTCTTGTAAAAGTCAAGTTCCATAGTTTCGCGGGTTCCTAAAAGCCCAACTTTTTTGATTTTCTTTGATTTAATAGATTTAGCTGTTGTATCGGCAATGTGCAGAATAGGAACGTTTATATCATTCTGTAAGCGTTCGTATGTAAAATGAAGAGTGTTAGCACAAAGCGCAATAAAATCGGCACCTGCATTGCAAACTGTGTTGGAAGCCTGTTTTACAATCTGATATACACCATCCCGATTGTTTTCCTGATTGCAGGTGTATATGTCGCCGTAATTTACTGAATTTAATATGATTCTGGGAAAGGTCATTCCTCCAAGTTTTTGATTAACCGTTTCGTTGATAATTTTGTAATACTCTTGCGATGATACCCAACCTGTTCCACCAACTAATCCTATTGTTTTCATTTCTAAAGTTTCTTCTTTCAAAAGTGCTAAATAATTTAGGAAGGTTAAAATTTATTATTACTAATTTTGCCCGAAAATGTATGATGCAAAAACCGGAACTTCTTTTACCCGTTGGAAATCCAGAATCATTTTATGCTGCTTTGCAAGGAGGTGCAGACGCTGTTTATCTGGGATTAAAGCAATTTAATGCACGCGGAAGGGCAAAAAATTTTACGAATGGTCAACTAATTACAATTTTAAAAGAAGCGAAAAAGAAAAACGTTCAGGTTTACATTACATTAAATACGGTAATTAAAAACACTGAGATTCCTGAGTTACTCGATTATTTGAATTTTTTGAATCAAGCAGGTGTAAATGGAGTTATCATCCAGGATTGGGGAGTTTTTTATATCGCACGTACCTATTTCCCAAATTTAGTTTTACACGCCAGTACCCAAATGGGAATCCATAATTCAACCGGTGCTAATTATGCACAAAAAAAAGGGATCGAACGTGTTGTTCTGGCTCGCGAATTAACGTTGCACGAACTCACCAAAATTTGTAAGAAAAGCAAAGTTGAAACCGAAGTATTTATCCATGGTGCGTTGTGTTATTCTTTTTCCGGCATGTGTTTATACAGTAGTTACGCCGGTGGAAGAGGAGCCAACCGCGGACTTTGTACTCAACCTTGCCGGCGAACTTACACCTCCACAAATACAAAACAGTTTCTTTTTAATTTGAAAGACAACCAGTTAATCGATTTGGTATCCCGTTTCCAGAAAATGGGAGTAAGTAGTTTAAAGGTTGAGGGACGCATGAAATCAGGTGAATATACGTATCGGGTGGCACAAGCTTACCGAACAGCTCTTGACGAACCTCTGCAACTGGAGAAAGCAAAAGAACGATTGTTACTTGACTTTGGACGTGAAAAGACAGCCTACTTTATGGGGAAAGATGTTAAAACAGCTGTAGCCGAAAAAACGGTGGCAGGAGTTTTCCTTGGTAAGGTTAAAAATGTTCAAGGCGCATATATTAACGTATCATCTCAGATGAAAATTGAGCCTGGATTTCGTTTGCGTTTTCATATTCCGAACACCGAAAAACAAGAAACAATAAAAGTTCGTGAGGTTGTTGAAGAAAATGGTGGGTATAAAATTCACGCTGCAGGAAAACAGGTAAAACCAAACAGCGAAGTTTATCTGGCAGGAATAAGTGATGTAAAGTTCCCATCAAAGCTCGACGATGCCAGAACACATTTTAAGCAATTAAACTACGGACAGAAGCAAAAAATAATAAGTGCCTTACAAACCAAACATACAGCCAGAAAAGAAGAATTCTATTTTCGCATCAATTCGATGGAATGGCTGAAAAAAATGAACCTGAATGAAATGGATGGTTTGTTTCTTGCTTTTTCAAAGATTACCTGGAGCCGGTTCGATCCGCAGGTGCCTTTTATCCAAAAGTTTAAGGATAAAATTTATGTTGAACTTCCTAAGTTTATTCAACAGGACGCGAATCAGTATTACCGGGAGTTAGTAAGCCGGATGGTTAAAGGCGGAATCAGAAATTTTGTGATTAGCCATTTATCGCAAATTGATCTTATACCGCCCAAATGCCGCATTGTTACTAATGATAATGTTTATGTTTTTAACGATGCTGCTGCCAAATTTTATAAAAAAGAGGGAGTCAGCCTTTTTGCTTATCCACAAGAAATTGATTTTGAAACATTGTTTTCACTGTCGCATAAAGATGGTATCGTACCGGTTTATTTTTATCCTGAGCTTTTCCATTCGAGAATGCCCATAGCAATGAAAAATGGGGATGACAAATTAGTGGATGATATGAATATTAAACTGCAACGTTTTCGCAGAAATGGTATAACATCAATCGTTCCGCACATTCCGGTTTCAATTTCACAATCGAAAAATAAATTGAAAAAGAATGGTTTTTACCGGTATTTAATCGATTTAAGTTACGAACCGGTTTCAAAGCACAGGGCAAAAACTGTAAAAAGCCGTATTCTCCGATCAGAACAAATTCAGCCTTCAAACTCATTTAATTTTAACAAGGGATTAAAATAGGATGTCATCTTTTTAAAAGATGACATCCTATTTCAGGCAAAAAAAAGCAGGTTCAAAAACTGAACCTGCTTTTTTTATATTGATATTTTTATCGACTATCCATCGTTCATCGAAGCCAGGAATTCTTCCACACTTCTGGTCCGCATCAGTCTTGTTTTCATAAACTCCATTGCTTCCAACGAATTCATATCTCCAAGGTAGTTGCGTAATATCCATAGTTTGTCGAGAACATCTTTCGAGAATAAAAGGTCTTCGCGACGGGTACTCGATGTTGGAATATCCACAGAAGGGAAAATACGTTTGTTCGATAATTTCCTGTCGAGTTGTAATTCCATGTTACCTGTACCTTTAAATTCTTCGAAAATAACTTCATCCATTTTCGATCCGGTCTCGGTAAGTGCTGTAGCCATAATGGTTAATGAACCACCTTCTTCAATGTTTCGTGCAGCACCAAAGAAACGTTTTGGTTTATGTAAAGCATTGGCATCAACACCACCCGAAAGTACTTTACCCGATGCCGGCTGAACCGTGTTATAAGCACGTGCCAAACGAGTAATCGAGTCGAGCAGGATAACTACATCGTGACCACATTCGGTTAAACGTTTTGCTTTTTCCAATACAATGTTTGCCACTTTAACGTGCTTGTCTGCCGGTTCATCAAAAGTTGATGCAATTACTTCGGCATGTACGCTGCGTGCCATATCGGTAACCTCTTCAGGACGTTCGTCGATCAATAATACGATCATGTAAACTTCAGGGTGGTTGGCTGCTATTGCATTAGCAATTTCTTTCAGCAATACCGTTTTACCGGTTTTTGGCTGTGCAACAATCAAACCACGTTGTCCTTTACCAATTGGTGCAAACATATCTACAACTCGTGTCGAAATGTTGTCGTGACCATTTCCTGTCAGGTTAAATTTTTCGTCAGGAAATAAAGGCGTCAGGTGATCAAATGGTACGCGGTCGCGAATAAATTCGGGGCTGCGTCCGTTAATTTCCAGCACCTTTATTAACGGGAAATACTTTTCACCTTCTTTTGGCGGACGAACAGTTCCTTTAACAGTGTCGCCTGTTTTTAATCCAAATAATTTTATCTGACTCTGCGATACATAAATATCGTCAGGTGAATTCAAGTAATTGTAATCAGAAGAACGTAAGAATCCGTAACCATCCTGCAAAATCTCTAACACGCCGGTATTTGTAATAATACCTTCAAATTCAAATTGACGTGATTTTTGACGATTTCCCTGTTGTTGGTTTTGTTGTCTTTGCTGATTTTGTTGATTCTGCTGATTTTTTTGCTGACCACTACGTTGTTGCTGGTCTTTTTGCTGACCACCACGATGCTGCTGTTCTTTTTGCTGACCACCGCGATGCTGCTGTTCTTTTTGCTGCGGAGCTTTTACGATTGGTTTTTGTTGCTCTTGTCTTTTCTCCGGAGCTTTTTGTTGCATTTGATGTTGTTGCGGAGCAGCTTTTTCTTCTATTGGTTTTGCAGCTTTTTCAGCATTTTGTTGATTCGATTCTTCAGGAGCTTTTTCTCTGTTGAATCCTTTTATAATAGCCTTGATTTGCTCTTGACGAGATTGAGCATTATCGTCGTTTTTATCAGCTTGTTTCTTTTTCGGACCAGATCCTACTTTTTCACGCTTTACCGTTTCCACCCTTTGACGTGGTCTTTTTGAGCGGCGTGGTTCATCCTGGACGGAATCTTTTTGTTCGTTTTGTTTTTTTCGAATACCCAAAACTCCTTTGTCTTCTTTTGGTGCATTCTTTGGGCCTTTCTTTTCTGCTTCAAGAACAGCTTGGGTATCGAGTATTTTATAAATGAGATCCTGTTTCTTGTAGGATTCTACACGTTTAATTTTGAGCTCTTTAGCGATCTCTTTTAATTCAGGAACAAGTTTCTTGTTCAGTTCTAAAATATCATACATATGTTAATGTTATAACTTTTTCTCGATTAATAATTGTTGAAAATTTTTGGAACAATTGACGAGGAGAGTGATTCCTTTTGAAATCGTGTGCAAGTATAAATAATTACCTGCTTGTAAACAAAAAAATGAAACTCTTTTTTCTTTCTTCTTCTGATTTTTAAGTAAAATTAAAACTTTTGATTTTTTTATCAAAAAATACTTCTCTAATGGAATAAACTAACCTTGGTCGAAAGTTCTGATTGTAAATACTATACGTTTAAAGATACGAAATTGTTTAACTTTTTAGAAAAGAGTTGTATTTGTAGATCAATCTGAAGGTATTTTGTACCTGTTTTATTTCACCCCTATTAGTCGAATTACTGATGCAATCCCCTGATGATAAGGACCTTCATTGAGAATAACTTCTGTCTTTTCTATATGAAGTGAATTAAAATTACAAAAATCATTTTCCAACTCTTTATCGTCAAATAACATGTCGATATTTTTCGGACCACCGCTGTTTCGCTTAATCTGATCTTTTGAAAAACCTTCAAGAATAAGCTTTCCCCCTGGTTTTAAGAATGTTGAAAGTTTGTTGTGTACTTGTTCTCGCATGGTAGAAGGCATATGGGCATACGTCAGGCAAATACAGTCAAAGTAATCGTTTTCGAATGAGGCAGTATTGAAGTCCGATACAAGGTATTGGATTTTTGTGTTATGTTTAATAGCAAGTGACAAAGCTTTTTTTCTGCCTTCTATACTCGGGTCGAATGCTGTGACATCCCATCCTAAAGTAGCAGCAAAAACTGAGTTTCTTCCTTCTCCTTCAGCTGGGAATAAAATTTTACCCGGCTTAATTCTAGGAAGTTGCTGACGTATAAAATCATTCGGTACCTCCCCGTAAGCATATTCTGTTGCACTATATCTTTCGTTCCAAAAGTTGTTCATACTATTCTGATTTTGATACTTTACAACATTTAGAACAAAAAATGGTTGACTGGTATGTTTAATCTAATTTTGTGTAGTACAATATTGAACATTAAGTTCGATAGTATAATATTTGTATTTGGTTAATGGACCGTAATAATAGAACATTGGGGGAGTAGGCGCCAATGGGTCGCCACTATAAACCTGGATACCTTGGCCACCAGGTTTGTGAAATCCGGTAATAACAACCATGGGACTATTGCCAGAGAACATCCAGGGTTGATCAAAATAAAATCTGATATTTTGATCAAGAAACACAGCAGTACCTATTATTTTTTCGTTATCTGCAACGATGTTTCCATTTCCTTTACTGGTGTCGAAATAATATATACCATCTATCATATCACCACAAAATGCTAAATGAGGGAAACAGCCACCACCGCCTATTGGAGTATAGGTAGAATACGATGAGGTAAACTGGAATTCATCAGGATAATATTTACCCTCGCTCCATGCCGATTCTTCTGCTCCTGAAGAATTATTAATTGCGCAGACATGTGCAAAGAGGCAAATGTCATTTCCTTCTTCGAAATTGAAATCGGATGCCACTTCTTCCAATAAGATATTAAATTGGAGTTCGTTCTTATCCGACGACTTATAGGGAAACATGCCCGGAATTGGTTTATTTTTGATAGTTGAAGGGACTGCGTCAGGATTGATGCCTACCCAAAGTTGAATCTCTTCGAGATTGTATTTTGAGTTTCCTTCAAAACTTACGGTTAGCGTTGTTGCATTGTTGGTTATTGTCATAGTTCCAACTGTTTCTTCATTTTTAAGTAGTAGTGCAATCTGTTTTCCTAGCATACCACTTTTTAAATTATATTCTTCTGTGATCAAATTTGATTCCGTGGAATTCATTTCCTCTTCTGAATCCAGAACTCCGTCGATACAGCTCCAATAAAGTGAACTCATTATCAGGAACATCCCGATTAATACCTTTGCTTTCATCGATTTAATTTTTGTTGTGTTTTCTTAAATAAAACATTTGCCTTTATGATGAGCCAATCAGTATAACCCATCTAAAACTTAATAAGGGGTTGATTAAAACTCGGAAGTTGCTGCCGGATTAGAATTATTTGTTCCAGCAGTAAGTCTTTTGAAGCGTCCAAAATTCAAGACTATTACCTTCTAGATCACATTGTACCTTCATATTTATTGATGTACAATACTTTAAATGTCAGTTCAATGTATTGTTTTTGAAAATAGCCAATAGTTAATTTTACTCTAAAGTTTTTAACGATTAAATACAAAATCGTCCTTCAATTTTGTTAAAAACTCTTCTATCGCTTTACTGTAGTGTCCTTCGGGAGTTTTTAAAAAAGTCTCAAAATAAAATTATTTAAATGGAATTTGACGTTTAAACTTGTTGCTAATCAGTTGGATAAACATAAAAAAGTACAAATGCTAAATTGAAAACATGCATTTCCATATCTTATTTTTGATACATGTTTACACCAATGCCGCATACAAAATTTCAACCGGATGCAAAGCAATTTTTCCTGTTCCATCTTTTATATGATGGCGGCACGAAGTTCCAGGTGCAGAAATTATATAATCGTCTTTAGCCTTGCGCACTGCCGGAAAAAGCACCAACTCACCAATTTGCATCGATAACTCGTAATGTTCTTTTTCGTAACCAAACGAGCCGGCCATTCCGCAGCAACCTGATGGAATTTCTTTTACAAAATAGTTTTTGGGCAGCGACAACATTTTCTTTGAAGGTTCGGTTGATGCCACAGCTTTTTGCTGGCAATGTCCGTGTAATAAAATGTGTTGTTCTTCGGAGGTAAAATCTGCTTCTGTAATATTTCCTTTTTCTATTTCTGCGGCAATAAATTCTTCAAAAAGCAGTGCATTTTTTGCCAGCTTTTCGGCAGCGGGTTGCAGGTCTTTTTCTACCAATTCCGGGTATTCATCACGGAAAGCCAGAATGGCTGAAGGTTCGATTCCAACCAGCGGTATTTCGTCTGTGATAATATCTTTTAACAGATTTATATTTTCTGTGGCAACTTTCTTCGAAGTGCGCACCATTCCTTTCGAAAGGAAAGTGCGTCCGCTTTCTTTGGTTTGCGGAATTTTAACTTCGTAACCTAATTTGGTTAGGAGCAGAATGGCTTTTATGCCAATATCGCTTTCGTTATAATTGGTAAACTCATCGTTAAATAGATAAATTTTGCCTTTCGTCTCTTGTTCCGGTTTTGGTGTGCCGTTTTCAACCCAGCGGTTTAAGGTAATTTTCGACAGTGCCGGAAGTGTACGTTTGGTTGAGAATCCAATTGAACTTTTCAATAGTGAAGTGCTCATTAAAAAATTAGATATTGGACGGAAAGCCATTGCCAGTTTGTTTAAACGCGGCAGGTAGCCAATTAAGCGCGAACGCATAGGAACACCGTGCAAATCGTAATAATTCTGCAGAAACTCGGCTTTTAATTTGGCCATGTCGACATTGCTCGGACACTCGCTTTTACATGCTTTGCAAGAAATACAAAGACTTAAAATATCGTAAATCTCCTGGTGGTCGAAAAGGTCTTTCTTCTCATTGTTGTACAAAAACTCACGAAGAATATTTGCACGTCCGCGGGTACTTTTGTCCTCGTCGCGGGTTGCCATAAAAGTAGGGCAGAGGGTACCGCCAATCACTTCACTTTTTCGGCAATCGCCCGATCCGCTACATTTTTCAATGCTGCGGAAATAGCCTTTGTTTTTCGTGAAATCAAAATAGGTATCTGTTTCGGGAATCGCTTTGCCCGGTATTACCCGCAAACTTTCGGTAATGGGTGGTGTATCAACAATTTTTCCGGGATTAAAAATGTTATCCGGATCCCAGGCTTTTTTCACCGATTTTACCATTTCGTAGCACTTGTCGCCAAGCATAAACGGAATAAATTTGCCACGCGCACGCCCATCGCCGTGTTCGCCACTCATCGATCCCCGGTATTTTTTTACCAACGCTGCAACTTCATTCATTAGGGTGTTAAAAAGCTCAACATCTTTTGGATCTTTAAAATTAATTAGCGGACGGAAGTGAATTTCGCCGGTTGCAATGTGGGCATAAAAAACGCTGTCTAAGCCAAGTTTTTTCAATACCACTTTTATGTCGGCTACATAATCGGGCAGGTATTCCGGATGCACCGCAGTATCTTCAATTCCAGGTACTCCTTTTCTGTCGCCCGGAATGTTAGCCAGTAATCCGAGTCCTGCTGTTCGTAACGACCAAACGCGTTTTATTTTATCGGTACCGGTTACCAGTGGATAATGGTATCCCAACTTGGCTTCCTGCAGTTCTTTTTTGAGTGCAGCGGCTGTGTCGGTTAATTCTTTTTCGGTTTCAAACGAAAATTCAATCATAAGCATCGCTCCCGGATCGCCCTTTACAAAAAAGCGGTTTTTCGCCTGCTCAATGTTTTGTTTGGCAGCCTGCATTACCGGATCGTCCATTAATTCAATGGCCGTTGGTTTGTATTTTAAGGCAATCAGGTTCGCAAGCAGCGATTCTTCCAATGTTTCAAAATGTGCGCATACCAATCCTTTAAACTTTGGAGGCAGTGGAATAACATTCAACTTAATTCTGGTTGAGAAAGCCAGAGTTCCCTCTGAACCTGCCAATAATTTACAGAAATTAAATTTTACACCGCTTTCAGTAAACGGATCGGCATACATCAATTCATCGATTGCGTAACCCATATTCCGGCGGGTTAATTTGGGCTCGGGAAAGTTTTTTCGAATCTCTTCCTTGTTTTGATTATCGGAAAGCAGATTGTTGATATTCTGATAAATGGCTTTTTCCTGTTGATTGGAATTGCCATTCAATTTTTCCTGAAATTCTTTCTTGCTTAATTCCTTAAATGTGGTTTCAGAACCGTCGCTTAACAGGGCATCAATTTCCAATACGTGTTCACGCACACTACCGTATACTAAGGAATGCAGTCCACACGAATTATTTCCCAGCATACCACCAATAACACAGCGATTGGCGGTTGAAGTTTCCGGCCCGAATTGCATCCCATGTTCAGCCAAAAAAAGGTTCAACTCTGCCAAAACAACACCTGGTTCAACAATTACATAGTTTTCATTTTTGTTGAACTCTATGATCCTGTTCATATATTTTGAAACATCAACTACAATTCCATTTCCGACCACTTGCCCGGCCAAAGAAGTACCTGCACCACGAGGAATAATATTAGTATTGTTCTCGCGTGCAAAAGCAATAATTTTTTTTATATCCGCTTTGTTTTTGGGCTTGGTAACGGCCAGCGGCATTTCTTTGTATTGCGATGCATCGGTGGAATAAAGTACCCGCTGAATATTATCGAAAAAAAGATCGCCCTCGAGTTGGGATTTTAGTTGGTTGAATTTTTCAGGTGTTGTCATAATTGATCGAAAAACACAAATTTAGCAATAGTTTGTAATTTGTCATACAAATATTTGAAAATGAAAACACGATAATTTATGAGCAAATTGCGCTTTACACTTTTCTGAAATCAAGCAGAATCTTTATGTTTTCAGCCGGATTTTCCTTTAATAGCTCAAAACCCTTTTGCGTTTCTGAACCGGGAAGAATTTGTGAAATAAGTGCTTCTGGTTTTAGCCGTTCGTTCTTAATGTGTTCAATAGCTTCTGCAAATTCGCCATGGCTAACACGCGATGTTACAATGGAGCCCTCTTTCCAGATTAATTCGCGAAAGACCACAGAAGTATGTACAGCTGATAATCCTAAAACACAAACTTTTCCTCCTCCAACAATCGATCGGATGCAGCCTGTAACAGGATTTACACTGTTGTCAATTTCTTCAGGATGACCAACAGCTTCAAAAGCAATATCAACTCCTTTGCCACCCGTTTCTTGTTTTATGCGCTCAACGGGATCTTCTTTTTGGGCATTGATTGGAATTACATTGTCGTAATATTTTGGTCCGATTGCCAGGCGATCGTCAAGAATATCGACCATAAAAACCTTATTTTTGGTAACGGTACGAACAGCCTGTAAAATGCATAAACCAATTTTCCCTGATCCCCAAATAACGATGCTATCGTCTTTCTGAACGTTTGCGCGGTTTTTGGCATGACAGCCAATGCTTAAAACTTCAACCAGTGCAACATGTTCGTCGGGAATATTTGCCGGCACTTTGTACAACATCGACGGAGGCAATGATACGTATTCACAAAAGCCGCCATCCATGTCGATCCCGATAAGTTTTAAGCTGGTACACGCCGGATAATGCCCTTTTAAACAGGCCGGGCATTTACCACACCAGATAATTGGATCGGGGGCGACTTTATCGCCCACCTGCCAGTCGCTAACTCCTTCGCCCACTTCGGTTACAACACCGCCAAACTCGTGTCCCATTATTAACGGAAGGGTAGTGCGCGGATGAAACTCACCGGTGTGAATGTGTTGATCGCTGCCACAAATACAACCGAAGTTTACTTTTATTAACACCTCGCCGGGTTTGCAAACCGGTTTTTCAACATCTTTCCATTCAACCTGGTTGTATTTTGTAAGAACTGCTGCTTTCATGTTGTTGTATTTTTAATGGATAAAGATAACTCAACTATTTTTTGAAACAACCTCCGGTTTTCTGTTTAGGAACTTTAATAATTCAATTTCAACCTAAAGGAAACTTCTCATGAATTAATCCGGGAATTAAAATCTTAAATATAATTAAGAGAAAAGGACTAAATAATCCAGTCGTTGTTGTTTAAACCATAGGATTAAAGCAATGTGGTGGGCTCCTCCTGTGGAATTTTATGTAGGAGGTTTTTTTTGATTATTCCTTTCTATTGTTCATGTCTTCATTTATTCGTAAATTAAACTAGGTAATCGAATAAAAATCAGTGAGTTAAAAATTATGAGTACTGATTCCCGAAATAACCAGGCTTATCTTAATCGCTTAACTTCTGTTGTTGAAGCAAATTTGAGTGACGAGAGTTTTGGTGTTTCTGAACTGGCTAAAGAAATGGGAATGAGCCGTTCACAGCTTTATGTTAAAGTTAAATCGAATACAGGTAAATCCGCCAGCCAGTTTATTCGCGAAATCAGGTTAAATAAAGCGCTGGAACTTTTATTGCAAACCGATTTGCATGTTTCGGAGATTGCTTACCAGGTTGGGTTTAGCAGTCCAACATATTTTAATAACTGTTTTCGCCGCTACTTTGGATATCCTCCCGGAGAAGCAAAACAACACCCTGTTGTAACTCCTGTTGAAACCCAAAAGCCCGGATTAGTTGAACTGAAGAAAAAAACTGATTATTTCATAAAAAAGAATGGGATTGTTGCTGTTGCATTTATAATTATTTTTGGTTCCATATTTATTTGGTACAAGTATTCTATAAATAAAAGACCAGACATTAACCGAGAGAAATCAATCATTGTTCTTCCATTTACAAATCTAAGTTCAGAGGAAAACAACCGGTATTTCGCTGATGGTATTTCGGAGGATGTACTCAATCAATTAACTAAAATTAAAGGATTCAAAGTAGTCTCTCGCACATCAGCCGAGCAGTTTCGTGAAAGTCGGCTTTCAGCACCTGAAATTGCCAACAAAATAAATGTCAATTACATTCTTACAGGGAGTGTTAGACGTCAGGGTAATAATGTTCGCATTAGTGTTCGGCTTGTAGATGCAAGGAAGGATCTTCATTTGTGGTCAGAAAATTACGACCGGCAGCTGGAAGATATTTTCCCAATTCAAAACAATATCGCCCAAAATGTGGCTAACCAATTACAAACCATACTTTCTCCTGCAGAAATTAAACAAATTGAGAAACTACATCCAATAAATGCAGAAGCCTATGATAGCTACTTGATGGGACAGTATTTGTGTCTTAGAAGAGATTCTCTCTCAATTCAAAAAGGTATTGATTATTTTGAAAAAGCCATTGAAATAGACTCAGCTTATACTCTTGCTTATGCCGGGCTTGCTGATGGTTATTATGCACTGGCATTTATGGGGCATGTTGATACGGATAAAGGATATAAGATGGCTTATCGTGCGGCTGAAAAAGCTTTGGAAATGGATTCAACTCTTGCCGAAACATATGCTGTACTTGGAGTTGTAAGTATATTTGGTTACTGGGAATACGAAAAGGCCAGGAGTTTTTTCGAAAAGGCCATTAAATTAGATTCCAATTGCATAGTGGCTCATCTATATTACAGCGGTTTTCTGGAAATTGTTGGAGAACCTGAGAAAGCACTTGAACAAATAAACAAGGCAATTGAACAAGAACCTTATTATCACATGTCTTATGTTGTAAAAGGAAACATTTATCGTAATGAGAAGAAATATATAGAATCAATTAATTCATACGAAAGATGTCTTGAACTTAACCCGGAATATAGGTTCGCATATTTTCAAAATTTTTTAAATTATCTTGATTTAAACGATGAAGCGTTGGCAGTTCAAACCTTACAACAATACTTTTCCTTTTTTCCTGAGGGGCAGGAATACATAAATGAACTAAAGCCGGTTTATGAAACTACTGGCATCAATGGAGTTTTGAAATTGTACATTGAGGTAATCAGGGAAGAAAGATTGTCAGGTTTAAACCTTATTTTATCAAGAATATATTCGAGATTGGATATGATGGAAGAAACTCTTGATTGTCTTGAAAAGGCATGTTATCAAAAGGAATGTGATTGTCCCAGATATTTGAGATATCCGGAATACGAACGTTTGCATACTAATCCCCGTTTTCAGGTGCTGATAGATACAATGAACCTTCGATCATATTTCGCAAAAACGATCAATTAACTCTCATCGTTAGAGTAGCTTTTATTCATAAAACATAATTGCAATTTCAGTATCATAACTTCAAGGAGAATAGCATAATTGTATCTATTCCATTCATGAATGTTATGTGGTGCCTGTGTATTATCCTGAACTTGTTTAAAAAAATACTAGGTAAGAAGGGAGGAAAGAATATAGTATTTAGAAGACATTGTTAAACTAAAATTTATCACCATGAAAACATCAATTATTATTTTTTTAGTAATGTGTTGTTCTTTTTTTTGTGCAGCACAGTTAGAAACACAGGAGCTATTCGCAAACATGAACGAAGTAGAAGTTTCGCCGCCAATTTTTACAGGTGCCCGGAATACGGCAATTCTTGAAAATTCAGGTACTAACTATTTCAAGGATTACCTTATAAAAAGCCTTAACAGTATTAAAGGTAAATTATCTGATGATGGGACAGAGGTTGTCAGTTTTGTTGTTACATCAACAGGGCAAGTTGCTGATATAGAAGTAATAAATAGTGTGTCCACAGCAATTGATCGAGAGTTTATTGCAATTATTGAGGGAACCAGTGGTATGTGGAGACCCGCACTAAAAGACGGGAGATATGCTGCAATGCCGCAAGAAGTGTCTGTAGCCATCTCTTATACTGATAATGCCGAAGTTGTAAAAGAATTTTTTCAACGGAAAGCTGAAAAGTTTTTTTCTAAAGCAGGTAATGTTTTGTTTGAAAAACGTGATCTTAAAAGGGCAGAGAATCTTTACGACCGCGCAATTCTTTATATGCCGAATGACTGCAGCAACCTGATCATGAGAGGTCTGTGCAGGTTTGAAAGAGGAAATAAAGATGGAGCAATTGATGATTGGTCTCGGGTGAAAGTATTGGGAGATGTTGATATACAAGAATTATTTTTTGCTGAGGACATTAAGGTAATGGATGGTTATAAAGAACTGATAACTTTGCTCGGGGAATGATCTGTTATAGTGTTTCGATTAAATGAAGGAGAATATCCGCAGGAGGGTATTCTCTTTTTGTATCCAATTCTGAGTATTTGCGTAACAGTTACTATTAAAAATTACAGTTATGAATACGATCAGAGTTTTTGTTGCTATTTTATTTGCGGGTTTATTTATGTTTTCCTGCTCAGACAAAACCAGCCAACCGTTTGAGGCTACTTTTACCGGCGAGTACGCAAATGTGTATACCGGCGACGAAGTGAAAGACTGCCCTGACGGTTTCGGATGCCGTGTTGTCGTAAATTTCGAAGGAACAGCTACCGAGCTGGGAAATATCTCAGGTACTTTTAATTTTTGTGCCTGTGGCCCGGAAGGAGAATATTCGCCTACCGATTCATACTTGGTTGCTGAAAATGGAGACACACTTTTCTTTTCCTGCAATGGAAAAGTTATTGAAGGGAGAACAGCAGATCATCCTGAATTTGTTACTTCGTATTGGCGCGATCCTTTTGTTTTTAAAGGCGGAACCGGCCGGTTTGAAGGAGCAACCGGAGGCGGCACAACCGATGATTACAACAGTTCACTTGATCCAAATTCTCACCACCATTGGACAGGCACTATTTCTTTAAAAAAGTAACCTTTATTATCGATACCTTCTGAAAAAACTGTACAATTCGTCAGTTAGTTGTTTGTAAATAGGCCTCGTAAATTCAATAAATAAATCCTGGTGTGCAGGCAGTGGCACTGCTCTTTGTTGTGTTAATGCGTATTGTTCGTCGCTTAAAGCCTCTTCGTCGCCGGCAAAAATGGCATATTGGTTAACCCATGTAAATGATCCGGGTATCAGGTTGTCGCGAAGTAATTTATCGTTTTGAAAATCAACAATTCGGTAATTCAGGCGGCCACCCGAAATTACTTCGTCGGTATAGGTTTTCAGTTTTGCACGGTATGTTTTCGTAACATAAGTCGTATCGGTTACCGGAACGCGAACGCGTTTAGCCAGACTTTCTTCTTTTTCATTGCGAACCAGGTTGCCTACCGAAAAATCGTAGAATTCCATGCGTACAACAAAGTCAGGATTTAGCTCAAAATTTTCGGCTTGTTTGGGCGAAAAAAAGTTAACAAAACCGGATGACGGAAATTGGTTGTTTACGTATTCAAAAACCTGGTTATAAAAGAACTCGGAGCTAAGCTGGTATGATTTTGATCGAACAGTAACCGCTTCAACAACAACATTTACCGTTGCCAGTTCTTTAGCAATGGCCATTTTTTCATGCGTGTCTTTGTATCCCGGAATCCAGTTATCTGCCTTGTTAAAATGAGAGTAAGCCGTTCGGGCACTTTCGCGCGATTCCTGTTCCATAAAATGTGACCCGGCTTGGTAGCGATCTTCGGCAGCTTTTTCGTGTGCCATATTCAGTTCCGAATTATATGACTTCGGATCGGGGAATAATTTACGTGCTGCCGGAGTACTTCTTATCTGGTCGCTCATTCGGTTCACTCTGTTCATCACCGAAATGGTACGTTCCCATTTAAATGCTTCATTCGATGTCAGTGTCTGGTCAATTTCTTCCTGCGACCATTCAAGGGCAATGGGGTAGCCTTCTTGTAAAACTTTAAGTGCTTTATCGTTATCCGGATTGGATTTTAATCGTTCAACAGCTTTTGAAATGGCCTGGTAATAATCACCGCGTTGCAATGCTTTTTTACCCGATGAACAAGAAAAGAGTACGAGTGGGAACAGAAGCAGTAAAAGATAAGGTTTTTTCATTTTTGTGTAAAAACAGTTTGCAGGGGCAAATATAGAATTTTAAAGAAATGGAACGCTGATGACACGGATTTAAATGATTTATGTTATTTGCGCTAAGCGATTCAAAACTGCTTAACGCATTTATCTTGTTTTGCGTAAATCTGCTAAACCTATGTCATCAGCTTTACAATAGCATCAATTATTCTTCATGCCACTCCGAACGGTTAGGTGGAGCAGGTGCTTCAACCTTTTTAACCGGATTTTTCTGTAGTTCATCCAGCAGGACTTCAACGGCTTTTTCAATTCCCGGATCTTCACCTTTGGCCAGTTGTTCAGGTCGGTCAACTACTTTAATATCCGGCGAAACTCCAATACCTTCAATAATCCATTGTCCTTCGTCGTCAAAAATACCGAAGCGTGGTACTGAAATGTAACCGCCGTCAACCAATTCGGCATTTCCTGAAATACCAACCAAACCTCCCCAGGTTCTGGTACCAATCAGAGTTCCCAAACCTTTCTTTTTGAAGTAATAGGGGAAAGCATCGCCACCCGATGAGGAATAACCATTGATCAACATTGCTTTTGGCCCGTCGTGTGCAATGGCCGGTGTTTTCATTGGTGTTAAGCCATTTCTTTGCCAGTAGCTCAGCGTTTTTCTGTCGAGCAGGTCGGCCATAACATCGGGTATAAATCCACCTCCGTTGTAGCGGTCGTCAATAATCAGCGCCTCTTTGTTGTGGTAAGCATACATTCCTTTGAAAAGCTCGCGGTTTCCTTCAACGGCAGTGTTTGGTACGTGGATATAACCAATGCGTCCGCCGGAAAGTTTGTCTACCATCGCGCGTCTTTCTAGAACCCAGTTATAGTAACGTAAATTCTGCTCACTTGAAATCGGTTTTATCATCGACGAACGTGCTCCATTTGCATTTGGCTCGGCATTCACTTTTATCTCAATTCGTTTACCGGCTGTGTTTTCCAAAGCCAGGTAAGGATTATCGTCAGTTGTAATGTTTTTGCCGTTTATGCTAATAATATAGTCGCCTTCGTTTACATCAATTCCCTGTTCTGTTAATGGCGAACGAAGCGATTCGTTCCAGTTCTGACCTTCGTAAATTTGCGAGATTTTATAACGTCCGGCTTTTGTGTCGGCGGTGAGAACGGCACCCAAAAGACCGCCGTCAACACGTTTTACCTGTTTAAAATCGCCCCAGTTGGCGTAAGCGTGACCGGCATTTGCTTCCGAGATAATTTCGTGGAAAAGGTAGTCAAGGTCAGCGCGATGACCAACATAAGGCAGTAGTTGCTGGTAGTTTTCTTTTACCGCTTCCCAGTCAACACCATGCATGTTGTTCACGTAAAAATAGTCGCGGAAAATCCGCCAGCCGTCTTTGTATATTTGTGCCCATTCCAGTTGCGGATCGATCTTCATTTCCAGATTGTCAAGGTTCAATTTGCCATCTCCCGATTTTATTCCGGGTTTTATTTTGGCAATGGCAAAATCCCTTCCGGGACGGTATAGAATCGATTCACCATCGGCAGAAACAATCGCCTGACGAGCTCCTTCTACTATCGTTTCCTCTTTCTTGTCTTTTAAATTGTAACGCTGCAATTTTCCATTACTCATGTACATTACACCATTTTCAACAGCCAGCAAATTCCTGTAATCACCCGAATTAAGTGGCAGAGCGATAATACGCTGATTAATGTCCTCAACATCAATTACCACGTCATTATCCTTTTCTTCATTGCCATTGTCTTCCGCTTTTTCTTCGTCTGATTTTACCGGCTCGACATCGTTCTCGAATTTGAAAATATTCTCGCCGTCTTTTTTCAGTATCATCGCATAAATGCGCGTAGAATTGTTGTAGACATAGCTAAATTCGAAGCTTGAAAAATCGAGGTTGAAATCGCGATCCGACAGGAAGAACATGTATTCTCCATCGGTTGAAAACACCGGAGAATAATCGTTAAAACGGTCGTCGGTTAGCTGGATTGTGTTTTCGTTTTCAATGTTGTACACCCAAATGGCAGTTTGTCCGTTTGCTGCTTCTTTGGTATAAGTAACCCATTTCGAATCAGGCGAGAAATTGTAAGAACGAATCTCGCTTTGTGCAGCATGGTCTATCGTAACTTCTTTTTTTGTTTCAACATTCAGTAATTTCAGGTTTAAAGTGCGGTCGGAATAAACCATGTATTTACTGTTTGGCGACCACTCACTGTCGTATTTCCATGCCGATGAGTTTTTGGTTATCTTCTCAGGCTCGGCACCTTCTTTATTCTCCAGCAGGTAAATTTCGTATTCACCACCTTCATCCGAATAGTACGAAATGTATTTCCCGTTGGGCGACCACTGTGGAAAAATTTCCCGAACGCCTTGCGTGTTGGTTAAATTCTCGGTAATTCCTTTCTCTGCAGGAACAGAGAAAATATCGCCGCGGGCATCAAATAAAGCACGTTTTGCAGTTGGCGAAACACTGTAACTGTGAATATTGTCGGCTACATTTTTGAAGTAGGGTAACAGATTCGGATTGTCGAAATGCAGATTAATAGTAAGTTTTGTGGTTTTACCATTTTCCAGATTGGTTTTATAAATGTATCCGCCGTTTTCAAATACAATCTGTCCATTTTCACCCGATGGCCACATCACATCAAAATCAGAGAAATTGGTAATTTGTTTTACCTCTTTTGTGTCGGTATTGTAGCTGTAAATATTGAATTTCAAATCACGGTCGGAAGCAAAGAAAATCTCATTCCCAAACCATGTTGGCCACTGGTCAGATCCTTTAAAATCGGTAATTTGTTCTGAAATATCTTTTTCCAGATCGTAAATCCAGAGTTCGGTTGCCCTTCCGCCTTTGTATCTTTTCCACGAGCGGAATTCGCGATCCACGGGCGTGAAACACAATTTTGTAGCATCAGGCGAAAAAGCCGCAAAACCACCGTTTATAATCTGCAATGGTTTTTCGAGTCCACCTTCAATATTCACTAAGAAATATTTTCCGTTTCGCTGTCCCCAAATCGTTCGGTTACCTCGAATTAAGATGTTTTTACTGTCGGGTGTCCAGTCGAGCACCACATTGTCGAAACCTCCTCGTGGAGGCATCATCCCAACGGAGTTGTAATACGTGAGTTGTTTAGGTGTTCCGCCTTCTGCAGGCATAACATAAACCTGACGGGTACCCGAGTATTCGGCCGAAAATGCGATCAACTTTCCATCGGGAGAAATCTTGGGGAATAATTCAAGCCCTTCGTGTGATGTTAACCGGTTGGCATCGCCACCGTTTGAGCTGACGGTCCAGATATCGCCGGCATAAACAAATGCTACCAAATCGTTATTGATATCAGGATAACGCAGCAATCTTGAATCGTCTTTTGCATTGACTACAGTTGCAAAAACAAGTAATAAAATCAGTGACAATGTTTTTGATACAATTTTATTCATACTAAAATAATTATATGTTTTTTGTGATATAATATGTAACTCGTACGTATTGTAACAATCCTTTTTGGGGAACTGTTTTGCATGTTCGTTTCATTTAACTTAATTTGAAATGGAGTTTAATTGTAAACATATTTTTTGAAATCAGCAATGATAATTCATAGGTACAATAATTTACCCAATTCGTTCATGGCTTCGGTCGCTTTCATTTCAAGAAAAATATCTGTGACCGTGTGCGTGAAATGAGAGGGTTTTATATTTATCTCGATGATTTTTGCACCGTTGTTTTTAGCTACAACCGGAATTTCTGCGGCCGGTAAAACTTCTGCATTTGTTCCTATTATAATTAGCACGTCTGCTTTGGCGGCTTCCTGAAACGAACGTTTTTTTGCAAATGCGGGGATGGGTTCGTTAAAAAATACCATGTCGGGTTTTAAAATGCCTTTACAAACAAAACATGTGGGAGGGAGGTAGTTCAAATCGGCAAAACTCATGTCGTACTCCGAGCTGCATTCGGTGCAAATTAACTGTTTGTAGGTACCATGAAGTTCATAAACATACTTGCTGCCGGCCTTTTGATGAAGGTGATCGATGTTCTGAGTAATAACCGTTTCAACAAAACTGCGTTCTTCCATTTTTGAAAGCATAAGATGTGCAATGTTTGGTTCGGCATCGCCCAAACTATCGTAAAATATTTCTTTTATTTTTTTCCACGATTGAAGTGGTTTTTTCCGAAAGAATTCAATTTCAAGAAAAATAGGATCGGTAGTGTTCCACAATCCGTTTTCGCCTCTGAAAGGCGGAATTCCACTTTCAACAGAAATTCCTGCACCGGTAAACGCCACGGCATACTTCGCGTTTCGGATAAGGAACGACGCCTGCCAAAGTTTATCGATTAGTGATTTTGTTAGTTTCGTAGAACTCATATAATTTAAAACTCCCGGAAACATTGTTGTTTACCGGGAGATAACAAAGTTAATTTCGAAAAGTTTTTATGTTTCCATTTCCAGGTCTTTAGAAACAGAAACGGTTGTATCTTCGTTAAACCTGATTTTGAAATTCAGTTTTCGGAAAACCGATATCATAGGTTTATTATCGCGTGTGGTTTCAGCTGCCAGTTTTTTTATTCCGCGCGATTGGGCAATTTCGAGACAGTAATTGGTTAGTGTAAATCCAAGCTCTTTTTTCTGCCATTTATCGGTAATCAAAACGGCATATTCCATTACCTCCACATCCGGATCGGCAATTAACCGCCCAACACCTATCAGTTCCTTGCTCCCGTCATCTTTTTCGTGTTCAGCAACAATGGCAATTTCACGGTCGTAATCAATAAAACAGAATTGCGATGCCACCTCGTGCGAATCAAAATAAAAATCGTAACGGAAACGATGATAAATCGATTCTTTTGAACAGCTTCCCAACAATACGAGCCACATCGGTTCGTCTTCAGGCCGAATGGGGCGAAGAGTAATTGGTGTGCCATCGCGAAGAGTAGTTTCTTTTATAAGACTCTCCGGATAAGGACGCATAACCAAATGCGAGTATTCTTTTACCGGTGTAGCCAGCAACTTTTCATCTACAACAATTCGGGCATCAAGCGCAATAACATCTTTTGGTGTTACAATTAACGGATTGATATCGAGTTCTTCAATTTCAGGATAATCTGCTGCCAGGTACGACATGCGGATAAGTGCTTCAATAAGTTTATCGATATTTTTTGGAGCATCGCCACGCCAGCCTTCCAGCAGAGGGTAAATTTTCAGCGAACTTAGCATTTGCCTTGCCAGTCGCTCGTTTAACGGAGGAAATTCCAAGCGCTGATCTTTAAACAATTCGGCAGTTGTTCCGCCCATACCAACAAGCATTACCGTTCCAAACACCGGATCTTTTTTTGTCCCGATTATCAGTTCGATACCATCTTTGGTGTCAACCATTTTTTGAACGGTTACACCTTCAATTTTAGCGTCGGGGCGTTTTTCAGCTGCTGTTCGCATCATATTTCGGAAAGTTGCCCGAACCATATCTTCGTTTTCTATATTCAGAGCAACTCCACCAACATCTGATTTATGAATGATATCGGGCGAATAAATCTTAAGAACCACAGGATAACCTTTTTTCTCTGCAATTTTTACAGCCTCCTCTTCAGTTGCAGCCGGCGTGGGGTGGGTGGTGTCTATCCCATAATCGTTCACCAGCATTTTCGAATCATCTTCATTCAGGATTCTGGCTTTAGGAAATATGTCGCTCAGGTACTTTTCTCGCAGCTCATTTCTATCGTACTGAAATGAAACCGGGACTTCACGCGGTGTTTCATAAAGCATTTCCTGGTTTTCAGAATAATCAGAGAGTGTCATAAAAGCCCTGATAGCTTGTTCAGGTGCAATATAATTTGATATGCCGTTTTGATTTAGTATTTGAACTCCTTCGCGCATTGCTGTTCCTCCCAACCACGCTGCCATAATCGATTTTGTGGTGTTTTTCGACATGTCAACAATGGCTTGTGCCGTTGCAGTTGGATTTGTCATTGCCTGAGGTGTGAGTAGAACGAGAACTGCGTCAACCTTTTTATCTTCCAAAACGATTTCGGTTGCCCGAGCAAAACGCTGTGGAGTTGCATCTCCGAGCACATCAACCGGATTGCCATGCGACCAGAACGGTGGCAGAAAATCGTTAAGTTTCTGCATGGTATCTTCCGACAAGGTAACCAGTCTGCCACCCATTGAAATAAGCGAGTCGGTTGCCATAACTCCCGGTCCACCTGCATTGGTTACAATTGCCAGGTTGTTTCCTTTTGGTATCCGTTTTCGGCCTACCAGGTCGGTAAAGTCAAAAATGTTTCCGAAGTCGAAAACCCTTGCCAAACCAGCTCTCCTAAATACTGCATCATAAATCGAATCTTCAGAGGCCATGGCTCCTGTGTGTGATGCTGCTGCAGCAGCAGACTCCGGATAGCGGCCTGATTTATAAACGATAATTGGTTTCTCGCGCGAAAAAGCTCTGGCTGCCGACATAAATGTACGTGCATCGGCAATCGATTCTACATAAAGCACGATCGATTTTGTGTTCGGATCTTGTCCGAAATAATCGATAAGGTCACCAAAACTCACATCCATTGAGTTACCGATGGAAACGAAATTGGAAAAACCAATATTCGATTCGTAAGCCCAGTCGAGTACTGAAGTGCATAAAGCTCCGGATTGTGAAATGAAAGCTACGTGGCCTTTTTTGGGCATTCGCGATGCAAAACTTACATTCATGTTCAGTCCGGGGACTAATATTCCCAAACAGTTTGGCCCAATGATACGTAGATCGGGGAATTTAACTTTTTCTGCTTTTACCTTTTCTTCAAGCGCTTTTCCTTCATCGCCTGATTCCTTAAAACCGGCCGACATAATGATTACACCATGAATTCCGGCTTCTCCACAATCTCTTACTAATTGAGGAACGGCTTCGGCAGAAGTCATAATAACAGCCAGATCGGGTGTTTTGGGAAGGCTTTTTACATCCGGATAACAGGGAATTCCAAATACTGCTTCGCGTCTTGGATTTACGGGATAAACAACACCGTTAAAACCTCCTCCAACAAGGTTTCTTAGGGTAATTCCACCAACACTGTCCGGATTATTTGAGACTCCAACCAGCGCAATTCGCTTTGGTCGGAAGATACTGTCGAGTTTTTTTATGGCCATACAACAAAATTTTTTGGTTCAATCGGATGATTAAGGTTTCTGAATCATTGTATCAGTTCATTCAGGTTATAAATTTCATTAAAAAATGCCAAGTTCTAAAATGCATTGAAAGGTACGATTTTTTAAGGGTATTGTATCTAAAGTTCAGAAGTATAGTTTGTTGTGAATATTATTGGACAAAGAGACAGGTGAAAATATGCTGTACAACAATTTCTAAAATAGGGTGTTTTAAAGCATGACGCCGGTAATCCCGCTGGATTTTATAAAAAAAGCGCCTTTTCAGACGCTTTTCCTTTACTTGTTTATTTCGGTGGTTTTGTAAGTAAAATGATTACACTACCGATTAAGCAGGCAACTCCTGCAATTATAAATGGTGCCATCCATACTATTGGACCTGAAGAGGCTGTGGCAGAATCTTTAAAATGACCTGCTAGCTGTGGTCCGGCAATTCCGGCAATTCCATAAGCGGTAAACATCCAGCCATAATTTTTACCAACGGTGTTATTTCCAAAAAAGTCGGCAGTTATAGCCGGGAATAAGGCAAAGTTTCCTCCAAAGTTGAATCCAATTACACAGGCGCTGGCAATAAATCCGGAAGTTACACCATATCGAATAAAAATATGGTAGATCATTAGCATGATCACTCCCTGAAAAAGTGTCATAAAAAATATGGCTTTTTTCCGTCCCAGTTTGTCGGAAATCATTCCCCACACAATTCTTCCCAAACCGTTAAAAATAGCATACCAGGCCATTGCTGTTCCGGTAATTACACCGGCATTTGCAATTCCGTTATATTCCAGGGCATCAATACCAAAAAGTTTTATACAATAAATTACCATCAGTCCGGCAAGTGCTGAAAATATAAATACTACCCAAATGGCATAGAATTGTTTGGTGCGAAGCATATGGCTGGAATCAAATTCAACTCCACCGGACGTTTTTGCTTTGTGATTAACCGGTGGTTCCCAGCCTTCGGGTTTGTAACCGGCAGGTGGGTTTACCATTACAAGCGAACCCAACACAACCATAATTGCGAAAACAATTCCGTAAATGACAAATACACTTTGAACACCTGGTAATCCAAATGCATTACTGGTATTCAGCAGGCCGCCAAACCACGATCCGGCAAGTTTTACCCAGATGGTTGCACCAAAACCAAAACCGGCAACGGCTAATCCTGTAATGAGTCCTTTTTTGTCGGGGAACCATTTCACGCCAACTGCTATCGGAACAACGTATGCGAGTCCTATTCCTGCTCCGCCTAAAAGGCCAATAAATAATAATTGAGCTAGAAATGAACTTCCAAATATTCCTCCTAAAATATATCCGGCTCCTAAAACAAGGCCGCCGGTTAAGGCAACTATAGTTGGTCCTGATTTGGCCTGCCATTTTCCGGCAAAAACCATCACAACGGCAAATGTGGCCAGCCCCAGCGAAAATACCCAGGCTGTTTGGGTTGCAGAAAAACCATACGTTCCATTCGGATCGGTTAACAATGCGGTAAATACCGACCAGGCATAAATAGCGCCAAGAGCTAATTGTATCAATATTGCTCCAATTACTACTACCCATCGGTTAGTTATTTTAAGTCCTTTCATTTTGTTGTTTAATTCATTTGGTTTTTGGAGGACTTGAATAGGTTTAAAATGCTCCGCAAAAGGAACATGTTTTTACAAGTCCTGTCTGTCTGTTTAGTAAAAAAGAAGGTTGAGAAACAAAGCAGGCACCTTCATATGAAGATGCCTGTTTCTTATTTAGAGTTATCGTTTAACTTCAACTTTTGCTCCGTCGATAATTTCTTCAACTACGCCCGGATCAAGTAATGTTGAGGTATCGCCAAGATTGGTAGCGTCGCCTTCACCGATTTTACGCAGAATGCGTCGCATAATTTTACCCGACCTGGTTTTGGGTAAGCCACTGACGATCTGTATTTTATCAGGTTTTGCAATTGGCCCGATAAATTTGTTAACTGTCGCTTTAATTTCGGCTTCTATATTTTCCAGTTCGGCATCGGTCATATCCTCACAAATAACATAGGCATAAATACCCGCTCCTTTAATCTCGTGCGGATAGCCAACAACTGCTGATTCAACAACTTTTGGATGCTGGTTAATGGCGTCTTCCACTTCGGCTGTTCCAATGCGGTGACCAGAAACGTTTATCACATCATCAATCCGTCCGATAATGCGATAGTAACCTTCTTCATCGCGTTTAGCACCATCGCCGGTAAGGTAATATCCCGGGAAGGAAGAGAAATAAGTTTGATAGCAACGCTGATGGTCACCCCATGTAGTGCGCAACATTCCGGGCCACGGGTGTTTCATACACAAAATTCCTTCCACGCTGTTGCCTTTTAATTCGTTTCCTTCATGATCAAGTAAAACCGGTTGAATTCCCGGAAGCGGTAGTGTAGCCAATGATGGTTTTGTTGGTGTAATACCTGCCAATGGAGTGATCATTATACCTCCTGTTTCGGTTTGCCACCATGTATCAACAATTGGGCAGCGGCCTTTTCCAACCAGGTCGTGGTACCAGCGCCAGGCTTCCTCGTTTATTGGTTCACCAACCGTTCCGAGTACATTCAATGAACTCAGATCGTGTTTGGTAACCCATTCGTCGCCCTGTGCAACCAATGCACGAATTGCGGTTGGAGCAGTGTAAAACTGGTTGACCTTGTATTTATCTACGATATCCCAGAAACGCCCCGCGTCAGGCCATGTTGGAACACCCTCGAACATAATGGAAGTTGCCCCGGTAAGCAGCGGTCCGTAAACGATGTAAGAGTGACCGGTTACCCAGCCAATATCTGCAGTACACCAGTAAACATCGCCATCGTTGTATTGAAATACATTTTTAAAGGTGTATTCGGCATAAACCATATAACCTCCGGTTGTGTGAACAACTCCTTTGGGTTTTCCTGTTGAACCCGAAGTATAAAGAATGAACAGTACATCCTCGGCGTCCATGGTTTCGGCTTTGTTTTCGCAATCAACATCGGCAATCAGATCGTGCCACCAAAGATCTCTTCCGTCCACCCATTTTATATCTTCTTCGGTACGTTTTAAGATAATTGAATGCTCAATAGATGGACAATTGGCCATTGCATCGTCGGCAATACTTTTTAACGGAATTGATTTGGTGCCGCGGAATCCGCCATCGGAAGTAATTACCACTTTTGCTTCGGCGTCATTAATTCTATCGGCCAAGGCTGTTGCCGAGAAACCGGCAAACACGATACTGTGAATGGCTCCAATTCGTGCGCAAGCCAACATTGCAATAGCCAGTTCGGGAACCATTGGCAGATACAACGCCACACGGTCGCCTTTTTCTATGCCAATCTTTTTTAATCCGTTAGCAAACTGTTTTACTTTATCGAAAAGTTCCCCATACGTAAGTTTTATTTCCGGTTCCTTGGGATCGTTGGGTTCCCATATCAGTGCCACCTGATCTTTGCGCATAAACATGTTACGCTCGAAAATATTCTCAGTAATATTTAGTTTGCCGTTAACAAACCAGTTTACATCGGGGGCACCTTCCCCCTCAAATTTATAGTCAAGAACCTGGTCCCATTTCTTTTGCCAGTAATGACTTTCGGCTATCTTCCCCCAAAAAGCATCGGGGTCAGCCACACTTTCCTTGTACTTCTGGAAGTACTCGGCTAAACTTGTGATTTTGTTTACCATAGTAGCTATCTTTTGGTTATTATGAAAATGATTCGTGTTAAACAGGCTCCGTAACGATTTACGGTAGCCCTAAAAAATGCCGTTTGCACGGTTCTTTCCCGTTGAAAACAGGTAGTCTTTATTTTCAGAAATATTTGCTTCGTAAGAGTTGTCGAAGAAAATTAGAAATATACGGTATGGTAGTATTGAATAAATCAAGTTGAACATGTAAAAAACAACTTAATATTACAGTTTTTGAAAATACTATAAAAACTGTTTCATTTGAAAGAATTTGATATATTGTAAAACACTATCTTGTTGATTGTAAAACATATAATCGCTTTTGATGAAAAGAAGTTTTTTCCCTATTTTTAAACGCATCTGCACTCTTTAAAAACAACTGAATTCCTTGAAATAATTCTAACAGATCTGTTTTTGTTTATTTACAAAACAACTAAAAATGGCAAATGACAAGTTTTGTCGTATTATTTATTTCAATTTCTAACTATTTAACTTTTTACTGAATACGAATTCTCAGTTTAAAATTTTTGAGGATGGTTTACAACATAAAATTAGCTGAGAAAAGTTATCGGTTTTAAGTTGGAGTAGCCTTAACTTCGTTAAAAAATCGGACCATGAGAATAAACAATTTTGCTGAACTTCTTGAAGTGGTAAAAAAGCAACCTTCGAAACGTGTTGTAGCTGTAAATGGTGTTGACGTGAGTACGCTGGAAGCCATGCACGATGCGGTTGAAATGGGTTTTGTAACACCAATAATTACCGGAGATAAAAGAAATATAGAGGAATCATGCGAAAAGCTGGGTATCGATATTAACGATTACCAGGTTTATCATACTAAATCCTTAAATGAAGCGACAGAAAAAGCTGTTGAACTGATTCACGAAGACAAAGCTGATGTGTTGATGAAAGGTATGGTGTCAACCGACAAATTTATGCGCGCGTTGTTAAAAAAAGAATTCAATCTGGTGCCATCGAAAGGTACATTGAGTCATATTTCGGCAATGAACAATCCTAACTACCATAAAATGCTGTTATTTAGCGATGCGGCAGTACTTCCATATCCCGACTTAAAGCAGAAAATTCTGATGACTAACTATCTGATCTGTGCGGCAAAATCTTTAGGTATTGAACAGCCAAAATTAGCGGTTATTGCGCCAACCGAGCAAATCATTATTTCAATACAATCGTGTATGGATGGAGCAACTATTGCAAAGATGTCGGAACACGGACAAATTGAAGGTGGCCTCGTTGACGGACCTATGGCACTCGATGTTGCGATTAGTGCAGAGTCGGCTGAAATAAAAGGTTTTACATCGCCTGTTGCCGGTGATGCCGATTGTTTGTTGTTCCCAAATATTGATGCTGCTAACGTATTTTATAAAACCAACTCGAAACTTGCAAAAGCTGAAATGTCGGGTATTATCGCCGGAGCCAAAGTTCCGGTTGTGGTATCTTCACGTGGCGACAGTCGTAAAACAAAACTGAACTCAGTGGCACTGGCATCTATTGTAAGTTACCAGGCCAGTATAACGTAATCGATTCTATGCACCAGATACTTGCAATAAATCCGGGATCTACCTCCACTAAATTTGCCGTTTATAACGATACGGAATGTGTGCTTTCAAAAACCATACGTCATCCGTTGGAACAATTACTGCGTTACAAAAATATTGTTGATCAGTTTGCTTTTCGTAAGGGGCTGATCATTGAAGTTTTGGTTGAAGAGGGAATTGAGGTGGACGCCATAAAATATATTATTGGAAGGGGAGGATTAACCTATCCACTCGAGTCGGGGGTGTACAAAGTGAATAACCTGATGTTGGAACATCTGCGCGAGGGAATTATGGGACATCATGCAAGTAACCTGGGAGGGATGCTCGCAGATTATATTGCACTACAAATTCCGAATGCCAGAGCGTTTATTGCCGATCCGGTAGTTACTGATGAGTTGGACGAAGTGGCACGTTTTGCAGGGCATCCGCGCTTTAAACGGCAATCAATTTTTCATGCGCTGAATCAAAAAGCCACAGCACGTTTACATGCCAAAAAAGTTGGAAAGAAGTACGAAGACCTTCGTCTCATCGTTGCTCATCTTGGCGGTGGAATATCGGTTGGCGTTCATAAAAACGGGAGGGTTGTTGATGTAAACAATGCTCTCGACGGCGAAGGTGCGTTTAGTCCTGAACGATCGGGTACTTTGCCCATTGGGCAGGTTGTCGATCTTTGTTTTAGTGGTAAATTTTCTCCGGAGCAGGTGCGAAGAATGATTGTTGGAGAAGGAGGATTTGTTGCTTATCTTGGTACAAACGATGCCCTGGAAGTAGAAAAACGTTCCGAAAAAGGCGACAAGAAAGCAGCAATCATTCAGGAAGCATTATTCTACCAGGTGGCTAAAATGATCGGGGAAATGGCTGTTGTTTTAGAAGGAAAAGTGGATGGAATTTTGTTAACCGGAGGATTGGCATACAACAAAAAGTTGGAAGCTTATTTACGAGCCAAAACCGAATTTATTTCAACACTCTTCGTGTATCCTGGAGAAGATGAACTGCAAGTGCTTGCTGAAAATGCACTCCGTGTTGCCAATGGAGAAATTGAGGCTAAAACGTACAATCCTGTTCAGGGATAAAGCATTTCATTTACTGTAAGATTTACGAAATTAAAACTCCGAACAATCTGTGGTGTGTCGCCGCAATTTATTACATTGCAAATCGAAAATAAATTTTGTGCGAAATAAGCATGAATACTAATTAATACTCGTAAAACGAGACATGATTTATGCTCATATCGAATGGTAATACAGAAATCCAAGAATTGTAAAAATATGAAAGACTTGTACACCCTTATTATGGCAGGAGGTAGCGGAACACGTTTCTGGCCACGCAGCAAAACTAAAAAGCCAAAACAGTACCTGAATATTTTTGGCGAGGAATCGCTGTTGCAGGAAACTATTCATCGTTTTGCAACCTTTACCAAAGAAGAGAATATTTACATTGTTTCAAGTGCAACACAGGCTGAGGTGCTGGAAAAACAAACACCAATGTTGCCGAAAGAAAACCTTATATACGAGCCAATTGGCAGAAATACGCTGCCTTGTATTGGTTTAGCAGCCATGTATGCCGAGCGGGAAAATCCTGATGGTGTGATGGTCGTATCTCCTTCTGATCATTTGATAAACAATACGGAGTTGTTTAAGGACACTGTATTGGCTGCCGCAAAAATTGCTGAAGAACGCGATGGGATTGTTACCCTCGGAATTACACCCACTTTCCCGGCAACAGGTTATGGCTATGTAAAAACTGCCGATGATATTACAGGCAACGAAAAAATAAAACAGTTTAAAGTTGAACGGTTTGTTGAAAAACCGGATGAAGCAACTGCTACCAATTACCTTAAGCAAGGAGGTTTTTACTGGAATAGCGGGTTGTTCGTATTCAAGGTTTCTGTTTTTCTGAAAGCTGTAGAGGAGTTTGCTCCTGCTCTTTATGCTGATTTGCGCAAAATACAGGCCGATCTCGGGAATCCTTCTTATCCACAAACTTTAGATACCATTTACCGTGCAGTGGAGAGTATCTCTGTTGATTATGGAATTATGGAACATGCCAAAAACATCTACCTTGTTGAGGGGAACTTTGATTGGAACGATTTGGGAAGCTGGGAATCGGTATATCAAACGGATAAAAAGGATGAGAATGGAAATGCAAGCTCAGGAGAAGCAATGTTTCTTGATACCAAAAACTCATATGTTTATGCTGAAGAGGACAATGTGGTTGCTGTTGTTGGAATGGAGGATGTAATTGTTGTAAAAGACGGTAATACTACACTGGTTTGTAAACGCGAGAATGCTGAGGATATAAAAAAGATTGTTGAGCAACTTAAAGCTCAAAACAAAAATCATTACCTGTAAAATGAAATAGAACTTATGATTTTTTAGTAGCCTGTTATTTCAATAGGTTCAAACTCTTATCTAAAATAAAAACCAATAAAACTATTTAACATGAATGACCTAAAGCAGGTGGTTGTGGATAAAAAAATAATTGTCCCATTTATTCTGATTACCAGTTTATTTGCACTGTGGGGATTTGCCAATGATCTTACAAATCCGATGGTAGCTGCCTTTAAAACCGTAATGGAAATTTCAAATGCAAAAGCGGCAATGGTGCAATTTGCATTTTACGGAGGTTATGCCACCATGGCTATTCCGGCAGCATTAATTATTAAACGATATACCTACAAACTCGGAATCATAATTGGGCTTGCTTTGTATGCAATTGGCGCCCTGTTATTTTTCCCTGCAACACAATTCGAAATTTTTGGCTTTTTCCTTGTTTCGCTGTACATCTTAACATTTGGTCTCGCGTTTTTGGAAACCACAGCTAATCCCTACATCTTGTCGATGGGCGATCCGGCAACAGCAACCCGACGTTTAAATCTGGCACAATCGTTTAATCCCATGGGCTCAATTTTGGGGATGTTTGTGGCTTCAAAACTCATTTTGTCGTCGTTGAAATCGGATGAACGTGATGATGCGGGAAACCTGATATTCGATACCTTAAGCGCAGCCGAAAAGGCTGTTATCCGTACAAATGATTTGGCTGTAATACGAAATCCATATGTAATACTCGGCTTTGTGGTTATAGTAATGCTGGTTGTAATTGCCGTTGCGAAAATGCCAAAACGCGAAAGTGCCGATCACGAAATTCATCCGTGGCATTCGGCAAAAAGGTTATTCCGCAATAAAGTTTACCGGGAAGGAGTTATTGCACAGGTATTTTATGTTGGTGCACAAATAATGTGTTGGACATTTATTATTCAGTATGCCGATAATTTGGGAATCCCAAAGGCCAAAGCACAAAACTATAATATCGTTGCAATGGCAATTTTTATTACAAGTCGTTTTATCAGTACCTTTTTAATGAAATATTTAAATGCACGGTATATGCTACTATTGTTTGCCGTTGGAGGAATGCTTACAACTACAGGGGTAATTTTAATTCAGGGAATGATGGGCTTGTATTTATTGGTTGCAACATCTGCTTTTATGTCGCTGATGTTTCCCACCATTTACGGAATTGCTTTAGAAGATGTTGGCGATGATGCCACGCTCGGGGCTGCAGGATTGGTAATGGCCATTGTTGGGGGGGCTTTAATGCCGCCGCTTCAGGGATATATTATCGACCAGGGAACAATTGGACCATTAGCAGCTGTTAATTTTTCTTTTATTCTGCCGTTCATATGTTTTGTAGTAATTGCCATTTACGGACGAAGAACATACAAAACTTTAAAAACGACATAGAAATGGAATACAAAAGGTATTGCAAAACGCTTCAACTGGAAGATGATCCAAAGTTGATTGAAGCCTATAAAGAGATACATGCACCCGGAGCCGGTTGGCCCGAAATAACGCAAGGTATGCGCGAAGTCGGTATTGTAGATATGGAAATTTACCTTTTGGGTACACGGCTTTTTATGATTATGGATACTGTTGCAGATTTTAACCATGATATTGCCATGAAAGAACTTGCCAAAAAACCACGACAAGCGGAATGGGAAGCTTATGTTTCGCAATATCAGAGAACTTCTGATTCAGCCACAGCCGATGAGAAATGGCAATTAATGGAACGTATTTATAAAATGGAGTAATAGCAAAAACAATTGTAGATTCCATCTGTTTTTGTACTTTCATTTAAAGTTCCAAAGAATGAATGCATACCTTTTTTTAATTGGCCTTTGTGTCATTGTTATCTTATCGTTTTTTACCAATATTATTGGTAAAAAAACTAAAATTCCAAGTGTTTTATTATTAATCGCTTTGGGAGTTGGAATACAACAACTTCTGGAGTATTTTAAAATGGATCCTGACTATTCGAGAACGCTTGAACTTCTTGGTATAATTGGTTTGATTATGATTGTGCTTGAAGCAGCACTTGATTTGGAACTGAAACGAGATAAGTGGCCAATAATCTGGAAATCATTTGCAATTGCAGCCTTATCACTTGGACTAACTTCGGTTTCGATTTCGTTTATAATTCTGTTGTTTATTCCTGGGCTAAACTTTATTTCTGCTCTTGTTTATGCGCTTCCCTTGTCGATTATGAGCAGTGCTATAATTATTCCAAGTGTTGTTCATTTATCGGGGTACAAGAGGGAATTCCTGATTTATGAAGGAACTTTCTCTGATATTCTCGGAATAATGGTTTTTTACATGATTATTGAGAACATGCATGTAGAAGGTATGCGACAACTAAGCTTTATAATTGGCGGTAATATCTTCTTAACGCTTGCTATCTCGGTAATATTAAGTTATATATTGCTTTACATTATACAAAATATTAGAGGTGAGGCTAAGTTCTTTCTTTTTTTAGCGGTGTTAGTATTGTTATATTCTGTTGGTAAACTGTTTCATCTTTCCTCGTTGATAATGATTTTAATGTTTGGTTTGTTACTACGAAACCATAATGTATTATTATTTGGTAAGCTAAAAGAATGGTTGCGCGATTCTAAAATAGAGAATGTGTTCGATCAGTTTAGAATGATAACCATTGAGACCTCATTTCTTGTTCGAACTTTCTTTTTTGTAGTGTTTGGTATTAGCTTACCATTGGCAAGTTTGTTAAGCTGGAGGGTTTGGCTTATCAGTGTTATTTTCCTGGTGATTTCTTACCTTGCGCGTTACTTGCTTTATTACTTAATTGAAAATAAGAATACGATGCCACAGGCTTTAATATCACCGCGAGGATTAATTTCGATTTTACTCTATTTTGCTATTCCGGAATCGCTTAGTAACAATGGATTTCAGAAAGGGATTCTTTTTGTCGTTATTATCGTAACAAACATTATCATGGGGTGGGCATTAATAGCTAATGGAAAAAGTTCGAAAATTGCTGCTGCCAAAAATGTAGCCGCAGAAGAAGAAAATAATGAATCGGATGGAATTAAAGAAATCCCGTTGTATAATAATTAAAATAACGAATTAATAGCTAGGCTTTGTTTGCCTGACTCAGCACATACTGATCGTATAATTTGTTGATTGAATTGGTTTCGCCAATAATGGTTAGTCTATCGTTTTCTTTTAACTGTGTTTTTCCTTTTGGTGCAAAAATATTTGTTTCCCTTTCAATAAAAACAACCAAAACATCGGCCGGAAGCGAAATATCCATAAGACGTTTATTAATGAATTTTTCGGATGGCAGGTTTTTGTTCAACCTGAACGAGATGTATTGTTTGTCGTGTAACAGGTATTCAATAATTTTCTGATCGTTGGTAAACGAAAAAATATCTTTGATAAAATGATCCTTTTCAGCAATATCTAAAATGCCCGACAAGATGCGAAGTTGAAGTTTGGGTTTTTTATCGCTGTGAACCAAAAAGAAAAACACCTTGATTTTCTCTTCGTACTGATCGCCGTTTTTTTGGATGGGTTTTGCGATCCCTTCTTCCGACAAAACAATTTCTAACATGGGGTGTTCAATGTCTTTCATTTTTATGTAATGAAAAGAAACCTCAGGAACCGTTAACAAGGAGTCGATTCGTGTGGTTTTTTTGAAATACGACTGAATCAGATCTTTGTCTACATCAAGCTGTTCAGTAAACGACAACGAAACCTGGTCGATTAAATCCATAAACCTGGTTTCTGGTTTAACGTGTTTAATTTTTGCCCGTACAATGGTTTGATTAAACTGATCGTCTTCGCGTAAACCCTTTTCTCGCAGAATGGTCATAAATTCGTTTTCCAGTTCTACATGGACATTTTTGCCAAGTAATGCAAACCAATGGTAAATGGCTCCTTCGCGTTTTACTTTTGAGCGCACATAAAACCGGTACCACAGGTAAGTTAAAACAATGGTTAGCAATGTAAATAAAATAGGACCTGCACCCATAAAAAACATCAGTGCAACAGAGGTTAAAATGCCAAAAATTTGCATGTAAGGATATAACGGTGAGTGGTAACCGGGATCGTATGATGCAATCTTGCTGTTTCTGAAAACGATTACCGAAAAATTGATCACAATAAAAATGAAAAGCTGGAAGGTGCTGGCCAGTTTCACAATTCCTTCTTCGGTTAAAACAAGAATAAACAGAATAATTATGCCTGCAGTTAACAGTATTGCCGGAATTGGGGTGCCAAATTTACTAATGGATTTAAAGTGTTTCGAAAATAATTTGTCGCGGCTCATGGCCAGCGGGTAGCGCGAGGTAGACAGCATTCCTGCATTTCCGGTTGAAGCAAATGCCATAATTGCAGCAACAATTATAATATATAATCCTAATTTAGCAGGCAACCAGTGAAAGAGCCTTTCGGCAGCCGATGCCACAGGAGACAGGTCGGCTGCTAAAGTAGTTTTGTCTACCACTGCAACAATAATGTAAACGCCTGCAACATAAATAATAATAATAACGGCCAACGATAAAAACATGCCCAGAGGAATATTCCTTTCGGGGCGTTTTATTTCTTCGGCAACACTTGCAATTTGTGTTAATCCTAAATACGAAACAAAAACAAAACCAGTAGTAAAAACAAGGCCTTTTGCTCCTTTACTGAAAAATGGCGTAAAATTATCAGAACTGGTTAGATTATGATATTGCTCTGTAAACTGAATTACTCTAAAACCTTCAAGTATGAATAATCCAATTGTAATAAGTAATGCAATAACAAAGATGTTTTGAAGTCCGGATGTTTTTTTAGCCCCGAAGATATTGATCAGGGCAAAAACAACTGCGAAAAAAATCGCAGTTTCTTTAATTGGGATATTCCAAAAGATTGTTGTATAAGCGCCAATACCTACTAAGGCAAACGCGGTTTTAAGTGAAAGAGCGATATAAGTGCCAATTCCGCCGATGGTTCCCATCATTGGGCCCAAACTTCGGTCGAGAAAATAATAGGTTCCGCCGGCCCGGGGCAGGGCAGTGGCAATTTCGGAGATGCTGAACATGGTTGGCATAATTAATAATCCTGCCAGTAAATACGCAAGAATTACAGAAGGGCCGGTGTATTGAGAGGCAATTCCCGGCAATAGAAAGAATCCGGAACTAAACATGGCTCCGGTGCTGATTGAAAATACATCGAATAATCCCAGTTCTTTTTTTAGCTTCATTTTGCCTTTTTATATATATACAATAAAGCCAAATAAAAGGTTTAATTCGTGGGGGAAATATTTACATAAAAGATATATTATTCAAGGGTTTAAGATGAAGTCTTTAAAATGAAATAAAAAAAGGTTGCCTTTTTCAGACAACCTTTCTTTCTCTATTAGCCCAGATATGATTTTAATAATTTGCTACGCGATGTGTGTCTTAATCGTCTGATAGCCTTTTCTTTAATCTGTCTTACCCTTTCACGGGTTAATCCGAATCGTTCACCGATTTCTTCCAATGTCATTTCCTGGCACCCTATGCCAAAAAACAGTTTTACAATGTCACTTTCTCTTTCAGTCAAAGTCGCTAAAGCACGAAAGATTTCTCTGGCTAGTGATTCATTGATCAGACTTTTGTCGGCATTTGGCGAATCATTATTCACCAAAACATCAAGAAGACTGTTGTCTTCTCCGTCAACAAAAGGTGCATCAACCGAAACATGTCGGCCAGAAACTCTTAAAGTATCTGCAACTTTATCAGCAGGTAACTCCAATGACTCTGCTAATTCTTCAGGTGAGGGTTTGCGCTCGTGTTCTTGCTCAAATTTTGAAAATGCTTTGTTGATTTTGTTCAACGAACCTACCTGGTTCAATGGCAAACGAACGATACGCGATTGCTCAGCAAGCGCTTGAAGAATTGATTGACGAATCCACCATACTGCATATGAAATGAATTTAAAACCGCGGGTTTCGTCGAACTTTTCAGCTGCTTTAATTAATCCAAGATTACCTTCGTTAATTAAATCGGGTAAGCTAAGTCCCTGGTTTTGGTACTGCTTAGCCACCGATACTACAAATCGAAGGTTTGCTCTTGTTAATTTCTCCAAAGCTGCCTGATCGCCCTTTTTAATCCGCTGTGCTAATTCCACTTCTTCCTCTACAGTAATCAGCTCTTCTTTACCAATCTCCTGCAAATACTTATCTAAAGAGGCACTTTCACGGTTAGTGATCGACTTTGTGATCTTTAGTTGTCTCATATATAATCCTTAAAAAATCGTGCAAATATAGAACATTAATAACTAATGGTCAAGGAGAAAGCGCATCGTATACTGATGTTAATACAAAGTTAAAGGTTATCTATTTTGAATTTTAGCTTCCTACGCCAAAAACATAATATGCTGATTCCCCATTCGGGTAAACTCCTTCAACCAATATTCCTCCTCTCGCATTTCCAACTTCTCTCTTAAAATCTGATACCTCGTAAATAGGTTTTTTGTTTACCGAAGTAATAATAAATCCTTTTTCGAGACCGGCATCTTTTAGTTTTCCTTTCTTCAGATCAGTAATCATAATGCCGTTTCTGATTCCCAAATCTTCTTTAACACTGTTACTCACTGCCTCAAACTCTGCACCAAGTACGGTTGTATTGTCGCGTACAATTTCGGTGTCGCCGTGTTTGTTACGTAAGGTAACGGTAAATTGTTTCCTTTCATTGTCTCTAATTACAACAATATCAACATCGTCTCCCGGGCGGTACTGACTAACTTTTTCCTGAAGCTCGGCTGCAGTTTTTGTTTTTTCGCCATCAACACTGATGATTACATCCTCTTCTTTTAAGCCTGCCTCATTAGCAGCACCGTTCGCAACTACTCCACCTATATAAACACCTTCAACCTTGTCAAGGTTCAGTTCTTCAGCAATTTCTGCATTAACATCTCCAATGTTTACACCCAGTAAAGCGCGTTGTACTTCTCCGAATTCTTTCAAGTCTTCAACTACCTTTTTTACAATTGATACAGGAACTGCAAAAGAATATCCGGTATATGATCCGGTTCGTGATGCGATTGCAGTATTAATTCCAACCAGATTACCTTGCTGGTTTACCAGTGCGCCACCACTATTTCCGGGATTTACAGCAGCATCAGTCTGAATAAATGATTCTATTCGGTACTGATCCTGATTGATGCCCAGGTTTCGTCCTTGCGAACTGATTATACCCGCAGTTACTGTTGAAGTAAGGTTAAACGGATTACCTACGGCCAACACCCATTCGCCTAACTTAAGATTATCAGAGTTACCGTAAGTTAGATAGGGCAGATCTTTTGAATCAATTTTCAATAAAGCAATATCGGTCGATGGATCGGTGCCAACCAATCGTGCGTCAAACTCGCGTTTGTCGTTTAATATTACTTTAATGTCCTGAGCGTCTTCAATTACATGGTTATTGGTAATAATAAACCCGTCTTCCGACATAATAACCCCCGAACCAAATCCTTGCTGTACCTGTGGTTGTTGCCTTTGCAGGCCAAAAAACTCATCTAAAAACGGATTACCGCTCGACCATTGACCGGTACGAACAGATTTTGTGGCAATATGTACTACCGAATGAATTGATTTTTCAGCGGCAAATGTCAGATCTGGTAATTGCTGTTCGCTATCAGCCGGTAAATTAATATATCTGGCAGCTTGCTCTTCTTTAACTGTTACAACTTGTGGCTTGTCGAAAAAAGTGCTGTAAGCCCAAACTCCTACAAATGCACCTGCTATCACAAGTAAAAATGTCAGCGAAATTCTTCCTACTTTTTTCATAATTTAAAATTTTTAATACGTTCTTGTTTTCTTTTTCGGTCTACAAAGAACGCAAATTTATTGCCACTGTTTTGCCTGACTGGCAGTCGTTCCCGCTATTTTGCATAATTTAACACCATACTGGATGGTTTGTTAAAAAGTTGAAATAAATTTTACCTCAACTGAAACATTGTCAGTTTAGGTTGTCATTTTATGCAAAATTATAGGACAATTTAGCTTGTTAATAATTACACCTCAAATCATATTATTTCTCAGGTACCTTAAACCATTTCGAATCAAGTTCTGTTTCTTCGTAGTTTAATATATATTCCATCGCCTCTTCTGGTGTTTTGGCTACATAATATAATTGTCTGTATATATCTTTTGCAAATAGTTCGACGTATGAAAGCTCAAATTGTTTAAACAGGTGGTCGAAAAAATTATTTGTGTTCACAAAAACTATGGGTTTGTGATGATAAGAGAGCTGCCGAAGCGTTATAACTTCGAGGATTTCTTCTAGAGTTCCGAAACCTCCGGGCAAGGCAATAAAAGCATCCGAAATATCGCGCATGTGAGCTTTTCGTTCCATCATATCTTTCGTAATCACCACTTTGTGTGAATTATCTGAGGCCAGCGAACGGCCGATCATTTTTTCTGGAATTACTCCGATGGTATTGGCCCCAGCTTTGCTTGCTGCAATTGTAGCGGCCTCCATGAGTCCAACGTTTGCACCTCCATTTATTAAATGGTGTCCTCCTTTGCCAATTAATTCGCCAAGCTTATGCGCTGCCTCAAAATAAGCTTTGTTGATGGCGTTACTTGATGAGCAAAAAACACAAATATTCATTTTTTAGAGAATTAGCTATAATTAGGTTGTTAGTGAGAAAAAATCCGGGAAATGTCCCGGATTTTTGATGTATAGTTTTTGAATTCAATTATTCAAAATGTTGAAGAGATGAGTATTCCACTCAAATGGTCGGTTTCTAATTACGCATCAATATTAGCGTACGTGGCATGATCTTCAATAAACTTACGGCGAGGTGGTACATCGTCGCCCATCAGCATCGAGAAAATGTGATCGGCTTCGGCAGCATTTTCAATCGTTACCTGTTGTAATGTGCGTTGCTCAGGATTCATTGTTGTTTCCCAAAGCTGCTCGGCATTCATCTCACCCAAACCTTTGTAGCGCTGTGTGTGCACTCCGCTTTCATTTCCGTCAGCCCATTCTTCAATTAATTGCAGACGTTGTTTCTCTGTCCAAGCGTATGCTTCTTTCTTTCCTTTTTTGATAAGGTAAAGAGGTGGAGCGGCAATGTACAAGTGACCATTTTTGATCAGGTCGTTCATGTAGCGGAAAAAGAAGGTCATAATCAATGTTGCAATGTGGCTACCGTCCACATCGGCATCGGTCATGATCACAATTTTGTGATACCTTAGTTTTTCCATGTTTAACGCTTTTGAATCCTCCTCAGTACCGATGGTAACTCCTAAAGCGGTAAATATATTCTTGATCTCTTCATTTTCAAAAATCTTGTGTTGCATGGCTTTTTCTACGTTAAGAATTTTACCACGCAAAGGCAGGATCGCTTGAGTTCTGCGGTCGCGGCCTTGTTTAGCCGTACCACCTGCCGAGTCTCCCTCGACAAGGAAAACCTCGCACTGAGCAGGATCTTTTTCCGAACAGTCGCTAAGTTTTCCTGGCAATCCACCACCCGAAAGGGCGTTTTTACGCTGCACCATTTCACGGGCTTTACGGGCTGCATGACGCGCCTGCGCTGCCAGAATTACTTTTTGAACGATCTGCTTGGCTGCCTTTGGATTTTCTTCCAGGTAATTTTGCAAAGCTTCGCTGGTAGCCTGATCCACCGACAAACTAACTTCAGAGTTACCCAGTTTTGTTTTTGTTTGTCCCTCGAACTGTGGCTCGGCAACTTTTACCGAAATAATTGCTGTTAATCCTTCACGAAAATCGTCACCACTGATGTCAAATTTCAATTTCTGGAGCATTCCGCTTTGGTCGGCATAGTTTTTAAGGGTACGTGTTAAACCACGTCGGAAACCCGTTAAATGCGTTCCTCCTTCAATGGTGTTGATATTGTTTACGTACGAATGAATGTTTTCGGAAAAAGAAGTGTTGTATTGTAACGCAATTTCTACCGGAATATCATTCTTCTCGGTTGTTATGTGTACTACTTCTTCAATCAGTTTTTCACGCGTACCGTCAAGGTATTCAACAAATTCTTTCAATCCTTCTTCCGAGAAGTAATCTTCCGATTTAAATGAGCCGTCTTCTTCCGTAACACGTTCGTCAATAATTCTCAATTTGATTCCTGCATTCAGGAAAGCCAGCTCGCGCAAACGTGCCGCAAGGATTTCGTATTTGTATTCTGTTGTCAGGAAAATGCTGTTATCTGGTACAAAAGTTACAAATGTTCCGGTTTTGTCGGTTTCGCCAACAACCTGCACATCGCCTTTTGGTTTCCCTGTTGAATATTCCTGTACATGAACTTTTCCGTCGCGGTGAACTTCGGCTTTTAAATAAGTTGAAAGTGCGTTAACACACGATACACCTACACCGTGCAAACCACCCGAAACTTTATACGAATCTTTATCGAACTTACCACCGGCGTGCAGTACGGTCATAACAACTTCCAGCGCCGATTTATTTTCTTTTGAGTGTTTTTCGGTGGGAATACCACGTCCATCATCTTTTACGGTGATGGAATTATCTTCATGAATTATAACTTCAATGTTGTTACAGTAGCCGGCCAACGCCTCGTCGATTGAGTTATCTACCACCTCGTAAACCAGGTGGTGCAAACCTTTTTCGTTCACATCGCCAATATACATGGCAGGGCGCTTCCTTACTGCTTCCAATCCTTCGAGTACCTGGATACTATCTGCTCCGTAGTTTCCGTTTCCGTTGGTTTGGAGGTCATTTTTTTCAATTTCGCTCATCTCTGTTTGTTAAAATTAAATCCTTTAAAATAAAATAGTTTCCCTCGCAAAAAATTCTTTAAAACTTCTCGAAGAAAACTAGTTGATTTTCAAGTTCTTATCTTGCTTTAAAAATGATCTGATAATCACGTCACAAATATATAAAAAATAGGCAGAAATCAGTTGTTTTTGATTTGTTAAAAGACCTTATTTTTCAACAAGATATTAACCTCAAAATGAGGGCGAAGGAGTAGGTTTTTATTTCGTTGCAAATCGGACCGAAAAAACGAGCTTTTATTCACGTGTTTACTTTGAAATAATGACTTCGTTTATTATCATATTAAATGTAAAATATCCAATTTTCAATTGCCAATATTCAACTCAAATCTATTTTCAGTTTTATGTTGTTCTGTTGGTTATTTATTATTGAATATTGATCATTTCTCCTGATCATTCAAAACTTATATTTGTGTATTAAAAGGAGATAAAAAAAGGGAAGCTTTTGTCTCCCTTTTAATCGAATTGATTGATTATTGCCGGTTAAAATGAATAACTTATACCGGCCAGCATATTGAAGCTTTGTACCGGGTATCCGAACCAGCGTTGATATTTTTGAAAACCAAAGTTGTTGAGTTGTGCAAACACCGAAAATTGATTGGTGATCTGGTAATTGCCTTTTACGTTGAGGTCGAAGGCAGTGTCGAGGATATTTGAATGTCTGACAGGACGATCCTCAGGAATTATGGTTCCTGGTTGTTCAATTATTAAGGCTTTTCTTTCGCCCATTAAAAAAACATCGGCCGACAAACTGAGTTGCTCGCTTACTTTGTACCCAATATTTAAATTGGCATCCCATGTTGGGAGGTTCCAGACTTCTTCCTGCTCGTCGAGTTTGTAGCTGTAGTAATTTACCGATGCCGTTAGATCAACTTTGTCTGATGATGCGTGAAATACTTCCACATTCAGTTTTAAGCGGTCGATATTGTCGTACAAAACCTTAAAGGTATTGTCAACAATCGATGGCGCAGGATTGTATGCCGGATCAAGATATAGCGCTTCACTCAGGTAATAAAACGGTTGGTTATCGGTCATGGCATATTCTGCCGAAATTTTAAAGTTGGTCTTTTTCGAGAGCTTGCCATCGAAACCACCATAAAATCGAAATTTCCGGAACGAATTCATTACATCGTGCACCGGATCGACAAATGGGTTTTCGTAAGCAATTTTTGAGTAATGATTGCTAATGAAATAACCGTCAATTCCGGCGTAAAGACTAATCAGTTCAGGAACAGGTGTCCAGTTGGCTCGTACATTTGGTGAAATCTTCGCTTCAGTGTCTTCATCGGAAACCATAATAAACCAGGTATTAACTCCGAGTGTAATATTTGCAGTTTCGTCGCCAACAAACCATGCCGGTTTGGCATAGATAATTATTTGCGAGCCGTTAATATCAGTCGAGTCTGTAGGTGGGCGAGTGTAGTTGGTTTTTGTGTATAAAACGCCACCTTCCAGCAATCCAACGCCGGTAATCATCGGTTGTTGTACATCCAGTACAAATTTGGCGTAATGTTCGCGCTGATTCGTTTTTGTGCCAAAATAATGGTAGGTAAAATCAAATCCTAAAGTCTGATCATCGTATTCGGCTGTAGGATTTTTTAGCCCGATGTTAATACCACCTTTCGCGAACGACTGTTTGGTGTCGAAATAATTAATGGTTTGATCGTCCTGAAGTAATGGATCAGGAACTGCAGTCAACGGATAACCGTAATAATTAAATGCATCGTGTTTAAAATCGAGATTTACCGAAAGTACATTGTCCTGAAACAAGTGCTTAACAAATAGGTCGACCTCGTTTTTCATAAAAGGTACATCCACTTTATTGCCGCCTTCCAGCTCAATATCATCAAACGACGACAGGTGCATGGCATGAATTCCGAACAACGAGTTTCTTGAATTTTGGTTATTAAAGAAAACCTCGCCATAAGGACGGAAAGTTGTTCCCAAGCCTGCACGAACAAGTCCGTATCCATTGTCTTCTTTCTTTGTTGTTTCAACAATGGCAGCTTTTAACGGATTCACCGAAAATGTGCTAAAAACAGGCTGGCTGTTGATGCTGTAATTGAAGGTCGGTTGCTGGTGTTCCGTTTCCTCAATGGATGGCATGCTGTTTAGTTTGTTGGCATCGGAAAGTGTTGGCTTGTATGCTTTGGTGACCTCCACTTCCTGGGTAAGCGTTGTGTCTTGTTGCGCCTGTGCAAAAACGGCAGTACCAAGTAAAAATAGTGTTAGAATATATCGGGCTGTTTTGAACATGTTGTGCATTTTTAGTTTTGTTTAATTTCCATTTGGAACGAGCTGTCGACTGCATTCTGTTGCTGCTGTGCTTCTTTTGCAAGAATGACATCCAGGCGCTGTTGCGCTTCTGCCTTTACACCGTCAGTGTCGTCGTTATAGTTTTCTGCAAGGCTTTTTAAGGTATGTTTAGCCTGGAACTGATCGCCGTTATCTTCGTAAATGCTGGCTAATAATAAGAAAGCTTTACCCAGCCAATAAGTGTATGGCGTTCCTTTATCGATGAAATCAACGATCTCTTCTTCTGCTTTGGCTTTGTTGTTTTCGCGGTAATAAATTTCTGCCAACAGGTATTTGGCTTCAGCGCCCTGCTCCAGTTTGGTGTCTTTTGCCACATCGCGCAACGGACTGATTGCCGAGCTCAAATTACCAAGTTCGTAGTTCGATTTCCCAATGGCATAATCAGTTTCTTTTTTCAGTGCATCGTTGGCAACATCCGATTTTTTTACTTTTTCTGCAGCTACAATTACCTGCTGGTAGTTATCGTCGCGAAGGTAGCAACGCATCTGCCCGGTATTGGCACGAAGCGAATTCCATTTTCCGGTAGATTTCTCTTCCAGGCGGTTAAACAATGCCAATGCCTCGTTATAATTTCCGGCGTTGTATGTTAGTTCCGATGCACGCGAAAGTGCCTGTTCTGTGAAAATATTATCCGGCTGATTTGCCACAAATGAATAGTGCGAATTGGCTTCCTCGTATTTTCCTTCTTTATATTTTGTTTCTGCCAGATAGAAATTTGCATTGGTTACATAAGCTCCGTTCGGATACTGATTAAGGTACTGTTGCAATTGTTGATCAGCTCCATCATCGCCGGCCATATAAACACGTTCTGCCGCAGAGTAGGTCAACTGATCCTGTTCGGAAGCGCTAATGCTAACATCGCCTCCCAACTGGCGAACATAGGTGAAATAGGCATCTACATTATTCAGCTCAACGTAGCAGTTTTTAATACCTTGCAGCGCTGAATTTGCTTCGGGTGTTCCTTTAAAGTTTTCTGCCACCACTTTGTATTGTCTCAGTGCTTTGTTGAAATCGCCGTTATTGTAGTTTACTAATCCAAGTTGCAGCAAGGCGTTACGATAGAAATTACTGTTCGGATGATTTTCAGCGATCTCCTGGTATTGCTTAACAGCTTCCGAATTGTTTCCAATCCTTTCGTTTGCGCGGCCCAGTTCGTACAAAGCATCATCGTAATAATCCGATTCAGGGAATTGGCGCAGCAATTTATTCAGGTTGGTAATCTTTTCCATTTGCTGGCGCTGAAGTCCCTGGCAAAATGCAATTTGCAGAAGAGCATAATCGGCTTCCAGCATATTTATACTGTAAGCGTGTTCGTAATTGTAAATGGCCTGTGTGTAGTTTGTGTTCGAGAAATAATAGTCTCCAATACGATTGTAGGCGTCGGCAATTTTTGGTGTGCGTTTGCCCTGCATTTTTTCCACATATTTTTGGAAATGGCGTTGTGCCGCTTCTTTGTCGTTGGTTTTCAGATAAGCATAACCCATGTTGTAGTCGGCGCTAAGAATTTCAGCATCGGTAGCCGATGAAGAACTTCTAGCAAACTGATTATACGATGCGATTGAATTATCGTAATCTCCCACGCGGTACAATGCTTCAGATTTCCAATAAAGTGCCCGCGATTTAATTTCGCTGTTGTGACTTCCATTCGCAAGCGATTCATCGAAATATTCAATAGCCTGGTTATAGGCAAGATTATTGAACAGCTCCAAACCGCGGTAAAATGTTACCCGCTGGTAAGCTTTTCTTATATCCAGTGTTTTGTTTTGTATTTTATTGATCGACTCGATGGCGTCTTTATAGTTTTTAGTTACCATGTAAACGTCAACCAGAATCTTATAGGCTTCAGCATTTTTAGGCGAATTCGGATATTCGGCAATGTAACGGTCGAATGCTTTTATGGTTTCGTTAAATGGTGAATACGAAAGTTCGTACGTCAATTTTGCATAACTGAACAGCGCATCTTCTTTAATGTCCGGATTAAAATCAAATTCTGATGCTGCGTTGTAAGCCGTTTTTGCTTTTTCTTTTTCTCCAAGTTTAATAAAACAGTCGGCCAAATGATAGTATGCATTTTGTGTCATTTCATCCTGGCCGGTGGCAGCTTTTTGAAGTAGCTCGGCAGCTTCAGCGAATTTGCCGGTATGGTAGTAGCAAAAACCTAGAATGTAATTTTCTTCGCGGGTTTTAGGCCCCGACGTTGCAAAATAAGTTTCCAGGTATGGAATGGCATTTTCATACTGACGCAAATGGAAATACGAATCACCAACAATTCGTGATAATTCTGTTTTGTGTTCTTCCTGCACATCGTCGATAATCGAGGTAGTGTAATTCACTACTTCGTTGTATTTCTGTTGTTTATAATAAATGTGGCTCACGTACAACGGAATTACCTGCGAATAAGCCGGATCGTTATTCAATGCCGTAAATCCTTCCAAGGCTGCATCGTAATCTTCATTCAAATATTGAATGTGCGCACAGTAATAGGTGGCCGGTTTGCTGTACAGGTTGTTCGAATTTCTTATTGCCATAAACTCGCGGTAGGCTACATCTGTATTTCCCTGTTCCAGGTTGGCAAAACCATTTTGGTACTGCAATTCAATACGTTCATTTTCCGAAAGGTCGCTGCGATCGACCTGTGCAAATGTTCTTACCGCAATTGAATATTGTCGCTTTTCAAACTGATTTTTTCCAAGGTTGAACAGTGCACTGTTGATATAGGGACTTTCGGGATAGGTTTCCACAAATGTACGGATTAACTTGTCGCCCGATTTGTAACCCGCATGAAGCGCCGAAACCGATTTGTAAAATTCCGCCTCCGAGTAAAGCTCTGATTTTGCTTCAACCCGTTTCTGAATTTTTTCAAACTGCCGGTACGAAGAAATGTATTTGTTCTTGGTGTATAGTTCTTTTGCAATATCAATGTCTTTCCGAACATCATCAAAATAGGCCGTCTGCTGGGCCGAGGTGTAATGAAAGGTACCGACAATGAAAAAAAGAAATATAAAAATCTGTATTGTTCTCATGCTTTATGCTTTCGTTTTAATCAATTAATTCCTGTTAGCCGTTATTTTCCTGCCTTTTGTAACGACGAACTAAAATAGCTATTCCGTGTAAGCTGAACAGTTGTTAATGCGCGTAATTCTTAACAAAAAACTGTTTATTTCTTTCCTTTATTATATCGATGGTTAAAAATTTTCAAACTATTTTAGTTGCAACTCACGTTTTATGGACAAAAAAACAGTCATACAGTTGCTTGATGCCAGCATTTATCAATACGAAAACCTGGTTCTTTCGGGCGTTGATGTGGAGGTACAGGCCGGCGAATTTATTTATGTGGTTGGAAAAGTTGGAACCGGAAAAACTACGCTGATAAAAACACTGCATGCAGAGTTGCCTTTGTATTATGGTACCGGCAACGTACTGGATTTTGACCTTGTCGGAATAAAAAGTCGCGAAATTGCACAATTGCGCAGACGACTGGGAGTCGTTTTTCAGGATTTCCGTTTGCTCACCGATCGGAATGTTTATAACAACCTTGCTTTTGTGCTGAAAGCAACTGGTTGGAAAAGTAAATTGAAAATTGAAAACCGTGTGAATGAAGTGCTCGAACGTGTTGGAATGTCGCATAAAAAGGAGAAACAACCTCATCAATTGAGTGGTGGCGAGCAACAACGTGTTGTAATTGCGCGGGCTATTTTAAATGATGCCGATATTATTCTGGCTGACGAACCCACCGGGAATCTTGATCCGGAAACGTCGGAAGAAATTCTTGATTTATTTATCCAGTTAAATAACGAAGGGAAAACCATATTAATGGCAACGCACGATTATGCGGCAATTGCCAAAAAGCCTGCAAGAACATGGGTTTGCACTAATGGAAAAGTGAATGATTCAGCTAAGAATTCTGATGAAATTGAGTTCGGGCATTTGCTTGAGAGAAATGTGTAGTTCGCTATAAATTTCTATTATTCATAATAAAAAAACGTCACCCTGAACTTGTTTCAGGGTCTTTTGAGGCAATTACAATAAAAGATGCTGGATCCGTCAGCTGACGGACAGCATGACGTCAGGAGCAAGGGTATGGCCGGTTTAAGAAATTATTTAATAGTAGATTACAGGAATTGGGCAAAAATACCTTTCAATACTTTCTCTTCATTTTCCCAGGTTAGCTCTTTTGATGCCCGAACAAGGTTGGCTTTCCAGATTTTTCTTTTTTCGGAGTTATTAAGCGCTTCATTAATTGATTCAGCCAGTCTTTTTGCATCGTGCGAATTGCTGATTGCACCGATTTTGTATTTTTCAACAATAGCTTTCATTTCCGGCAGATTACTTGCCAACACCGGAACACCGGCCCTTATGTAATCAAACAATTTATTGGGCAGGGCGAAACGGTAATTCAACCCAAGATCTTCTTCTATCGATAATCCAAGGTCGGCAGTTGGTGTTAATTTCGCCAGTTCTTCGATAGAAAGTCTACCCGTAAACCGCACTTTGTTGTCCAGCTTTTCTGTTCTGACCAGTTCTTCTAACTGTTCTTTTATATCGCCATCACCTGCAATTACAAGTTGTGCACCTTCAATAAAATGCATGGCTTTTATGGCTTGTTCCAGCCCGCGGCCAATATTTACAGCTCCCTGGTAAAGGATGATTTTTTGCTGATTTTCCTTTTCGTTTGGTTGGACTGTAATTTTTGAAACAGGAATATTTCGAACAACCTGAAATGGAGTGCCATATTTTTTATTGTAAACAGTTGCAATCGAATTACAAACCGTATAACAATGTTTTAAATTCGGCACCATTTTCTTTTCCAGCCACTCCCAAATCCGCTTCACTCGTGGTCGGCCAATTAATTCAGGAACTTCAGTAAAATATTCGTGACTGTCGTAAACCAGTGAAACTCTTTTTATTTTGGAAACAAGATAATTGGCTGTAAGCGCATCCAAATCGTTGGCTAGCAAAACATCAGCCTTCCTGAAAAGTAAAAACAGAAACAAGCGAAAACTGTATTCGGCATAAAAACAGGCACCTTTTGTAAAAAACAAATGCATTCGTCTTGTCTGGTAACTACGTGTAAGTTGCTGACTGTCTTTTAATTTTCTGCCAACCAGCAAAACTTCGAATTCCATTTCTTTCAGCGAAGTGCATACTTTATGCACCCGGTTATCAGAAACAAGGTCGTTTGTAACAGAAACAATTATTTGCTTTTTGCGCTTCAAGTGAATGAAATGATTTTGTTGTAAAGATAGAAAAAGTAGGAAGCCCGAAGTTTGAACGCTAAAGAAAGATACAATATTGTATGTTAATCTTTTTTCAAGTTGAACTTCCTGTTTCAAATATTAATCCTTAATCCTTCATCATTAATCAATGGAGCTTTTATCTTTGCGAAAAATATATTCTATGATCCGCTTTTCAGAAAATCATTCGCTAAAGGCACACAATACATTTGGCATCGACGCCAAAGCAAAATATTATTTCGAATTTACGGAACTGGAAGATCTGGAGGTCTTTTTGAATTCCAATAACACTTGGAAAGAGGAAAAGCTGATTGTACTGGGAGAAGGAAGTAATATTTTGTTTATGAATGATTTCGATGGTTTGGTAATTCATCCGAATGTGCCCGGAATGAATTCGGTTTGGGAAGACCGTAATCACGATTGGATTGAAGTTGGCGCAGGAGAGGTTTGGGACGAATTTGTTGAATTTGCGGTAAATCAGGGATTGGGTGGAACTGAAAATCTTTCGTTAATACCCGGGAAAGTTGGAGCAGCACCGGTACAAAATATTGGTGCTTACGGGCAGGAAGTTTGCCGACTTGTGGAAAAAGTAAAAGGTTATGATCTTGAAAAAGGTTGTGCTGCAGAGTTTACGGCCACCGAATGTGAATTTGCATATCGGAATAGTGTTTTTAAGAATTACCTCAAAAACCGTTTCATAATTACCTCTGTGATTTTCCGTTTGGATAAATTTCCCAAATTTAATCTTGGCTACGGTCAGCTGGAAGAAAAAGTAAAAGAAAAAGGAGAAGCCACTCTTCATACTATTCGCGAGGTAGTTATCGAAATCCGATCTTCAAAATTACCCGATGTAAAAGAGTTGGGTAATGCCGGAAGTTTTTTTAAAAATCCGGTGGTTGATGTTCTGTTGGCTGAGCAAATAAAATCGAAATATCCTGAGATTCCATTTTACCCCGGAGGCGAGGGCAAAATAAAACTGGCAGCAGGCTGGCTTATCGAACAAGCCGGATGGAAAGGCAAACGTATTGGCGAGGCTGGTGTTCACGAACAACAGGCACTGGTTATAGTAAATTATGGAAATGCCACCGGAAAAGAAATCTACGCACTCTCTGAAGAAATTTGTAAATCGGTGGAAGAAAAATTTGGCGTTGCATTGGAACGCGAGGTGAATTGCATTTAAAATATATAACTTAGTTATTATTCGAATGCAGGTGTTAATAAATTAAAATACGATGCTTAACAAATAACTGAGCTTAAAAGCAAGTAAAAAACCATAATTTTTCTTTAGAAATAACCTTTTATTTTGGGAGATTATTCCAAGAAAAAATTATTGAACGACAATACTACTTCGATAATCCGGATCATAAGCGCTTAAATTTTGTCCGTCTTGTTTTGCTGCAGTTTCATCTTGATGAAACGTTTTATGCATATAGGACTAACTACCGCCAAATCAAAATGATGTATATACAAGTACATGTCCAGTTGCTGATAGTAAATTGCAGTAGCTTTCAAAACGTAAAAACTATAGACTGGCCGGTCTGACAAATTGAAGAAAACCTTTGGTATCATTAATCGAAGAACACTTTACCGCATTACTGGCCAAGCATCAAATTGGTCTTTCGATACGTCAACTCCAACAAAATGATTAATTTTATACATAATATTCTGATTGAAGGAATGAAATTAAAGTAATATAGCCACCTAAAAGCAGGCATAACAGTCCAGAGAACTAATCGTATTTCTATAGTAAAAGAGTGGGAATAAGAAAATGTTAATTTCGGGATTGTAATATGGTAAGCGTGGCTTATGGTAGTGTAACAGATCAGACCGTGCGCCTACTATCTTGCGGGTCTTACACTTTCGATTGCATTGGGGCCACCGGATCTCGTACCATAACCGTTGTGTAGATTTCGCTACTTAATCACTTCTGAAATAGATTCAATTGTAAATTAACTATTTCTAAAAGTTTTAAATAATGCTAACGAAAAAAAGTGTTTTTGAAAATATTCAAAGAAAAATTAAGCTGAAAGAATTATGAGCAAATAGATACAAGATAAAAATAACATAATTTGACGATGGTCAGGAATAAAACGCATTCATTTAAAATGCTTCGAAATATTAAATATTGTGAACCCAACTGAAATAAATAGAAGAAATACAAAAAAAAAGGAACGATATATTTTTTTTGACATAGTTAAAGGTGTTACAATAGTATTAGTTGTTTTAGGCCATAGTATTCAATTTGGAAATGGAACTAATTTTTTAACGCACGATTTATTTTATGATACTATTCCTTTTAAAATTATTTACAGCTTTCATATGCCATTATTCATGCTGATTAGTGGTTACTTCTTTTATGTTACGGTTGCTAAAAATCAATCAGTAAAAAGACTAATTGTAAATAGAACTACAAGGCTATTACTACCAATTCTTTCTTGGAACATCATTTATTTTTTTATTTACAAATATAATTTTTCAAGTATCCAAATAACTTATTTTATCAAGTCCATAATCACAGATTTATGGTTTCTTTGGGCTGTTTTTTGGTGTTCTTTTATTGTAATCTTTGTGAGAAAGTTACTACACGACAATATTTACATTTATGTTTTAGTATTTATAGTATCATTTATAATTCCAGATTTTTTAAATCTCGATCTATACAAATTTTTGTATCCTTACTTCGTAATCGGTTATCTATTCCACAGAAACAAGGAAAACATTAGCTCTATAACCTCAAAGCTTAAACCTATTTATTTGTTAAGCATTATAACCATTGTATATCTAATATTGATGTCATTGTTCAATACAGATTCATATATTTACACTACTGGATTTACAATAATTGGAAAACAAATAATTACCCAAATTTATATTGATTTATATCGATTCTTGGTCGGGTTGGCAGGCAGTATTATTGTAATATTAGCCATTGGTTTTTTACTAAAACAAAATGTTACAAACAGTAGAAAAATTATAGCAAAATTGGGACAAGAATCTTTAGGCATATACATTATTTCTGGTTTCTTTTTACCATTATTGTCAAACAATACCACTCAATTTTCATTAAACTACCTATATACTATAATTGAGACTTTAATTATAATTCTAACATCGTACACTTTAATAGTCTTTTTAAAACGATATAAATTAGCAAATAAAATCCTATTTGGAGGTAGGTAAGATTTTTATCGCAAATAATCATGACCGAATGGCCGTAATGACTTAAAAATCAATACAAAAACAACAATGAATCAACAAGCTCAACCAGAAGTAAACGATACAGAGCAGTTCACAGACGCAAAAATAGCAAATTCTGCAGCAATAATAAATGCGGTATTAATCGGGTTTATGATCGGTATTGTTGTATACAGTATTTAAAAAACACCGTGGGGCTATTAACACTAATACCGGTTTTTATTGCCTATAAACTGCTTAATAATTCAAAGAAGTATAAAGCCTCCGAAAATTGATACGTTGTAATAAAATTCAACAACTTGTAACTATGTTGAAGTTCTTATACCCACGTTCAATTTATTCCCGGCATACAAATTAAAACACAAAATCAGATTGTCGTTTGCCGAAAATTGATGTGTAAAAACCGGGTTTCAAACATCATTATTATTCCACCCCGAAAAACTTGAAACAATAGCAATTATGCGCTTTGCAGAAAAACGTGAAATATTCGTTATAATATTTTGAACATATAGTCAAGTATTGGTTAGCCCATTATATCGACCATTGGCAAGATGTTGTCTAATTTTGAATCCGGAAGCTGACACTAAAGTCTATCCTCATTAAAAACTAAAAATAAGAATTATGAAAATGTTTAAGCCGATCGTTGCAATACTACTTACTTTTTGTACCTGGGGTACAAATTCGGTATTTGCACAAAGCGGTGATCAGATTTTGGACGGAATAGGCGAAACCGGATTAATTGCCCGTTACACGCTGGAAGAAAATACAAAAGACTGGTCGAGAAATAACTTGCATGGAAACATTCAGGGTGACGGTTACGAATTTGTTGATGACAACGTGTTTGGTAAGGTATTGTCTTTACCCGGAGAAGGTAAAGCTTTTATTACCATCCCCGGCGAATTACTGGCAGGCGAGGAGTCGCTAAGTATTTCAGGTTGGGTTTTTCTGCGTTCGGCAGAAGGTGGTGCGCCACTGTTCGACTTTGGCAAAAACAATAAATCAAGTTTCTATGCAGCCCCTGCCAGCGAAGACGGTTACGTGGCACATGTGGCCGGTTATACTGCAAGTTCGCAGGCTGCAGAATTAAATAAATGGAACCATATAGTAGTTGTTATTAATGTTCCGGAAAAAACCTTCACTACCTACCTTAACGCAGAAATGGTTAGCGAAGTAAAAGATGTTGATGTTGAACTAAAGAACCTGTTCAACAGTCAGAAAGGCAAAGATGATCAGTATGTTATCGGAAAATCGCTAACTTCAGGCGGTGCTTCTATTGATGCTAAACTGCACGATTTCCGTATCTACCGTATTCCTTTAAACAGAAGGCAAATAGGATGGATCAACTTTAGTGCATTGCACAAAGAGGAAGCAGAAGAGATGATGAAAAACCGACAAGAAGCAGAACTTCAGGAGTTTCCTGAATCAACACCACAGTTATATACTCAGTATTTAACAAGCGTTCCTGCTATTGAGGTGGAAACCGAAGTGGGCTACCTCCCACGTTTGCCACGTTTTGTAAAAGGTGTTTACAGTAACAATGTTCAGGGACCCGATGTACGTGTGCTTTGGCCTTCTCCGGAAGACAACAGCGAAGTGCAAAAGCCTGGTAAATATACCGTAACCGGAACAGTTGCCGGAACCGACATTCAACCCAAAGCAACTGTAACTGTAGTAGAGCACGATCACGATCATAGTGCTCCTCACCGCACGCTGGAAGCGTTTAACCTGGATGAGGTGCAGTTAACCGAAGACCTTCATCACCACGAAACAAAATTTGTAGAAAACCGCGATAAATTTGTAGATGGTTTATTGGAAACCAATCCTGATGATTTCCTTTATATGTTCCGCAATGCATTTGGTCAGGAACAACCTGAAGGTGCCGAGCCTCTTGGTGTTTGGGATAGTCAGGAAACAAAACTGCGTGGTCATGCAACAGGGCATTACCTGAGCGCTTTGGCACAGGCCTATTCAAGTGCCGCTTACGATCCTGCTATCCAGGCTAAGTTTACCGAGAAAATGGAATACATGGTAAATACCTTGTACGAATTGTCGCAACTTTCAGGAAAGCCTAAAACTGCAGGCGGCGAGTCTGTATCTGATCCGTTGGCCGTTCCTCCGGGACCGGGAAGGGATGGTTTTGATTCCGATTTAAGCGAAGACGGCATCCGTACTGACTACCAAAACTGGGGTAAAGGATTTATCAGTGCCTATCCTCCTGATCAATTCATTATGCTGGAACACGGTGCAAAATACGGAACAGATAACGATAAAGTTTGGGCACCATATTACACTTTGCATAAAATTCTTGCCGGTTTAATGGATATTTACGAGGTAAGCGGCAACGAAAAAGCGCTGGAGATTGTAAAAGATATGGGTGATTGGGTGCATGCACGTTTAAGTGTTGTACCAACTGAAACGCTCATTGATATCTGGAATACCTACATTGCCGGAGAGTTTGGGGGAATGAACGAAGCTTTGGCAAGATTAAGCCGCCTGACCAACGATAAGAGTTACCTTGAAACCGCGAAGTTATTCGATAACATCCGGGTATTTTTTGGCGATGCCGAGCATTCGCACGGACTGGCAAAGAACGTTGATATGTTCCGCGGATTACACGCCAACCAGCACATTCCGCAAATTATGGGTGCGCTGGAAATTTACCGTGATTCGGAAGAGCCTGAATATTTTGATATTGCAGACAATTTCTGGAATAAGGCAACAGGAGACTACATGTACAGCATTGGTGGTGTAGCAGGAGCCCGTAATCCTGCCAATGCCGAGTGTTTTACAAGTGAGCCTGCAACGCTTTACGAAAACGGTTTTTCAGTAGGCGGACAGAATGAAACCTGCGCCACCTACAATATGCTTAAATTAAGCCGCAACCTGTTTTTGTACAATCAGCAGGCCGAGTTAATGGATTATTACGAGCGCGGACTATACAACCATATTTTGGCATCAGTTGATGAGCATACACCTGCAAATACTTACCATGTACCTTTGCGTGCAGGTTCGGTAAAACATTTTAGCAATGCCCACATGGATGGTTTTACCTGCTGTAACGGTACGGCACTTGAGAGCAACACAAAACTTCAGAACTCTATTTATTTTAGGAGTGCAGATAGCGATGCATTGTATGTTAACCTGTATGTGCCTTCAATCTTAAAATGGACCGATAGGAATATTACGGTTACACAAACAACTGCTTACCCAAAAGAAGATAATACCACATTAACCATTAGCGGTAACGGCAAATTCGATTTAAATGTACGTGTGCCACATTGGGCTACTGAAGGATTCTTTGTGACAATTAATGGCAAAAAAGAGGCAAAAAAGGCTGAGCCGGGAAGTTACCTTACTATAAGTCGCAAATGGAAAGACGGAGATAAAATTGAGTTGCGCATGCCATTCCATTTCTATTTAGAGCCGGTAATGGATCAGCAAAACGTTGCCAGTTTATTCTATGGGCCGGTTTTACTGGCTGCCCAGGAAAAAGAGCCACGCAAAGAATGGCGTAAAGTAACGCTGGATGCAGAAGACATCAGCAAATCGATTTCAGGTGATCCTGAAAAACTGGAGTTTGAAATTGATGGTGTTACCTACAAACCTTTTTACGATACATACGGGCGCCATTCGGTATACCTGGATGTAACTTTGAAGTAGTTCCTAAGCAATGGACATATTACATTGCGAATAGATACGAGCTTTCATAAAAACAATTTATTAGTTTAAAATACCTGATTTTGTGTTAGGTTTTAAAAAGCCGCTTCATTTGAAGCGGCTTTTTTTTATTGCGCGGGAGGGTAATAGACATTGCACCTTTGGCGCTAATACGCATAGCCCTACGGACTATGCTAAAAGACCTTGCACCTTTGGCGCAAAGAATGAGTTATTAACCCGAAAATTTGGGGGAATGGAGCTCCGAAGGAGCGAGACTATGAAGCTATATACGAAAACATTTTCGGCTTAATACCGTAAACAGGCATATCTTTTTTATTCCCTCTAAAGTTGTGTGGCCAAGCACATATTATTCACCAAAAATCAACGTTATGAAAAATTTATGCATTTTTCTTATTGTATTATTTGGGGTGTTTGCCTGTGATGCCCCGTTTGAAGAAGAACCTGAAATGGATCTGAAATCAGGTAAAATGATTGAACGTACTATTAAGTTTCAGAGGGCAAGTGGTGCAATGGAAGTAGTTGTTAACCCCGATGCCTGTACTGAAACAGGGCTACAGATGTTAATTACTGGAGGCGGTAATGCAACATTTTTAGGAAACTTCACTGTTCATAATCAGCTTTGTATTGATGCCGACGGAAATCCCGTTTCGCCAATATTTGGAGAGTTAACAGCTGCTAATGGAGATATGCTTTATACCTGGGTAATTACAGAGCCTTGGGTAGATGAGGATGGTATGCACTATCTCTATGAAATTCGTGAGGGGATGTGTACCGGAAGATTTGAAGGTGCCACCGGAACTATTGATATGTATGGAATAATAGATCATGAAACCATGACCTGGGATTTAAAAGGAGAAGGTTTAATTACGTTTTAGCGCTCCAACGATAATTTATAACCCTCGTTTAGAAACGAGCAGAGAGGTACAAAAAACATTCATGATTTATGGAATCACCAACAGGGATGAAAGGACATCAATATTGTTTCACGCAAAGAAAAGAAGAAGCGCAAAATTCGCAAAGGTATAGCATCTGTTTTGCGTGCTTTGCGAAAACTTAGTAATCTACTCTGGGTGAACTTTTTTTTTACCAAAATGACTTTCAGAAAAAACATTCATGATTCCCGGGAATCACCAACAGGAATGAAAGTGAATTAACTTGCGGTATCTACGTACCAATAAAATTTTCTACTATGAATCCTGTCGAAGAATTCCCAAGAATCATTGAGCGAGGTTGTGGCCTTGATGTTCATAAGGACACAGTAGTCGCCAGCATCAAAGGTAAAGATATTGTTGAACGAACTGAAACTTTTGGCACATTTACCGAAGAACTTGAAAAGCTGATTGGTTTTCTCCAGAATGAAGGAGTAAGCCATATTGCGATGGAGAGCACAGGAGTTTATTGGAAACCTGTTTACTATGTACTTGAAGAATATTTTGAGATTTTACTGGTCAATGCCAGGCATGTAAAAAATGTTCCGGGGCAAAAAACGGATAAAATGGACAGTGAATGGATTGCCAAACTTCTGTTGAGTGGCTTGCTTAAAGGAAGTTTTGTTCCACGTCAAGGCATAAGAGAACTTCGGGTTTTGCACCGCCACCGAAGAAAACTGATACATCAGCGTACTGCTGAAAAGAACCGTTTGCAGAACATCCTTGAAGATGCCAACATCAAGCTAGGCAGCGTAGTTAGTGATGTTTTTGGCAAAACAGGAACAGCAATTGTTTTGGCAATCGCATCGGGAGAAAAAGACCCGGGGAAATTATCAGAACTGGCAAAAGGATCTTTGGTCAGAAAAAAAGCCGAACTAAAGAAGGCTTTATACGGAAGGATTACCGAACATCATATTTTTATGCTTCAACTGATTCTTGCATCAATGGAACATATCAATAATCAAATTGACTGCATTGAAAAAAGAATTGACAAATATCTTAACTCCATGAGAAATGATGTTGAATTATTACTTACTATTCCAGGAGTGTCGGTACAAATAGCTGCTGGGATACTTGCTGAAATTGGAAATGACATGGTATTCTTTCCGTCAGCGAAACATCTTGCCTCATGGGCAGGCGTGTGTCCAGGAAATAACGAAAGTGCCGGTAAAAAATATTCTTCAAAAATAACACATGGCAACAAATACCTGAAAACAACCCTGGTTGAAGCTGCATGGGCAGCATCACATTCTAAAGATTGTTTAATGGCTGCAAAACATAAGACAATTGCCGCACGTAGAGGAAGTAAGAAAGCAAATATGGCAATAGGACATAAGATCCTGACGGCTGCTTACTTTGTTCTAAGGGACAAAACGCCTTACTTATTAAGTAGCCAGAACAAGGCAATTGAAGAACAAAGAAGATTAAAAAGAATACAACGGTTAGAAAGACAATTAGCAGATTTAAAAAGCGTCTATCAAAATTAAAAGGTCGTGGCTTTTTTGGTGATTAAATCCCGTACAAAAAACTGACATCAGACGCTAAGAACCAACAGTTGTTGCCATTGTGAGCACGTAGAAAAAATTATAATTCTTTTATAACCGAACTTTATTTTGGGGAGTGACTTTCAGAAAAAAGCCGCTTCAAAAACGAAGCGGCTTTTCTATATAGCTCGAATAGTTTCTATTCTTCACCTTCTTCAGGTTTTGAATAATCCATAGCTGCCATACGCTGGTATGACGCGTAACGCCATTTTGCGTTTTCTTCAGCAGCTGCGAACAATTCATCAGCTTCGGCAGGGAACGATTTCTTCAAAGAAGTATAACGAACCTCGCCGTTCAGGAAGTCTTGGAATTGGCTCCATTCCGGAGTTTTCGAATCCAGTTGGAATGGATTTTTACCCTCGTCTTCCAACAGTGGATTGTAGCGGAACAAGTGCCAGTATCCTGAAGCAACAGCTTTTTTCTCCTCTTCCTGGGTACGTCCCATGCTGGCACGCAATCCGTGGTTGATACATGGCGAATAAGCGATAATGATAGAAGGACCCGGGTAAGCTTCAGCTTCTTTCAGTGCTTTAAAGTACTGCGACTGGTTAGCTCCCATTGCCACTTGTGCAACGTATACGTAACCGTAGCTCATCATCATAGCGCCAAGGTCTTTTTTACGTACTTTTTTACCCGATGCAGCAAATTTTGCAACTGCTCCAACCGGAGTAGATTTAGACGACTGACCACCGGTGTTAGAGTAAACCTCGGTATCCATTACCAATACGTTTACATCTTCGCCGCTTGCCATTACGTGATCTAAACCGCCGTAACCGATGTCATAAGCCCATCCGTCGCCACCGAATACCCAGATTGATTTTTTAACCAGGTATTGTTTCAATAACATGATGTCTTTTGCATACTGGCTATCGCTGTCTTTAATTACATCGAGTACTTTGTTGGTTGCAACTACTGAACCATCAGCATTGTCTTTTTTCTCCAACCATTCGCCAAATACTTCTTTCTCAGCGTCAGAAGCACCATTTGAAAGGGCAGCAGTCATAATTTCTGCAATACGGTCGCGTTGTGCGCTAACACCTTCAGAGAAACCAAAACCGTATTCGGCATTGTCTTCGAACAGTGAGTTAGCCCATGCCGGACCGTGACCAGACTCTTTGTGTTTACAGTATGGAGTTGAAGGAGCAGAACCACCATAGATTGAAGAACAACCTGTAGCGTTGGCAACCATCATACGCTCGCCGTAAAGCTGAGTGATCAGTTTAATGTATGGAGTTTCACCACAACCTGCACAAGCTCCAGAGAACTCGAACAATGGCTGAGCGAACTGTGAGTTTTTAACTGATTTTGTTTTGTCAACAACAGTCTCTTTAACAGTAACTTTTTTGTCCATGAAATCCCAACGACCAACTTCAGCTTGCTGAGATGCAAGTGGCTTCATAACAAGCGATTTCACTTTCGATGGACAAACATCGGCACAGTTACCACAACCTGTACAGTCGAGTGGCGATACCTGGATACGGAAATTCAATCCACCAAATACTTTTGCCGGAGTTGCTGTTTTTGTTTCGGTTCCTGCAGGTGCTGCTTCAACTTCTTCTTCTGTCATCAGGAACGGACGAATAGCTGCGTGAGGACAAACGTAAGCACACTGGTTACACTGAATACAGTTTTCCGACTGCCATTCAGGAACGTTTACTGCGATACCACGTTTTTCGTAAGCTGCTGTTCCAAGTGGGAATTGTCCATCTTCTGATCCTGCAAAAGTAGAAACAGGAAGATCATCACCTTTTTGTGCGTTGATTACGTCAACCACTTTAGTAATGTATTCCGGACGGTCGGCATCAACAACTGCTTCATCAGCAACAACGATGTCTTTCCATTCTGCAGGAACTTCAACTTTTACTACGTTTTTACCACCGGCGTCAACCGCTGCGTAGTTCATGTTTACAATGTGCTCACCTTTTTTACCGTACGATTTTACAATAGCAGCTTTCATTTGCTCAACAGCCAATTCGTAAGGAATTACACCGGTAATCTTAAAGAAAGCCGATTGCATAATAGTGTTGGTACGAGTTCCCAAACCAATCTCTTCACCCAGTTTAGTACCGTTAATGATGTAGAAATTGATTTCGTTCTCGGCCAAATATTTCTTCATTGCATCAGGCAACTGTTTTTTGGTTTCTTCTGCGTCGTTAATCGAGTTCAGCAAGAAAGAACCACCTTTTTTCAGGCCTTTCAGCACGTCGTACATATTTACATATGCCGGAACGTGACAAGCAACAAAGTCAGGAGTGGTAACAAGGTAAGTTGATCGGATTGGTTTATCCCCGAAACGTAAGTGTGAACAAGTGAAACCTCCCGACTTTTTCGAGTCGTACTGGAAGTATCCCTGACATGATTTATCTGTTGAGTCACCAATAATTTTAATCGAGTTTTTGTTTGCACCAACAGTACCGTCAGAACCCAAACCATAGAATTTAGCCTGGTAAGTTCCTTCCGGAGTCATGTTGATTTCTTCTTTCAATGGAAGTGATTTGAAAGTCACATCATCAACGATACCAATTGTGAAGTTGCCTTTTGGCTCTTTCATTTCAAGGTTTTCGTAAACTGAAAGAATTTGTGAAGGAGTAGTATCTTTTGATCCTAAACCGTAACGACCACCAACAATTACAGGAGCATCTGCTTTTCCGTAGAATTGTGATTGAACGTCAAGGAATAATGGCTCCCCGGTTGATCCCGGCTCAGCAGCACGGTCTAAAACAGCAATACGTTTTACTGAATCAGGTAATGCTTCAACAAAGTGTTTTGCTGAGAATGGACGGAACAAGTGTACCGAAATTAAACCAACTTTTTTGCCTTGAGCAGTTAAGTAATCGATAGTTTCTTTAATGGTTTCAGTAACCGAACCCATTGCAATAATTACGTTTTCAGCATCAGGTGCACCGTAATAAGTGAAAGGACGGTATGTTCTGCCGGTAATTTTGCTGATTTCATCCATGTAGTCAGCAACGATATCAGGAACTGCATCGTAAAATTTGTTCGCTGATTCTTTTGCCTGGAAGAAAATATCAGGGTTTTGAGCTGTACCGCGGGTTACAGGATTTTCTGGATTTAACGCACGATTGCGGAATTCCTGAATTGCTTCCATGTCAACCAAAGGAACAATGTCTTCCTGAGCAATAGCTTCAATTTTCTGAACCTCGTGAGAAGTACGGAATCCATCGAAGAAAGCCAGGAAAGGAACTCTTGATTTCAATGTAGCCAAGTGAGCAACACCTGCAAGGTCCATTTCTTCCTGCACCGAACCTGAAGCCAACATTGCAAAACCTGTTTGACGGGCAGCGTAAACGTCGCTGTGGTCGCCAAAAATTGATAATGCGTGACCCGCTAAGGCACGTGCACTTACGTGAAATACTGTTGGTAATAACTCACCTGCAATTTTGTACATGTTAGGAATCATTAACAACAATCCCTGTGATGCAGTGTAAGTAGAAGTTAAGGCACCCGATTGCAGCGCTCCGTGAACAGCACCGGCAGCACCGGCTTCACTTTGCATTTCTGCCAAACGTACTGGGCGACCAAACATATTTTTCTTTCCAAAAGCAGCCCATTCATCAACGTACTCTGCCATTGTTGACGACGGAGTGATCGGATAAATACAGGCGACTTCGCTGAACATGTAACTCATATACGCTGCTGCGTAGTTACCGTCACATGTAACCATCTTTTTTTGTTTTGCCATCTTTATTCGTCTTTATTTTATTTAGTTTAAAATTGATATTTCTAATCTTGATTCTGGATCCAGCATCTAGTACAGAAATCCAAAGAGCCATAAAGGAATTTTGTTTCCCTGGCCAACCTCAATTACATCCGAGGCAGCGTAAATTCCTTTTTCGGGTTTCAGTTTTCGTCCGCCAACATTGAATTTGTATTTTCCGTTGACACAAAAATCGGCAACCGGCGATTTCGCCAGCTGGCATACATAGCCAACCTGGTTATAAAAGAACGTTTGTCTCACCGTGGCTTTATCGTAATTATTCGGAGCAATAGCGTTTAGCAGGTTTGTGTTTTGCATGTACACTTTGTCCGGTTTCTTCATCTGGTCGTCATCACTTCCGCCGTTCTCATAAAGCAGGTTGATGAGTCGGGCGTGCTTCAAATACTTCAGGTAGTTCATAATTGTTGCACGCGACGTTTCAACCGAAGTTGCTAATTTACTAACATTTGGAGTAAAAGGCGTTTCTGAAGCAATGATGTGCAACAGCTTTCTGAGTTTTGGAAGATATTTAAATTCAATCTGGTTGATGTAAGGAACATCGATCTCCAATGCCAGGTTGATATTCTTTAACAACTTGTCGATATAAAAATTCTCATCGTGAATGTGATAAGGGAAATAACCGTTTTTCAAATAGTCGTCGAAAAAAGCCAGAGGCCTGATTTGGTCAACAACTTTTTGGGCAATTTCTTCATGGTTTTTTAATATCTCCTCAAAAGTGTATGCTTTAAAATTGCTTTTGGTTTGATAATTCAGGTATTCACGAAATGATAATCCTTCGAGGTGATAAATCTTGGCGATTCCTTCCAGGTCCGGATTGTCTTCGGTTATTCGTAACACCGGGGAAGAGGTAAAAATTATCTTCAGGTCCGGAATTTCATCCAGACATTTTCTCAAATCGGCCGACCAGTCAGGATACTTCTGTATCTGATCGAGCAACAATAATTTCCCTCCACGCTTTGCAAATTCGTCGGCAAATGAACTGATCTTACGTTTTGTGAAATAAAAATTATTCAGATTAAGATACAAAACATCATTGCTATTGGGGTGATACTTCTTTATATAATCGAGCAAAAAAGTTGTTTTTCCAACGCTCCTGAATCCTTTGATACAGATGAGCCTTTGGTTCCAATCGATACTGTTCATCAGCTCTCTCTGAATGGTATCTTTTGACCCCTGAAGTAATGATTTATGTACTTGTTGAAAAAATTCCAATGTTTTTGATTTTAGATTATTGAGCTATGTTGATTTTGTAATCTACACATAGCAAATTTAATAAATTTGTGTAAGGTGTGCATGTTTATTTTGTCTATATGACAAAAATCATAAATGGTTAATATTGGGTTAATCTAAAACTAACTTACACTAAGCCAGAGAATCCCATAAAAGCCATTGCAAGAATACCTGCAGCGATTAATGCAATTGGAGTACCTTTTAATCCTTTTGGCACATCTTGCAGATCGAGGTGCTCGCGAATACCGGCAAAAATTATCAAAGCCAGACCAAAACCTATAGCATGCGAAGTTGAAAATATAACACCTTCCAACAGGTTAAATTCGTTTTGCACAGTAAGAATAGCAACACCTAGAATTGCACAGTTTGTTGTAATAAGCGGCAGGAAAATTCCGAGCGCCTGGTAGAGTGGAGGACTTACTTTTTTCAGAATGATCTCCACCATTTGAACCAACGATGCGATTACCAGAATGAATGCTATGGTTTGCAAAAATCCTAATCCGAATTTTTCAAGCACATAGTTTTGTATCAGATAAGTTACAATTGTTGCTAAAATCATTACAAAGGCAACGGCGCCGGTCATACCAATACCGGTCGATACTTTTTTGGAAACACCCAAAAACGGGCAAATTCCCAAAAACTGCATTAAAACAATGTTGTTTACAAGTATGGCACCTATTACAATTACTAAATAGTTCATTATCTATCCTCCTAATTCTTTTTCATTTGGTTGATTAATGCAATCAGGTATCCCAAAACAAGAAAAGCTCCGGGCGAAAGCACAAAAACAAGTGTTACGTAATTTTCAGGGTAGATTGTGATATCGAAAAGTTTGCCGCTACCCAATATCTCTCTAATTCCACCAAGTGTAACCAAAGCAAAACTAAAACCAAGTCCAATTCCTAATCCATCAATTGCCGATGAAAGTAAGTTGTTTTTAGATGCGAAAGCTTCCGCACGCCCCAGAACGATACAGTTTACCACGATTAAAGGAATGAATAGTCCAAGACTCTTGTATAGAGCCGGTAAAAAGGCCTGCATGGTAAGCTGTACTATGGTAACAAATGTTGCAATAATTACGATAAATGCCGGAATACGCACTTTTTCGGGAATGGCATTTTTTACCAGTGACACTACTATGTTCGACATCAGCAAAACAAAAGTAGTGGCCAGTCCCATACCAAGTCCGTTAATAGCTGATGAGGTAACACCCAGTGTTGGGCACATCCCCAGTAACAATATAAATACCGGATTTTCTTTTAAAAAGCCTTTTGAAAAGTTTTTCCACTGATTCATAACACGAAATTATTGTCCGGAATCTCCGGTGGTTTTATTGTCTTTATAAGTACTGTATGCTCTATTAAGTGCTTCAAGAAAAGCACGAGAGCTAATTGTAGAGGCAGTAATCGCGTCGATGTCTCCACCATCTTTAGAAACGGTAAAATTGGTTGTTTCAGGATTCTTGCCGATTACGTATTGATTTGGTTTTTCAGGGTTGTTAAACCAAACACCCATTTTTGATCCCAAACCAGGTGTCTCTGCATGTTCCAAAACGGAATAGCCTGAAAAGTTACCGTCTTTATCGATACCGGTCATAATGGAAATAAATCCGCTAAAACCGCTTTTTGTGTAAGTTTTTATGGCAGTTCCCACCAGTTCTCCATTTTTATAGGCAGGGAAAAACTCAAGAGAGTCTTGTCCTTCCCCAGGGCTAACAACCATTGTTTCTCCAAGTTCGTCGAATTCAGGCAATACATTTTTTATTGCTTCTGTTTGAGCTTTTAGTTTAGCAACTTCAATAGGCCCTTTTGTGAAATCGTACACAAAACCCAATGCTGCGGCAGCAATACCGGTAACCAAAACCAGCGTAAGCACCATATTTGTAAAACTCGATTCTCGTTTTGCCATTTTACTGTCCTCCAAATCGTTTAGGTTTAACATACATGTTGATCAGCGGCACAAAGGCATTCATAATGAGAATTGCGAACGAAATACCTTCGGGGTAAGCGCCAAACATACGAATGGAAATTGTGATCAAACCAATTCCAACACCGTAGATCAGTTGTCCTTTTCCGGTCATTGGAGAAGTAACCATATCAGTTGCCATAAAAATGGCTCCCAGCATTAAACCGCCGGTAATTACGTGATAAACCGGGTTTACATACATTTCAGGGTTTATTAGCCAGAAAATACCCGAAACCACAATCACAGTAAGTATAATCGATACCGGCGTTTGCCAGGTAATTACTTTTTTCCATAGCATGTATAAACCACCGATAATCAATAATATTGCTGAAATTTCACCCATAGAACCATTGTTGAAACCAATGGCCATATGAGATAAATCAGGCAGCCCCTCAAGTTGCGAAACCGGTATGCCGTTTTTAATTCCTTCTTTAATTACGGCCAGTGGTGTAGCTGCTGAAACCGCATCAACACTCATCATACGGGTTGCTGGCCACGATGTCATTTGCACCGGGAACGAGATCAACAGGAAAACCCTGCCAACCAACGCCGGATTGAAGACGTTTGATCCCAAACCACCAAACGAAAGTTTACCAACTCCCATGGCTGCAATTGCGCCAATAATAATAATCCACCACGGAAGACTTACCGGCACGTTAAAAGCCAAAAGTACACCGGTGATCAAAGCCGATCCGTCGGTAATACTTGGTTTTACCTTCATTATATATTTTTGAATGAGGAATTCGATAGCCAGGCACGACAGGATTGAAATTAATCCAACCCTAACGGCATCGAGGCCAAACATATAAATACCCCATATCATGGCCGGAATCATCGCATATACCACCCGAAGCATAATCTTCTGGGTTGATTCGCTCGAATGAACGTGCGGTGATGGTGAAACTGTTAATAATTTACTCATTACTCAGCTATTTGTTTTTCTTTCTTTTAACGTCATTCCGAACTTGTTTCGGAATCTGATCAAAAAGATCCTGAATCCGTCAATTGACGGACAGGATGACGTTTGGTTGATTGTTTTATTTTTTACGTGAACGAATTATCGCTCCAACTTTTCCTTTTCCAAAACGGATATAATCGAGCAGCGGACGGCTTGACGGACACGTATAACTGCATGAACCACACTCGATACAATCCATTATGCGTTCGTTTTCTGCACGATCAAAAATTTGTTTTTCACCTAAAGTCATTAGCAGGTAAGGCTCCAGTCCCATCGGGCAAACCGATGTACAACGCGAGCAGCGTATGCAAGGATGTATTTCGTCGCGTTTACTTTCTTCTTCCTGCATCAGAAGTAGTCCTGAAGTACCTTTTGTAACGGGAACATCAAGCGATGCAATGGCGCGTCCCATCATTGGTCCACCACTAATAATTTTACCAGTATTTTCAGGAAGACCGCCGGTTGCTTCAATCAATTCAGATGTGGCAGTTCCAACACGTACCATGAAGTTCGATGGTTTTTCAACGCCTTTTCCGGTTACGGTAACTACACGCTCAACCAACGGTTTATTTTTCTGAATGGCTTCGTAAACGGCAAAAGCAGTACCTACATTACTTACCACAGCACCAACAGCAATTGGTAAAGCGCCCGATGGAACTTCTTTTCCTGTAACGGCATTGATGAGTTGCTTTTCACCTCCTTGTGGGTATTGCACTTTTAGTGGCTGAACGCTCACTCCTTTAAATGCAGCGCATTTTTCATTCAGCAGTTTTATTGCATCGGGCTTGTTGTTTTCAATTCCGATAACCGCCTTTTCAACGCCCATTGCTTTCATCAGCAACTGGATGCCCACCATAATTTCGTCAGCTTTTTCCAGCATTAAACGGTGATCCGAAGTCAGGTAAGGTTCGCACTCCACGCCGTTAATCAAAAGCACTTCGGCTTTCATTCCTTTTGGCGGCACCAGTTTTACATGGGTAGGGAAGGTTGCACCACCCAATCCAACGATTCCGGCTTCCTGAATTTTTTTAACGATATCAGGTCCATCAATAGAAATTTCCTTAACCAAATCTTCCGAGCGGTCGATACCTTCAAGCCACTCATCGCCATCCACATCGATAAAAATACCCTGTTTTGGATAGCCCGAGCTGTCGGCCGAAAAGTCAACTTTTTTCACTTTCCCAGAAACAGAAGAGTGAATATTGGTTGAAACAAAACTGCTGCTTTGTGCAATTACCTGTCCTACTTTTACCTCGTCGCCTTTTTTTACAACCGGTGTAGCCGGCGCACCAATGTGCTGTGCTACCGGGATAAAAACCGTTTTCGGAAGTGGCAGGACTTCGATCTTTTTATCTTTCGATAATTTATTTTCGGGAGGATGTACTCCGCCTATTTTGAACGTTTTTAACATCCTGATTTATTTTGCTGGTTCACACTCTTTTTTTTCTGCTGGCTTAACTTTCCGGGGAGGAAAGTTCTCTTCGATGATGGCGCCTGTTGGGCAAACGGCCACACATTTGCGGCACAGTTTACACTTGTCGGAATCAATATATGCCAGGTTATTTTCCATTGTAATGGCATCAAACGGACATTCTTTGAAACACTTGCTACAACCGATACAGGCCACTTTGCACGCTTTACGGGCTACTCCACCTTTATCCTGGTTGCGGCACGATACCACCACTTTGCGGTTTTTAGGCATCTTTTTGCGTAACTCGATCAGGCTTTTCGGACAAGCATCAACGCAGGCTCCGCAGGCCACACATTTATCATCGATAATTTCCGGAATTCCGGTTTCAGGATGCATTACAATCGCATCGAAATCGCAGGCATCGAAACAGTCGCCAAATCCCAGGCATCCATACTGGCATCCGGATTCGCCACTGTACACCGATGATGCAATGGCACAGGTGGTTGCTCCATCAAAACTGCTGGTTTTTGGACGGTGATCGCAGGTGCCGTTACAACGAATGTAAGCCACGCGCGGATCTTTTTTAACCGCCTCAAGGCCGAGGATTGATGCGACATTGTTCATGGTTTCATTTCCGCCAACCGGACAGTTTAAATCGCTTAAATCGCCAGCTTTAACACAGGCCTCGGCAAAAGCTCTACAGCCTGCATATCCACAGCCTCCGCAGTTTGCTCCCGGCAAAGCTTCGTCAACATCGTCGATGCGCGGATCTTCAACAACTTTGAATTTCTGTGCCACAAAATAAAGGATTACCGCAGCTGCGGCGCCAATTACGGCTAATGTGACAATTGTATATACAACAGTGATACTCATTTTATTCAGCGTTTTCTTCGAGTTCGAATTTCAATACTTTTTTTAATAAATGCCTAAAAAAATATAATGTTATATAGTATGGTACTAGAATAACCAAGGAGAGAAGTCCTGATTTTAGCTCGTCACCGGTAACTTCGAGTGCAATAATTAGTGTGCCCAACACAACAAAAAACGGAATTACATACCCCCAGATGAGTGCAGTAAAACCTTTTGATTGTTTAAAAAGAATGGTAACCTCGTCGCCGATTTTGTAGTTGCCATTATATTCGGAAACCTCAATTTCCTTGTCCTGGAAATCGGAAACCGAACATGCCCCCTGCGCGTGACAGGTGGAGCAGGCTGATTGACTGATAATATTTACAATCAGAGAAGTGTCTTTCACTCCTATAACCTTACCTTTATGTCGAATTGTAGATTCCGTAGCTGTAAATTTTGCTATTTGCAGATGGCAAAACTATATAATAAATTGAATCTGGATATGACAAAAATCCAATTTTTCTGAAAACGATTCTATTTAGAAATAGTCTAATTTAGTTTGTCGAACGTTTCAATTAAGAGTTCGAAAATGCGAGTGTTTAATTTCTGAATTTAAGTTCAGATTCAAGTTGCGGAAGTGGCGAAAATCCATGGCTCTAGTTAAATAAAGCGCATTTCTCCAGGAGATTACTTCTTAAGTCTTAGTCGCGAATCAGCAGAAAGGCTACTTTTCTTTTTGTGCTTCATTTTTCAACGAATCAACATCCCAGGCACAATCCGTTTCGTGTATCGAATAGTTTTTCTCGGCTTGCAATGTTTCTTTTACCTGTTCTTCAAAACGACGCGACTCCTGAATAAACTTGCCCTGATCTTCCAGCCAGTGGCGATACAATTCTTCGGTAACCTGGTTTTCGTGGTGTTTAAAAGTTCGGGTGGCGCGGTAAGCTTCGTATTTAGAAAAGCCCAGTTCAACCAGCGCATTGTTACCTAATTCGGCTGCCGAATGGAAGTTTTCGCGTTGAACTTTGTTAATGTTTAAATTCAGGTACTCAAACACATGGAAAATATCGTTAGCACGGGCCAGTATTTTAACATGTGGGTACTTTTTGCGCACAATTTCGGCCACTTTCAAGGCATTTTCGTGCTCAGCCATACTTAGTATTAATAGACGCGCTTTTTCAATGCCGGCTTTTTCGAGCATAGTAGGGCGGGTAATGTCTCCAAAATAGAGTTTGAAACCATATTTACGTAGTGTTTCAACATTCGATGGATTATTGTCAAGTATTGTAACTTTTATTCCATTTGCCAATAAAATTCTACCCACTGTTAACCCGAAACGCCCGAATCCAGCAAGAATTACAGGATTCTCTTCCGGCTCAATTTCATCGTATTCCAGTTTGTTTTGCCAACGAGCTAAAATCGGACTCACAGCTTTATCATTAAAAATAAGTAGCAGAGGGGAAATAGCCATCGACAGCGTTACCACAAGTAATAGCATACCTGATGTTTCATCGTCGAACAGCTTATTTTGTTTAGAAAAGGAGATGAGTACAAATGCGAATTCGCTTGCCTGAGCGAGTAAAAAAGCAAACAGAAATTCAAAACCTTTTTTCAATCGGAAAATCCGTCCTAAAATTAACAAAACAACAAACTTTATAAAGATCAGTAATAGCACAAACCCTATGATTACCCAAGGATTTTCAATCAGTAAATTAAAATTTATGCCGGCACCAACCGAAATGAAAAAGAGGCCTAATAGTAGTCCTTTAAACGGATCGATTGTAGTTTCCAGTTCGTGTCGGTACTCGCTGTCGGCCAAAACAACTCCGGCAATAAAAGTTCCCAGTGCCGGCGAAAGGCCAATGGCATCCATTCCCAGCGCAATTCCAATAACCATAAGTAATGCCAATGCTACAAACACTTCGTGTAAACCTGTTTCGGCAACCAAACGAAAAATATGACGGGCCGCAAACCGTCCAATAATTACCAATACAATAATTGCTCCGATGATGATTAATAGTTGCAACCAACCTGGTAGTTGTGCTACCTGCCCGATACTGTCTAATGAAGAGTCGGAAAGATTGGCTGGAGTTCCGAGGGTTGCAATAATTGGCAGTAATGCCAGTATTGGAATAACCGCCATGTCTTGAAAAAGAAGTACTGAAAATGCCGACCGCCCCGCAATGTTATGCATCAATCCTTTTTCAGATAAGGTTTGAAGTACAATTGCCGTTGAAGAAAGCGCAAGAATAAGTCCGATGGCAACCGCACGGTTTAACTGGAAGTTAAAAAGCAGTGCAACGCCGGTAATTATTCCTGCCGTTATAAGAACTTGTAAACCACCAAGTCCGAAAATATTGCGACGCATTTTCCATAAAAGTTTGGGCTCCAGTTCCAATCCAATAATAAAGAGCATTAATACAACACCAAACTCGGCAAAATGCATCACTTCGCCGGCTTCGTTGCCCACCAGTTTTAAAACAAACGGACCGATTATAATTCCTGCAAGCAAATAGCCTAGAACCGAACCCAGCCCCAATTTTTTTGCGATTGGAACAGAAACAACGGCTGCCCCGAGGTATATTAAAGCGTTTAAAAAGAATTCCTGATTATGCATCTTACTCAATTATTTCGTTGATGTACTCGGTAGAATTAAAAATCTCGGGATTGATTTTGCTGTCGCGCAACAGCTCAATCACCGCACGATAATCTTTCGCATATTTTTTTAATTGTTCGCTCTGTAAAGTGTGCGAGCGATGAACCACAAACGGAGGTAAATATTTCATTCTGCACAGATTAACTGATTGATTGAAAGGCGCCAAAAATTCATTTATGGTAAAATGATTTTTGCCTTCTGCGCTATATACTTCCTTGCTTCCGCCGGTTGATATGCACGACATTGCCCATTTCCCTTCGAGCGCACGCCCGTGTGTTCCGTAGGCAAAACCGTGTTGAAGCACCAAATCCATCCATTCTTTAACCAGTGCCGGTGCACTGTACCAGTAAAACGGATGATGCCATATGATGATATCATGTTCGGTTAAGAGTTTCTGTTCAATAGGTACATCAATAAAAAAATCAGGGTACTTTTCGTACAGGTTGTTAATGGTAACACCTTCCATATCTTTTATCGCTTCCATCAGGGTTCTGTTGATGCGCGATTTTTGAAAGGCCGGGTGTGCAAAAAGTATCAGTATCCTTTTCATTATTTATATCTGTTTTGTGTCTAAAATAGTAAATAAAAGCATCAAACAAATTTAATTGAGCCCAAGTTTACCGGTCGTGGCTTTGTTTTTTAATCCTCATGTAAAAGCATAAACCCTGTAAATTGAAAAAGTTTATGATTTAGTATCCAAAATTGTATATACTCATCATTCATCCTTATAAATGTACTAATGTGTTAACAAATTAACTCTGATAAAATGTAGTGTTGGTGTTGTTAATGTTATTTCCCGCAAAGGATATCAAAAAGTCATGAAACCGTTTCAGAAAACTTTGTAATTTTGCGGCTGATTTAAAGGACAGATATGACAGATATTAAGCTTAACACAATTCCTGAAGCCATTGCTGCAATTCAGAAAGGTGAAATGGTAATTGTTGTTGATGATGAAGATCGCGAGAATGAAGGTGATTTAATTGTTGCCTCAGAACTGATCACTACAGAAATTGTAAACTTTATGGCTTCGAAGGCGCGCGGTCTAATTTGCGTTGCTTTAACCGAAGAGCGTTGTAAGCAGTTGGAGCTTGATTTGATGGTGGGGAAAAATACATCAGCAAACGAAACTGCTTTTACGGTTTCGGTTGATGCTATTCATCCTGAAGTAACTACCGGGATTTCAGCTGCCGACCGTGCAATTACCATAAAAATGCTGGTTGACGGAAAAACCCGTCCGGAACAATTGGGCCGTCCGGGGCATATTTTTCCTTTAAAAGCTATGGAGCGCGGTGTGTTGCGCAGAACAGGACACACTGAGGCCGCTGTTGATTTGGCACGATTAGCAGGCATGAAACCATCGGGAGTTCTTGTTGAAATTATGAACGAAGATGGAACAATGGCGCGTTTACCTCAATTGTACGAATTCGCTCAAAAACATAATCTGAAGCTGGTTACGATTAAAGATCTGATTTCATTTCTTTTTCAAAGTGAAAGCCTTATAGAGAGGGGAGAAGAAGTTGCTTTACCAACTAATTACGGCGATTTTAGAATTGTTCCTTTTCGTCAAAAATCAAATGGTGCCGAGCATGTTGCCCTGATAAAAGGTGAGTGGGAGCCAAACGAGCCAATTTTGGCTCGCGTACATTCTTCATGTATGACCGGTGATATTTTCGGATCGATGCGTTGTGAATGTGGCGACCAGCTGCATGCATCAATGGAAATGATTGAAAAAGCTGGCAAAGGTGTTATTGTATATATGATGCAGGAAGGTCGTGGTATTGGGCTGCTCAACAAGATAGCTGCTTATAAATTGCAAGATCAGGGATTGGATACCGTGGAAGCAAACATTCATTTAGGATTTAAAGCCGATGAGCGCGATTATGGTGTTGGAGCTCAGATTTTAAGTAACCTTGGCGTTACTAAAATGCGTTTGCTTACCAATAATCCAGTTAAGCGCGTTGGTCTGGAAGGATATGGTTTAGAAGTTACTGAAATTGTTCCGATTGAGATCGCTCCGAACGAGCATAATCAGCGTTACATGAAAACCAAGCGCGACCGAATGGGACATCATCTGAGAAAATTTAACTACGATAAATAAAATAAGACTTTATAAAAATTTTATAAAGTACCTTGATTGATGAAATTTCATGATTAGATTTGTAGTATAAATCTAATCTATGAAACATCTATTTGTACTTGCCTTTTTAGTTCTGGCTGCGGCTCTCAATGCCGCCGAAAAGAGAACACAGCCAAACATTATTTTTATTATAACCGATCAGCAAAGGGCTGATGCATTGGGCTGCATGGGCAATACCGCGGTAATTTCTCCTAATATTGATAAACTTGCTGAGGCGGGTGCTACTTTTGTAAATGCTTATTCGTCGGTGCCCAGTTGTACGCCGGCAAGGGCAGGATTACTAACCGGATTGTCGCCATGGCATCACGGAATGTTAGGCTATGGTCGCGTTGCCCGAAAGTATAAATACGAGATGCCGCGCATGCTCCGCGAAGCCGGTTACTACACTTTTGGCATCGGCAAAATGCACTGGTTTCCACAGAAAGCTTTGCACGGTTTTCATGGAACATTGGTGGATGAAAGTGGTCGCGTTGAGCAGGATGGTTTTGTTAGCGATTACCGCGATTGGTTTAAGTTGCAGGCACCTGGTGAAGATCCTGATAAAACGGGAATTGGCTGGAATGAGCACAATTCGGGGGTTTATCAGCTCGACGAAAAATTGCACCCAACTTACTGGACCGGTCAAACAGCTATTGAGTTAATAGAAAATTATAACCAGGATAAACCGCTCTTTTTAAAAGTATCTTTTGCGCGTCCACATAGTCCGTATGACCCGCCAAAACGTTTTCTCGATTTGTATAAAGATGTTCAGATTCCGGCACCATATTTAGGCGAATGGGACGAAAAATTTGAAGGTGTTGAAGGTGGGAAAGACGCAGCCTTTGGCGATTTTGGAATTGAACACGCTATTGATAGCCGGCGACATTATTATGCCAGCATTTCGTTTATTGATGAGATGGTTGGAAGGATCATTAAGACCTTAAAAGAAAAAGGGATGTACGAAAATACGCTGATTTGTTTTACATCCGACCATGGCGATATGTTGGGCGACCACTACCACTGGCGCAAAACATATGCTTATGAAGGTTCGTCAAATGTTCCATTTATTGTGAAATGGCCCAAATCGTTTGAGGGGAAATTAGCACAAGGTTCAAAATTGGAACAGGTTACCGAACTACGCGATTTTCTGCCAACATTTTTAGATGCAGCTGGAGAAGATATCCCTGAAGAAATGGATGGCCTGTCAGTTCTTGAGCTAATAAAAAATCCTCAAGCGGACTGGCGAGATTACATTGATCTTGAACATGCAACAACTTACAGCGACGATAATTACTGGTGCGCATTAACTAACGGCACGTGGAAATATATCTGGTTTTTCAGAACAGGAGAAGAACAGCTTTTTAATTTGAAAAATGATCCTGGTGAACAAAACGATCAGTCTTCTTTGAACACAGATGAAGTTGAAAGATGGCGCAAAAAAATGGTGGATCACCTACGTGAAAGGGGCGAAGGATTTGTTAAAGACGGGAAACTGGTTCAGCGATCAGAGACTTTATTGTACAGCCCAAATTATCCGGGTGATGATCGTACTCCGAATGATTTGATAAAAGACTGGAGAATAGAATATAAAGGAGTGGATAGAGATTGAGACTCGGAATTATGAAAAAGCCACCGTCAATTATTTTATTTCATGAACGAAAAGAAATCCTTACATTTATTTAAATTTTTAAAACTCAAATAATATGGATGGAAAAACAAAGGCAATTATTGCGCACATTTATTGGATTGGCTGGGTTATTGCGTTAATTCTTAACTCAAATGAAAAAGATGAACTTACAAGTTTTTATTTAAGACAGTTACTTGGATTGTTTCTTTTAAGTATCGTTTTAATGTTTATTCCAGTATTAGGATGGATTATCAATCTTATTCTTTTTGTGTTTTGGATAATTAGTTTAATAGGCGCAGTAAACGGGGAACAAAAAGAAATTCCCTGGGTAGGTAGTTATTTTCAGCAATGGTTTAAAGGAATCTAAAAAGATAATTACAGGAATAAAAAAAGACAGGTGATGAGCCTGTCTTTTTTTGTATATAATTATGAATTATTATCATTTCTATTTCGGTCTCTATACTTTCTGAACATATGAATTCTGAATTCATTTTCAGCATTGTAGAGTTTGATAACCTTTACCGGAGGTAGAATTTTCAGAAACTCTTCATTGTACTTTTCTGCCAGGTTAGCTTCTGTTTTCCCCAACTGTACATGTTCACGTGTAAGCTTGATCATCTCTTCATTAGAAAGATTTTTTTCTGCATCGCGCACCTGTCCTTCCAGTTCATGTCTTTTTCGTTGGGTTTCGGATCTTTCTTTTTCCATTTGATTATAAACCGGCCAAAACTTTTGGGCTTCATCAGGTGTCAAATCAAGTTTTGTGGTAAGAAAAGAAACTTTCTCGGTACGATATCGTTCCCAACGGTCTTGCTGGTTGTTATCATTCTGTGCGTTAACCTGAGTTTGGGAAAAAATTAACAATCCTAATATTAATATTGCAAATAGCTGTTTCATAATGATCTACTCTTCAGTGTATTCAAAAATTTCGTATGCACTAAAATTTGTGCTTACGTAAGCGATTAAATCATCATCGCTAAATTCTTCTTCAGTTTCGTCGCTTTCCAGCAATGAGAAGAACGAGCTTTCATCAAGTTCCTCCAAAATAGTTTGAAACTGATCGCTATAATCATTCGAAGCTGTGGTTTGAATGATTTGTTCCTGTGGCATAAATTTTTTAACAGGGATGTAGACCAGCATAAATATTATAGCAAAACTGGCAGCAAGACCAAGTGCAGGCTTTAAAAGACTTATAATCTTAAATTCCTTTTTATCTATAACCGTTTTTTCTGCTTCAAGCTTCATTTGCATGCGTGCAGGAAAATCGTCGAAATAGCTTTTAGGAGTGCCAAAGGCATTCTCCCGTTTTAATTTCGACAGCTCTGGTGCTATGTTTTTTAATTCTTCCATTACGGCATTTTTATCTATTGACTATTTCTTATTTAAAAGGTTTAAAAACAATCTATTAATCTCTGTTTTTTAAGTAGTCTTCAATCTTTTTTGCTGCATGATGATACGATGCTTTTAATGCTCCAACTGATGTATCAAGGATTTCAGACATTTCATCGTATTTCAGATCATCAAAATATTTCATATTAAAAACGATGCGTTGTTTTTCCGGTAAACGGAGAATCGCCTTCTGAAGTTTTAGTTGAATTTCATCTCCCTCGAAATATGGATCGGAGGTTAGATTCTCCATTAAAAACTCGCTAACATCGTTCATTTGCATAAAATTCTTTTTCTTTTTAGCATTAATGAACGTTATCGATTCGTTGGTCGCAATCCGGTATAACCAGGTAAAAAGGCTCGATTCCTCCCGGAAATTGTCGATGCTACGCCACACCTTTAAAAAGGTATTTTGCAAAACGTCGTCAGCGTCTTCATGGTTCATCACAATCTTTCGAATATGCCAATACAATCTTTCCTGATAAGTATTTACCAGTTGATGAAAAGCAAGATCGCGCTTGTTTTTATCCTTTAAATCGGCAATGATATTTTTATCAGGCCCTTGCATTAAGTTACCAATCAGACATTAATCGCCGGCAAAGGTTTAAAAAAAAATCAGATTCTGAAATTTAATCCTTCTTCTTTTAATCGGTTGTAAACATCAACATCAAAAGAATATAATTTGGCTGCCCTGTGAGCTACATTGGTTTGTTTTTCTCCGGTATCAACCAATAAGTCCATATTCTGAATTTTTTTCCTGAAATTACGGGTATCAAGGGTAGTATCAAGAATAACTTCGTACAATGTTTGCAATTCTGTTAGCGTGAATTTATCAGGCAACATCTGAAATCCAACAGGGTGATATTTTACCTGGTCGCGAAGTTTCTTTAATGCTTCCTCAATGATTAATTTATGATCGAATACAAGTTTTGGCAGTTTATCAATTTCAAACCAGCTTAAAACTTTTGCCATTTCCGATTGACGCATGTCGTGATATTCCGGGTTGATTATGGCATAATAGGCGGTGGTTAAAACCCGTGTAAATGGTACACGTTCTACTTTTCCAAAAGTTTTTACCTGCGTGAGGTACACATTTTCAAGCCCCGTACTTTTGGTTAAAATAAATTTAGCGTACTCGTCGATGTCCTCCTCCTGTGGTAGATGAGTACCAATTAAACCCCAGTAGTTTTGCTCGGCATGCATGGGATTTTCCGTATAAAGTTCTTCAACGTCTTCAAAGTTATCTTTTTCGCTAAAAAAACGCTTGGCAACATCGGTGTCAGATTGCCAAAGCAGTACACACAGTTTGTTGTCTTTAAAGCCAAAGATTACACAGTCTACAGATAGATGTCTTAGTATCATAAGTTAAATGTTTATACAAATGTAACTACTGATTTTATAAAAAACGAATATTGTACTTGTAAAACATACAATAAGCCTTGTTTTATTGGTAAAAAAGTATGTAAAAGCATCAATATTTAAATACCAAAAAAAAATTACCTTTGCACCGCAATTTTTTAAATAAGTAAAATGGCTTTAAAATGTGGTATTGTTGGTTTGCCCAACGTTGGTAAATCAACATTGTTCAACTGTCTGTCGAGTGCAAAAGCACAATCGGCAAATTTTCCTTTTTGTACAATCGAACCTAATTTGGGTGTAATTACTGTACCCGACGAACGCTTAAGTAAATTGGAAGAATTGGTAAAACCGCAACGTGTGGTGCCAACAACAGTTGAAATAGTTGATATTGCTGGCTTGGTAAGAGGTGCAAGCAAGGGCGAAGGACTGGGAAATAAATTCCTTGGTAATATTCGCGAAACTGATGCAATTATTCATGTGTTGCGTTGTTTCGAAAATGAAAATATTACACACGTTGATGAAACAATTAATCCGGTTCGTGATAAGGAAACAATTGATATTGAATTGCAGTTAAAAGACCTTGAAACTGTTGAAAGCCGCATTGCAAAAGTTGAGAAACAAGCCCGCACAGGAAACGACCCGGAAGCCAAACGTATGTTTCGTATATTATCGAAATATAAAGATGTTTTAATGGAAGGAAAATCGGCCAGAACAGTAGAGGTTGATCCTTCGGATGAAGCAGTGGTGAAAGGCCTGCAGTTACTGACCAATAAACCAATCCTTTACGTTTGTAATGTTGATGAACCCGCAGTTATTAAGGGAAATGCCCACGTTGAAGCATTAAAAGAAGCGATTAAAGATGAAAATGCTGAAATGTTAATGATTGCAGCAGCAACAGAAGCCGATATTGCCGAACTCGACGATTACGAAGAACGTCAGATGTTTTTGGATGACCTTGGCCTGGAAGAGCCGGGGGTGAGTAAACTGATAAAAACAGCATATAAACTTTTGCAGCTTGAAACTTATTTTACAGCAGGCGAAAAGGAAGTAAGAGCCTGGACTTACAACAAAGGAAGCAAAGCGCCTCAGGCAGCAGGTGTTATTCACTCTGATTTTGAAAAAGGTTTTATTCGTGCAGAAGTAATTAAATATAATGACTTTGTTACTTTGGGCTCGGAACTGGCTTGTAAAGAAGCCGGAAAAATGTCGATTGAAGGAAAAGAATACGTTGTTAACGATGGCGATATTATGCACTTCAGGTTTAATGTGTAATAAAGCCGGAAATCGGGAGTCCGAAGTCGAAAGAAATAAAAAAGGCTTGCAATTTATGAATTGCAAGCCTTTTTTTGATATTCGGTAAAGCGTTTACTTTTGTGGCTGTACGTCGCTCATATCTTTAACAATACCGTTTTTGTCAACTTTAATAACAACATCTTTGGCAATCTCAAGATGGATAGCAGTTTCTTCGATTTTGGCAATTTTACCATAAATCCCACCTGTTGTAACTACTTTATCGCCTTTTTGCAGGCTTTCGCGGAATTTGCGTGTTTCTTTCTGGCGTTTTACCTGTGGGCGGATCATAAAAAAATAAAAAACTACGATGATCAGCAACAATGGTAAAAAGCTCATTAACGGGTTACTTTCTGCTCCTTCTTGTGGCTGCATCATTAATAAAATATTCGTCAACATGATTATAATTTTTAGTATTTAATATCAATAATTTCGTTCTTCACCTCGGCAAAAATAGCTAAATGTTTTAATTCTTTACTATTTCCAAGTATTTCAATTGTTTTGTATTCCCGTCCAACAAGTCCGGCAGTATTAAATTCAACTTCTATTAAGCCTGTTTCTCCCGGTTTTATAATCCTTTCATTGAACTGTGCACTTACACATCCACAATCTGTTTCAAGGTCTTGTATTACAAAATTGCTCTTGCCGGTGTTGCTTATAACAAAGGTATGAAGTACAATTTCGCCGGCCTTTAAATGTCCAAAATCATGAACCGCTTCGTTAATTGCAATTTCTGTTGGCGCCAGTTCTTTAAAAACCTGTTCACTTTCATTGCCGGTATTCTTTTTATTTTCGCACGAAAACAAAATGGCAAGCAAAAATATGAAAACAAATTTGTGCATTATTCGCCAATCAATCCTCTTCCTTCTTTGCTTATTTTTTCAGTTCGTTTTAAGTCTTTCAGTGTTTTGTCAAGAATACCGTTTATAAAATTACGGCTCTTTTCGGTGCTGTAAAACTTCGATAATTCGATGTATTCGTTTAACGATACTTTTGTTGGAATCGTAGGAAAATACAGGAACTCGGTAATTGCCAGTTGCATTATCAGAATATCCATAAAAGCAATACGTTCCACATCCCAGTTTCGCGAGTGTTCTTTTATCAGTTCACGCAACTCATCGTGATTAATAATGGCTTTTCGCAACAAATCTTTTGTAAAATCGCGGTCTTCCTGGTCTTTATACAAAGGCATAAGCGACTGGTTGGAATCCGACAGTTCGTTAAATCTTTTTAGTGTTTTAACAATCATCGATATTACAAACTCAACATCGTCGTTCCAGTAAATACTTTGTTCTTCGAGAACGATATACAGGTCTTCCGAAACAAGTATGAGCTTTGTAAAAAGTTTTTCGATAAATTTTCTGTCATCAAGAAACGAACGGGTACTGTCGGCCATATAATCTTTGTACATGTCCGTTTCTATCATCATCAGATATAACTCTTTTATTAACTCCGGATGTTCTTTCCAATTCAGTTTTTTCTGATCGAGATAGGTATTCAGCTGTTTGTTATCTTTTATTTGTTTTATAACCTGGTTTGAAACAAACTTGGTATTTGGATGCAAATCTTCGTGGGTTGGCTGATGCTTGTTTCGCCTTATTTCTATACGTCCTTCAGCGTAATCCGCAATTTCGGTTACCAGTGAAAACAGGTAGTGATAAAGGTCGTAAGCTTTGTGGATACAAAAGAACAGTTCTTTCTCTGTGGTGTTAATCGATTTCTCGTCGGTGGAGTAGTAGGCGTACAATACTTGTAAAACCTTTGTGCGGATAATCCTTCTGCTAATCATTTTTAATGAACTTCGTATAATTTCGGTGCAAAATTACACCTTTTTTTGAATCCCTGCTCAGAAAATAATGCAAATGGGGAAAGTTATTTTAATGTGAAGGAAGTGGATGCAGATAAAAAGTAATAGTCTGACTCCAGGTGAGTCTATCACACGTCTTTTTTGTGTTTACTCTCATTTCGTTCCGCATCTTCGTTATTTGTATTTAACGAATTTGTAAATGTCGATTCTGAAAAGTAATAAGTTGTATTCTCACTTTCAGGTTCATCATCATCAGGTTCATCTTCCCAGTCGAACTTCTCGCGGCGAACAATGTATTTTCGGTAATAAAAGGCCATTGCCACGCCAAATATAGCACCCGATAAATGACCTTCCCACGAAATTTCGGGCCGAATGGGCAACAATCCCCAAACCAGTCCGCCGTAAAGAAAAACCACGATGGCAGAAAGGGTAAGCAGGCGAACATCAGACCGTATAATTCCACTTACAAAATGAAAAGCGGCCAGTGCATAAACCACTCCGCTGGCGCCAATATGCCATGCTTCGCGTCCCATAAACCAAGTACTTATGCCAGATAAAATATACAGCAGAAAAAAGATGCGATAAGAAATACGCCGATAAAAATAAATGAGCATAAATCCCAGAATAAAAAAGGGTAGTGAATTAGAAATAAGGTGGCTAAAATCGGAGTGAATAAAAGGGGAGAAGAGAACGCCCTGCAATCCGTTTATATGTCGCGGATAAATACCAAATTCAACAAAACTCAAGCCTGAAGTTTGTTCGATGATTTTAACGATCCATAAAAGCAAAACAAAAACTGCCGGAAACAGAAGGCTGTGGAAAAAGATCTTTTTTTCCATCTCCGGATCCAGGTTTTTAGGATTGCTTGGATAGTATCGAAATAGTGGCATATATGTGTTTACATTAAATTACTTCTTGAATTCACCCTTCGACTACGCTCAGGGTGACCGTCAGGCTGAGCGCAGTCGAAGCCTGTTTTTTTAACAAGATGACATTATTTCAACAACTCTTTTATCAACTTCACAAACCCATAAATTTCTTCTTCAGTAGTGTCAAAGGAGGTCATCCAGCGCACTTCCGATAACATTTCGTCCCACATGTAAAAGAAGAAACGTTCGCGCAAGGGCTCGATAATTTCTTTCGGAACGATTGCAAAAACACCATTCGCCGAAACGGGTTGTGTAATTTTTATCTCAGGTATTTTTGCCACTTCAGCCTCCAGCAATTTAGCCATTTTGTTGGAGTGTGTTGCCGTTTCTTTCCACAGATCGTTGTTGAAATACGCCAGGAACTGTGCACTTACAAAACGCATTTTTGAGTAAAGTTGCATGCTTTGTTTTCGCAGGTATTTTGTTTGCTTTGTCAACTCAGGATTAAAAAACAACACTGCTTCACCCATCATCATCCCATTTTTTGTTCCACCAAAAGAAAGAATGTCCACGCCGCAATCAACAGTAAACGATTTAAAATCCATATCTAAAGCTACTGCAGCATTGGCAATTCGAGCACCGTCCATGTGTAAAAGCATATTGTGTTTATGCGCTAATTCGGCCAGCTTTTTTATCTCATCAGGAGAATAAACAGTGCCCATTTCGGTAACCTGCGAGATTGAAATTACCTTGGCTTGCGAGTGGTGTTCAAAGTCAAAACCTTTTAAATGGGGCAGTACCGCGTCGGGCGTAACTTTTCCGTTTACCGGTTCAACCGGAATGAGTTTGCAGCCTGTAAATTTCTCAGGTGCACCACATTCGTCTTCTTGTATATGTGCGGTTTCGGCACATATTACGGAATTGAAACTTTGCGTTACTGTTGATAATGCCAATACATTGGCTCCGGTTCCGTTAAAAACAAAAAATACTTCGGTAGTGTCGCCAAATTTTTCCTTAAAAAGTTCGGTGGCTTGTGTGGTGTAACTGTCGCCGCCATAACCAACAACATGCCCGGTATTGGCAGCTTCCATTGCCGCTAATATGGCTGGGTGAACTCCTGAATTATTATCGCTTGCAAATCCTTTATTCATAATTCTATTTGTAACTTTAACTGAAATTATCGTACGAATTAAGCAAGAAAAAAATAAAAATCAGATGGATCAGTCAATTCCTTTAGCTCAAAAAATATATTTTCTCGGTATTCATCCACAAAAAGGTGGAATTCGATCGGGATCATACACTGCAATGAATTATGTACTTATCGGAACGCTACTAATGGAGTTGTACCTTGATAAGAAAATAAAATTTGAAGCAAAACGAGTTGTGGTGCTTTCTACAAAAGCAGATTCATCGCTGCATCGTTTTCTTTTATCTAAAATGAGTGAGGCAAAATCGCCCCGAAAAATTGGGCGATGGATACAAAAGCTAAATATGTCGCAGAAGTACATAAAAAAAGAGGTGCAAAAAGGTTTGTTCGAAAGGCGGCTGATAAAGCTGGAAGCAAAACAGTTTTTATTTTTCAAGTGGAAAAAACCGGTTATTCTAAATAAGTCGGTAATGTATCGTTTGGTGGCTGAAATTGATCATATAATATTTAACGGTACAACCGTTGAAGAAGATCTGATTTTTCTTTCATTTCTGGAGCCGGGAGGTTTATTATACCGTATCTACCCTGACAGAAAAAAACGTAAACAGGCCAAAGTGCGCCTAAAACAAATGATGGTTGAGAATCGTGTTTCAGGGGCAGTTGCCGATGCTATTGCAGCGGCTCAGGCGGTTGCGGCTTCAGTGGCAATAAGTGCAGCTGCAACTTCGGCAGCCACCTCGTAATTTGCTGATTATGGAGAGGTTTAAGAAAATAGTTTTATACATGGCCGGTCCGGGAGTTTTGTTTTTTGAGCTGGTGGCCTTATTTATTCACCTGTTTACCTCCACCAATACACGGCCCTGGTTGATCGGAGGGCTTGTCGTGTTTTTTGTTGTTTTTGTACCACTTTATTCTGTTGAGTATTTCAGGCAGGAATTTAAAAAAGCAGATAAAAAACCAATCAGTTTTAGCAAGAATAAAGAGCGGACAGAATGGCGGGGAGGAAATATTCACGGAAAGGTTCCTACAAAAACCAAGGCGCCGGGTAAGTATTTTAAATAGAGTTCTACTGCTTAAGCCAGTCGGTGAGTTTTTTATCCAGCGGACTTTTTTGAGGCCCTAAAAAGTCGACAACATTTCCTTCTTCATCGATCATAAACTTTTGAAAATTCCACCAGACTTTTGCATCAAGGGTACCGTTTTGTTTACTATTCATCAGCCATTTATAAAGTGGTGGAGGATTTTCTTTAATCGATATTTTTTCCATCAACGTAAAACTGATTTCGTATTGTTTGCAGAATTCCTTTATCGTTTCACTATCTCCAGGTTCCTGGTGCCCAAAATCATTACACGGAAAAGCAACGATCTCAAAATCGTCACCACCATATTCTTCGTAAAGCTCTTGCAGCTTTTTATATTGAGGAGTTAACATACATTCTGATGCTGTGTTTACCACAAGCACTTTTTTGCCGGCCAGGCTTGAAAAATGTAAGGTGTCGCCATCAATTGTTCGGCCCGAAAAATCATGCAGCGTATTAAATTGCCCCATTACCGACACCGAACAAAACAGCAGCAGAATGAAGATATAAATTCTCATGATCACTAATCTTTTCACAATCAAACTGTTCTAAAAGTAACACAAATGATGTTAATAAAAAAGGCGTGCCTGAAAGCCATATTTAATTATCTTTGGTCAACTTCTTAGGGAGATTATGGAGAATTTTATTGTATCAGCACGAAAATACAGACCCGACTCGTTTGAGACCGTGGTTGCACAAGCATCGATTACGAACACGCTAAAGAATGCCATTAAAAGTAATCAGTTGGCGCACGCCTATTTGTTTTGTGGCCCGCGTGGAGTTGGGAAAACAACCTGTGCACGAATTTTTGCCAAAACAATAAACTGCACCAATCTTACCAGTGAAACCGAAGCTTGTAACGAATGCGAATCGTGTACTTCGTTTAACAGCAGCCGTTCGTTTAATATTCACGAGTTGGATGCGGCTTCGAATAACTCGGTTGACGATATCCGAAATCTTACTGACCAGGTGCGGGTTCCGCCACAAATGGGAAAGTACAGCGTTTATATCATTGATGAGGTTCATATGCTGTCGTCTCAAGCATTTAATGCTTTTCTGAAAACGCTGGAAGAACCGCCAAAGCATGCTATTTTTATTTTAGCTACCACCGAAAAACATAAAATCATACCAACGATTCTTTCGCGTTGTCAGATTTTTGATTTTAACCGAATCGGAGTAACTGATATTTCAGATCATTTGGAATACGTGGCTAAAAGCGAAAACGTAGAAGTTGAAAGTGAAGGTTTAAACATTATCGCACAAAAGGCCGACGGAGCCATGCGTGATGCCCTTTCTATTTTCGACCAGATTGTTAGTTTTTCAGGAAAAAAGATCACTTACCAGGATGTAATTACCAACCTGAATGTGTTGGATTACGATTATTATTTCAGGCTGGTTGACGAGTTTCTGAAAAACAATGTTACCGAAGTGATGGTGATCTTTAACGATATTCTGAATCACGGTTTCGATGGACACCATTTTATAACCGGTTTAAGCAGTCATTTCCGCGATTTACTTGTTTGTAAAGATGCAGTTACAATCCAATTACTTGAAGTTGGCGGTGACATAAAAGAACGCTACCGATCGCAGGCTTCTGCTACCCAAAGTGATTTTCTGCTTGATGCTATGCAAATTGCAAACACCTGCGATATGCAATACAAAACAAGCCAAAATAAACGACTGCTTATTGAGTTGGCGTTGATACGGATAGCACAGCTAACCTTAAAAAAAAAATAGCTGAAGATCAGGATGATATCCTGGAACCCATATTTTCAGGAAAAGACCTGCCTGAAGAAAACCCTGTTGTAAAGAAATCACCTCAGGCAGTAAAGCCACAACCAAAAATTATTTCAACAGAGCAACCGGCTCAATCAACACCGGCAAAACCGGGTAAGAGATTGGTAAAACGTTCCGGTCGCGGTCTTGGAACAACATCAATAAAACGGGCGTTGAAAGGCGATTTCGATGATGATAAAAAGCAACTATCAGCAAAAGAGCAGTTTAAACTTTACTCAAAAGATGATGAAGCTGAACCTTTTACTGCAGAGCAACTGGAGGAAAAATGGAAAGCGTTTCTACCGCAGCTGGATGACAGACCAAGTATAAAAGCCACCTTGTCGATATTACCCAAAATCCAGGAAGACTGGACGTTACTTTTAGAAGTGGATAACCGGATTCAGGATGAATTGTTGGTAAATGTAAAGCCTGAATTGATCTCTTACCTGAGAAAGGAATTACACAATTCTAAGATAAATCTGAAAACCGTTGTAACTGATATTAAACGCGAAAAGGTAATTTATTCCGATATTGAGAAATACCAGGAAATGGCAAAAAAGAATCCAAACCTGGCTTTACTCAAACGAACGTTAAACCTTGATTTTTAATATCAGGTCAACTATTTAACTGAGAAGCGTCATGCTGAATTTGTTTCAGCATCTTTTAAATAATGAAGATTCCGAAACAAGTTCGGAATAACGGACCTGATATTTAAAACCTGGCTTTAAAATCAGGGAGACAACCGTTTTATTTTCCACGTGTTTTCAATTAACTCATAAACAAGACGGTCGTGCATGCGATTTTCGCGTCCTTGCCAGAACTCTATTCGTTTTGGTCGAATCAAATAACCTCCCCAATTTTCAGGACATTCCGGATTTGCTCCATTTAATTCATGCTTTAGCAAATGAAAGCTTTCTTCAAGCTCTTTCCTCGAATTGAGCTCTTCACTTTGATGTGATGCACAGGCTGCAATCTGGCTGTCTAAAGGGCGCGACCTAAAGTAGTTTACAGATATCTCGCGTGATGTTTTTTCGGCAATGCCGTCAATTCGTACCTGGCGTTCCAGTTCGGGCCAAAAAAAGTGCAGCCCAACTTTATTGTTTCGGGAAATGGATTTTCCTTTGTTACTGTTGTAATTGGTAAAAAATGTAAACCCTTCAGAGTTAATGTCCTTTAATAAAACAATTCTGGATTGAGGGAAACTTCCTGAATCATAAGTGATTAAGCTCATTGCAGAAAAGTCATTTACAGCTGCATTTTTAGCTTCATCCAGCCAGGTTCTAAACTGGTCGATAGGGGATTGATTAACATCTTGTTTGGTTAATGCGGCGTAGCGGTATTCCCTTCTGATTACATCAAGTTTCATTATCGTGTCAAATAATTCTATTTCAATTCAGCCTTTAAAAATCCAGGCAGCTATAATATTTCAGCATAACCACAAACATCATAATTTGTTTATTGATTTGATGAATTTGAACCATTTTGTCTTAAGCATTGTTTTTAATAAAAGACAAATAGGTATTTAAAATTACAGTCATGAAAAAATTAACAATTATTTTAGGAATTTTATTAGCGTTTAACGTTGCAATAGCGGCTGATATACAACAACTTGCTATTGGCGATAAAGCTGTTCTTACTGATGTGAAAATGAAAGCAGTTTCAGGCGAAGAAATTTCAATGAAAGATGCAGCAAAAGAAAATGGTCTTTTGGTGATGTTTTCATGTAATACTTGTCCGTTTGTTGTGGCTTGGGAAGACCGTTTTAACGAAGTAAAAGAATGGGCCGATAACAACAACGTGGGTATGATCGTTTTAAACTCGAATTACACGAAACGTGATGGGGACGATAGTTTTGATGCAATGAAAAAGAAAGCAAAAGAAGAAGGTTATTCATTCAATTATGTAGTTGACAAGGAAAGTAAGGTTGCAAATGCTTTTGGAGGACAAACAACACCACATGTGTTTCTATTTGATGGTGATATGAAACTTGCTTACAAAGGAGCTATTGACGACAATTATAAGAGCTCGGCTAACGTTTCAAAAACCTACCTTAAAGATGCATTGATAAGTTTAGGAAATAACGAAAAAGTTGCAATTGCAGAGACTAAACCTCAGGGATGTGGCATTAAGAGAAAAGTAGACTAATATAATTTACTTATTTATTCAGAGAAGCTCTCATCGTTTTGCGATGGGAGCTTTTTATTTCTCAAAAAAACTGAAATTTACTTTACCATAGGTTCTTATCTCCTTAAAACAGGCATGAGATGAGAAGTCGAATTCTTTCGGATGTTCAAGTATAAATACACCTTCCGTACTTAAAATATTGGTATTTAGAATAACATCGGGTACTTCTTTAAACCTTGGATGATCAAATGGAGGGTCGGCAAAGATTATATTAAAGCTATCGGGTGTTTTTTGGACAAACTTGAATACATCGGCCTTAAAAATCCGGGCATTTTCAATCTTTAAAGCGGCTACAACTTCCAGAATAAATTTATAATGTGGAAAATGAGTTTCCACAAACGTGGCGCTCAAACAGCCACGGCTTAAAAATTCATATCCCATACTTCCAGTTCCTGAAAAGAGATCAAGAATATTCTTATTGGAAAAATCGTATCGGTTTTCAAGAATATTGAATAAACCTTCTTTGGCAACGTCAGTTGTTGGTCGTGCCTTAAATTTTTTACCCGGGTGAAAAATACGTCCTTTAAATGTGCCGCCTATTATTCTCATATCGACTACAAAAATAAACTAATGTTTTTGGTTATAAGTAATTTCTCAAGAAAAGGTGGAGGTATAATGGTAGGCTGAATTTCGGTTGAATTTGGGAAATGTTTTTGAAGTAATTCCGCCAATTCTGTACGACCTTCCAGGTCACCGGCATAATAGGTGATAATATTTTTTGCGGCCAATTTAAATTGCCTTAAAATGGTTAAAAGGTAAAAAACTACATCATTCGGATGTTTAAACATGAAATGATTAACCATTTGCAGTTGGTTGTGATTGGTTAAGGCTACCGAAAAATGATTGGTATCGAACAGCAGGTGTAATTTTTGTTCTCCATCAATGTCATTTTTTGCAATAAGCGCTTTTAATGGATGCGTAATTTGAACACCTGGGAAATAGTTGATAATTGTTTGTCTGAATGCCTCAGGAATGGTGAATAATAATCGAGCTTCAATCTGGTCAATAGAATTATTTATCCACGATGAATTTTCATTGTTTTCAAAAAGCAGAGGAGGGAGTTCATTCTTTGAATTAGAATGAAATAAGTGATTTGGAACGAGTGTTATGTTTTCAGAATGATAGAATAACACCACTTTTTTAAAGTTATTTTTTAAAACCGCTTCTTCCGAAAACCATGATTCAAAATGTCGCGACAATAAATTTTCGGTACTTATTTTTAATGAATTACTTCTAAAATAGAGCAGTTTTTTAGTGTCGGGGCAAATGATAGAAAAAGAAAATCCATTCAGGCTAGCCTGAATGGATAATATTTTTTCACCGGTTAATTCCAGTTGAAAGGTCTCGTCTACAAATTCATGCATGTTTATTCCCAGTTACCTGCATTATTGTTTGTTTCAATAAGAGATCCAACTTTTAACCCAGGGTATTTTTCGTTTGTTCTGCGCTGATCGTTCAGATTAATGATCAACTGCTCATCCAATCCTCTTAACACAACGTTGTTATGAGCTTTCGCTTCAAAAACAGGAACCTTAATACCAGAACCGGTTGTTATGATTGTAGCTCCAAGGTGGAATTCAGTAGGTTCTCCGGGAACAGGAACATAACGTAAACTGTTGGCATCGTAACTCCCACCAAAAAGTGCATCAATTACTCCCACTTTTACAGTATCACGAATAATAAGCCCCATTTCGATTGCTTTTTTCTCAGTGATCTTAGCTTCGATCATACTATCGGTTAATTCACCAATTGCTCTTACGTTTCTTACAGAGTCAGCAGTAACAAAATGGATAAGAGTATCCCAGCTACCTGTAAATTGTCCGTAAACATCTTTATAAGCCAATTGCGCTTTACGAATATCTTTTAATTTTGCAACTGTTGCATCATAACGCTCATCTTTTGCTTTCTCGAAAGTAATCGGGCGTTGAATACTTTGGTAGATTAAATATGTAAGCACAACGGCTACAAGGAATAGTACAATCTGAATTACGGTTCTCATTTTTATTTTTTTATAAGTTCATTTTTCGTTTGCCTGCAAATTTAAAAAAAAAAATAAATTAGCTTCCTTTACCCAATGTTATTTTAGCCGGTATGATTAAAAATCACTTAAAAGCCATATTAACTGAAAAACTGGGCTTCTCGCCAACAAATTGTCAAGCTCGTTTAATTGAAACTATAGCTACGTTTATATCGGGAGCGGAACCCGACCGGATAATGTTAATTAAAGGCTATGCCGGTACCGGAAAAACAACAATGATTTATTCGTTAACGCAATGTTTGCTTTCCCTCAAAATTCGTTCCGTTTTAATGGCACCAACCGGGCGGGCAGCAAAAGTTATGTCGGCTTACTCGGGTATGCCTGCATTTACCATTCATAAAAAAATATACCGACAAAAATCTTCAGCAGATGGATTTGGTGGTTTTGTTTTAAATAAAAACCTATACAAAAATACCTATTTTATTGTTGATGAGGCTTCTATGATCTCAAATGAGTTGAGCGAAAACTCCGTTTTCGGGAGTGGACGTTTGCTTGATGACCTGCTGGAATACGTATATTCAGGAGAGAATTGTCATTTAGTTTTGGTTGGTGATACCGCGCAACTTCCTCCGGTTGGTTTAAATATCAGTCCGGCACTAGAGGCATTTAGCCTTGAGCAATATGGTTTTTCAGTTAGCGAAGTAGAACTAAAAGAAGTCGTGAGGCAAGCAAAAGGTTCCGGTATTTTAAACAATGCCACTGAAATGCGTGAACTGGTAAGTGAACAGATTTATGAAGGCTTCTTTCCAATAGATACTAATAATTACCCAGATGTAGAGCGTGTTTCCGGAGAAGAGCTGATTGAAACCATATCATCGTGTTACGACAAATATGGCTTTTTTGACACTACGGTAGTTACGCGTTCGAATAAACGAGCCAACCTGTTCAATAAAGGAATACGCGGTTCGATACTGTACAAAGAGAATGAGATTGAACGTGGCGACTTGCTGATGGTGGTTAAAAACAATTATTTCTGGCCAGGGGAAGACGATAAGCTTGATTTTATAGCCAATGGCGACATTGCGGAAATTATTTCAATTTACGGGTACGAGGAGTTGTATGGTTTTCGGTTTGCAGATGTGTGTTTACGCTTTGTTGACTATGAGGATGTTGAGCTTGATTGTAAAATATTTTTAGAAACATTGAGTATCGAGTCTGCTTCTTTTCCCTACGAACGAAATCGCGAACTTTTCGATGCAGTTTCGGAAGATTACCTGGATATCCGAAATAAGAAGGAGCGCTGGAAAAAGATAAAGGAAAATCCGTATTTTAATGCATTACAGGTAAAATATGCTTATGCATTAACCTGCCATAAAGCACAGGGCGGTCAGTGGAAAGCTGTGTTTATCGATCATGGTTACCTCACCGAAGACATGCTGGATACTGAGTATTATAGGTGGTTGTATACTGCTTTTACCCGACCTACAGAGAAATTGTACCTGGTAAATTTCGACAAAGGATTTTTTGAGGGTGAAGAAGAAAATTAAATCTTGAATTTTTTTCCCTCGAGTGCCAGTTCTGTGTTTTCAAAAACTTGCTTCGCCTCGTTTTTAAATTCTTCGAGTCTTTTAAACCGGCTTGAGAAGTGTCCTATTAACAGTTTCGACGCATTACAGCGTTTAGCCATCTCTGCTGCTTGCCGGGCAGTGGAATGAAGCGTTTTTTCAGCAAGGGGTCTTAAATCTTCCAAAAAAGTGGCCTCGTGATACAGGAGGTCAACACCATTTATAACTTCTGCAATTGGAGGATGAAAAGCCGTATCGGTGCAAAACGCATACGACTTTGGTTTTGGCGGCGGAGTTGTAAGTTTTTCGTTTTGAATTATTTCTCCGCTTTTTGTTTCAAAATCGGCACCTGCCTTTATGTTTTTAATTTCGGCCAGCGGAATATTGTAGTATTTTATCATTTCCTTTTTAATATTGGCCGGCTTTTGTTTTTCGCGGAACAAAAACCCCAATGTTGGAATACTATGTTTTACCGGAAATGAAATCACTTCAACCGTTTTATTTTCAAAAATGGTATCAGGCTTTTTTAGGTTTAGCGGATGAAAGATCGGTTTAATACTCATTTCACCACGAATAAAGTCGAGTTGTGGCTGAATAAGTGTTTTAAGTTCAGAAGGAGCGTAAATATGTACATCACATTTAACACCAAGCAGGTTCATGGTCGATAAAAGTCCAATCAAACCGTAGTAATGGTCGCCATGCAAATGAGAAATAAAAATGTGTTGGATATTGCTGAAACTAATCCTGTTTCTTCTGAGTTGTATTTGGGTGCCTTCTCCGCAATCGATTAAAAAACAACGCCCAGGTACCTGAAGTACCTGGGCAGTTGGATATCTGTTAGAAGTCGGTAATGCAGAGTTGCTTCCCAGTATAGTTAGTTCGAAAGACATGCTGTAATTACAGGTTTTCTTTCTTTTCTAATAATTTCTCTGCTTCTTCTTCTGTTTCTGTAATTAACAAAACGGTGTGAAGCATCGAAATCTGTACCAGGTTTTCTACATCGGGCTGCAAACCGCAAAGGATAAAAGTTCCTATTGCATCTTCGCATAACCGGTTGGCTACTAAAACTGATCTTAGACCTGAAGAATCGCAGTAATTTACACTGCTCAAATCAAGAATGATGTTTTTTTCACCTTCGCTATTAATAACTACCAGCTCCGATTTAAGATCGGGTGCATTGTTGGTGTCTAATCTGTCGGTGTTTACCTTTACTAAGGTATACTTTTCGTTTTTTCGAATCTCGAATGCCATGCTTCAATTTACGAAAATCAAATTAAATTCACCAAGTGCTTATTTGTCTTTTTTCTCTTCTTTCTCCATTTGCGATTTCAGAGCAGCTAATTCGCTGATGTCGCCAAGAGTTGTTTTTTCGATGTTATCGCTTACTGATTTCATGGCGCGCTTGTTAGAGCTTTTCTGAGCTTTACGCTGTTCGCCATCAGCTGCACGTTTAGCATCTTCGTAAATACGAGAGTGAGAAACAATGATTCGTTTTGCCGATTTGTTGAACTCGATAACTTTGAAATCAAGTTTTTCGTCTTGCTTAACAGAAGAACCATCTTCTTTAACCAGATGACGAGGAGTTGCAAAACCTTCAACACCGTAAGGAAGTGCAATAACAGCACCTTTGTCCATTAATTCAATAACGGTTCCTTCGTGAATTGAATCAGCAGTGAAAATTGTTTCGAATACATCCCATGGATTTTCTTCCAGTTGTTTGTGTCCTAAACTTAAACGACGATTGTCTTTGTCGATGTCAAGTACAACAACTTCAATTTCTGCACCAATTGCAGTGAATTCTGATGGGTGCTTGATCTTTTTCGTCCAGCTCAGGTCTGAAATGTGAATTAAACCGTCAACACCTTCAGTAATTTCTACAAATACACCAAAGTTTGTGAAGTTACGAACTTTTGCAGCGTGTTTGCTACCAACAGCGTATTCAGTATCGATTTTCGACCAAGGATCTTCTTTCAGTTGCTTGATACCCAACGACATTTTACGCTCGTCGCGGTCCAATGTAAGAATTGCTGCTTCAACTTCGTCGCCAACGCTTAAGAAGTCTTGTGCACTGCGCAGGTGCTGGCTCCAGCTCATTTCTGAAACATGGATCAATCCTTCAACTCCAGGAGCAATCTCAACGAATGCACCGTAGTCGGCAATAACAACAACTTTACCTTTTACTTTGTCGCCAACTTTCAACTCTGAGTCCAGGTTATCCCATGGGTGAGGAGTCAATTGTTTCAGACCAAGAGCAATACGTTTTTTGTTATCATCAAAATCAAGGATAACAACGTTTAGTTTCTGGTCTAATTCAACGATCTCGCTTGGGTGAGAAATACGTCCCCAGCTCAAGTCAGTGATGTGGATCAATCCGTCAACACCACCAAGGTCCATAAATACACCGTATGAAGTAACGTTTTTAACGGTTCCTTCCAATACCTGACCTTTTTCAAGTTTAGCGATAATTTCTTTTTTCTGTTGCTCAAGCTCAGCCTCGATAAGTGCTTTGTGAGAAACAACAACGTTACGGTATTCGTGGTTGATTTTAACAACTTTGAATTCCATTGTTTTACCAACGTAAATATCGTAATCGCGGATAGGTTTAACATCAATTTGCGAACCTGGCAAGAATGCTTCAATGCCAAATACGTCAACGATCATACCACCTTTAGTACGACATTTGATGTATCCCTTGATGATTTCATCGTTTTCAAGCGATTCGTTAACACGCTCCCAAGAACGTGTTGCACGCGCTTTTTTGTGCGAAAGGATCATCTGTCCTTTTTTATCTTCAAGACTTTCGATGTAAACATCTACTGCGTCGCCTACTTTCAACTCTGGATTGTAGCGGAATTCGTTCAAGCTAACAATACCGTCCGACTTGTAACCTATGTCAACAACTACTTCGCGTTTGTTCAACGAAATAACTTTTCCTTCCAGAACTTCTTTTTCTGTTACGGTGTTAAGTGTGTTGTTGTACAGGTTTTCCAGATCACCTCTTTCTGTTTCTGAGTATGCATCTGTACCTGTTTCAAGGCTTGCCCAGTCAAAATCCGCATCTGCTTCTGCTGATGTTTCAACGGCCTTTTCTTCTTTTTTTGCTTCTGCTTTAGGAGCTTCCGCTTTTTCTTCTGCTGCAGTTTCTTCAACCGGAGCTTCTGTAGTTTCTGCAACTACTTCTTTTTGTTCGTCCTGAACAGGAGTTTCTGGCACTTCTTGTTCAAGATCTTTTTTCTTCTCTTCTGTCATGTAATTTTAATTAAATTAATGAGTTAGACTTTATATTTGTTAAAATTTGCGCGCGCAAAATTATAACTAAATTCAATTAAAACAAAAGATTCGTGTTATTTTATTGAAATAGAGCAAAATTGAGGCGATTTTTACCTTAAAATGCCTTGTGATTAACATACTTTAGTTTTATGCTGTTATTTTGGATTGCATTCCGGTTTTCTTTTATTTACTTTTGAAGCCTGTTATTTTAACAACAAATAAACCACATAAAATGAAGGGAATAATTTTAGCCGGCGGTTCAGGAACACGTCTTTATCCAATTACACGTTCAATCTCAAAACAAATAATTCCGGTTTACGACAAACCAATGATTTATTACCCTTTGTCGGTATTAATGCTGGCAGGAATTCGTGAGATACTTATCATTTCAACGCCTGAAGATATTGGTTTATACGAAAAACTATTTGGCGACGGATCGCAGTTAGGGTTGAAGCTGTCGTATAAAATTCAGCCATCGCCCGATGGCCTTGCACAGGCATTTATTTTGGGTGAGGAATTTATTGGCGATGATAACGTTTGTATGATTCTTGGCGACAATATTTTTTATGGTTACAAATTTAGGCGGATATTGGAGCAGGCTGCAACATTAGAAGACGGGGCCATCGTATTTGGTTACTATGTAAACGATCCGGAACGTTACGGTGTTGTAGAGTTCGATGATACGGGTAAGGTAATTAGTATTGAAGAAAAACCGGAAGAACCAAAATCGAATTATGCAGTAACCGGCCTGTATTTTTATTCCAACGATGTGGTTGAAAAAGCAAAAGGATTAAAACCTTCAAAAAGAGGAGAGCTTGAAATTACCGATTTGAATCGTTTGTACCTTGAAGAAAAAAGATTGAATGTTGAATTGCTTAGTAGAGGTTTTGCCTGGTTAGATACCGGTACACATAACAGTTTGTTGCAGGCTTCCAATTTTATCTCAACAATTGAGCAACGACAAGGATTGAAAGTTTCTTGTATTGAAGAAATAGCCTGGAAAAAAGGGTACATAAGCACAGAACAACTTATTGAATTGGCAAAACCTCTAAGCAAAAATCAATACGGCGAATACTTATTAAAAATTGCCAACAAAAAAGCATTTACATTTTAGTTAAAAGATGAATATAGTAGAGACGGGAATACCCGGCTTGGTTGTAATTGAACCACGGGTGCTTGAAGATGAAAGAGGATACTTTTTTGAAACTTTTCACGAAGAAAGATATCGGGAGGCCGGTATTATAAAACCATTTATACAAGATAATGAGTCACGCTCAGTAAAAGGCGTGGTAAGAGGTTTGCACTATCAGCTGGGCGAAGCATCGCAGGCAAAATTAGTACGGGTAGTGCAGGGGAAGGTTTTTGATGTTGCCATTGATTTGCGCAAAGGATCGCCAACTTTTGGAGAATGGTTTGGCATTCAACTTGACGAGAATAATAAAAAACAGTTATATGTGCCACGAGGCTTTGCCCATGGTTTCTCGGTGTTGAGCGAAACAGCTATTTTTACCTACAAATGCGATAACCTTTATGATCGCGAGGCAGAACGCTCCATCAATCCTTTTGATAAATCACTGGGAATTGACTGGAAACTTAACAGCGATGAATGCCTTGTGTCGGAAAAGGACAAAAATGCTCCGGCATTTGAGATAGCAGAAATGAACTTTGTGTATTAGTAGAATGAAGATATTAATAACAGGCGCCTTCGGACAACTTGGTAACGAACTGAACGTATTGAGCAAAAATTATCCCAATTGGGAGTTTGTTTTTACCGATGTTGATTCGTTGGATATTACCGATGAACAACAAGTAAAAAGTTACTTTGCTGATAACAATTTTGAGTTGGTAATAAATTGTGCAGCCTATACTGCTGTGGATAAAGCAGAGTCGGATTTTGAAACGGCACAAAAAGTAAATGCACTGGCGCCGAAATTACTCGCAAAATATTCAAAAGAAGTTGGGGCAAAGTTTATCCATGTTTCAACCGATTATGTTTTTGCCGGCGATGCGCATCTACCTTACGAAGAAACCGATGCGGTTGCACCAAACGGAGCTTACGGTAAAACAAAACTCGAAGGCGAGCAAAATTGCCAAGCAGAAAATCCTGAAACGGTGATTATTAGAACAGCCTGGTTGTATTCAACATTTGGAAATAATTTTGTGAAAACCATGCTGCGCCTCGGAAAAGAAAAGGATGAGTTGGGCGTGGTTTTCGATCAGGTTGGATCGCCAACTTATGCCGCCGATCTGGCCGCAGCTATTTTGAAAGTGGCTGAAAGCGAAAAGTTCGTGCCCGGTATTTATCACTACTCTAACGAAGGAGTGGCCAGTTGGTACGATTTTGCTTTGGCAATTTTCGAACTCTCAGGAGTGGACTGCAAAGTTAAACCAGTACTTTCGGAGAACTTCCCGACACCTGCAAAAAGACCGGCCTACAGTGTGCTGAATAAAGCAAAAATAAAAGTAACTTACGAGTTGGAAGTTCCGTATTGGCGCGATAGTTTAAAAATCTGTATAAAACATCTAGAAAGAGAATAATCATGGAAAATCAAGAATTAATGGAAGTAAGAGCAAAAGCACAGGAATGGCTTTCGGATACTTACGATGAAGAAACAAGAACTCAGGTTCAGGCACTTTTAGATGCTGAAGACCCAACAGAGTTGATTGATTCTTTTTACCGCAGCCTGGAGTTTGGTACCGGTGGTCTTCGCGGCATTATGGGCGTTGGAACTAACCGTATGAATATCTACACTGTTGGTGCTGCAACGCAGGGATTAAGTAATTACCTGAAGAAAAATTTTGCTGATCTTGATGAAATAAAAGTGGCGATTGGTCACGATTGCAGAAACAACAGTCGTTTGTTCTCTGAAACCAGTGCAAAGATTTTTGCCGCCAACGGAATTAAGGCCTACTTGTTTGATGATTTACGTCCAACACCGGAGCTTTCATTTGCTATTCGCGAGTTGGGTTGCCAGAGTGGTATTATTCTTACCGCATCACACAATCCAAAAGAATACAACGGTTACAAAGCTTACTGGGAAGATGGTTCGCAGATAGTTGGTCCGCACGACGTGAACATCGTTAACGAGGTGGCCAAAATAAAACCTGAAGACATTAAGTTTGACGGTCCTGATGAGTTGATTGAAATTCTGGGCGAGGAAATGGATAACAAATTCCTTGCAGAGGTGAAGAAAGTTTCCATTTCTCCCGACGTGGTTGAGCGTCATAAAGACATTAAAATTATTTATACACCAATTCACGGAACAGGAGTGAAATTAATTCCTGCTGCTTTACGCGAATTCGGTTTCACAAACATCATAAATATTCCTGAGCAGGATGTGGTAAGCGGCGATTTTCCAACAGTGGTTTCGCCAAACCCGGAAGAGCCTGCAGCCATGGAAATGGCCATGAAAAAAGCTGCCGAAATTGATGCCGATGTTGTTATGGCTTCCGATCCCGACTCTGACAGGATTGGTGTTGTTGTAAAAGACGATAAAGGCGAATATATTATTGTAAACGGTAACCAAACAGCGCTGCTTTTCTTCTACTACATTATTGTAAAAATGAAGGAAGCCGGCAAACTGAAAGGAAACGAGTTTGTAGTGAAAACAATCGTTTCTACTGAAATGATTGCTGAAGTTGCCCGCCGAAATAACATCGAATATTTTGATGTGTACACCGGGTTTAAATTTATTGCCGAAGTAATTCGCGACAACGAAGGTGTGAAAAAATACATCGGTGGTGGCGAAGAAAGCTTTGGGTTTATGCCTTCTGATTTTGTTCGCGATAAGGACGCTGTTTCAGCATGTGCCTTAATGGCCGAGATCACTGCATGGGCAATCGACCAGGGTAAAACATTGTACGAATTGTTGCAGGATATTTACCTGGAATATGGTTTCTCGCGCGAGAAAATGAAATATGTGGTTCGTAAAGGAAAGTCGGGTGCCGAAGAAATTCAGCAGATTATGACAAAATTCCGCAATGATCCGCCAAAAGAATTGGGTGGCTCGCCAATGGAATGGGTAAAAGATTACTCAACTCTGGTTGCCAAAAACCTGATTACGGGTGAAGAGAAAAAAATCGATCAGAAAATTACTTCAAACGTATTGCAGTTCTTTACGCAGGATGGAACAAAAATTTCGGTTCGCCCTTCGGGAACAGAGCCTAAAATTAAGTTCTATTTCGAGGTAGCTGGTGAACTGAAATCGCGCGAAGATTTTGATGCAGAAGAGCAAAAAGCCGATGCCAAGATCGATGCAATAATGGAAGAACTGGGATTGTAATTTGAATAAGCGCTAAGCGGTTAAAAACCGCTTAGCGCATTAATAATAAATACCTAAATCAACAAAAATGAAATTTAAAATTTTCACTGTAGCCTTGCTTTTTGTAGCAGTGTGCGCAGTCGCTCAAGAAGAGAGACCAGAAATGGTTCCTGAAATGACTGAAATCTGGGATCCTGAAGTGCCAGTAATTACACCCGGAGAAACTCCGGCTGATGCACCTTCGGATGCCATTGTTTTATTCGACGGCGTGGATATCGACCGCGAGTGGACAAACCAGGATGGTGGCCCTGTTGGCTGGAAAGTAGCCGACGGTTGTGTAACCGTAGAAAGAGGAACCGGAATTATTCAGACAAAACGTGTTTTTGAAGATTTTCAATTACACATTGAATGGCGGTCGCCTGCCGAAGTAATTGGCGAAAGCCAGGGACGTGGCAACAGTGGCGTTTTCCTTCAGAAACGTTACGAAGTACAGGTTTTGGATAATTACAACAATCGCACGTACCGCAATGGTCAGGCCGGAAGTTTGTACAAGCAATATGCTCCGCTTGTAAATGCATGTAAAGGACCGGGCGAGTGGCAGGTTTACGATATTATATACACAGCGCCTCGCTTTAACGACGATGGAACTTACTTTACTCCACCAACTGTAACAGTGCTACACAATGGTGTTTTGGTACAGAACAACTCAAAATTGCGCGGACCTACGGAATATATTGGTATTCCTGAGTACTCGGTTGAAAAACACGGTGCCGATGTAATCCAATTGCAAGACCATGGTAACCCGGTTAGTTACCGAAACATTTGGATTCGTGAATTGTAAAACTGAATAATATAGATATTTTTAAGGCCTGAAGAATTTTCTTCAGGCTTTTTTTATACACTAACTAAATGAACCTAAAAGTCTTCCTAAGCTTAATGGCCATGTTGTTTGTTACAAAACTTACGGCTCAAGCCAAGTACTTTTCTTCTTCGCTTCCACTTGTTTATATTTCAACACAGAAAGAAATACTGGACGAACCCAAAATAATTGCACAGATGGGAATTACCTGGAACGGTCCGAGTCAGGATAATCAATCTTTCTCTGATTACAACCATTTTTTTGGAAATATTGCCATCGAAATCCGGGGATCATCATCGCAAATGTTTCCAAAAAAATCGTATGGTTTCGAGCTGCGTGATAATGAGGATGCCGACATGGACTTTCCGCTTTTGGAGATGCCGGAAGAAGAAGATTGGATTCTTTATGCTCCCTATTCCGATAAATCGCTGATAAGAAATGTGCTTCTTTTCTCTTTAGCCGAAAAGTTAGGTGCTTATGCTCCGCGATGCCGGCTCGTAGAGTTATTTCTTAACGACTCATATCAGGGCGTTTATGTTTTAATGGAAAAGATTAAGCGCGATAAAAACCGGTTGGATATTGCCAAGTTAAAAGCGGATGATAACGATGGCGAAGAATTAACAGGTGGTTACATTGTTAAAGTCGACAAACTTACCGGTAGTGGAGGAGACGGATGGAGTTCAAACTATAAAAATGCAAGCAACAGGGTAACGTATTATCAGTATGAGGAACCGGAAGCGGAAGATATTTCGACGCAACAGGCAAATTATATACAGGATTATATTGATGCTTTTGAAACGGCTGTTTATAACGAAGATTTTGATCCTTTAGAAGGATATCAAAGCTATGCCAACATTAATTCGTTTATTGATTATATTATAATGAATGAGTTGTCGAAAAATGTTGACGGGTACCGTTTAAGTACTTTTTTGTACAAGGACAAAAATGAAAAACTAAATGCGGGTCCTTTGTGGGATTTTAACCTGGCTTTTGGTAATGCCGACTATTACTACGGTTGGGAAACAACCGGTTTACAGGTTTATGCTGATCTGGGAGAGGATGAGTGGCAGAATCCGTTTTGGTGGAAAGGCCTTTTGCGCGATCAGTATTTTACAAAAGCATTAAAATGCAGGTGGGAAGAATTAAGCACCGCTCAATTGTCCAACAATTCAATTGAGCAGGTAGTTGATAGTTTGGTGAATGTACTGGATGAACCTGCTGAACGAAATTTTTTACGGTGGCCGGTTTTAGGCGAATATGTATGGCCCAACTATTACGTAGCCCAAACCTTCAATTCCGAAATTTCGTGGTTAAAACACTGGATTGTAGAGCGGATGAGAGTATTGAATTATATGTTACCGGGCGATTGTGATGGAGAAATAGAAGTGCCTTACGAATTTGCCATTTCAACGTATCCGAGCCCCTTTACAACACAATTAAATATACGGATTACTTCGGATGACAATATAAGTTTACAAATTGACTTTTTTACCATAAATGGTAGCCGGGTATTTTCGCAAAAAGCTGTTATTAGAAAAGGTGAAAACAATATTGAAATCAATACAGCTTCACTGCCTCGCGGGGTGTATGTTTATCGCATTATTAAAGGCGACGTTGAGGTTAAAACGGAGAAAATAGTGAAAATGTAAATGTTTAAAAATCGCTGGAAAAGGTGAGATCCCCATTCGGGTTGTAAAGTCTTGTGTAGTCAACTGCACCACTTCCTGCAAAACGGTACGAAACTCCTTTTAAAGCACCGTTGCTTCCTTCGTATGAAGTGGAGTAGATTTCCTCATCGTTCAGTAAAATAGTTACCATTTTGTTGCTGATTTCTATCTTAACCTTATTCCATTCATCCATGTTTGTGCCAAAAGCTGAAAGATCGTTGTTGGTGCCCATTGCATATTGTGGTCCGAATTTTTGAAAAATGCTGCCAATGCATCCGGGATTCGATAATTGAACTACATGCCTTCCATATTCTCCAAAAACCGATATTTCGCAAACCTGGCAAGCTTGCCCGCCTTCATTAATATTGTTTTTTACTTGTGTTTCAAAACCGAAGTTGTCGCTGTCGCCACTAAAATCATCATTTACAAAGTAAAAACAGGTTGAATGATTATTCTTCGAAAGATCGATGTGATGTGCTTTAACCGATTCGGGTGGTAAGTATATTTGGCCGTTTTTAATACAATCTTCATTCACATAAATCGGGATTAAATCGTTTTCAGGATTTTGAATTAGCGAGAGCCAGCCATCGGTTGTAATGTAAACCGGAATTTCACGAACAAGTTGATCGTTGATCATGATTTTTGCACGATGATAGCCCGGATAATAATATACCGAAGTGGAATATTTTTCATTCTTTTTGATCTCGGCCCGTCTGCGTGCATCCCACGATTGTTGAATAAAAGCGCTGTCAAAATCATACATCGATATGTCGTAATCAAAAATAACGGTGTTCGGAACTCCGCTGCTCACATTTGTGCGGCTTGTAAAACTCACTTCGGAGTAACTTTTTGCCGGTTTGCTGTTTAAAAGAATAATAGCAAATAGAGCTATTGCAATTATAGCAACCGGGATGAACAACACACGTTTGGGCAGTTTAAAGTTCAGCTGTGGTTTTTTAGTTATTGTTTTTGCCGCAGTGGCATAATTGTTTTTAAAATCGTACCAGTCTTCATAATCCAGAAATTGAGCAAGTGCATTTAATGTATTTTTTTGCGGAATGCGCTGAAACTGGTTTTTGGTAATTCTTTTAAGTGTTGAAACACTCAGGTTGACTCCTGTTTTCTCTTCAATTTTCAGGTTCAGATTTTCGTAATCGCGTTGTTGTAAATGCTCCGGATCATCAACATGCAATTTCTCCGCAATTTTCCGGGCAATTATTTTTACAAAATTTTTTTCCTGTTCAGCTTCGTTATTCATGGTTAATTATTTCTGGTCCTTAAAAATAATAAGAACGATCGGTTTTTCAGCTGTGAATGTGGTTTGATTATGTTTTGATTACGATTTGAATGCTGATTATCAGCTTTGTTTCTGAAATTTGTTTCACGAAATTCATAAAAATAAAAGCCATGAAAATTGTTGTAAGCATCTTTTTAATATTAGCAAGTTTTGCTGTTTTTGCGCAAGAGCGAATCAGTGTGAACGGAATTGACTGGGAACTGAACGGGAAAGTAATTAGCGAAATATATAAAGGTGAAGACTGTATAAAAACCGATGAGGGAGTTGCTATCGCACAAGATATTTCGTTCAAAAATGGAATCATCGAATTTGATATGTGCATTCAGCCCGGACGCGGATTTGCAGGCGTTCGTTTCCACGGCGATGGCATGGGTAATACCGAAGAGTTTTACATTCGCAAACATCAAAGTGGTAATCCTGATGCCATGCAATACACGCCGGTTTATAACGGCAATGCAGGTTGGCAATTGTATTACGGCGACGGTTATGGAGCGGCAAAGCAACATGTTTTTGATGAGTGGTTTTCGGTAAAATTAGTGATATCGGGTAATCGCGGCGAGGTTTATATTTCGGATATGGAAAAACCTGTGCTGGTTATTCATGAATTGAAAATGGGTGAGTGCGATGGGAAAATCGCTTTTTACGGGCCGGCTCGATTCGCAAATATTAAAGTTACTCCAATGGTTTCTCCTGAATTAAAAGGGGAGTTCAAGGAAATTGCAGTAGTAGGTGATGAGGTGATAAAAAGTTACCAGGTTTCTGAAGCGTTTGATGCAGAAAAACTGGTTAATGAAAACCTGTTACCTGCGAATTTTACAAAACAACTACAATTTAAAAAATGGGATACAGAAGTCGATGGTTTGCTAAACATCTCGAAAACCGCAGCATTGGGGGAGAAAAAGAATGCGGTGATTCTCAGAATCAATATTGAATCAGAAACCGATCTTGTTAAAATGATGAATTTTGGTTTTAGTGACGTAGCCAAAATCTTTGTTAACGGAAAAGCGGTTTGGTTGGGGAACGATGTATACCGGACTCGTGATTATCGTTTTTTGGGAACCATTGGTTATTTCGATTCTGTTTACCTCGATCTTCAAAACGGAAAAAATGAAATTGTGGTGATGGTGGCGGAAAGTTTCGGAGGTTGGGGCTTTAAAGCCCGTTTTGAAAACCTGAATGGTATTAAAATTCTGAAATAGAATTGAAATCAGTAAAACCAGTCGCAATGAACGATCCAACATTGAAACAAATATTTATATTTCTTGTAGTATTGCTTCCATTTCAATTATTGGCACAAATTCCTTATGGTAACAATCCCGAATGCGGGAAATATATTCAAACCAAAGACGCAAAAATTTACTATGAGATTTACGGAAGTGGTGAGCCGCTTTTATTGATACATGGCAGTTTGTACGGGTACATTAACGAGTTTGAAAATATATTTCCCATTCTGACTGAAAACCACAAGGTTATTGCGGTTGCGCTGCGGGGCCACGGAAAATCAGAAATTGGAGACAGGGATTACAGTTATGCGTTGTTGGCACAAGATATGATTGAAGTTTTAGATGCCGAAAACATTGATCGTATTGATATAGTTGGATTTAGTTCAGGGGCGATTACAGCCGTAAAATTGGCTGCTGATTATCCTGAACGGGTGATGAAAGTGGTGAGTATTGCCGGTGCGCTAAGTGCAAAAGATAGATCAGCAGAACGGCAACAACAGCTGGAAGAAATGACAGCAGATAATTTTATCGAAAATAATAAACGATTTGTAGCTAGTCGAAAAAAGTTAATGCCTGAGCCAGATAGGTTTGTCGATTTTTATAACAAGCTGATGAAGGTTGACAGTGATCCTGTTTGGATAAGTAAAAATGCTGCCTCCAAAATAGAGGCACCGGTTTTGGTCGTGGGTGGCGATCGTGACGCTTATTTCCAGGTAGAAGAGTTTTTAGAAATGTATCGCATTATTCCCAATTCAAAACTATTGATTCTTCCCGGAGATGATCATGTTGGTGCTTCTCAGAAGAAAGAAATGTATACCGATTTTGCTCTCCCGTTTTTAGACGAGAATTAAACCAGAATTTAAAAGACCATAAATAAACTTTAAAATTTTAAACAATGAACAGAAGAAACAGTTTGAAGGCAGGAGCTTCCATTCTTGCCGGATTAACCGTTGCACCGGTACTAAGTGCAACAGGAAAAAGTTTAGCCTCCGCTTCGGATGATTCCTTTTGGGAGGTAGTTAAAAACCGCCGGTCGGTGCGTGCCTATAAATCGGATCCGGTGTCGGATGCAGATTTGAAAAAAATAGTAGATGCAGCAAGAATGGCGCCAACAGCAGGTAATCAGCAGCCATGGAAATTCCTGGTTATTACCGACAAAAAGAAAATTGAGGCATTAAAAAATGCAAAGTTGAAGGAAACGGAAGCTTACCTGACAGATACCAAAAAACTGCAGGGAGAAGAATTGAAGAAACAATTAGACGAGAATGAAAAACAGTTAAGCAAGGGCTATTTGTCGGCGCCGGCTTATATTGTTGTGCTAACGGATAATAACAGTACTTACCCGCAATACAATCATTGGGACGGGCCGCTGGCTGCAGCAAATTTAATGTTGGCCGCACGTGCGCTTGGTTATGGAACGGTCCATATCACCGATTCATTTTCGGAAGATCTTACCCGGAAAGTATTTAATATCCCCGAAAATTATACACGTGTGTGTTTTACGCCCGTTGGTGTTCCGGTTGAATGGCCTGAAAAAGAAAAGCGCGCATTTGATGAATTTGTAGTAAATAATAGTTTCTAATACTTAAAGCTTATAAAATGAAAACACGATTTTTAATTGTATTTATTATGCTGCTGGGAATTTCCTTCAGCGGACTGGCAACTGAGCCGGTAGTAGAAAACGAGCCTCAAATGGAAGAAATTCCGGCTTCAGAAAAACTGGTGGTGCTTTGGACCAGCGGCGATAAGGAAGTGGCTGAAAAAATGGTTCTGATGTACACATTCAATTCCAAACGATTCGACTGGTGGAAAGATATAACATTGGTGGTTTGGGGACCATCGCAAAAAAGTGTTGGTTGAGAATAAGGATATCCAGGACTATGTAAAAAAGATCATGGATCAGGGAACTGCAGTGAAAGCCTGCAAGGGCTGTTCCGATATGTACGGAATTTCAGAGAAACTTGAAGAACTGGGAGTTGAAGTGAAGTATATGGGTGAAATTACTGATTACATGAAGGAGGGGAGGCATGTATTAAGCTTATAGCGAAATTGCAAGATCGAATGAAAGTAATACCAGCAGGCGTTTTCAGTTTAAATTTCACCAATGATGCAAAAGGTGCGACACATATATTGAAGACGAAATAGGATAAATAAATAACTCCTTGATTTTAAACCTTCCTCAGCTACCTAAAGTTGATTTCAAACACGTTTTTTTACGGCCTCAGGTATCCGAAATCGCTTTCAAACGCATTTTTTTGCATGCTCAGTAGTTGAGGAAGCTTTCAAACGCATTTTCTTTCGTCTCCAGGTAACTGAAATTGGTTTTAAACGTGTTTTTTATAGCCACCATGTGACAAAAGTTATATTCTAACTTATTTTCCATCATCCCTAAAAGGTAGTTGATTGTTTCAAATACATTTTAAGCAGGCATTGATGGCAAGGTGTTGCTATCGATAACATTTGAGTGGATACTTGGCCTGTAAAACTTTAGAATTGAAATATCGAAAGACTGCCAACTATTACCGAAGACTGAAAACAATACCTTTTGCATTTCTCCTTTTCCTTTAGAAGAACTACCGATTATACTTCTCCGTAGTTTCTTTCAGAAATTTCCTCTGCGCCGCTTTCAATTGTTTCCATTGAAAACGCCAGTCCCAGTTTCCGGTTGCAGTGCCCGGCGTGTTCATCCGCGATTTTTCGTCTAATTCCAATACATCCTGCATGGGTAAAATAGCTGTATCAGCTACCGATGCCAGAGCCAAAGCCATAATTTGCCTTGCCGCATTCTCTTTTGAAACATACTTTTCTACCAGTTCCTTTTCTTCTGCCTCAACCGCATTCAGCCAACCTAAAGTTGTGTTATTATCGTGCGTTCCGGAATAAACCACACAGTTTCGTTCATAATTGTGCGGCAAATCTTTATTTGTGGCATCAGTGGTAAATGCAAACTGCAACACCTTCATTCCCGGTAGGTTAAATCGCTCACGCAAATGATCAACTTCCGTGGTAATTATTCCCAAATCCTCGGCAATAAAAGGTAAAACGCCAATCTGGCTTTTTATCAAACTCAGCATTTCATAGCCATGTGCCGGCACCCATTTTCCATTAATAGCTGTTTTCTCATCTGCCGGAACCGACCAAAACGATTCCAGACCGCGAAAATGATCGATACGTACCAGGTTAAACATATTCAGGTTGAAATGCAGGCGAGCCATCCACCAATCGTATTCACGTTCTTTTAAACGTTGCCAGTCAAAAACCGGATTTCCCCACAACTGGCCGGTTTCCGAGAAATAATCAGGAGGCACTCCTCCAACTTCTGTAGGTTTTAGTTCATCATCTAATAGAAAAATATCGGTATTTGTCCAAACATCAGAACTGTCGCCCGAAACGTAAAGCGGCACATCGCCAACTATCTGAATTCCTTTTTCGTTGGCATAACGTTTTAGCCGGTGCCACTGCCTGAAAAACATAAACTGCACAAATTTCTCAAAAGCGATCTGCGTCTCCAGTCTTTCAGAAAGATTGTTTACTGCTTTCGTCTCCCTGAATTTTATTCCACGATCCCACTCATTCCAATGCAAACCACCGAAATAATCGCGCGCAGAAATAAACAATGCATGATCGTTTAACCACCAGCCGTGTTCATTTAAAAAGTGGTAATATTCATCCCTGAAATGATCGAATTTATTCTCCTGAAATCGCTGAAAAGCCTTTTTCAATAATAAGCTTTTCCAGGTTGAAACTTTATCGAATTCAACCTTCGTCTTTTTGAAAGATGGTTTCGTTTGAAAATCATCGATGTCTAACAAATCCTCTTCCAATAGCAGCTCCAGATCAATCAACACCGGATTTCCGGCAAAAGCTGAGTAGCACTGGTAAGGCGAATTTCCGGCACCAACAGGCCCAAGCGGAAGAATCTGCCAAAGCTTCTGACCGCTCTCCTCCAAAAAATCAACAAAAGAATACGCCTCTTTCCCTAATGTACCAACACCTTCCTGTCCCGGCAGCGAAGTTATATGCAGAAGAATTCCACTTTTTCTATTTGTCATTCTTAAAGTTTTCTCTGAATTGTTGTAAGTGATCGGCTGTCTCGCGAACAATGCGTTGTACGGCCAATCCGTGTTTCAAATCTGCAATTACAGCTTCCGAATCATCGCCGGTAAAAAACTGGTAATGCGCATGCACCATCGAGCGCAGCCACCCCGGCGGAACATGCCCCGATGGAAAACTGGTTACCGGTTTATAGTTACTGCCAACCACCTGTTTTACCCACTGATCTGAGCCTTCGGTGTAATATTCAAAATATTCCGGATTTTGTGATGAATATCGGAATGCACCATTTTCGGCATAAATCTCCAGCGACACCAAATCGCCGGAACCCGAGCTAATCCGACTTGCCGACATATTCCCAACCGCACCCGTTTTGGGTTCATACAACGATAGCGAACTAAACAAGTCTGACCCGGCTGGAACGCCCTCAAAGTCGCCGGCCTGCAACCCGCTTGTTATCTGCAACTCCTCGCCCATAAAAGCCATCAGCAAACTAATTCCATGCGACCCCAGATCGGCCATCGCACCACCATCAGGTGCCGGAGTTAAACGTGTAACACGTTTTTTGCGGTAACTTTCCTGCAGGTAGTCGCCGTGGTAATATTTCAAATCAAAATGAATGGGTTTTCCAATTTTCCCAGAACGCCAAAATTTTAGTCCCTCGCGAACCGATGAAGTTTGTAAATATTGAAATCCCACTTGAATACGTACTTCTGGGCCTGCATTTTCCAGCAGTTCCTTCATTTGTTCTTCCTCTTCCAACGAAGAACAAACCGGCTTTTCGAGGTAGATATATTTTACGTTGGGCATTTGCAGCGCCAGTTTAAAATGCTCGAAATGCACTTTGTTCGGCCCCAAAATATATACCGCTTCAATTTTTTCATTCCTAGCAAAATCCTCAACAGTCTCAGCCTTTTCAAATCCCATTTGTTTGGCAAACGCCTCGCGGCTTTCCTGTCGCGCCGATGCCACCGACTCCAAAACAATTTCGGGAACTTCGTTGTAATAAAACTTCAAAGCCTGAATGGCATAAACATGTGCCCTGGCAATTCCGCCTGCTCCAATAAAACCTACATGTATTTTTTGCATCGTTTGTTTCTAATGTTTCGTCAAAAATAATGTTTTGCTCAATATAATCCAGAGCCAGAGCAACTCTTTAATTTTTGTTTAGATTTAAGGCAAAATACTTTTAAATGAAGAAAACTGCGCTGTATATTTTAATGGGACTGCTGTGTGCCTGCACTCCCAAAACCGATTCTGTGTTAAAAACAGGGAAGTGGCTGTTCGCGTTCCAGATCGACGATAACAATCCGGATAATACAATTCCTTTCAATGTTGAAGTGCTGAATGAAAAGCACCTCGTGGTTACAAATGCCGGAGAGCGAATCGATGTTCAGGAAATAACTTACAAAGGAGACTCGGTGTTTATTAAAATGCCTGTTTTTGGATCAGAGTTCAAAGGAAAGATCAGTGGCGAAAAAATTAGTGGCGAATATTTCAACTACAATAAAAGTAAGGTGCTTCCTATTTCTTTTCAAGCAGAATATGGCATAGAAAATCGTTTTGAAACTACAGCTGAAAAAGCTCTTGATTTCTCCGGTAAATGGAAAGTAAACTTTGGCGAGGAAGAAAATGGCAGTCCGGCAATTGGGATTTTTGAACAAGATAGGAACCACATTACGGGAACTTTCCAAACCGAAACAGGCGACTACCGTTATTTGGAAGGTGTGGTAAATGGCAATTTCATGCAACTTTCGTGTTTTGATGGGGCACATGTTTTTTTATTTACTGCTGAACTCAACGACTCCACATTGAACGGTCTGTTTTACTCCGGCAATACCTATAAAACAAAATGGAGTGCAACAAAAGCAGATGATGCTGAGCTAGCTGACATGAAAACGCTAACCTACCTGAAACCCGGTTACGACAAACTTAGTTTTGCTTTTCCGAATGAAAAGGGTGACATCATTTCGTTGACGGATGAAAAATATCAGGGGAAAGTTGTTATTGTTCAGATCTTTGGAACGTGGTGCCCGAACTGTATGGACGAAACACGGTTTCTCGCAGAGATGTATAAAAAATATAATGCAGACGGTCTGGAAATTATCGGGCTTGATTTTGAGGTGAAATCCGATTTCGACTATTTTAAACAACGCATCGAGCGTTACCGGAATGATTTAAATGTTTCGTGGGAACTTTTGTTGGCAGGAACTTCGAACAAGACAAAAGCCGCTGAAGCTTTGCCCATGCTGAATAAAATTATTTCGTACCCAACTGCCATTTATATCGACAGAAAAGGAAACATACGGGAAATACACACCGGCTTTTCAGGCCCGGGAACAGGCGATGCTTATGTGGATTACAAAGCAGAAACCGAAGTATTAATTGAAACATTATTAAACGAATCCTTTTAATCATGAAATACTATTTGATTTTTGCAGCCTCAGCCCTTTTCTTTCTGTCATCGTGCCAACAAAAAGACACCAAATGGAAAGGCCAAGAGCCCATAAAGAAAGTGAGTACACTCACCCGCCCCATTCAATACCAACTTAAAAAGACATTTGATTTGGGCAACGGTATTTTTCTTTCGAATGAATTCGATGGAGCCCGACTAAACGGAGTTGCGCTTACCGCCGATAATGAAGTTACCGTTTTAATCACTCCTGAAAATACGCCAATTAATGAAAGTCCGTGGTATGCATTTAAAATCTGGTCGGAATCGAAAAAAGAGATTCAGCTAAAAATTACTTACAATGAAGGTGTTGGGCACCGCTATTATCCGAAGATGAGCAAAGACCGAAAAAGCTGGACTTCGGTTGATTCAACACTGTTCTTAGCCGACACGGCATCTATTTCGAGAGGTGAAGCTCCAAAATTTTGCGAATTCTCATTAACGATCAACAGTGATACAACCTGGGTAGCAGCGCAGGAACTAATTGCTTCAAAAGATATTTATGACTGGGCTGGAGAACTTGCCGAGAAACCATTTGTAAATCTTGATGAGCTTGGAAAAAGTAAAGAAGGCAGATCTATTAAATATCTGCAAATCGGTAATCCGGAGAGTAAGAAAATGCTAATGGTACTTTCGCGCCAACACCCGCCCGAAGTTACCGGCTGGTTGGCTATGAAAGCTTTTACCGAGGAATTATGTACTTCCACACAGTTGTCAGAAAAGTTCAGAGATGAATATTGTATTTACGTGGTACCGTGTGTCAATCCCGATGGTGTAGACAACGGACACTGGCGACATGGTGCCGGCGGAATTGATCTAAATCGTGACTGGGAAGACTTTAATCAACCGGAAACACAAGCCATCCGGAAGTTCATGCAAGAAAAAGTAGCAGAACAGCGGAAATTCTATTTTATGATCGATTTTCACTCTACCTACGAAGATATCTACTACACCATCGCCCCGGAGTTAAAAGGAAATATGCCGGGAATAGTTCCAAAAATTATTCAGGCCATGGCAGAAGATATTCCGGGTTACGATCCAAATATCCGCCCTAACGCGGCTGATGTTGAGCGGGTTAATTCAACGGTGTCTGTATTTCATGAATTTGGAGCCGAGGCACTAACTTATGAAGTTGGCGATGTCACTCCGCGCGAACTGATTAAAAAGAAAGGCAAATTAACTGCTGAAAATCTCATGAAGATCATGCTCGAAGATTAAGCACTAAAAAATGCCATCCGTTAACTAACAGATGGCATTTTCTTTTTGACGCTTCACTATTCTATTTCAACCACTTATCCAACCAGTTGAAAAATACACGCTGCCATAAAATGCCGTTTTGAGGCTGCAGGACCCAGTGATTTTCTTCCGGGAAATACAACATTTCAGCAGGCACCCCACGCAAAACAGCTGCGTTAAACGCTGCCATCCCTTGCTCCGGTGGAACACGGTAATCTTTATCACCTTGCACGATCAATATCGGCGTATCCCAGTTTTGAACATATTTATGCGGAGAAAATGAGTACGAACGTTGCGCTGCTGCATTGTCTTTATCCCAGTATGCACCACCGTAGTCAAAATTTACAAACCACATTTCCTCAGTTGAAGTGTACATGTGCTCGAAGTTGAAAATTCCATCGTGTGCAATAAAAGCTTTAAAACGTTTTTCATGATTTCCGGCCAGGTACATTACCGAATAACCTCCGTAACTGGCGCCAACTGCCCCCAATTTTGTTTCGTCAACAAAAGGTTCTTTGGCCATTTCGTCGATGGCAGTCAGCAGGTCTTTAATATTCTGACCACCGTAATCTTTCGATATTTGCTCGTTCCACTCCTGTCCGAAACCGGGTAATCCTCTTCGGTTTGGTGCCACCACAATATAATCGTTGGCTGCCATCATCTGGAAATTCCAGCGGTACGACCAAAACTGACTAACCGTTCCCTGTGGTCCGCCCTGATTATAAAGCAGTGCAGGATATTTTTTATTCGGATCGAAATGTGGCGGATAAATCACCCAAACAGCCATTTGTTTTCCGTCAGTGGTTTCCATCCAGCGTTTTTCAACTTTTCCCATCGTTAGCTGATCGAGAATACCTTTGTTCACGGTAGTTAACGCCTCATCTTTTCCGGTAGCCGGATCAACCAAATATAATTCAGCAGGCTGCGACATCGATACTTTTTGTGCCAACAATTGATTACCAACCGGAACTGCACTTTGGTAATTGTGAACTCCATCAGTTAAACGCGCAATAGAGTTGTCAGCTAATTCCAGTTTATAAATTTCATCCGTTGCATGAATATCGCTGATAAAATAAATTGATTTTGAATCGGTATTCCAGCTCAATGCAGCCGCATTTTGATCGAAATCGGCACTGTAATCTTTCTTTTCACCTGTTTCCAGATCGGCCACAAACAAACGGTTTTTATCCGATTCGTAACCATCGCGTTCCATGCTTTCCCAGGCCAGGTATTTTCCATCGGGCGAATAAACCGGATTCTGGTCGTACCCCATCATTCCTTCTGTAAAGTTGCTGGTTTTGCCACTTGCAACATCGTATAAATAAATATCTGAATTGGTAGAAATTGAATATTCTTTGCCAACCTTTTTCTTACAAACGTAGGCCAGTGTTTTTGAATCGGGACTCCAAACAATTTGTTCGGTTCCACCAAAAGGTTTCATTGGCGAATCAAATCGTTCACCGGTCATAATGTCTTTTCCAACACCAACTTTTCCATCCGCGTAATCGGCAATAAAAATGTGGTTGTAGGTGTAATCGTGCCAGGTATCCCAGTGACGGTACATAATATCGGTTTCGAGTCGCGCATTGGCTTTTGGCAGATCTGGAAATAGATCGTGAATATCATTATCAAGTTTAACGGTTTGCAAGTAATATATTTTCGACATATCCGGTGCATACTGAAATCCAAATATTCCACCTTCAATTTCCGAAACCTTCTGCCTGTCGCTGCCATCAGGATTCATTTCCCACAACTGAACACTACCTGAAGCAGACGATAAATAACCGATCTTTTTTCCATCGGGACGCCAAACCACATTGTATTCGTTACTGGCAGTATTGGTGAGATTTTTTGCTTCTCCCCCCGCAACCGGAATGCTATAAATATCGCGGTACGACTTATTCTCCTCAATATTGTAATAGGTTACCGTGTAAAGAACGGTAGAACCATCGGGCGAAACCTGTGCTCCACCAAGCCGGCCAAACGACCACAAAACTTCGGGAGTCATTACGTCTGAACTTAATTTCGGCGTTTCAGGCACATAGTTTTTAGCAACCTGTCCCGACTCTTTTTGCGTACAGCTAATTATTGTCATGGCAATAAAAATAAAAAGTGCAATTTTCTTCATTTTACTGTTTTGAAAAATTTGTGAAATCAAATAAAACACATTTAAACGCTTCTGGCAATGATTTTTACACAAAAAAAGGCACTCATTTGAGCGCCTTTTATATTTACACTGTTTAATTCTTATGGCATGGGTAATTCCAAATCGTTATAATTAAACACACCGTTGTCCTGGTAAACTTCTCCATCATAATCAGTTGCTGTAACTTCAAATTGTACAGAATCGAGTCCGTTAATTCGCAAACTGTTCAAGCTAAAAGATACATAAGCAGTGTACGGAATAGACTGGACATCATCGTTTGCATTGTGTCGCAATTCCAATTGAATTGGCTGATCGTCAGCTGTTAGTTCTCCAGGTTGTTTTACCAGATTCAAAAAATGAATCTTGTTTTGTCCCCAGTATTTTAATCTAAAACTCAACAAACTGTCAGTAATCCAGGCGTCTTCAACAATTATCGGATCGTTACCAATACTGTCCTCAATCTCTTCAGTAATGTCCATTATTCCTTTCATGAGCACATCACTGATATCGTTAACTTTTACAAAGTAGCGCTCTTCTGAACTGCTGGTATTATCTTCATCCAAAATAGTATAATTCACCAACACCCGGTCTCCATTAGAAAAATCCTTGTACCATTGAGGATAGTTGGCTGCAACGCCCACTAAAACATAACCGTTATCCATTACCAATTCACCGGCGCTCTCTCCGTCTCCGTTATAAATTCCAAAACCAATCCAGTAATCGCCAAGCGAATAACCATCATCGTCGTCTAAACAACTGGTAAAAACCACCAGCAAACCCAATAAAATCCCAAATGCTAATTTTTTCATCACTCCTAAATTTATTTAATCACATCTGTTAGATTCCTGAAAAAGAAAAAAGGTTGCGTAAAAGGCAAAAAATATATTGTAGTTTTATGCAAGTAAAATTGGCATACGTTTTGCATGCATATATCTAAATAATTACATATATTTGAACAATTATTTTATATTAAAGGTTGATAATTATAAAAGCTATAATAAAATGAAAACAAAACTTACAACGTTACTAGTAGCTGCTTTCCTGCTTGTTGGGTATACTTCTTGCAACGCAAAGGTAGAAAACAACAATACAGAAAAACCCGGAGAATCGGTTTCTCAGGCTGAAAAAGCTACAACAATGCTTACCAAGGCCTTGTTCCTTGAGAAAGTTTGGGATTATGAAAGTTCTCCACAGGAGTGGAAATACAAGGGCGACAAACCTGCCTTAATTGATTTTTACGCAGACTGGTGCGGACCTTGCCGAACTGCAGCTCCTATTTTAGAAGAAGTAGCCGGTGAATTTGCAGAAGAAGTAATTGTATATAAAATTGATACACAGGTCGAACGTGAGCTAGCCGCAGTATTCGGTGTGAAAAGTATTCCCGCATTTTTATATATCCCTATGGAAGGGAAACCAACAATGGCATCGGGAATTGCACGCACGAAAGCAGACACTAAGAAGATGTTTACACAGAACATCAATAATATACTGCTTAAGAAGCAAAGTAACGAAGCACTTTAATTCAAGAAATTATAAAGAAAAGGCTGCCTGATTAATTTCAGGCAGCCTTTTCTTTTTTATAAACGATTAATTTTCGTGGTATTCAGAAAATCGATCGTTTTATTTATCGCCTCGTACATTACAATGTCCTCTTCAACAAATTTTACCTTTTTTCGGTAGGCCGAAATAAAGCGTTCAATAAACGGCGACGATTTTACAGGTCGGCGAAAATCCATTGCCTGTGCTGCATTGTACAACTCAATCGCCAGAATTTTCTCGGTATTCAGCACCACTTTTAATGCTTTTGTTGCTGCGTTCCCTCCCATACTTACATGGTCTTCCTGTTCGTTCGACGAAGGAATAGAATCCACCACACAAGGTGTGCAAAGTTGTTTATTCTGACTCACAATCGATGCTGCAGCATATTGCGGAATCATAAATCCAGAATTCAATCCGGGATTGGCAACCAGAAATTCCGGTAGCCCTCGTTCGCCTGAAATTAAACGATAGGTTCTGCGTTCAGAAATACTGCCCAATTCGCTAATGGCCATGGCGAGAAAATCAAGCGACAAAGCCAGCGGTTCTCCATGAAAGTTTCCTCCGGAAATAATTAGATCTTCATCCGGAAAAACAGTTGGATTGTCAGTAACTGAATTGATTTCAGTTTCAACAACGGTGGCGACATAACTAACGGCATCTTTTACTGCACCGTGAACCTGCGGAATACAACGGAAAGAATAAGGATCCTGAATATGCTCTTTCGGCTTGGCCTGCATTTCGCTACCGGTTAAAACATTCCTGAAATTTTTGGCCGTTTCAGCCTGACCTTTGTGTGGACGAATACGTTGAATATTCTCTGAAAATGGTTCGATCAATCCATCAAAAGCATCTAATGAAAGTGCACCGATTATATCTCCCTGATCGATAATACGGAAGGTTTTTAGCAAAGTATAAACAGCATGTGCACTCATAAACTGAGTACCATTCAACAATGCCAGCCCTTCTTTGGCTTCCAGTTTTATTGGCTCCCATCCCAGCCTTTCGAGTACCTGAACTGACTGTTGTCGTTTGCCTTCAAAATTTACTTCTCCCAAACCCAACAGTGGCAGAAATAACTTTGCCAACGGTGCCAAATCGCCACTGGCACCAAGCGAACCTTGTTCGCAAACAACCGGTAAAATATTGTTATTATACAAATCGAGAATACGTTGTACTGTAATTAATTGCACCGCCGAATTTCCTTTTGAAAGCGCATGTGCTTTTAGCAACAACATCAGCTTCACAACGTCAGCCGGGATTTCCGGGCCTATGTTACAGGCGTGCGAAACCACCAGGTTTTCCTGCAATTTACTTAGTCCATCTTTTGAAATTTCGATGTCGCACAACGCGCCAAAGCCGGTGTTAATTCCGTAAAGTGGTTTTTCTGCCCTTTCGAGTTTATTGTCGAGGTATTTTTTGCTTTTGTTGATAAGCTCAATTGAAATATCTGAGAGTCTCAGCTTTACATTGTTTTCAAGAATATCCTGAATGATCTCGTAGGTGAGATTTTTGGGTGTTATTTCGAAAATACGATTTGCCATGATTTAATTGTCTGACTTTGTTATTTAATAAATAAGTATTGTTTTGACAGGTAAAAGATTTATCCGTCAATTCCTAAAAATTCCAACAACTTCGGAATATATAACCACTAAATCAAATACAAATTCACGGAAAACGAACGTCTCCGCCGAGGGTTTTTACATGTCTGTTTAAAAGCGATAAAATCATTGCCTCAAGCTATTTTGTGGCAATATCGTACAATCCGTTCAGCTATTTAAGGATATTTATCAGTTCTTCAGCACCGACTAACTGCTGCTCCCCTGTTTCCATATTTTTTAGAGTAAATTTACTGGCCTCCATTTCGTTGTCGCCGGCCAGAATTACATAGGCAATTTCTTTCCGGTTAGCGTAATTCATTTGCTTTTTCATTTTGGCACTTTCGGGAAAAATTTCGGCATTTACACCATTTTTACGCAACTGTGCCAAAACCGGCAAACAGTAGGCTTCTTCCTTCTCTCCAAAGTTTACAAACAATGCTTTTGTTGTTTCCAGCGATTCTTCCGGAAAAGCATCTAACTGAACCAACACGTCGTAAATACGCTCGGCACCAAATGAAACTCCAACACCTGAAACATCGGGCATACCAAAAATTCCGGTCAGGTCGTCGTAACGACCACCGCCACAAATACTGCCAATTTGTACATCATTCGATTTTACTTCGAAAATAGCACCGGTATAATAATTCAATCCACGTGCTAACGTCAGATCAAGTTCAACTGTTGTATTTAAATCGATATTTTCGAGGTAAGCAAACATGGTGCGCATTTCGGCAATTCCTTTTGCACCGATTTCGGTTCCGCCAATAACGGTTTCAATCTGCGCCAGCTTTTCAACGGTACTTCCTTCCAGTTTTAAAATGGGTTGTAGTTTATCAACGGCATCCTGCGAAATTCCTTTGTCCAGCATCTCGGCATTTACCTTTTCCAAACCAATTTTATCCAGTTTGTCGATCGCGACAGTAATGTCAACCATTCGATCGGCTTCGCCAATTGCTTCGGCAATTCCGGCCAAAATTTTACGGTTGTTAATTTTAACTGTTGTATTAATTCCGAGTCGTTGAAAAACCTCATCGATAATTTGTACCAGCTCCACTTCATTCAGCAAACTGTTGCTACCAATTACATCAACATCGCACTGATAAAACTCGCGGTAACGCCCTTTTTGAGGTCGGTCGGCACGCCAAACCGGCTGAATCTGATAACGCTTAAACGGAAAAGCAATATCGTTACGGTATTGCACAACGTAACGTGCAAAAGGCACTGTTAAGTCGTAACGCAGTCCTTTTTCCGACAATTTTGTGGTAAGCTTGTTCGAGTTTTTCTCATCCAGCATTTCCTGCGGAACTTTCGATATAAAATCGCCTGAATTCAAAATTTTAAACAACAGTTTGTCGCCCTCTTCACCATATTTACCCATCAACGTTGAGAGGTTTTCCATTGCCGGTGTTTCAATCGGTTGAAATCCGTACAGACGAAATACATCTTTAATTGTATCGAAAATATAATTTCTTCTCACCATTTCTGACGGTGAAAAGTCGCGGGTGCCTTTTGGAATCGAAGGTTTCTGTGCCATCGTTTTAAAATTTTATGAGGCTGCAAAAGTAAGAATTTCTGTTTAAACAAACAGCGTTGCGAAAAGGAATGAACCAGCAATTAATATTATTGCAAGAAACGAATGGTAAACGGATATTTATAAGGCGTTCCGTTGCTTGCCGAAACCGATGCAACTATAACCAAAACCAGCCAGGCAATTCCGAAACCAATAAGCATTAAAACGCCAATTCCAACTAGGATAAGAATTAAAGAAATGAAAAAAATGATCGACCAGGTGATCTGAAAATTAAGAACTTCCTTGCCCTGATCATTTACAAACTCGTACTCATCTTTTTTTATTAGATACACGATGAGTGGGCCAATTATATTTCCGGCAACTGGTAATATAAAAGTTGCCAAAGCAGCAAGATGAACTAACATTCCCCACTGGCGTTCATTCGGATCATCGATTATTCGGTACATTTTTTTGTTTTTAGTTCAACTAAGCTAACGATTTTTTGTTTATTCGTGCAAGAATTAAACAGGCAGAATTATAAAAAATGGAAGACAGAAAAAAAGAAGGACGTTACGGAAGAATCTACAAACAGTTAAGCGAACTGGTTTTAAAAAGTAATAATACGCAGGCACGAATGGCTACTGTAATCGCCGTTTTGCACCATAAAATGGATTACTTCTTCTGGACCGGGTATTACCTGATTGAAGATGGAGAAATGACAGTAAACTCGTACCAGGGACCGGTTGCCTGCCAGATCCTGGAAAAAGACAGAGGAGTTTGCTGGGCTGCTTACAATAAGCAACAAACAATTGTTGTTGAGGATGTACACGCCTTTCCCGGTCACATTGCCTGCGACTCGCGGTCAAATTCAGAGATAGTAGTTCCGCTAAAAAACAAAACTGGCGAAGTAATTGGTGTTTTGGATATCGATAGCTCTGAAAAAGCTTCTTTTACTGAAGTAGATGCACATTGGCTGGAAAAAATACTTACCCTAATTTATAGCTAAATTGCCGCATATTTTATTGGTTTTTTATGTTCACCTTGTTTTGAACGATTTTAAATTTCCACAAATTTATTAAGTTGTATAGCTCAATACATTAATATCAAATTGAAGATTTTATATTTAAGGAAATTATAATTTAATACTAAAAACCAATAAAAAATGACAAATCAGACTAAAACGATTAAGTTTTATAGTGGAGAGGAAATACCCGTTGAACAACACAAAGTACGAATTGTACAAAAATTATTTCTCAGACCAATTGAAGAACGAAAAACTGCCATTGAAGGTGCAGGTTTCAATACTTTCTTATTGAACACAAAAGATGTTTTTCTGGACATGTTAACTGATTCGGGCACAAATGCCATGAGTGACAACCAAATTTCATCAATGTTACAAGCGGATGATGCCTATGCAGGATCGCAAAGTTTCTATCGAATGGAAGAAGCGGCCAGAGAGGTATTTGGAAAGCATTACGTTTTACCGGTTCACCAAGGAAGGGCGGCTGAAAACATTGTTTCACAGGCTTTTATTCAACAGGGCCAAGTAATTCCAATGAACTATCACTTTACTACCACCAAGGAACACATGGAATTAAATGGCGGTAAAGTATTGGAAATTTTTGCCGACGATGCACTGAATATTAAAAGCGATAAGAAATTCAAAGGAAATATTGATATCGATAAGCTCAACGCTGTATTTGATAAATACGGCAAAGAGAAGGTAGCATTTGTACGCATGGAAGCTTCCACCAACTTGATTGGCGGACAACCATTCTCGATGCAAAACATGCGTGATGTTCGCGCTGTTTGCGATAAAAATGATACGATGATGGTTTTGGATGCCAGTTTGATCGGCGAAAATGCCTTTTTCATTAAACAGCGTGAAGAGGAATTCAAAAATGCTGAGATCAAGGATATACTTCTTGAAATGTGTGGCTACGCCGACTTAGTATATTTTTCAAGCCGTAAAGTAAGTTCAACCCGAGGAGGTGGAATTCTTACCAATAAAAATGAGTATTACCTGAAGATGCGCGATTTGCTGGTACTTTACGAAGGCTTCCTTACATACGGAGGGATGTCGGTTCGTGAGATTGAAGCCATGGCCGTTGGGCTGCGTGAAACCTGCGACGACACTGTAATTAGCCAATCTCCATCCTTTATTAAATATGCTGTCGACAATCTGGATAAAGCCGGAGTTCCGGTGATTACACCCGCCGGTGCATTAGGATGCCACATTGATGCGATGGGATTTTTAAATCATGTACCGCAAACCGAATACCCTGCAGGAGCTCTGGCATCTGCTCTTTATTTAGTTTCCGGAATTCGGGGAATGGAAAGAGGAACAATCTCGAGTGTACGTGATGAAAATGGCGATGATATACCTGCCGACGTTGAATTACTTCGCCTGGCTTTCCCTCGCCGTGTTTTCACCTTATCGCAAACCAAGTATGTTATAGACCGGGTAAAATGGCTTTATGATAACCGTGAACTCGTAGGCGGTTTACAGTGGGTTGAAGAACCACCATTGCTTCGTTTCTTTATGGGGCGTTTGGAGCCAATTGGCGATTGGACAACAAAGCTGATGGAAAAATTCAAAGCTGATTTTGGCGACTCATTATAAATTAAACTAAAAAAGGGAATCAATTTTTGATTCCCTTTTTTAATTGTAGTCAGCTACCAATTACCAACATATAATATCAAATATCAACAGAACATTAAAAATATAATCACATTTCCAGAAAACAACACCACATAATATCTTTATGAAATACTATTCTTAATATTGCTGTCATATTGAATTGAATAATCACATATAAATAACAGCAAGATGGAAAAAGGACTTAAAAGCAGACATTTTGTAAATCTCAACTTAAATGTAAGAGGTTTAAACCAGTCGGCAACATTGCTGATTAACGAGCGAAGCAACGAACTTATCCAAAAGGGAGAAACAGTTTACAAGCTGGGGCTTGGCCAGTCACCTTTTCCGGTTCCTGAAATTGTGCAGGAAGCACTGCGCCAAAATGCCCATCAGAAAGATTACCTGCCTGTTATGGGATTGTATAAACTTCGCGAGGCCATCGCTGATTTCAATTACCGTCACCAGGGGCTGGAATGTACTGCCGATGATATTATGATCGGCCCCGGCTCGAAAGAATTGATTTTTATTCTACAGTTGGTGTATTACGGCGAATTGATTATTCCAACACCAAGTTGGGTATCATACTCACCACAAGCACGAATTGCCGGACGACATGTAAACTGGGTTCCAACGTCGGAAGAAAGCGAATGGAAATTGAGTCCGGAGAAACTGGATCTGATCTGTCGTTCCGATCCTGATCGCCCACGCGTTGTAATTCTCAATTATCCATCTAATCCCACAGGGGCAACTTACTCAGAAGATTGGTTGATTGAATTGGCCAAAGTTGCCCGCAAATACAATATTATACTTATTTCAGATGAAATATACAGTTTACTCGATCATAACGGAGATCATATATCAATCGCGAGGTATTACCCTGAAGGCACCATTGTTAGCAGTGGTTTAAGTAAATGGGCCGGGGCCGGAGGCTGGCGTCTCGGCACATTTACTTTCCCTTCAAACTTAAAGTGGTTGCAGAAAGCAATGGGCACCGTAGCCAGCGAAACTTTTACTTCAACAAGTGCACCGATACAATATGCTGCTGTTACAGCTTTTGAAAATCATCCGGAAATTGATGAATACCTGCATCATTCGCGTCGTATTTTAAAATCGCTGGGAAATTATTTTGCCAACCGTTTACGGGAAAAGTATGTAACTGTTCCTACTCCGAAAGGTGGATTTTACCTCTTCCCTAATTTTAGCGTTTACCGCGAAAAACTGGCAGCAAAAGGTATTCTAACATCGTTTGAATTGTGCGAGACAATTCTTCGCGACACTGGCGTGGCTTTTCTTCCGGGAATGGAATTTGGCCGTCAGCCGGAAGAACTCACAGCCCGTATTGCTTATGTTGATTTTGATGGTGAAACAGTACTAAAAACGGCTATGAACGAGTATAAAGATTTACCGTTAACTGAAGAATTTCTGAAAAAATACTGCAGCAAAATGGTTTATGCCATTCAAAAGCTGGAAGATTGGCTTGAAGCTTTATAATAAATACACTACCTAAAATGATTAAATGCACCGAATAATCGGTGCATTTTTATTTATGATGTGTTGTGGCCTTCACTTGCGTTGTACTGATAAGTGTTGTAACTTTTTAGATAAAAATCCATGACAACACTTTTTAATGTAATTGGCAAGCTACTAAAAGTACTTCTTGTCTCACTGCTGTTACTTTTTGCATTGGCCACCTTTTTAGGAGGATCTTATCTGCAAACCTTTGTAATAATTTTAATTGTCGTAATCCTCCTTTGGTGGCCGGCTCAAATCAAACAAAAGTGGAGCAAAAAAAAGTCTTTCGCATTACGTAGCGCATTAGTAATAATTTTATTGTTTATAAATTTCCTTGGATTTAAATCGCCGCCGAAAAGCAGCATTTATATCAGTGAAAATCAAAAAAATGAACTTTACACCATTTACGACAACAAGGTAAAAAACTGGCCGGAAGAAACGGAAGACATTTACCTGGAAACGGAGTATGGAATAGTTCATATTCTGGTCTGCGGCTCAGAAAATAATCCGCCACTCATCATGATTCATGCAGCATCGATGGGCGCATTCTCCTGGCTTGAAAACCTTGAGCCATTGCTTGATGATTACCGTATTTACTCGTTCGATAATATTGGAGAGGGCAATAAAAGTGAATTAAATAATGCGTTGATCTACCCGAATAGAGGGAAAGAACTAGCCGATTTATATGCAGAGATGGCAGACGAACTTGGCATTAAAAGCTGCCCGGTTTTGGGCGCTTCAAACGGAGGTTTTATTGCTCAGAATTATACATTTTACTACCCTGAAAAAGTAGAAAAATTAGTTTTGTTCGGGCCAATGGGATTAACAAAATTAAAAGTTCAAAGCATTTTTATGATGGGAGCAGCAAGCGTGTTTCCAACAGATTTTGTTAGACATTCAGTAACTCAATGGGCCATCGGCGATAATGAAAAGGTTCTTACCAAATATGGCGATTGGTTCACCTGTATACTTCGTGGGACAATCCCTTCGTTGGCAAAACCTGTACCGATGACAACAGAACAAAAAAAAGCAATGGATATGCCTGTTTTACTTTTTCTAGGAACTAAAGATGCTATAGTTGGCGATGCCGAAGTTGCCAGGGAAATTGCATTAGAGTATCCAAATATACAAATAGAGATTTATGAATCTGGACATCTGATTGCGGTAGAGAAGACTTCTGAGGTGAATAAAAAGCTGAGATTTTTTTTGAACAATAGCTATTAATATACTAATTTCATATAACTTTTTACAAAGTTAAAACACTGCTTAACAGAACTGCAAAAATTGAAAACATGAAACAGTATTTAATCATCCTGGCGTGTGTATTTACTGCACTTCCATTCCTTTCGCATGCTCAACTCAATTACATCGAACAAGGAGACAAAATAGGTTTTAATATGGACACTTACGGGCGTGTAGGTGTCGACTGGAATTACGACAACGGTGGCTCAATTGGCCGAAGATTAAATCTTAACAATTTGGGAAGTATTGGTGGCCGCCTTGAAGAACAGGATTACCTGGAATTGGTTCCTGCTTTTAATTTCAAGCCGTTCAACGAAGACGACCCAACTAAAATTAAAGTACAAACACGATTTGCTGTTTATTCAAACAGTCTCTCTTTGTTTGGGAACTCTTCTACGAGCAGCCTTGGAGGGCTTACCATTGCCATGCCCGAAATTTATGCAGAAGCCAGCAATATAAATGGCAAAGATCTGAGTATTTGGATTGGAGCACGGCTTTACCGAAAAGGAGAAGTGCATATCGCTGATCATTTTTTCTTTGATGACCATTCGGGGCAGGGGTTTGGAGTAGAGTATAAAAACACACGTTTCGCGTCCATCTTTGTCTCTTCAACAGATACCACAGCCGATGTTCCGCCATATTTTTATTTGAATATTGGCGACGGAGTTGCAAACATTGCCCTTCGCCAGCGGAATGTTCTCGTTCTGGAACACGATTTTCAGCTAAACAATCAGAATACACTTACCGGTTTATTTGAATTTCACCGTATGGGCGGCGCAGAAAGCGATCCTATTCCTTCTCCATTTGAAGAAGGAGATGCCCCAGATGTCATTCTGAATTATCCGTCAGATCATGGTTTTGTATACGGACTTAAACTTCAATCCGATCTACCATCTCTTGGCAACAGCGCATATAACACGCTGGCGGTTCGTTATGGTTCCCGCATTGCTAACGGTGGCGATGGAGGGCACTCAAAAACCTGGGTAACTTATGGAGCTCCCGACCTCGAAAAACTTAATTTTTCAGGTGCCTATTCATTGTCAATTGTCGATGAAATAAAGTTCGATCTGTCTGAAAAGAATAATTTTAATGGCTACTTTATTTTTACACAGAGCAAAGGAGCTGCAGATACAAAAGGTATGGCAAAAACCTATTGGGGGCGCGAGGTATACAACTACAAACAAGACCTCACGCTTGGTTTTAGAGATGTACACTATGTAACCAATAAATTTCACTTTTTAACCGAGTTTCATTATTCGCAACGAAAAGATGGTGAAGCACCAAAATACAGTTATCAAAAATTTAGCCTTGCACCAACTTTTGCTCCAACAGGAGAAAAAAGTACCGGTGTAAGACCTCATTTCAGATTCATATTTTCATTGTCGCATTACAACGATGCGGCAGTCGACAACCTGTATTCTCCCTACTTGCAATTCGTAGGAAAACAAAAATGGGGACATTATTTGGGTGTAAAAGCCGAATGGTGGTTGTAGATTTTCTACTTTTGCTGACCAATGGAAAGCAAACGATTAAATAAAGCCATTTCGGAAACCGGATTTTGTTCGCGCCGCGAAGCCGATCGTCTGATCGAAGGCGGGAAAGTAAAAGTAAATGGCGAAGTGGCCGGACTTGGCGTTCAGGTAACAGCTAATGATCGTATCGAGGTTGATGGTCAGCTTATAACCAAGGAAGTTCCGAATATCTACCTTGCTTTTCATAAACCTGTTGGAATTACCTGCACCACCGACACCAGCAAAAAGGATAACATTGTAGATTTTATCAATTTCCCGGAACGTATATTTCCTATTGGTCGTCTCGACAAACCCAGCGAAGGACTGATTTTTATGACTAACGACGGCGATATTGTAAACAAAATTCTTCGTGCGGGCAACCAACACGAAAAAGAATACATCGTTAACGTCAACCGAAAAATTACCCAGGCTTTTATCCGGCAAATGAGTAACGGCGTTCCAATTCTCGACACAGTAACAAAAAAATGCCGGGTAGAACGCATCAATGATTTCACTTTTCGTATTATTCTTACGCAGGGTTTAAACCGGCAAATCAGAAGAATGTGCACTCACCTGGGCTACGAAGTTACCCGATTAAAACGGACCCGGATAATGAACATTGAACTCGGAAATTTAAAACGTGGTAAATACCGTCATTTCACTTCCGATGAGTTAAAAGAAATTAACCGGCTGGTTGCCGATTCAAGCAAAACCCAGGAAGCTTCGGAAGATTAAGCCAGTTGGCACACAACAATCTGAAACTACAATTCGCTTATTACATTTAAGTTTTTTTGTGATTTGTTTAGGAACTCCATCACGAACTTTTTAATAATAAAAGTGTTTATTTGCAACCACTTAAAACAATGAAGCAATAGAATGAGAGCGAGTGCAATGTTATTAATTCCTTTGTTAATATTTATGCTGCTGGTAGATATTTACACCTTCCGTGGCATAAAACCGCTGCTCGCAAAACTCGCAAATATGCTGCTTAGAACATCATTGGCCATACTTTTCTGGGGAATCTCAGTCCTTGTTTTTGCAGGTTTTTGCTTGTTTATGTTCGGGATTCAGCATGTAAAACAGTCCGACGCCTACATTTACGTTGGGTACCTCGTGGTTAGTTTTGCCTTGTTTTATATACCCAAGTTTGTGTTCATTGTTTTTGTATTGCTTAAAGATATACAGTTGTTGTTTAAAGCAGTTATTAATTGGGTAAAGGGAAAAAGAAAAAAAAGTTTAACACCAAATAATTCGGGAAGAAAAATGGAGAGAGCAGAGTTTTTATATCAGATGGGACTGGTTTTGGCAGCTGTTCCGTTTGCGGGGATTCTTTATGGAGTAACAAAAGGTAAATTCAATTACCGGGTAATGCGCGAAACAATCAGTTTCAATCATTTGCCAAAATCGTTTAAAGGGCTCAAAATTGTACAAATTTCAGATATGCATCTTGGCAGCTTTAATAAAAAGTTCGACCAGGTGGCAAAGGCTGTTGAATTGATTAATGAACAGGAGCCGGATATTCTTTTATTTACCGGCGACCTGGTAAATAATTTTGCAGAAGAAACCGAAGGCTGGGAATCCGTTTTATCGCAACTGAACGCCAAAATTGGTAAATACTCGGTGCTTGGAAATCACGATTATGGCGATTATTCGGAATGGGAATCGGCAGATGCCAAAGAAAAAAACCTGGCAGCCATTAAGCAGTTTCATAAGAAAATCGGGTTTCGTTTGCTGTTGAATGAAACTGAAACCTTAAACATCAACGGTGAAGAAATTGCATTAATTGGTGTTGAAAACTGGGGAAAACCGCCTTTTCCTCAACATGGCGATTTGAAAAAAGCTTCTGAAAATGCAAAAGGCCAGCCATTCAAAATTTTAATGAGCCACGATCCTTCGCACTGGGATGCCGAAGTGCTAAAATCAACCGATATAGATCTTACATTTGCCGGACATACCCACGGCATGCAGTTTGGTATTGAGCGGGCCGGAATCAAGTGGAGCCCGGTACAATATAAATATCCTCGCTGGGGCGGTTTGTACAACGAGAAAGAACAATTTCTGTATGTAAACCGAGGCTTTGGTTATATCGGTTTTCCGGGTAGAATTGGAATGCCTCCTGAGATTACTGTGGTGGAGTTAACCTAAGCAGAAATCTTCTCCCCAATCGGTGATATTGGCATGGTTTTGGATGCCCAATTGTCTTTAATTTATTGTACATTGCCGTGTAAACGAAATCAACTATGAATCTAAGTCCGCGAATACAATTTCTTATTAAAAATGGTCTTAAAGGATTTGTTTGGCTGCTCATAATTCTGGGTGCCTATTTCCTTTTTAAAGAGCTTGTAATATCACATGCGCCCGATGAATGGATGGATAAGGTTTACGCTAAACCCATGTTGGTTTACCTGGTTTACTGTTTGTCCGAATTTTTCTTCGGTATTATTCCGCCCGAGCTATTTATGATTTGGGCGATAAACAAAGATACCATTGCCCATTATTTTATAAACCTGGCATTTTTTGCCACTGTTTCGTATGTAATGGGATACTTTACTTTCCTGATAGGACGTTTTTTTTACAACCGTGAAGGACTTAAACGATTCAGAAATACACTGTTAAAAGAACAATGGCCGCTACTAAAAAAATATGGTCTGTTTCTTATTATTGTGGCTGCGCTCACTCCCCTCCCGTGGGCGGCAATAAGCCTTTTGGTAGGCTCGGCCGGATACCCATCAAAACGCTACCTAAAATATGCCTTGTTCCGTTTTTTGCGGTTTGCAATTTACGGCTACATCATTTTTCAAACACACATAATTTAATCCAACATAAAACATACATTCCACTCTTTTGTTACTACTAACAAAACGATGACGAATGTTTGACAGACTAAAAAAGAAGTGGAAGCTGAAGAGTAACTTTCAGGTTGTTATCATCCTGTTTATATTTTCAATAACCGGAAGTGCCGCACTATACGTACGTAAGGCGGTTTTTGATTTGGCAGGGATTACCGATGCAACCAGTTTGTGGATAAAGGTCCCTTTGTATATTATTACTGTTGTTCCGGCGTACCAGATTTTATTTTTATTGTTTGCTTCACTTTTAGGGCAGTTCAGATTTGCCTGGGAGTTTGAAAAGAAAACTTTTTCACGATTTATCCCAAAAAAGAAATGAGAACACTAGCATTGATATTCACACTATTAATTTATTCAAACAGCAGTATGAGTAAAGATTTACAGAAAGCCACACTCGGCGGAGGATGTTTTTGGTGTACCGAGGCCATTTACCTGGAGTTAAAAGGAGTTGTTGACGTAAAACCGGGGTACAGTGGCGGCCACGTAAAAAACCCAACCTACAAACAGGTTTGCGATGGAACAACCGGTCATGCCGAAGTGGTGCAAATTACTTTCGATCCGGAAGTAGTGAACTTTTCAGAAATTCTGGAAGTGTTTTTTATGACCCACGATCCTACAACTTTAAACAGACAAGGCAACGATGTTGGTCCGCAATACCGTTCCGCCATTTTCTATCATAACGAAAAGCAAAAAGAGGTGGCAGAACGCGTTATTGATCTTTTCGAAAAAGAGGAAGTTTACAGCAAACCAATAGTAACAGAAGTTACCGGGTTCGATAAGTTCTATGTTGCCGAAGATTACCACATCAACTATTATGCGCGCAACAAAACACAGGGCTATTGCCAATTTGTTGTGGCTCCAAAACTGGAGAAATTCAAAAAGATATTTAAAGACCAGTTGAAAAAATAAACAACCTTTAACCAAATTGCGAGTTATGAAAAGAATTGTATTTGCTCTTTGCCTGCTAACTTTTGCCTTTGCTGTTTCGGCGCAAGATCAACGCGAATTCTCATACACCGAAGGCGACACCACCTACACCATGAAACGTTATGTTTTTATGCTGCTTGAGAGTGGAGAAACAAAAAGTAAAGACTCAACTGAAGCAGCGCATTATCAGGAATTGCATATGGCACACTTAAATAAGTTGGCTGAAAGCGGAAAACTTATTGTAGCCGGTCCGTTTGAGGGTGGCGGCGACAATCGTGGGCTATTAATTTTTGATGTAGAAACCGTTGATGAAGCACTAAAACTGGAAGGAGAAGATCCAACAGTTAAAACAAACCGGTTAAAAATGAATGCTTTTTATTGGTGGGGCGCGAAAGGAACTGTTATTAAGTAAATGCCATCTGATATCGTGCTTCAACAGTATTTCATTTTCGCAATCCCATTTTATCCTGAAATCGGTTTTTATCAATATCAATTGCTAGCAACACAAAAACACCGCTTCAGCAAACTTTTGTGGTTGTTCGGCGTGCAGCCAGTGACCGGCTTCGGGAATATCTACCATGTGGGCCTCGGGATAAATTTCTTTTATAAGTTCTATATCCTCTTCCTGAATGTACTTCGAAAGTAAACCACGGATAAAAATTACCGGGTAGGTTGTTATCGGAATTCTATCGTCGAGCCAGTGAATATTCACACCTGCAACAATTTCTTCCAGGTAATCGTACAGAACTTCAGCATTTATACGCCACTGAAACTGTTTTGTTTTTTTATTTTTTTCAACATTTTTGAGAAGAAACATTCTGATACGTTCATCATCGATCTTTTCTGCCAGAAAATCATCCACATCATTACGCGATTTCACCATCGAAAAATCAATGTCCTGCATGGCAAGCAGAATATTTTGGTGAAGGTAGAATTGCCCTTCGTGTTTTAGTTGCAGGTAATCTTTCGGAGCGATGTCGGCAATAACAAGCTTTTCAACCTTCTCAGGAAAATCAGCAGCAAACCACATGGCTACTTTTCCGCCCATGCTGTGACCAAGAATTGTAGCTTTTTCAATTTTGTGCTTTTCAAAAAATGCTGCCAGATCATCGCGCATGTCGTTGTAAGTATGCGATTCAGCAAATCCAGACCTCCCGTGATTTCGCTGGTCGATCATATAAACCGTGTGTTTTTCGGCCAAACGTTTCGAGATGTTCATCCAATTATCCGACGATCCGTAGAGTCCATGTATAATTACCAGTGGCGATCCACTGCCCGTTTTTCTGTAATATAAATCCATAGTGTGTTAACTGCTGTACTGCATGTTTTGTTTTTACTTCAGGCAGTCGAGGTATTTCTGTATGGTAGTTTCCAAGCCTAAATAAAGTGCATCGGCAATTAGCGCGTGTCCGATGGAAACTTCCTTTAAATTCGGGATTTTATGGTACATGTAATTCAGGTTTTCCAAACTCAAGTCGTGGCCGGCATTCACATCGATACCTAAGTTCTCCGCAACTTTTGCAGCCTTTATAAACGGTTCTATGGCTTTTGCGTGGTCAATCGGGTATAGTGTTGCATAAGGTTCGGTGTACAATTCAATACGGTCGGTTTTAATCTCAGCCGCTCCTTCAACCGCTTTTTCATCCGGATCTACAAAAATAGATGTACGTATACCGGCTTCCAGCAAACGGGCAATCACATCTTTTAGAAAACTAAGATTTTTCCAGGTATCCCAGCCATGATCGCTGGTTAATTGCGCGTCGGTATCCGGTACTAAAGTAACCTGGTCGGCCTGCACTTCAATTACCATTTTCAGAAAATCTTCACTAGGGTAACCTTCAATATTGAATTCGGTGGTTATCAGTGGTTTTATCTCATAAACATCTTTGCGTGTAATGTGTCGTTCGTCGGGACGTGGATGTATTGTAATTCCTTCAGCACCAAATTTTTGACAGTTTATGGTTGCATCTTTAACGCTGGGCACTTTGCCACCACGAGAGTTTCGCAGTGTTGCAATTTTATTTATATTTACACTTAGTCTGGTCATAAATTGAAAAATTTAAAAACGCAAGTTACTATTTTCAGACTGAACGATTAACATTAAACAGCGAAGTTTTGTTGGCAGATAAACTAATATCAGATGTAATTCCGTCGGTAAGCAGCTCCGAGACTGGTCGTAAGGCATTGAGTCATATGGATGTATATCGTGTTTCGCATATTCCGGTAGTTGACGATACGAAATACCTTGGACTTGTTTCTGATAAGTTGATTTACGACCTGAATCTTGTGGATACTCAACTTGCCAACGCCGTTGACAAATTAAATACCACACACGCGCACTACGATCAGCATATTTTTGAGGTGGCAATAGTGATGTATAAGCTAAAATTTAGTGTGTTACCGGTGCTCGATGAGGATCATTATTATTTGGGTGCAATTACGCTGTACGATTTGGCACGGCGTTTTGCCAGCTTGTTTTCGTTGCAGGAAGTTGGAGGCGTGTTGGTAATTGAGATGAATGTTAGCGATTATTCTGTAGCTCAGATTAGTCAGATTGTTGAAAGCAACGATGTGAAAATTCTGAGTTTCTTTGTCGATCGCAAACCCGGGTCGAATGTCCTGGATGTTATTATTAAACTGGATTCGGATGAACTTTCGGGGGTAGTGCAGGCATTAATGCGATACGATTATAATGTGAAAGCGATATATCAGGACCGGTCGATGTTAAACGACCTGTATAAAGACAGGTTCGATCAGTTTATGAAATTTATGAATATTTAAATCGATAACAATAGTGAAAGTTGCAGTTTTTGGCACACTGGTTTCTGATGAGTTCGTTCCTGTTCTGCAGGAATTCTTTAGCTTTCTTCGAGCAAAAAATATAAAGGTTCAATTGTATAAACCTTTTTATTCGCACCTGGTTGAGGAGTTGAACAGTTCAACCTATTACACTTCCTTTTTTCATTCTTATTCTGACTTTGATGAAGAAAATGATTTTATTTTTAGTGTTGGTGGCGACGGTACTTTTCTGCAGTCGGTGTTAAACATTCGCAATTTTGATATTCCTGTTATCGGATTAAATGGTGGAAGACTTGGATTTCTGGCCGATATATCGGAAGATCAGGTACACAGTGCGCTCGAAAATATTTTCAATAATAAATATAAAGTGATCGAGCGGTCGATGCTGGAAGTTGAATTCTCGAACCAGGAAAATATTGATTTTAATTATGCATTAAATGAGATGACTGTTTTGAAAACGGATAACTCATCGATGCTTAATGTTACGGCGCGCATAAATGGTGAATTTTTAAATAACTACTGGGCTGATGGATTGATCATATCCACACCTACAGGTTCAACTGCTTATTCATTAAGTGTTGGAGGGCCTATTTTAACACCTAACTCTGCTAATTTTGTGATAACACCATTGGCTCCGCATAACTTAACCATCAGGCCGATTGTGGTACCTGATACCTGCGAAATAGAACTGGAGGTTGAAGGTCGCGGAACCAATTACCTGACTTCGCTAGATTCGCGATCTGTGGCGGTTGAGTTTTCTACAAAAATAAAAGTCAAAAAGGCAGACTTTAAACTGAAAACACTTCAACTTCCTGAACAGCCATTTTTTAATACTTTACGCACTAAGCTGATGTGGGGAATGGACCGCAGAAACTGAATCCCGGTGAGGGCAGCCCCGTTTGCTGTGTAACGGAGTAAACGAACAACACAATAAAAGTCCTTAACGGAACTGGATTTTTTGCCAGTTTTGTTGCTGGTATTCTCAATTTCATTGGCCTACTTAACAATTTTTAATCTTTGTTTGGGTTTTATAATAGCAAAGGAGCATGTTATTTTTAGAATTATATTACTTTTGTAGCTTTTGAAAGCAAAAGTTAAAACGTTTTTAAGCGTTTAAGTTCATTGATATTCAGTTTGTTATGAGGATGTTTTTTGCGCACGCTCTTACCTCTTTTTTCATGTGTTTTTACATGAAAATAATTGAGAATTTAAGGTGTGAGAACGAAATCATTTCAAATTGAAAAAAATGATAAAATAACATGTCTGAAACCTTTGTTAAATAGACTAAATTGAATACCAAGATGAAGAAATTACTATTGGTGTTTGTTACAGTTTTGCTAACTGTTTCAGTACATGCACAAAAAACAGCTGACATCGGAATTTGGGGAGGTACGTTAACATCGGTACATGGCGACATGGATGAAGATGCCCCGTTCCAATCGTTCAATTTAAATTTTGGTGCTTATTTCAGGTATAATTTTAATGCCCGTGTAGGTTTGCGTGCCATGTTTCTAACCGGTAAATTCTCGGATGAGGGAACAGTTGAAACTGCGCCCTGGGAGTTTGACAAAACTGTTCAGGATTTAACACTGCAAGCAGAGGTCAATTACCTGAGATATATTCTGGGTAAAAAGAAACTACGGTTTAGTCCGTATGTTACAGCAGGAATAGGAGTGGCTTATTTCCCTTATACCTTTAAATCAAGGGAAATTGCAGCTTTTAATCCTGATCATCCGGAATTGCAGTATAATCCTGCAACAGGACAGCTTATTGTTACCGATTATGAAGAATCGGTAACGACTATGACAATTCCATTTGGAATGGGATTTAAGTATACCATTGGCGATAGGTTGGGAATTGGGGTTGAGTACCAAATGCGTAAATATTTAAGCGACCAGCTTGATGATTTGGACGATCCGTTGGCACATGTAAATGGTTTTGGCGAAACAATAACTTATAACGATGGTTCGCACAACAACGACTGGGCAGGATATTTGGGGGTACATCTCACATATATGATTTTTATAGGCAAAAAGGCTTGTCCGGCCTACGATGCTAAAAATTGGTGATGAAAACAGTTGACAGATTAGATAGAAATAATATACCAAAGCATATTGCCATTATTATGGATGGCAACGGAAGGTGGGCAGCCAAACACGGCAAACCTCGTGTTATGGGGCACGAGAACGGTGTTGAGTCTGTACGCTCCGTCGTTGAAGGAGCTGGAGAAATCGGAGTGAAACACCTAACCCTTTATGCATTTTCAACTGAAAACTGGGACCGGCCAAAAGAAGAAGTGGAAGCACTAATGTCACTTTTAGTTCATGCCATTGAAGCCGAAACCGAAAAATTGAATAAAAACAATGTACGGCTTAGCGTAATTGGTTGTGTTCATGTAATGCCTGAAAATGTGCAGGCGAAACTTAATAGCTGTATTGATGCGTTAAAAGATAATACCGGTTTAAATTTGGTATTGGCTTTAAGTTACAGTGGAAGATGGGATGTACTTAACGCCGTAAAACTGCTTGCCGACGATATTGCCGCAAAAAAGATTTCACAAGAAAAAATAAATAACGAACTGTTCCAGAATTATTTGTCAACATCAGAATTACCTGATCCTGAACTGATGATTAGAACCAGTGGGGAATACAGGATTAGTAATTTTCTGTTGTGGCAGATTGCTTACTCTGAATTGTATTTTACGGGTAAATTATGGCCCGATTTTAGAAAAGACGATTTATTTGAAGCCATTATTGATTATCAGAACAGAGAGAGAAGATTTGGAAAAACAAGTGAACAGTTAACGAGCTAATTTTATGAGTAGAATTGAAAGACCATTAGTCGCCTTTTTATTCCTTTTTGTAGTGTTTGTACCACAGCTTTTTGCACAAGAGGCAGATAGTACAAACTTTTCGATCTATTATTCGAGTGCGCGGAATTATACCATTGAAGATGTACAGGTGTCGGGAATAAGATACCTGGATAAAAATGTGCTGATTCAGCTATCAGGATTAAAAGTAGGTGACGAAATAATGGTACCTGGAGAAGAGATTACCTTAGCAATAAAAAAACTATGGCAGCAAGGACTTTTTTCGGATGTAAAAATACAGGCAACCAAAGTTGTAGGAAGTAAAATATGGCTGGATATCTATCTACAGGAGCGTCCTCGTTTGGCCGATGTAAATTTTTATGGTGTATCGAAATCAGAAAAAGATGATATCACTGAAAAAGTATTGTTATTACGAGGAAGCCAGATTACCGACCACCAGGTTAACAGTGCCGAGCGTACTATTAAGAATCTTTTCCACGGAAAGGGTTTTTTAAATACAGAAGTAAACATAGTTCAACGTGATGATACCACGCAAAACAACAGTGTTATTCTTGATATTTACGTTGATAAGAAAGAAAAAGTAAAGGTTAATAATATTGAGATTATCGGCAATGAAGCACTTTCGGATGTAACACTTGAACGTGCAATGAAAAAGACCAACGAAAAATCGTTGCGTAACTTTTTCAAAACCAAAAAATTCTTACAGGAAGAATATGAAAATGATCAGGCTAACCTGATTGATAAGTACAACGAGAAAGGATATCGTGATGCAATTATCACTGGAGATTCAGTCTACCAGGTTGAAGTAGGTAGAAAGAATAAACCAAGAGTAAATATCGATATTGATATTGAAGAAGGAAATAAGTACTATTTCGGAGATATTCGTTGGGTAGGAAATACGGTTTATCCGTCTGATTATTTGGATCTGCGACTTGGTATCAAAAAAGGAGACGTATTTAACCAAAAGATTTTAGACAAGCGCCTTTTTGATAATGAAGAAGGTCTAAATAATGTATACCTCGATAGAGGTTATCTGTTTTTTAACCTCGATCCGATTGAAGTAAATGTCGATGGAGATACCATTAATTATGAAATGCGTATTTACGAAGGAAAGCAGGCAACTATTAATGAAGTTCGTATTGTTGGAAATACGAAAACACACGAGCATGTTGCACGACGTGAACTTCGTACTTATCCCGGCGATTTATTCAGTAAAACATTGTTAATGCGTTCGTACAGGGAGTTGGCACAACTTGGTCACTTCGATCCGGAAGCGATTAATCCGGATGTACAGCCACATCCCGAAGACGGGACAGTGGATATTGAATACCAATTGCAGGAAAAAGCAAACGACCAGATCGAACTGTCAGGTGGATGGGGTGCTGGTATGTTTGTGGGATCGGTTGGTTTAAAATTTGCAAACTTCTCGGTACGTAATATTTTCAATAAAGAAGCATGGCGACCACTGCCAACCGGTGATGGACAAACACTAAGTCTGCGTTATCAAACCAGTGGAAAATATTACAGAACCGTCAGCCTATCGTTTATCGAACCATGGCTGGGAGGTAAAAAACCGAACTCTTTCTCCGTTTCTTTATCACACTCCCGTATTAATTACAGTGCCAACAGGTATACTCAAAGTTATAATCCATATGGTTATGGTAGTAGCTACGGTTATTCACCTTATGGTTACGGAGGTGGTTATGGCGGTTACGGATATTCGCCTTATGGAGCTGGCTATTCGCCATATGGCTACGGCGGATATGGATCATACGGTTATCCACAATACCAATATAATTATGATTCGGAGAATGACAACGAAGATGATGATCAAATATGGGAAACTACTGCTTTGGCTTTAGGTTATGGTTATCGCTTATCGTGGCCTGATGACTACTTTACGGTTTATCACGAACTGTCGTTAGAACATTACAACCTGAGAAACATGGGAAGTATGTTCTATTTTATGGCTGATGAAAATGGCCAGGTGAATGGTACTTTTAACAACCTGAGTTTTAAAACTGTATTTGGTCGTAGTTCAGTTGATAACCCACTGTATTCGCGCCGGGGATCAAATATCTCGCTTGCTTTAAAAGTAACACCACCGTACTCGTGGTTTAATAATAAGGACTATTCGGACGAGAGTATCTCTAACGAGGAGCGTTATAAATGGATAGAATACCACAAGTGGTTATTAAAAGCCCAGTGGTTTACTCCGCTTACTAATCCAGGAGGGGAGCACACGCTGGTTTTAAAAACGGGATTGGAAATGGGATTTCTTGGCTATTTCGATTCAGGCCGAAAATCACCATTTGAAGGATTTATTGTGGGTGGATCCGGTATGTCGGGATATAATATTTATGGTACCGATTATATCGCATTGCGTGGTTACAAAGACTACAGTCTGAGTCCGAATAACGGATCCAATATGTATTCTAAGTTTACTACAGAATTACGTTTCCCGATTACATTGAAACCAAGTGCAACTATTTATGCACTGGCTTTTCTTGAAGCAGGTAATGCCGGAATTAGTTTCCAAAACTACGTGCCTTTTAAATTGCAGCGCTCGGCCGGAGTAGGTGTTAGAATTTTCCTTCCAATGTTTGGATTGATGGGTATTGACTGGGGATATGGATTTGACGATGTGCCGGGTGTTACTGATGCAGCAGGAAGCCAATTCCACTTTGTAATCGGACAACAGTTCTAATAAAAACAAGCTTTGGCATAAAATATGATAGACAAAAACCAGTTTAACTAAAAAAGAAATTGCCATGAAGAAAATTATTTTATCGATTGCTGTAATATTTTCAGTAACATTATTTGCAAATGCGCAGAAATTCGCATTTATCGATTCGGAATATATTATGGATAACATTCCGTCGTTTACCGCGGCCCAGGAGCAACTGAATCAGTTGTCATCGCAATACCAAAAAGAATTGGAATCAATGCATGCCGAGATTGAGCAAATGTATCAGGACTTTCAAGCAGAGAGTGTTTTGCTTTCAGAAGATATGAAACGCAAACGCGAGGATGTGATTATTACAAAAGAAAAAGATTATAAAACATTGCAACGTAAGTATTTTGGGCCAAATGGCGACCTTTTCAAAAAGCGTCAGGGATTGATTAAGCCTATTCAGGACGACATCTTTAACGCTGTTCAGGAAATAGCTACCGACGGTAGCTATGCCGTAATATTTGATAAGGCCGGAGATGCAACTTTATTTTTCACTAATCCACGTTACGATCTTAGCGATGAAGTGTTAAGAAAACTTGGGTATAAATAGATAATAGTTTCCGCTTTTAAAACAGAATGATTCAATTTAAATCAGTTGTTCATTTTAACCAATAATTGGTATTAAATACTATATTTGCAAGCAAAAATTAAGACCACATTGATTATGAGAAATTTAATGAAATTAATGGCAGTGCTTATGTTCACTGTAGCATCATATACTGCTGCCAATGCACAATCTTTAAAATTTGGCCATATTGACCTTCAGGCTTTGGTTCAAGTAATGCCTGAAAGAACCGCAGCTGAAGCTGAGTTTAACACGTTTCAAGGAGAATTGGAAGAAATTCTGGGTGAAATGCAAAAAGATTATCAGGCAAAATTAGGCGAATTTGAAGCAATGGGAGAAGAAGTATCAGATATTAAACGAAATGCAAAAATTGCCGAAATTCAGGATGTACAACAACGCATTCAAAATTACCAGGTAACTGCCCAACAGCAGGTACAGCAAAAACAAGCAGAACTTTTATCTCCTGTTTTCGATAAAGCTGAAAAAGCGATTGAAGAAGTTGCAAAAGAGCAAGGGCTGATTTATGTTTTCGATTCAGGAGCAGGAAACAGAACTATACTTTACAAATCAAACCAGAGCGTTGACGTTTTACCGTTGGTAAAAGCTAAATTGGGTATTCAGTAAGAATATTATTACAGTATATATTAAAAGCCGCTTATCGAGTGATAAGCGGCTTTTTGTTTATAAATATGTACCCCCAATCAGCGCACGAAAAAGCCTCGTCCTTTTACACAGAAGAACATATTGCAATTCAATCAGAGGATTGAAAATTGTACATTCAAAGCTTCTCTACTTATAGATTTCTGTTTTAGCAGATAGATTTCAATCAAATTGTTATTAAGGTCGCCCTTTTGTTTACAAATGGTATCTTTTTTAATAATTCGTTAATGTTTATATATGGTTAAGTAGGTGTAGCTATATCGCAGTATATCAATTAGTAATATAAATATTGAATACACCGTCGTTTCATTGCTGGATATTCGAAGTAACACATTATCAGTTCTATACAAAATAAGTATGACCAATGTTATAAAAAACACATTTGTGATATACTAGTATTGCAAATGTCATTACAAAATGTCGTTTTGTTAGCCAGCGTGGTGTCAAAAAGATATTTGAATAACGAAAATTGTTGCACTGTGATAAGTAGTGTTAAATATTAATTGCGAATAAAATTTATTACTTCTATGAAAAAAATTACGCTAATTTTTTCGTATTTGTTATTAATGGTTAGCCTGGTGCAGGCACAAATCACAATAATAACAGGTACAGTAACGTCTGACGAAGACGGAATGGGAATACCGGGAGTTTCAATCTCCGTAAAAGGTACCACCACCGGAACAATTTCCGACATTGATGGAAATTATTCCCTGAAAGTACCAAACGATGCAACTACATTGCTTTTTTCGTTTGTGGGAATGCAACCTCTGGAAGTTGCGATAGAGGGACAATCAGTAGTTGATGCAGTAATGAAAAGTGAAAACATTGCTGTTGATGAGGTTGTAGTAACCGCGTTAGGTATTTCACGAGAGAAAAAAGCACTGGGTTATGCTGTGCAGGAAGTTTCAGGAGAGGAGCTTACAAAAGCAAAAGATCCTAACATTGTGAACTCGTTATCAGGTAAAATTGCCGGTGTACAAGTAACAAGCGCTACCGGTGCAATTGGTGGTTCATCGCGAATTACCATTCGTGGCAACAGTTCGTTTAGTAATAACCAGCCAATGTTTGTTGTTGATGGTGTCCCAATTAGCAACTACGGTTCAGATGTGAGCCAGTGGGGTGGAGTTGACTTTGGTAACGGTGCTTCAGATCTTGCTCCTGAAAACATTGAGTCGATAACAGTATTAAAAGGTGCAAACGCAGCTGCTTTGTACGGTATGAATGCTGCAAACGGAGTTGTGCTTATTACCACTAAAAAAGCGAATAAAAGTAAAGGTTTTGAAGTCCAGCTTAATTCAAGTGTTACTTTCAGCGATGCTTATGTTATTCCTAATTACCAGAATAAATATGGTCAGGGATATTCGGCCTCGGAATTTTATTACAATAGTTTCGAATATGAGGAAGGTGAATCTCCAATGAGTTACCAGGACTGGTCGGATACTTACGGATTTAAATATGTTGATGGTAACGGTGGTGGTGTTTACGATTTTATGGATGAATCGTGGGGGCCTCGTTTAGATATCGGTTTGCAATTGTCGCAGTTCGATAGTCCTGTTGTTGATGGTGTTTATCAAAAAACTCCTTGGGTTTCACAACCAAATAATGTAAAAGACTTTTTTGAAACTGGTGTAACTGTTGATAATAGTATTTCAATTCAGGGTGCTTCTGATAAAGGAAGTACACGTTTATTCTTATCTCGTCAGGATATTACAGGAACAATCCCTAACACAGATATGGATCGTACAACTGCCAGTTTAAGTGGTGCAATTACTGCCCTTGAGCGTTTCACTGCACAGGGATCGATTACTTACACACAATCAAAATCGGATAATATTCCAAGTCAGGGATATACTGCTAATAATGTTATGCAGTCGATTGGTGGATGGTTTGGCCGCCAGGTAAACATGAATTCTTTAGAAGAGAACTGGGATACGTATAATATCCATGGTAATCCATACAACTGGAATACCAACTACCATAACAACCCATACTGGACGGTGAACAAAAATACCAACGCATTACAAAAAGACCGTATTTACGGTAATATGACGCTGGATTACGAATTAGCCCCATGGTTAAGTGTTATGGGACGTTTAGGTGTTGACTGGTTTCACTTGTTCACGAAAAAAGTTGCAGCCGACGGTTCAAACGGAGTTCAGGCCGGTGGTGAATTTACTCAAGCACAAACTTTTCAACATGAGTTGAATGCTGATTTGATCTTTAGTTTCAATAAGCAAATTACAAGCGATTTTGGTGTGAACGGTACTGTTGGAGCCAACTATCGCGATTATAACCGTCACTACTCATCATTCTCTGCAAGCTCATTAACTGTTCCTGATTTGTTCACAATTGGAAACGTAAACGGAAACCCAAGCGTTTCGCAATACGACAGTGAGTTGCAATCAAATTCTGTTTTCGGATCGGTTTCATTCGATTATAAAAAATGGTTGTATTTGGATATAACCGGACGTAACGATTGGAGTTCTACACTTCCTGCAGATAGCTGGTCATTCTTCTACCCATCAGCAACAATGAGCTGGTTGGCTACCGAAGCCTTGCCAATTAAATCTGATATTCTTTCGTTTGCAAAATTAAGAGCAAGTTGGGCTCAGGTAGGTAATGCAACTGATCCTTACCAGTTGTCAATGACTTACGTGTCGCGCGATCCATATAACGGAACTACTCCTTTTCGTTTGCCTGTAACACTTCCTCCAACAGGATTGAAACCTGAAAAAGTAGTATCAATGGAGGTGGGAACAGAACTTCGTTTCTTTAATAACAGATTAGGATTAAACGCTACTTACTACGATAAAGTTACTAAAGACCAGATTATGCAGGTTGACATTAGCGATGCAGCCGGATATGATGCAGTAATGATCAATGCCGGTGAAATTGAAAACAAAGGTGTCGAGCTGGAGCTTATCGGTCAGGTGCTGAAATCGAAAAAAGGATTGAACTGGGAAGTAATGCTCAACTGGGCGAAAAACAAGAACACTGTTAACGAATTATATGCTGACCTAAAAAAATACCAGATCGGTTCTTCTTGGGGAGCTGTTACTATAGAAGCAATTCCTGGTGAAACATTTGGTGTGATTAAAGCTTACTCATACAACAGAAACGATAACGGAGATATTGTTGTTGCTTCTAATGGTTTGCCAACTCCGGGATCTGATCCTGAGATTGTAGGTAATGTAATGCCAGACTGGATTGGAGGTATTAACAACTCATTCAGTTGGAGAAACTTCAACGCCAGTTTCCTTGTAGACATGCGTTGGGGTGGAGATATTTTCTCTGTAACCGATTGGTTTGGTGGAATGTCGGGTGTTAGTGAAGAAACTGCACAAATGGCTTCGCGCGAAGGTGCTGAAGGGTACAATATTCGCGAGGTTGGAGTTGTTGTTGGTCAGGATGTACTGAAAGATGAGACTGTTGTTAAAACTGACGGAAGTACAAACGACATTGTTGTATCAGCACAAGATTACTACGAAAGATATTGGGGAATTGAAAAGACAGGTATGATCGATGGTAGCTTCATAAAACTAAGAGAAGTAACTTTTGGTTACAGCCTTCCTTCAAGTTTGCTTGATAAAGTTGATTTTATTAAAAGTGCCAATATTTCTTTTGTTGGTCGTAATATGGCCATTCTGTGGACCCATAAATCCAATGACATTGGTATTGATCCTGAAACAGCTTTCGGAACAACTGAAGCAGGTATGGGTATTGAGCAATACCAGCTTCCTGCTACCCGTAACCTAGGATTCAAATTAAACGTGACATTTTAATTCTGTTCACTATTAAAACTGAAACATCATGTTAAAATTTAAAAATATAAGATTTAGTATCGTGCTATTGCTAATAGTGGCAATAGTATCGTGTACCGGTGATTACGAAGATATTAACACCGATCCGAATAGTCCTACGGCTGTGCCATCAACAAACATCATGGCCTATGTGCTTAACAACTTTACCACAAATACTTTTAATCTTTCGGCCATTGGAGCCGGAACACTTGGATATTCGAACCAGGTTGGTAAAATTCAGTATCCCGAGGAGTCAATTTATGAATTTAGGGAAGGTACTTTTAACTCGTATTTTGCAACTGTTTATCGCAATCAGCAAAACCTGAAACAGATTATTACTCAGGCGGAGGAAGCAGGTGACATTAATATGAAAGCTGCAGCAACTACTTATAGTGCATATATCTGGTTAGTTGCTACTGATATGTGGAGAGATATTCCATTTACCGACGCGCTTGGTGCTGAAGAAGGTGTATTGTCGCCTGCGTATCAAACACAGGAAGAAATCTATCCTGCAATAATGGCAATGTTGGAAGAAGCCAATACTTTGTTCAATCAGAGAGCCAGCGATGCGCTTGGTAGTGGTGATATTTTGTTTGGAGGTGATACTGAATTGTGGCAGAAGTTTGCAAACAGCTTGCGTTTACGAATGGCTTGTCGTTTAATGGATGCTGATGCAACAACCGCAAAAAGCGTTATTGAGCAGATTACAGGTAATCCTTCTACCTATCCTGTTATTGCATCAAATGATGAGAATGCATATTTCTACTGGTCAGGTGCCGATCCTTATTATGAACCATTTTACACCAATAAAGAAGTTGATGCACGCGATGATCACGGTGTTGCTGATGTAATGATTGATCAGTTACTCGCTTTTAACGATCCTCGTTTACCTGTTTATGCAAAACCTGCTCAATCGGATGGTGAGTATCGTGGAGTAATTGTTGGTGCAGAGCTCGGAAGTTTCAGCATGAGTGATATTTCAAGAATGGGTGAGCGTTTTCGCGAAGATGCAGCCGGTTTTTCTCCATATATGAACTATGCCGAGGTTAACTTTATTGTTGCTGAAGCTGCTGCCAGAGGATGGAGTGTTGGTGTAACTGCTGAAGATGCCTACCAGGCTGGTATAACTGCATCGATGGAAGAAAACGGAATTGCCACAGCAGAAATTGAAGCATATTTAGCTCAGGATGAAATTGCTTATGGTGATGATATGGATCAGATTTATATTCAAAAATGGATTTCGCTGTTTAAAAACGGACAGGAAGCTTGGGCTGAAACAAGAAGGACAGATGTTCCTTTATTGGCAGCAGCACCGGATGCATTCTACATCGGACATAGCCGTCCTCCGTTCAGACAACCATATCCAACCAACGAGTATAACTTGAATACAGATAATATTAAGCCTTATTGGGATCAGGTAGAAGATCGCCTATGGGGTAAAAAAATGTTCTGGGATGTTCGCACGGGTGTTAATTAGCGCCAATTTTCATATGAATAAATTTTAGGAAAAGGGATGCACTGAAAAGTGTATCCCTTTCTCATTTATAATTTATTATGAACGAAGGTGCAATCATAATCTGGATCTGAATTTAATTCACTTATAAAATTTTCTGGTTATTTAATCTGAAATGTCAGATTTTATGCCCTGTAGCAGAATTTTTTTCACTATTTTTTATTGTAGAACATATTGGAATGATAATAGATAAAAACTATATTTAGTGAACTCAATCTTCAATATAATTGGATTTGTTGAAAATTGTGGAATACCATAATAACCAGAGATCTAACTAAAATAAACATATGATGGCAGCGAAGTTAAAAATGGAGAATGAACAGCAGGAGCAAATTGTAAGGCCTACATTATTTGAAATAGCATGGGAGGTTTGTAACCAGGTAGGAGGGATTTATACGGTAATTCGCTCGAAAGTACCAACAGTGATGAAAAAATGGGGGCATCAAAATTATTTTCTTATCGGACCTTATTTTGCTGATCAGGCGGCTGCCCATTTTGATCCGGCAACCGATTTTTCAAGTCCTATCGGAAAGGCCGTATTAGAAATGCAATCGCGCGGTTTCGAAGTCTATTACGGTCAGTGGATTGTTTCAGGACGTCCTAATGTTGTGCTTTTTAATCCCTATTCGATTTACGATAAACTAGACGAGATTCGATATTATCTTTTTAAAGATTACAATATATCAGTTCCGGAAGGAGATGAATTGCTGGATAAAGTGGCAGCTTTCGGATTTCAGGTCAAGGAGTTTTTCCATTATCTGTGCGGAACCGGAGTTTGTGATTCGACTATAATAGCACATTTCCACGAATGGATGGCAGGTCTGCCAATTCCCGGAATACGAAAGTCGAACCTGAATATTAAGACTGTTTTTACAACGCATGCAACTTTGCTGGGCCGATATTTGGCTATGAATGACCACGAGTTTTACAGCCATCTTCCGTTTTATAACTGGGAAGAAGAAGCCAGAAAATTTAATGTGTTGCCAATTGCACAAATAGAAAGAGCTTCGGCACATGGTGCTCATGTTTTCACAACGGTTAGTGAAGTAACAGCACAAGAATGCACTTATTTACTTGGACGAACACCGGATTTGCTTCTCCCGAACGGATTGAATATTGAACGTTTTGAAGCTCTACATGAAATTCAGAATCAGCACGTACAAGTGAAGAAGAAGATTCACGAGTTTGTAATGGGACACTTCTTTCAGAGTTATTCATTCGATTTGGATAAAACACTTTATTTCTTCACATCTGGTCGATACGAATATCAGAATAAAGGCTACGATCTTACTCTTGAAGCGCTGGCTCGCTTAAACTGGAAAATGCAGCAAGCTGGAACCGATATGACGGTGGTTTCTTTTTTTATAACCAAACGACCATTCTATTCTTTCAATCCTGAGGTGTTACAGTCGAAAGCTCAAATTGAGGATGTAGCACGTGTTGTGGAGGAAATAAAAGAACAGGTTGGAGAACGCCTTTACGATGAAATTACCCGGATTACCGGTAATTATGAATTTCCAGACCTGAGAGCTTTGGTTGATGACTACTTAAGACTAAAGTTGCGACGAAATGTTCAAAGCTGGAAGACACAAAACTTACCGAAGATTGTTACACACACGTTGGTTGACGATGCCAAAGACGAAATACTTAATTTCTTGCGAACTTCTAATTTGGTGAATAACCGCCATGATAAAGTGAAGATTGTGTACCATCCTGATTTTATTGCAACAACAAATCCGCTGTTTAAAATGGATTATACCCAGTTTGTTCGAGGTTGTCATTTGGGTATTTTCCCAAGTATGTACGAACCATGGGGATATACGCCACTTGAATGCTTGGCCAGTGGTCTGCCATCGGTAACAAGTAATTTGGCCGGATTTGGCGACTACGTACAAAATAACATTCCTGATCATGACGAGAAGGGCATGTACATAATTGACAGGACTGAAGGTAATTTTAATAGAGCAGCTGAAGAACTGGCCAATATGTTGTTCGAATTTGTTAATCTTTCCCGGCGCGACAGGATCGCATTGCGCTATAAATGCGAGGAAGCATCAATGCATTTCGACTGGTCGAATCTCGGGAAATATTACAAACAATCTTACGACTTGTCACTAGAACGATAAATATACATTTCTATGAAAACCTCTCCGATTGGAGTTTTTGATTCGGGTTATGGTGGGTTAACAGTGTTAAAAGAATTGACTAAAGCCATGCCCGAATACGATTTTTTATACCTTGGCGATAACGCACGTACACCTTACGGTACCCGATCGTTTGATGTAGTTTACGATTACACTTTGCAAGCCGTAAAATACTTGTTTAGACAAGGATGTCCGTTGGTTATTATTGCCTGCAACACTGCATCAGCAAAAGCTTTACGGAATATTCAAATGTTGGATTTACCTCGAATAGCTCCCGATAATCGTGTACTGGGTGTAATTAGGCCAAGCGTTGAAAAGGTGTCAGAAATTACAATGAACGGACATGTTGGTGTATTGGGAACAGTTGGAACAGTTGTTTCTGAATCGTATCCGATAGAGTTGGAAAAATGGTCTCAGGGAAGGGTAAAATCTACCGTTCAGGAAGCTTGCCCGATGTGGGTGCCGCTGGTTGAAAATAATGAAATAGAAAATGCCGGAGCTGACTATTTTGTGCAGAAAAATATTAATTCCATTTTTACAAAAGATGGAACAATTGATACGCTGGTTCTTGGTTGTACGCATTACCCATTACTCTTTGATGTAATTAAAAAATATGTGCCGAAAAATGTAAATATTTTAACTCAGGGAGCAATAGTTGCCGAAAAACTGCTTGATTATTTGAAGCGTCATCCGGAAATGGAAAAGCGATTAACAAAAGGTAAAACGCTGGACTACCAGACTACAGAATCGGCGGCAACTTTTGAAAGTAAAGCAGCACTGTTTATGGGAAGTGAGGTGAACGCCAAAACGGTTCACCTCTAAAAATATGTCTTTCCTAGCTTTTTAATTCCGTTACATACGATTTTATAAAACCGTCCATTTCAGAAAACTGATTTTCCATGCTTTGCAATAGTTTGTATTGGGCACGTGTACGAACCAGGTTGTGATTAGCCGACTTTGTTTTGTAGTAATTGTCTCCGTCAATGTAATCCATAAGAAAACGTAAAACCTGTTCATAGGTAATGTAGCGGGCTGAAAATGCCAGGTACTCGATTTCTTTTGGGCTGAGGAACGAGATGGTTTCTTCCAGATATCCTCTTGCAAAAGCTTTAAAAATATCGAGATTCATCGAAACGTTTTCAAGATTTTTATCGTCTTCCAAACCGGTGTTGGTGTAAAAACGCATTGCATCGCCAAAATCATTCAGCACGGTACTGCTTAAAACAGTATCCAAATCGATTACGCAAAGTACTTCCCCCTTTTTGTCGAACAGAATGTTGTTTATTTTGGTGTCGTTATGACTGATGCGTGTTGGAATTGTTTCGTCTTCAACCAATTTCCAGAAGTCCAGCATTTCTTCTTTTCTGCTTTCAATCCATGAAATCTCTTCGCTCAGTTTTTCTTTTCTGCCAACCGGATCTTTTGCCAGTAATTCATCCCATTGTTTAAAACGATAACGAATGTCGTGAAACCCGGGAAGAATATTAACAAGCGGTTCTTTTAAATCGGCTACCAACGATTGAAATTTACCAATACCTTTACCTCCGGCATAAGCCAAGTCGGGAGTTTCTGCAGCTTCGTATGCAATGGTGTCTTCAATATAAAGGCAAACGGTCCAGTATTCATCCTTGTCATCAAGGAAATACAACTTTTCATCCTTTGTGGCAATAATGGTCATTGCTTCGCGCAACGGATCGCCACCGGCATTAATAACTTTCTTTTTAATGTGTGCACAAACTTTTTGAATATTCTCCATCATCGCAGGAATGGGAGAGAAGATGTTCTTATTCTTACGCTGTAAAATATATCGGGGGCCGCTGTTTTTGGTAGTAATAATATATGTGTCGTTGATAAAACCTTCTCCCAATGGTTTTACTTCTTTTATTTCAGCATCAAGACGAAAGTTCAGGGCGATACTTTTTAAATCAGTCATAAGTTAGTTTAGTTAGCATTACTAAACCGGAATTGTATTTTCCGGTTTAGTATTTATTTTTTATGTAGTTAATTCCAAAGTTTTTCAGGATACACTCCTTCTTTAATTAATGAATTGATTTTATCCACTACAATGGGTTTGTCTTCCTGGTAGGTTACACCAAACCAGGGTGAATTGGCTTCCAGTACTTTCACCTCTACCTGCTGGTCTTGTATCATTTCAAACACAACTGACGGGATGTACATTTCCGATTTAGGTTTGTCGATTTCTGTCTCAAGAAATTTTACGAATTTATTTTCAAGTACGCTAAATATGGTGGGATGAAAGCCCCAAAAGTTCATCGACGCTTTTTCATTTCCGCTCAGTGGCGTTTCTGTTCCATCTTCATTAACTGAAACGGCGGCATCGTTTTTTTTGAAAATTTTGGTTGTTTCAACAATTTTAATCAGGTTGTCATTTTTATTTACTGTGCAAATGCCACGTGAAACAGATCCGTGTTCCGAAAGTGTGTTTTTAAGTAGGTAGCCAATCATAGAATAGGTTTGTTCCTGTACCTTATTATTAAGGAAGTCAGCCATTACCTGGTACGCTTTTTCACCATAGAAATCATCGGCGTTTATGGCGCAAAACGGTTCTTTAATTGCATCTTTTGCAACCAAAATTGCATGGGCTGTGCCCCATGGTTTTTCACGATCTTCAGGTAATTGAAATCCGGCTGGTAAATTATCCAGCTCCTGAAAAACATATTCCACTTCAATTTTTCCCTTTAGCTTTGCTTCAAATTTTTCTTTAAAAGCATCGGCAAAGCTTTCGCGTATTACAAAAACTACTTTGCCAAAACCGGCACGAATGGCATCGAAAATTGTGTAGTCGATTATAGCTTCTCCATTCGGCCCAACGGGTTCAACTTGTTTAAGTCCTCCAAAACGACTTCCCATTCCGGCAGCCAGTATAAGTAAGGTTGGTTTCATTCTTTAAATTTTTGAGTTTTTCATATTCTTCGTTATTCCTTCTCTCAACTGTAAACTTTATTTGTACCAGCTCGAATACATATGATAGGCATTTGCAATTCGCTCAACCTCACCGTGTAATAACTCGGGACTTATATCTTTTACTTTTCTGGCCGGTACACCCGCGTATACGCTGCCCGATTCAACACGTGTATTTTTGGTAACTACCGAGCCGGCTGCAATAATAGAATTGCTTTCAATAATTGCATTGTCGAGAACAACAGCATTCATTCCAATCATTACATTATCCTTTAAAGTACAGCCATGAATGATGGCTCCGTGTGCAATGGTAACGTTGTTTCCAATATTGGTCGGACTTTTCTGGTAAGTAGCATGAATTGTTGCATTATCCTGCACGTTGGTATTGTTACCAATTTTAATGTAGTGCACATCGCCCCGTAGTACCGCGCTGTACCAAATACTGCAGTTGTTACCTATTTCTACATCTCCTATAAGTGTTGCTGTTTCAGCCAGAAAGCAGTCTTTTCCTATCTTCGGAGTCTTATCTTTAAGTTCTTTTATAATAGCCATTATCTGAATTGGTTTTAAATTGATTACAAAAATAAGAAAACCCAAAAACTATCACAGAAGTCATTCAAATCTTGTTAAATAATGGTTACATTTGCTATATATTATTTCGATCGACCTTGATGAAAACCGGTTCTAAAATTATGATTTAGTAGTTTTGGAGTCGTTTTTTTTATGAATTGAACAGACTTAAAAGAAAATAACAATAGAATGAAAATTAGGGTACGATTGAATTCTGCGTCTAGTTTTCGAAAATAAAATCAAACATTTTAGAGATGAAAGAAACTAAAGTAATCGAACTGGAAGAAGTGGCCATTAGGTTTTCAGGCGATTCCGGCGACGGAATGCAGCTTACCGGAACCTTGTTCTCGGATACTACGGCACTTCTGGGTAATGACATTTCTACATTTCCTGATTATCCATCAGAAATTCGAGCACCGCAAGGTACAGTAGGAGGGGTGTCTGGTTTCCAGGTGCAATTTGGACAAAAACAAATTAATACACCTGGAGATAATGCAAACGTACTTGTTGCCATGAACCCAGCTGCAATTAAAGCCAATGCGCGTTTTCTTGAGCCGGGAGGAACAATTATATACGATTCGGATTCATTTACTGAAAAGAACCTGAAAAAAGCAAATTTTCAAACTGAAGATCCTTTTGCAGAATGTAACCTGGAAGACTTTTTCAAGATTCCGGTTCCTATCTCAAGTCTAACAAAAGAAGGTCTTAAAGAGTTTGGATTAGACAATAAAAGTGTACTGCGAAGCAAGAACATGTTTGCGTTGGGTTTGGTATGTTGGATGTTTAACCGTCCGCTGGATTACGTAGAGGAGTTTATACGCAACAAATTCAAAAAGAAACCAGTTGTTGTTGATTCAAATATAAAAGTATTGCATGATGGTTACAACTATGGTTTAACCATGCAGCATATGACTCCAAGTTACCTTATAAATCCAGCCGATATTGAAAACGGAACTTACCGAAATATAAACGGTAATCATGCTACCGCATGGGGGTTTTTGGCAGCTGCCGAAAAATCAGGATTAGAATTGTTTTTGGGATCGTACCCGATTACCCCGGCTACCGACATCTTATCAGCACTTTCAGAACGTAAAGATTTAGGAGTTAAAACTTTTCAGGCCGAAGATGAAATCGCAGGTATTTGTTCAGCAATTGGAGCATCGTTTGCCGGCGATTTGGCTATTACAAATACTTCGGGGCCAGGTTTGGCGCTAAAAGGTGAAGCAATTGGTTTGGCAGTTATGGCCGAATTGCCTTTGGTTATTGTAAACGTTCAGCGTGGTGGCCCATCAACCGGATTACCAACAAAAACTGAGCAGTCTGATTTGATGCAGGCTTTATACGGACGAAATGGAGAAAGTCCGGTTGTTGTTTTGGCAGCGAGCACGCCTTCAGATTGTTTCCATTATGCTTTTATGGCCTCGAAAATTGCTTTAGAGCGTATGGTTCCTGTTATACTGTTAACCGATGGTTTCTTAGGAAACGGTAGCGAACCATGGAAAATTCCATCAATGGCGGAACTACCATCAATAACACCGAAAGTTGCAAAAGACAGTGAAACATTCCAGGCTTATAAACGAGATGCCGAAACACTGGCACGCGAATGGGCTTTTCCGGGAATGCCTGGATTTGAACACCGCATTGGAGGTTTAGAAAAGAATGTTACCGGTACTGTTAGTCACGATCCGGAAAACCACCAGGTGAATTGTGAGATCAGAGAAGAAAAAGTTCAACGTGTTGTTGAGATGGTTCCTGAACTTGAAGTTTGTGGCGATGAAGAGGGAGGAGATGTATTGGTGGTAAGCTGGGGTGGAACTTACGGTCACACTGCAAGCACTGTTCGCGAAATGCGACTGGAGGGTAAAAATGTAAGTCTGGCTCATTTCAACTACATTAAGCCACTTCCGAAAAATACAAAAGAAGTCTTCAGCAAATTCAATAAAATTATCGTTTGTGAGCTAAACCTTGGTCAGTTTGCTGCATACTTACGCAACGAGTTGCCTGAATTTACTTATCACCAGGCTAACAAAGTAAAAGGATTGCCATTTACGGTAGGAGAATTAAAAGAAAGTATCACTAAACTTTTGGAGGACTAAGCAATGACTGATGTAAAATATACAATAAAAGATTTTAAAAGCGAGAACGAAGTACGTTGGTGTGCCGGTTGTGGTGATTTTGCTATAATGAATGCTGTGCAAAGAACGATGGCTGATATGGGAATTCCAAAAGAGAAGTTCGCCGTAATATCCGGTATTGGTTGTTCATCGCGTTTCCCATACTATATGAATACTTTCGGGTTTCATACTATTCACGGACGTGCTACCGCTATTGCATCTGGTGTGAAAGCTGCCAACCCTGAACTTAGTGTTTGGGTTATGACCGGCGATGGTGATTCAATGGCAATTGGAGGTAACCATTTTATTCATTTGATAAGAAGAAACATTGACATTAATGTAGTGCTTTTTAATAACCGTATTTATGGTTTAACAAAAGGACAATATTCACCAACTTCTGACCGGGGTTTTGTGAGTAAAACATCGCCTTTTGGTACTGTTGAAGATCCATTTGTTCCGGGACAGCTTGTTGTAGGAGCACGTGGTTCATTTTATGCCCGATCAATAGATGGTAATTTGAAATTGAGCCAATCGGTTTTTAAAGAAGCAGCAAACCATAAAGGAACATCGGTAGTTGAGGTTCTGCAAAACTGTGTGATCTTTAACAACGGAATACACAGTGCGATTAATGATCCGAATCACCGTGCCGATCGCCAACTATTGCTTGAACACGGAAAACCAATGTTATTTGGTGCCGAAAATGAAAAAGGTTTAGTATTTGAAAATGGTAAACTGAAGGTTGTTAAGATCGGTGAAAACGGAGTAACCGAAGCAGACATTCTCGTTCATGATGCGATGGAAGTAGATCCAACATTGCATTTGGCATTGATTAACATGGCCCTACCTGATTTCCCTGTCGCATTTGGTGTAATTCGTGCAGTACCTGCTCCTGTTTACGATGTTGAAATGGAAGCACAGATTAAAGAGGTACAGAGCACACGTAAAGTAACAAACGTTGATGAACTGTTAAATTCAGGAAATACATGGGAAGTTACCGGAAACGGAAATGGAAATGGTTCCAAAAAGAAGTGTCTCTAAAAATTAAACGATTAGATATTAAGGCTCTGCAAATCTGCAGGGCCTTTTTTATTCTGTAAAAACTGACAATATCGATTTTAAGTATCACATAAATTTCTTTTATTTGTGGCCTTTAACGAAAATCGATGTTCGATATTCAAACCAACATAAACCTAAAAAAAGGGAATCCGTCTGCCTTTAAAGACCTATTCCGGTTGCTTTATCCTCGCCTAAAAGGATATTGCAAGCTGTTTATTTCTGATGACAATAGAGTTGAAGATTTAATACAGGAAACCTTTATCGCGCTGTGGGAAAGGCGCGAATCCATAAAAACTGATCAATCGGTTGAAAGTTACCTTTTTGTAATTCTGCGTAATAATTGCCTTAATTTTCTGCGAAAGGAGAAACTGGAAAACACTACTTTCTCCATCGATATGGAAGAAGTGAGTGAGCTTCAGTATTTGTACCAGATTGATTTTCTGGGTAAAGAAGAAAAGAGCCTGGAAGAGCAACTTGTTGAATCATTTCAGGAGGCAGTTGAAGAGTTACCTGATAAAATGAAACAGGTATTTAAACTTTGTAAGATTGACGGGCGAAAACAAAAAGAGGTGGCTGACGAAATTGGTATTAGCCTGAAAATGGTTGAGAAGCATATTGCTAAGGCCAAAGAACAGATCAGGGAGAAATTGATCAAACAATATCCAACACTGCTAGTCCTTATCATCATGTTGTTGGATTGATTTGGTGATTTTTTATTTCTGTAAATAATTTAAAATCAGCCGTTCGGCTGGTTGATTAATATCCGTTGCAAATAAATTTTAAAAAAGGAGGTAGGGATTTTTCACTTTTTGTGTACTCCTACCAGAATACAACATGAAAGAGATAATAGTTAAATATTTGGAGGGAAGAGCATCGGCTGCAGAGCAGATGCAGTTGTTGAAATGGCTTCGAAATAAAGAAAATCGCATCGTTTTTAATAGTTCTAGGTTAGTTTGGAATAAGAGTCAGCAAAACAGACAGCTTCCAGAGGGAAGTGAAAAAAGCTGGCTTAATATTCAAGATCAAATGTTACAAAAAAGTTTCAAAAGATGGCAGTATTCAGATAAGGTGAACCAGTTGGTTCGGATTGCAGCCATCTTCTTTTTTGTAATCAGTTTAGCAGGAGGTGCTTATTTTGTTACAGATTTTCATAAACAGAAAAACGATTGGTACACCCAGGTAGAAGCCGAAAACGGGCAGATATCGAAAGTTAAACTACCGGATGGTTCTTTGGTTTGGTTAAACTCCGGATCAACCTTGGCTTATAACAACCGTTTTGCAGCCAGTAATCGCGAAGTTCGGCTCGAAGGTGAAGCTTATTTCGATGTGCAGAAAGATGAAGACCTTTCCTTTGTGGTTAACAGCGGAAAGATACATGTGAAGGTGCATGGCACACAGTTTAATGTGTCTGCTTATCCCGGATCGGAAAGCATTGACGTTGTATTGGAGTCAGGAAAAGTTCAACTTCTGAGTCCTGATGTAACGTCATTTCAGTATTTCCTGAGTCCCGGAGAAAGAGCGTCATTTGTTAAAACAACTAATAAACTAAACATCAGTAAAGTAAATACGGTGAAATATACATCGTGGAAAAACGGTATCCTGAATATTTATAACCAGCCGCTTGCAGAGGTTGTTAAACGACTTGAAAAACGTTATAACCAGCAATTTGAATACGCGGAAGAGCTAACGGATTTCCATTTTACGTTTACGATTAAAAACGAATCGCTTGATGAAATAATTCACATTATGGAAAAAATTGCACCAATCGAAACGCATCAACAAAAAAATGTAATTGTATTCAAACTTAACCAAAATAAAATTAGAGAATTGTCGAGGTAAATAACAAAAAACCGGAAGTGCGGTAACACTTCCGGCTATCACTTACCATCGACAAATGGTAAATAGATTTTATAATTTAAATCAATGTAAAATTATGAAAAAAATCCTAATCCATGGAAGAGGAATGCCTTCCTTTTGGAGAAAGAGCTTAATGCTTATGAAACTAACTATTCTGTTTTTCATGATTGGTTTAATGCATGTTAGTGCAAGTGTTTACAGCCAATCAACAAAACTTACGCTTGAAATGCGTAACAAAAAAGTGGTGGACGTTCTCGATGAGATTGAAAATCAGTCGGAATTTCGTTTCGCCTACAGTCCCGAACTAATCGATGTAAATCGAAAAGTCTCTGTAGCACTGAGTCAGAAGAACATTGAAGAAACACTTGATGTTCTGTTTGACGGTACATCTGTTACTTATGTCCTTCACGACAGGCACATTATGTTGTTTCCTGATGAAATGAATGGAGACAAATCTGTTGCCGATCAGCAAAATGCTGTTTCGGGTAAAGTAAGCGATGAGAACGGAATGCCGTTACCAGGGGCAACAGTCTTTGTTAAAGGCACAACCAATGGTACAGTAACTAACCAGGATGGAGAATATTTCCTTAGTGAAGTAAAAGCTGAGAATACTATTGTATTTTCTTTTGTGGGAATGCTTTCGCAAGAGATTGTGGTAGGTACGCAAAAGCAGATAAATGTGGAAATGGTAGCCGACGCAATCGGTATCGAAGAAGTTATTGCTGTTGGTTATGGTTCGTTGCAGAAAAAAGAATTGACCAGTGCTGTAACAAGTATTTCAAGTAAAGACCTGTTACAAGGTTCTTTTAACAGCCCTGTACAAATGCTTGACGGAAAAGTAGCAGGTGTTTCTATTTCGAATGTTGCTTCAGCCGATCCAAACCGTAGCGCCGATATCCAGGTGCGTGGTGCTTCTTCTATTGATGCAGGAAACGGCCCGCTTATCATTATTGATGGTATGCCTGGTGGAGACCTGAGAAACATTGCTCAGCAAGACATCGAGTCGATGACCGTACTTAAAGATGGTGCGGCAGCTGCAATTTATGGTTCGCGTGCAGCAAACGGTGTAATCCTTGTAAAAACAAAACAAGGAAAATCGGGTGATGTAATTGTTACTTACGACAGTTATATCGATCATGATGTGGTTGCTAAAAAACCGGACATCCTATCTCCAGAAGAATTTTTATCGCATGAAATTGATGTTGACCGTGGAGCACGTACCGACTGGTACGATGAGCTGATCAACAAAGACAACTTTGGTCAGAACCATTTTATTTCGGCAGCCGGTGGTACCGATAATACCATTTTCCGTGTTTCGGTAAATTACCGCGACAAGTCGGCTATCGATATTGCATCGCAACGACAAGAAACAGGTTTACGTGCCAGTTTCAAACAGATTGCTCTTGACGGCTTTCTTGAGCTTTCAGGTAATCTATCGTACAAAGATGCTGACGAAGATTATACCAACTATGGTGTATTTCAGCAAGCAGTAAAATTGAATCCTACAATTCCGGTTTACGACGAGAATGAACCAGGAGGGTATTACAGAATGTATGGTTATGCCACATACAATCCGGTACAGGAATTGAATGAACGAATTAACAGAGCTGATCAGGAGTATTCGATAATTGACTTAAACGTGAAGCTTAATCTGTTACCTAATTTAACTACCGAGTTAAAACTGGCTCGCCAAAAACACGATAAATTAGGACAGGAATATTACTTCTCAACATCAAAAGAGTCGATCGACAACAACCGTACAGGACGTGCGCGTCAGCAGAACGAAAAGTGGGAAGACAATACCCTGGAATGGATTGCTAACTATTACACCACAATCGACAAGCACAACATTAAATTAATGGGTGGATATTCGTACCAGGAATTCAATAACACCGGATTCTGGGCAGAAAATATGGATTTCCCATCGGATGCATTTTTGTACAATAACCTTGATGCAGGTCAGTGGAACCTCGAAGAAGGTCGTTTAGGTATGGACTCGTGGAAATCACGAGAAAAAACAATTGCTTTCTTTGGTCGTGCCAACTACAATTACGACGATGTTCTGTTGTTTATGGGATCGGTACGTTACGAAGGTAACACTAAGTTTGGTGCAGAAAATAAATGGGGTATGTTCCCATCGGCTTCTGCGGCATGGCGTTTATCAAAAATGTCGTGGTTAGAAGATGCCAACTTTGTTGATGACCTGAAGGTTCGTTTATCGTATGGTGAAACCGGTCGTTCAGGATTTGGTCGCTATGCTTCACTGGCTCGTTACACTGGCTACGGAAAATGGCAAAACGACGAAGGTGAATGGATTCAGGTTTACGGCCCCGCCAATAACCCTAATCCTGATTTAAGATGGGAAAAACAATTGTCGTATAACCTTGGAGTTGACTTTACATTATTCGACAATACATTGTCAGGAAGTTTAGACGGCTTTATTCGTAAAGGTAAAGATGTAATTTCAAACTACGATGCACCGGTACCACCGTTCCTGCACGACCAGATCTTTACCAATGTTGCTTCTACAAGCTCAAAAGGTATTGAAGCCGTATTAACATGGAATGCGGTTAGTAATGCGGATTTCAGCTATAGAACAAACGTTACAGCTTCTTATATTAAGTCGCAGCTCGATAAATTCTCTAACGGAACATTTAACAAAGGTTATATGGATCGTTATCATTTGCCTTCTCCTGGTAACCCAGGGCCTGCACAACGTCTCGAGGATGACACTGAAATAGGTAGTTTCTACGGCTATAAATATGCCGGTGTTAACGAAGACGGAAAAATTATGATCTGGAGAGACGGAGAAGTTGGGACAGAAAAAGTAATTGCTTCTGAAGAAGGTAAAGAAACCGATAAAACTTACATCGGACACGGAGCACCTCGTATACAGTTAGGTTGGAGTAACTCGTTTACTTACAAGAATTTTGATATGATGTTGCACTTTACAGGACGCTTCGATTATCAAATCCTGAATACTTATCAAATGTATTATGGTTTGGTTGCTGAGCCCGGAGTAAACCTGTTGAAAGATGCTTATGGCAGAAATGCAGAAATTACATCTGGTAAGGTAGTTTGTGACTATTTCCTTGAAAATGGTGATTACCTGAAACTGGACAACCTGACTATTGGTTGGTCGCCTAAAATCTTTAACAAATACATCCGCAGTTTCAGGGTGTACGGAACTGTGAAAAACGTATTCACGCTAACCGGATTCTCAGGACTGGATCCAACATCAGTGGGCAGTTCAGGACTGGAACCGGGTATTCTTAGTCTCGACGTATATCCTGTAACAAGAAACTACACACTTGGCGTTCAGGTATCGTTTTAATTCATAAGCTTTTATAAAAAGGAAAAACTATGAAAATGAAAAAAATAATATACTTGTTGCTGGTCTTAGTTCTGGCAGCGCCTTCATGCACAAATTTGGATGAAGAAGTTTTTGACACCTTAACGACTGATATTTACTATCAGGATAAGAATTCGATAATTGCTGCACTGGTACGTCCTTACGAACATGGTCACTGGTGCGGATGGGACGGCGACCGTTGGTTGTTACAAGAGTTAACTGCTGATAACTTTGCCTGGCCTCAAAAAGGTAAACACGGTTACGACGGTGGTCAGTGGGTGCGTTTGCATGGCCACGAGTGGACTGATAACGAAGGTGTGGTTTACGGTGCCTGGGTAGGCCCATACCAGGGAATTGCCCAATGTAACCAGTTTATTGCTGATTTTACTGCGCTTGATTATCCCTCGTTTGGTTTAACTGACGCGGATAAAGCACAACATATTGGTGAATTGCGTACGCTTCGTGCATGGTTCTATCTTTTCCTCATCGACTATTTCAGGGAAATTCCAATTGTAACCAATGTAAACGATGTGGTTGGACAATCGTCAGCTCAGGAAGTTTTCGATTTTATTGAAACTGAACTGAAAGAGGCCTTACCCGGATTGCCTAAAAACGGCCGTGCCGGACGTTGGGATCAAGGTGGTGCTGCTGCTTTGCTGGTACGTTTGTATTTGAATGCAGAAGCCTGGACTGGAACTGCGAAATACACTGAGTGTGCACAATATGCGCAGGCTGTTATTGACGGACAATATGGTGAGTATTCACTCGATCCAGCTTATAACGGACCATTCCGTTCAGGAGTTAACGGTTACCGTTCGCCTGAAAATATCATGGAATTTCCACACGCTAAAAATATTTACGAATTTGGTTGGATGTACTATGCTTTCCAGCACTATCAGCAACGTTATTCGTTAGATAACGACTGGGGTGGATGGAACGGAATCGTTTTATCTCCATCGCGCGATTTGGAAGGTGATATTTATCCGTACAAGCTTGGAAAACCATACGAAACATTCGTGGATGGAGACTTACGCAAACAACCTTTCGAAATAACTGATAACGAAGGAAGCAGCAAAGGATTTTTCCTTATTGGCCAGCAATATGAGTTCGATTACGAAAAAGGATATGGTTTCGATAGCACCAAAATGGTTCTTGGAACTGAAGAGTACACAGGTTTGCCATTGTCGTATGTTGATCAGTGTGGACGTTTCTCAGAAAAACCTGACGGACGCTGGGGCGAAGGTTCTCAGGTAACAACGGGTGAAGAAAATACCGGAGTACGTTTCCTTAAATTCCCATGGTTGCCACTTACAAAAAGTTTGTTCCAGACAAACTCTGCAACAGAAATTCGTTTGGCAGAAATGTATTATGCTTTGGCAGAATGTAAATTCCGTAATAACGACAAAGCAGGTGCTGCTTCATTAATGGATGCAGTTCGCGAACGTAACTTCCCTGCCGGTATGTGGGCGGAACAAAGTTATGCTGCAAATCTTGATAAATTAACAGAAGATGAATTTGTTGATGATCTTAGCCGTGAGTTCTTGGGCGAACGCCATCGTAGAACTGACCTGGTTCGTTGGAATCGTTACGGACAAGAATGGTGGGCTAAACCTGCTGATTCATCAGATAAAACCGTTTTCCCTATTCCAACAAGAGCATTAAATGCCAATCCGTTGTTGGTACCAAACCAGGGAAATACCCAAACCAACTAATACCTTAAATTTCCGGGAGCAGGCAATAAACCGGCCTGCTCCCTTTGTTCTTGATTTCATTTAATTCATAAAACAAGGATAGGTTAGCGGGCTCTGCAATTTTTGCAGGGCCTTTTTTTATTATTTTAGCGACGAACAATTAATTAGTATCTTGCGACTAATTGTAAGATGTACATTAACTATGCTAAAAATACTATTCCTATGAACCGACTCAACCATCTTTTAACCATTATCTTGCTTAGTTTGCTGGTTTTTAGCCAGTCGTGTTGTACTGAAACTGCTGTTGAAAAAGACTCCTCAACACATGTGTTATGGTACGATAAACCTGCAACTTATTTCGAGGAAAGTCTTGTGCTTGGAAACGGGAAAATGGGAGCTTCCGTTTTTGGAGGAGTGGAATCGGATAAAATTTACCTGAATGATATTACACTTTGGTCGGGCGAGCCGGTTGATCCGAATATGAGCCCCGAAGCCTATAAATATATTCCGCAAATTCGGGAGGCATTAGCCAACGAAGATTACGAACTGGCGGATAAATTGAATCATAATTTGATGGGGAGCTATTCTCAATCGTATGCGCCGCTGGGTACTTTATTTTTAGACTTTCAACACGATGCTAATGTAACAAACTACCATCGTGAGCTGGATATTGATAAGGCGGTTTCTACAACTTCATATACGGTGAATGGAGTTACTTATAAGCGTGAATATTTTATTTCATATCCCGATCAGATTATGGTGGTGAAACTGAGTGCCGATAAGAAAGAATCACTAAATTTTTCTGTTAAATTCGATAGCCAGTTGCGATTTAGCACAACAGCAGACGACGATGTGTTGAAAGCGGAGGGATATGCACCGTATCAGGCACTGCCAAATTACCATGCCGGAGATGAGGAACCCATAAAATTTGATGAAAACCGTGGTACACATTTTTCCACTTATATGAAAGTGGAGAACGACGGTGGCAATTCCATATATACCGATAGTGTTTTAACCGTTTCAGGGGCAAGCGAAGCCGTACTTTATGTTTCTGTGGCCACCAGTTTTAATGGTTTTGACAAAGATCCGGCAAAAGAAGGACTGGACAACAAAGCCATTGCCGGGAAACAATTGAAAGATGCAGATATAAAGGGTGTTGAAAAAATACAAGAAGCACATATTGAAGATTATAACTCTTTAATGAATCGCGTTCAGCTCGATTTAGGCGAAACCACAGCCCCTGAATTACCAACTGACGAACGATTGAAAAGATATTTTGGTGGAGCCGAAGATAAAAACCTGGAAGTGCTGTATTTTCAGTACGGACGTTATTTATTGATTGCCAGCTCACGAACTGAGGGAGTGCCGGCCAACCTACAGGGACTTTGGAATCCGCATCTGCAACCGCCATGGAGTAGTAATTACACGATGAATATTAACGTGGAAGAAAACTACTGGATGGCTGAAACGGGCAACCTGAGTGAGATGCACCGTCCGCTATTGTCATTTATTGGCAATGTGGCAAAAACGGGAGCCGTAACGGCAAAAACATTTTACGGAGTTGATCAGGGCTGGGCTTCCTGTCATAATTCCGATATCTGGGCCATGAGCAATCCTGTTGGTGGTTTTGGTGAAGGCGATCCGGTGTGGGCTTGCTGGAATATGAGTGGCCCGTGGTTGTCGACTCATTTATGGGAACATTACCAGTTTACACAGGATGTCGACTTTCTGAAAAACGAAGGTTACCCGTTGATGAAAGGGGCAGCCGAATTTTGTCTAAACTGGATGGTGGAAGACAAAAATGGCAAGCTGGTTACTTCACCGTCTACTTCGCCTGAAAACTTGTATATAACTGATATAGGCTATCGCGGAGCTACACTTTACGGTGGAACTGCCGACCTGGCAATGATAAGAGAATGTTTTTTGCAAACCATTCAAGCTTCTGAAGTGTTGGGTGTTGATGCTGATTTCAGAGCAGATATGGAACAAGCGCTGGAAAAAATGTATCCCTACCAGATTGGCGAAAAAGGCAACCTGCAGGAGTGGTATTATGATTGGGAAGATGCCGACCCTAAACACCGCCACCAGTCGCATTTGTTTGGTTTACACCCGGGTAATCATATCACTCCCGGCAAAACACTCGACCTTGCCGAGGCCTGCAAAACAACCCTCGAAATTAAAGGCGATGAAACAACCGGTTGGTCGAAAGGCTGGCGCATAAACCTGTGGGCGCGTTTGCTCGATGGAAATCGTGCTTACAAAATGTATCGCGAATTACTGAGTTATGTCGACCCGTCGGGAACCGATACGCAATACAGCCAGGGTGGGGGAACGTATCCGAATTTGTTTGATGCGCATCCACCTTTCCAAATCGATGGAAACTTTGGCGGTTCGGCAGGCGTTATCGAAATGTTGATGCAATCGCACCAAAATAACATTGAATTATTACCGGCTTTACCCGACGCATGGCCTTCCGGCTCAGTTAGCGGAATTTGTGCTCGCGGCGGATACGAAATTTCGATGGAATGGAACGAAGGGCAACTAAAAGCAACAACTGTTTTGGCTAAAGTTGGCGGAACTACAAAATTGGTGTACCAGGGAAATGAAAAAGAAATTGATCTGGAAAAGGGAGAATCGGTAACGGTTCAGTGGTAGACGCAAAACATTGGGTAGTGGCAGGTTGCGTATTCGTTTTTGGTTGAAGTTGAGAGATGAACAGACCGAACATGAAATGCGCATTCTGCCATTACTTTTAAAAAATCCATTTAGCCTAACGAAAGCAAAACTTTGCACAGTTTAGTACTTATTCTTTCTCATATATTCCAAATATAAAATCACTCGTGTGCCGTTTTAAGTAATTATCTTCATAATCAAATAGTCGGTCTAATAGTTTTGTATTACTTTCTTCGGGCTCCATAAAATTATGAGCAATGTCTTTTAATACCGGCATTAAAAGATTACCGCCATATCCTTTTTCTTCAATCGTTTTGAATTTATCGTTAATAACAGGAAGAATCTTTTCCGACTCTACGCATTCCGACGGATCAGATATAATCATGCGCAGAATTCCTGAACCATAATACTTGTTCTTATAAAGGTTTGATTTATGCATTTTCCGATGGCTCTTGTCAACAAGTGCCAAACAATTATTTATCTCGCGTAGCTGCTTTTTGCCGTATTGAATTCTGTTTACTCCAACATATTCGTTAATGATTAATTTTCCGGAAGGAATTATGGCAGCATGCACTTTTGCGAGAAAGAGTTCAAGGTTTCGGAAATGGTGCAACGAGGAATGAAAGAGAACAATGTCATAATAATTGTCGGGTAGGCGGTGTTGGTAAATATCCTTCGCCAGGAATTTGATATTTTTTAAACCCCTGCTATTTGCAGTTTCTTCTGCCGACTGAAGTAGCTTTTCCGAAAAATCAATACAGGTAATTTCCCAACCGGGATTTAAGGCGGCAAATTGTAACTCGTGGCTGCAAACTCCTGAACCTATCGAAAGCATTTTTACTGGTTTATCCGAATATTTGGCAGAAACATATTTCTCGTAGCCAAGATTTTTATTTCCGGTTATCAGGTAATTCCAGCGCTCTTTTACATACGGAATATTCCACCAGTTTGAACCATTAATATTTACGGCGTTGAAACTGCTTTTTATCCTGCGTTGTTCAGATAACGAGAGTTTACTTAAGAGAAATTTTCGTCCTCTTTGAGTACCTTTCAAATAAATATCTCTAAAATCCTCGATGGAAATAACCTTCATAATCGTCTAAATGCTAACAAACGTAAAAAATAGTCTTTAATTTTCAATTCACTGTATTTCTTAAACGCATTATTTCACCTGTTCAGGAAATTGTTGATTTTTCGGGAAGGTCATATTATTGCAGGCAAACCGCGCCATGCAGTTAAACGTTTTTTGTAATTTTGTATATGCACGATACACAAAATACATTCTACACCTCCATTTCTAAATACTATTCCGAAATCTTTCCGTTTAATCCCATGCAACTGAAGTTTGTAGAGAACAAGCTTGGTGATTTGCAGGGAAAACATATTCTGGATATTGGTTGTGCCACCGGCGAACTCGCTCTTCAATTGGCAACGGGTGGGGCAGAAGTTACCGGAATAGATTTGAACGAAGACCTGCTACTGCAGGCCAGTAACAAAAAACACGACGGTCTTACTTTTCAGCAGGGGAATATGCTGGAATTGGATCAGGATTTTGAAGTGCAACAGTTTGATGCCGTTTTGTGTTTTGGAAATACCTTGGTGCACCTCAATTCCAAAACACTTGTTTTACAGATGCTGGAAAGTGCCAATACCGTATTAAAACCAGATGGACAATTACTGATCCAGCTGCTGAACTACGATCACATTTGCGATAACAGGGTAGAAGCATTGCCCTTAATTAATACGGAAAACATTGCATTTATCCGTCGTTATAAGTTTGCTGAAGATTCCGATCTTATCAGTTTTCAAACCGATCTTGAAATTAAATCCGATAACCGTGTTGTCTCGAACGAAACTCCTTTGCTGGCATTAAAAAGCGATGTTTTAAAAACACTGTTGGAAAAGTCCGGCTTCAAAAACATACGGTTTTATGCCAACTTTAAACAAGATGCTTTTGGAGGAAAGCATTTGCCTTTGGTAGTAAGTTGTCAGAAGTAAAATTGCTCTTCTTCTCGTTTGTGATATGTCTTCTCTGCTTGAGGTTTTCGTCAGAAGTACTACATTTGAATAGCGAAAAAGTAAAGCTTTAAAAGTGTGTAATACTGTTGAAAAATGCATTTGATTTTATTTAAAAACCGGCGATTAAATAAGGCGGAGCATGCTTTAAACGGAGGAAAATACCGTGAAGCATTAGCACTCGGAAAAGCCCTCGTAAATGCACGAAATAAAGAAATGAATTTCCGGGCCAACCGCTTGTGCGGATTAGCCCTGTATAAATCAAAGAAATACGACGACAGCCTGGTATTTTGGGAAAAAGCATGCCAATTGGGAAATTATCGGCACGACTGGTACAGTTATGCAATGGCTTTAGTTTATGCCGGGAAACTGGAAGAGGCTGAAGAGGCTTTTAAAAACATTTACCGTACTAATGTGCAGCCCGGCTATTTGTATGCTGTTCCTGTTCCCGGACTGCTTTATCAATACATGAAAGCCTTAAAGAAAAAACAGTTTACCGATGCGGCAATACTGCGCGCCAATGAGTTAAAACAAATGTTTTGCGGTGTTGGCCCCAACACCTCAAAACAAGTGCAACGCGGATTGCCCAATTTCGATACTTTCCTGTCGGAAGTTGAACCCTTGTTTAAATCGGAACGTTTTGTGCTGTGGAAAAGTGATTTTCGGGTGTAGAACCGGTTTATTCTGTTTTGCACTCTATTAGTTGCCGATGAGCTGTTTTGCCGTATTGGTTTAACTGAGCTTTTTGCCGGAGATAAGAGAAGTAACACGTAAACAACAAAAACAATTTAATATAAATGACACGTAAAGTATATTTTTTATCCACTTGCGATACCTGCAAGCGAATTATGAAAGAAGTGAATGTTGACGAAAGCTTTGTGAAGCAGGATATAAAGACAGAGCCAATTACCGGGAAGCAGGTTGAAAGTATGTATGCCCATGCCAAAAGTTACGAAGCACTGATAAATAAACGTGCCCGGAAATTAAAAGCTGTCCTTGAAGCCAACCCTGTAAAAACCGATGCCGATTATAAAAAGCTGTTGTTAATGGACTACACGTTCCTGAAACGCCCGGTTTTTGAAATCGGAGGAAAACTTTTTGTGGGTAATGCCGCAAAAACTGTGGCGGAAATTAAAGCAGCTTTAGCAAAAGAATCGTAAATCAAGACAATGCCCTAGGGGAGCACGATTATTCCCTTGGTAAGAAAGACAATTCCCTTGTCCTTCATAGATATTCTCTAAGTAATAGAAGCAATCCCTTAGGGAATATCTATGACTTCCTTGGGTAAAGACATAATTCCCTTGGGTATAATAGATATTCTCAAGGGGATAGGAGTAATTTCATAGGGAATATCTATGATCCCTTAGGGTAGAAGGATTATTCCCTCGGGTAGAAGGACTGTACCCAAATTTTTTGAGTTGGTATAAGGCTCCTGAAAGGCTTGATAATAGTAGATTCTCCTGTTATTTGGTGGTGTTTGCCCGCTTATTTTCCACGATAAATCCAATGATCTCATTTTCGAAACGCTCCCGGATTTCGTAGTTAAACGGCATATGCCCCATTTGCGGGATCAGCACCAGTTTGGCATTTTCGATGGCTTCGGCGGTTTGGATACCACCGTACTTGTCCATGGCATAATCTTCTTCGCCGTGCATAACCAGGGCCGGAATTTTTACTGCCTTTAATGCTTCGGTTCGGTCGCTTAACGATTCCTGTGCTTTTACATGCGAAGCACCCAAAGCTCCGGTGATGGGTTGCCGTTTGTACAACTCTTTGGTGTAAGCAACGGCCAGTTCCTTGTCGAATTTTGCAGTGCCGTTCAGGTAGTTCCAAACGTTTAAAAAACCATCGAGGTCAGTTTCAAAATCGCCGGTTGGTTTATTAGCCAGATAAATCTCCCAGGTTTTGTTGGGCGGCAACGGTACGTTTGGCGAATTGGTGGAGGCAGAGATCGAAGTTATGGAAAGTACACGTTCGGGATATTGGATGGCCAGCAGCTGGACGATAAATCCGCCCATGGAATGTCCAACTACATGAGCTTTATCGATGTGATATGAATCAAGTATCGAAACAGCATCTTTTACCAGTTGGTTAAAATCGTAGGGTTTTTTATTCCAGTCAATTTTTGAGGAATAGCCAAAATCACGATGGTCGTATTTCAGCACAAAAAATCCTTTTTTCACCAGGCTGTCGCACAATTGCTCCGACCAGAACGAACTATTGGCACCGGCTCCCGAAACAAATAAACAAGCCTCATTTTCCGGGTTGCCGTAAGTTTCAACATACAAATCTACACCGTCTTCAACCCGTATATATTTTTCCTGCCGCATACTGTTTCCTCCTTTCTCCCGACAACTGATCAGGGCAACAACTATAAGCAAATATAGGAGTTTGTTTTTTTGCATTTGTTATTTTGTGGGAACGGTAAATTATAAGTTACGTGGCGGGTTGCGTGTGAATATCTGTCAGGGAACGGACGAGAGATTGAACGGAAATCCGCTGCTGGCATACCACTGAAACCGCCATGGAATTTATAAAATGTTAGCGGCTGGGTTTCTAAATGAAACCATGTATTAAACTATTATTACTTGGCAACTCATATGACAGTCCTGTTTTTTTAGCTATTTGCAAAACATTCGCAAAGCCTATTGAACAACCGTCTGTATACTCAGGTTGTGATGGAAAATATTTTTGTCTTTCCGAAGATGGCAGTGTTCTCATTTTTTTGTATAAATAATCGACATCGTTCAAGTCAATTTTGTATGGATGTAGTTTAGAATTCTTATAATTACTCATTCTAATTTTAGATTCCTTGAAGAAACTAATTACAGAAGTCGACCCATGAATAAATGGAGTTTCTTGAGGAAAGGTAATATCAATATTAGCTATTTGACTCTGAATATGTTTTTCAATTTCATGATAATTTGAAATGTTAGGAGGGTCAGTAGGAATGAATTTATTCCTTAGAAATAACGCTCCCGTTTTTAGTTTGTGTACTTTGTGAAGTTTTTCTTTTGTTCCATACATGAACTGTACAGAACCTCCTCCAATATCAATTGCAGCAATTATTCCATCCCATTCAAAATCTCCAACTATTCCTTTCCAAAAGTATTCAGCCTCTTCCTCTTGTGATAATATATTAATATTAACATTAGTCTTGTCGTAGAATTTCTGAGAGAATGTTGATATATTACCAGCACGCCTAAATATTTCAGTACCAAATATCGCATAAGTATTGTTTTTAAAACAAGACAGAGAATCCTTTAACTCAGATATAATATTTATAGTATTTTCTATACCAATATTTGAAATATTTGAGTTTTCCAATATATTGTCACCTAATCTGTTTTTTATCTTTACTTTTTTTACTTCGATTGGCGTTTGCTGAGAAATATCAAAAACAAACACTTTTAAGCTATTTGTACCAATATCGATAATTGTTTTATACATTATGAAATATTTTTATATGTGTATTTGGAAAGGTCTCCTAAAAATTCAGAAGATTTTAAAGAAAAAGTCTCTAATAATTTTTTGAAACTTTCGTCAATAGATGTTTTTTCTAATAAATTACTAAGGATATCATATAGTGGCTCTTTTTCAATTTCTTTAAAATCATCAAAAAGGTGGGCTTTGCATCTAATGAAGGTATCAAATTGTATATTACATGCTTTTAAAGTTGACCAAAGATTTGCAAATTCATTATCTCTTACCATGCTTAGAGTATCCTTATTAATTATACCTAATATTGATGTTGCTTCTTTAATACTAGCTTCCCTCATACTCATCTCAAAAGATTTTTTTTGAAATGATGAAGCTTTAATTGTAAGAATTACAAAAATTATAAGATTATTAAATGCAATTAATAAATTAAATGCATCACCAAATGAAGCCCAGTCCTTTAGATTACTAGAAATTAGAGTGTCTGAAAATTTCATTAAATAAATTATTATAAATAGTAATGAAATTGCTATTGCTGCTGATAATAATATTATAATATTAAGATTTGGATTTTTGCCTTTTACTCTTTTCTCCATTCTACTTTTTTTATCTTTGGTACTTCTTTGATGTATGACGAGATATTGTCGATTCGCTCAATAATATGATGAATATTATTTTTTTCTCTTTGATAAGATTGAACGGCAGCTCTAGTTGTGTATGTAAAGAATTCAGGATACTGCTGTATTTTGTTGATTTTGACGAACCTACAAATAAATCTTTCTGAGCTTCCACTTGTTTTAGGAGCTTGAATATCTTTCTTTTTGGTTAATTTCGGAATCTCATTTAATCTTTCATTGCAATTAGTTATATCAATAATATAAGCAGGAGAAAGGAAGTGAAATTCACCTTCATTGTTATTTATACCGCTATTCTCATTTGTATGGTTGGTAACCCTAACAAGTGCAATGACATCCACATTTTGAAGTGGTATATTCGCTTTTGTTTGAAACTTTTCTCTCAATGTTGTTTCAATATCTTTTCGGTATGTACCGCTACCCCCAATAATAGACCACTTATGTTTTTCAGGACTATCTGTTCTATAGTATACTAAAACTTCATCTTTGTTATTTACGTATAGACCACCAACTCCAACTCCAATATAATCCTTTGATTCTCTCGTTTTTATTATAAGGTCAATTAAGTCTTTTGTATCATTAATTAATATATTTTCTTTGCTGTTAAAGAAACCTTTAAATATTTCATTTACAACACCTTGTAGGCTTTTGTCCTTTAGGCTTGCACCCAATTTTATTGGATTATTATTTCCATTTCCATTTGGGATTAAGTTTTGATGCACATTATTTGAGTCTGCCATATTACCAACTTACAATTTGAAAATCTTTTAAAAATTTACCAAAAACGACATTTTCTGTTCTTGCTATGCTAAAGATAGGGTCACAAACTCTTGCTGCACCATCTTTCGCAGTTAATGGAGGGGTTAGTCCTTTCTTAGTATTCTTTTGTTTTAGATAATGAGGGTTCTCATCAGTAACCCAACCAGTATCTATACTATTCATCACAATACCCGACTTTATATAATCTTGGGCTGATGTCCGAGTAAACATATTTAGAGAAGCTTTTGCCATATTAGTGTGAGGGTGAAAACAGTTTTTATTTTTCTTATTAAATTTTCCTTCCATTGCAGAAACATTTAATACGAATTTATATTTATGCGGACTCTTTTTTAATAATTCTTTTAAAGACGAGCTTAATATAAAGGGGGCTGTAACATTGATTAATTGAACTTCTAACATTTCAACCATAGAAACATCTTCAGCTTTAGAAATCCAACTATTCTTAGGTCTCTTGTCTAGTTGTAACCCTTCTTCATCTAACAACCCTGTTGGAAAGTAAGTCGCAGTCGTTTCAGTCAAATCTTGTTTTAATGTATATTGCCCTATTGGTAAGCTAGCATCTATAGTTTGTTGTACCTTTTTAAAGTCTAGTTCGTCATTATTGCAAATTAATTGCTTGATTTCGACTGGTAAAGTTGAAAATAATTTTAGCTCTTTTTCTACAAGGTCTTGGTAGTATTGATATGGTCTTTTAATTGTTTGAGCTGCATTATTTACTAATATGTCCAGATGACTAATTTCTTGGTTTAAGTACTCTATAAATTTATATAAATAAGGAGTTAGTCTGAAATCAATTTTGTAGATTTTCAATCGATTCTTCCAATTTTTGAAGTCTGTTTCATTTGAATAACGAACAACTGCATCTACGGGAAATCTTGTTGTAACAACAACATAAGCACCGCTCCTTAATAATTTTAATGCAGTCTCATAACCAATTTTTATTCTCCCTCCAGTAACAACTGCATTATAGCCTTTTAGGCTACCTAACTCATCTCTTTTTTCAAGATTATGTGTACCACAACTATGACACATCCTTGTTTGGTTTGGATGGGTCGTATTTTCTGTAATTTTTTTACGGCATATATAACACTTCATTCTCTTATAATTGCATTAGTTGTATTTTCGTCTATCCAATTATCATCTTTTAAGGCATTTATTATATCGTCGACATTTTCAATCACTGTAAAAATATTTAAAGATGATGAATGCATAAAATTTTCTCTAATCTGATAATTAAAAAAGTCAATCAATTTATCATAGAACCCGTGCAAATTAACAATAATAATTGGTTTGCTATATTCCCCCAATCTCTTTAAAGTTATTGCTTCAAATAATTCATCTATTGTCCCACTGCCACCAGGGAGTGCAATAGTAGCACATGATAACAGGTTCATTTGCTTTTTTCGTTCCCATATATCATCAGTCGAAATAAATTCTGTTAATATTTCACTATGATATTCAAGTTTGTCCAAAAATTTAGGTCTTATCCCAATTGTCCTACCACCTAGTTTATTTGCATGACTTATTAATTCTCCCATTAAACCACCAGAACTTCCGCCACAGATTATTGTATAGCCTGCACTAATTAGTAATTCTGTAAGTTTGCTTATAGGTTCAATATATTTCGCATTTAAACCATTACTTGAAGAACAAAAAATAGTAATTGATTTCATGTATGTATTGTTTTTAACCTTGACGCTAACGGTTTGGCTATGTGGAGTGCGGGACTTTGAAACACTTCACAGTCAGGCTGCCACTGAGCCAATTCGTTTATTAATATTTTAGTTTTTATAGCCAAATCGTCAAAGACGAATTGGCGTTGTTGCTACGAAGAACTGCGGTTGAATTACCCGCTGTACCCCGCATTACATATAGCTTTTGTTAGCACCTGGCTTTTTTAATTTTTTATCCACCAAGGCTAAATATTTCATTCCTGTCTGGTCTGTAATATTTTCAACTCTCTCAATCTTTAAGGCAGAATGAACGGCATTAGCAAAAGAAGGCAATGCAGACATACTTCCAAGTAATGCTCCTGTTGTTCCTGCAGAGGCTAATCCAATAATTGCACCTGATAAGCCACATACTGTGCCTAAAAATAAATCTCCTAACTTGTTTTCATTCATTTTTGCACTTAATTCTGACTTTCTTATTTCCAGTTCTTTTACAGTTTCTCTGAAAAGCGGTGAGTCTTCCTCAAGATTTGGATTCAACGCAATCAACTCAACTCGATTTTTAAACGCATTTAAAAGGTCAATGTGTTTATCCTTAAATTTTCTTAGTTTTTTTAGGTCTATCTGTTCTGGGAAAGGGATTAGTTCTTTTAAAATGATGTCTCTTTTTATATGTTCTTTTCTTTCTGCTTTGATGACTTGTTTTGAGCGGTCAGAAAAGGGTGGTCTTTTAAATTTTGTATCAGTTGTCGGAAGAAAATCAAGTTTATTTCCAATTACGGATGCGAGAAAATTCATCAATTCATTAGCAGTTTTTTGTTCAACCATAAACCATTCGTAATCTAACCGTTCTGCAAGTCCTGCTTCTTCAAGTTGATAAAATATCTCGCCGTCAAATTTATCTACGTGTATTTTAGGTCCTTGGGCTTTAAATTTATTTTCATTGATTCTGCTTAAACTACCTTTTCTAAATGATTGTCTGCGCCTTTTTAAATTAAACCCTTTACTATTTACATACTCGATAAATGGTCTTGATATTTCCCAAGGCCTGTCAAGAGTTTCGATAGGATTAATCGGAATAACCAATTCGTTTCTAACCATTTCTCTCATAAATGGGTCGAATTTTTCAGGCTCATAGAAGTAGTTTTGAGGAACTATTGAACCAATTTTATCATAATACAATAATGTTCTGGCTGTCCAATCCGTTCTTGGAATATTAATGTATGGATAGTAAAGTAGATTTTCCATTGGTTGATTCTTTTTTTAAGCTTGGTGCTAACGGTCACTTGTAAGTTGTCGTTGCGGATTTCGGAGCTCGTTCCTGTCCGGCAGGACGGAACGATGTTGCGAGAATCCAGCAAACGACACACCACGAACCCCGCAATGCAATTTACAATTTGTTATGGGCTGTTTTTTTTCTTTTTCTAATTTTTTTAATAAGTAAAATTGTAAAAGTTAACGCAATCAAAATGACAACAGTAATCATTAAAATCCTTCCAAAAATTGACTCAAAGAAACTTAAATACGGATACACCGATTTATATTTGCGCGCATCAATTTCTTTATAGGCTTTTTCAAAGCTAGCTTCTCCTGCTTTACTGAAATCATTCATTGCAAATTTAGTCCCAAATAAATTCTCTTTAGAAAGAGCTTTGTAATAATATGCCTCACCAATGAAGTCTCCATTTTTAGAAGCTTTTATACAAAAGTTACAGTCTTTGATTGTCTTTATGTATTTGTCTAGTTCATAATTTGTTTTTGCTCTAAGGAAATAATTTTTTTCAGTGTCTTTATGTTCATTGTCAAATTGAATTGCGTTGTTAAATTCAAATATCGCTCCAGTGTAGTCTTTAAGTTTCAATTTGGCACGTCCTTTAAGATGATAGGCTCTGTAATCATTTGGTCTTAAAGAAAGAACCTTGTTAGCATCATCAAAAGCCTTCTGGCAGTGTTGATAAACTATATTAAATTCTTTTTCATATTCTCGTTCCAATTCATAATTATATGAAGACGGCTTGTAGGGATTGATATCATTAACTATGATTATATTCGCCAATCCACGATTTAAATAAGCACTTATATACTTGTCCTCAATTTCAATAACTTTGTCAAGAAACGATATAGCCTTGTCGTAGTTTCCTAGTTTCCACTCCGCAATAGCTTTGTCATAGTATAGGTTTGCCTTTTCATCGTATAAGCTGTCTGTACTTTGGTGGGCTTCTATTTCAATATTTCGTCTTTTTTGTAGGGTTGAATCATTTCTATTGTAAATAAAAAGCTGATTAGAATCATAATCAAATTCAATTCTTCCTAACTGTTGCAATGCACTTTGTCCTAATAGAAGTGGAGCTTCTAAAGAATGTGCTATTGAGGCATTAACATTATAAAGCTTAAGCCCAGCAATCTCAATAACTTTCAAATTAATTGTAGTTCCTTCTTGAATGTCCCCATTTGCGATGCTGTAATATTCTGTACCTATGATATCTTCTTCAGATAGATATTCATTTTTAATCATAAATATGGCTTCTGTCATTGAAATAGAAACATCACTTGCGCCTGTATCAAAAATGAACTTTAGAGGCAGTCCATTTACTTTGCAAGGAATCTCATAAACTCCCCCAATTTCTTGCATTTTAATAACAGTTTGTGCATTTAGGGAAATGGTAAGAAACGTGCTAAATAATATTGATGCAATTATTCTCATTTGTGAATGTTTATTTTTATAAATAGTGATTATAGTCAGTTAACCTAATCTTTCCTGCGGGACAATTGTAAGGTCTGGAATTATTCCATGTTTTTATAATTAAATTTCTATTTTGTTTATACCAATTTTCAATTGCTAACCTGTCTCTTTTTTTTATTTTATTTCTATATAAGAATTCACCCGTTTTAATAGAAACTGAATAATCATTCTCATCAATTATCACATGGAAGTGTGGAGGGGGATGTTCCTTAGGTCGAATTTCAATTCTAATTCTAAAATCCAAAATGTCTAAAGTTAATTCTGGATTAGATTTAAACTTTAAAGGAATGAAAGGAATTCCGAAAACCTTAGCTTTAAGATACTTAATTGTATTTAATAATAGGAGAAAGGGAGTTTCCTCTATTACCCTTATTAATACAGGAACTTTTTTTCTTTTGTATTCAGTCTCTGGTATACACAAAACAGTCGCTTGAGATAAATGCAAACATAAACTATCAGATAAATATTTTATTTTTTGTTTATGCCACATATTCTATTATTAATTTGATTTCATTGTAAGTGTTTAATATAAAGGAATAGTTTTTAAGATTAATCATATTATCACGCACATTTTCAAAATTGCCCATAACGTATGTGTATATGTAGTACACTTATTTCGCTTATAGCCATAATTGAGGCAATTCTTTCTAATTCAATGTTTATGAGTTATATATTCGTTTGTAAGTATCTATAAACGCTTATAATCATTTGCAAACGGATAAAATCGTTATTTTCTGGGGCGCGCTCAACTTCGCTGAATCTTCTTCCTGTGTCGCCGGGTAAAATGGACGAATAAAAGTAGAAATAAATACTATGTAAAACAAGAAGTGGCTAAATATTTAGCCTTTAAGAGGTTCGGTAGAATTAGACATGTCGCGTAAGTTCTTACTTCTTCGTGCTTCCAGCTTCGCGCTTCCTGCTTTTTCTATGCGCCATCCACCACAACAAAACTCCGGAAATAATTACAAGCAGCAAACAAATGCCTGCCAGTGGAACAAAAAGAATATAAAAACTACCAACGAGGTGTTCAAAAATACGTCCGGTGTGTACTTCCAGCGCCGCGTTCCATAACGACATGGGCGAAGCTTTGCGTATTTCTTCGGGCATCGCTACAAACGCACTTTTTTCGTTTTGCGCATCGAGTTGGATGGCACCGGCGCTGTAATCGAACCACCAGCTTTTGTCTCCCGATTGTACAAATCCGGCAACGGTGTTTGCGCCAAAGGGGCGCGCCATTCCCCGGGGAGTTTGGTAGGGGTGGCCGGTAAAAAAGTCGGCAATCCTTCCGGTTTGCGGATTCCAGACAAACATACCGCTGAACGAACCTACCATCAGGTAATTTTCGCCAATTGGCTCCAGTACATTGCAACCCATAACACTTACCGGTGGTTGCAATGGGGCAGGGATGAGTTTTTTGCTCAGTGTTTCGTCGGCAAAGTAAAAACCATCGGAAGTAGAAAATATGTAACGCCGGTTGGCGGTATCCCAGTGAATACGTCGTAATTTATCGAACCACGGATTGGGGCTGTCGAGGTGCGTGCCCGGAATAATACCTACCTGTTTATTGGCAATGGCAATCAACAGCGGTGGCCGCAGGTGCATCCCCGAAAAAGTATTGATAAGCAGGAAGACGGCAAACACATAACCCACCACATTGTGCCAGTGTAGATTTTTCTTCTTTGTCCTAACCAGTTTCTCAACCGATACAGTTTTATTTTCAGAAATCTTCTGATTTCGCTTACCCCCTGGAGGGAGAATGGGGTGATTAATTTGTCCAGTTTGAGCCTTAACTTTTTTCTTCCTTCGTTTTATCCATTTCGGAAAGAAAAAATGCAATAATCCGGTTAACGATAGCAGAATAGTTACCAGTCCCAGTAAATCGACAAACAGTTTACCTGCCAGTCCGAACAACTCGCCGCTGTGCAATTCCCAGAAGGTATTGAACAAACCTGTTTTTCGCTGGTAATTCACCGGCTCCGGTAATTGTATTTTTTTAAAATCCTGCCCGTTTGTACTCTCCAGTAAATAATGACGGGTGAGCACCAGTAATTTGTTGTCTTTTATTTCCAGGTCGGCAATACGTTCTTTTTCTACCGGAATTTCCAGCTTTTGCCAGCTGTTTTCCGTTGTGTTTCGTTTGTACAAGCCCATCTGTGTTCCGGCAAAAAGTACATCGTTAAACTGAACGATAGAATATATCTTCCGGTTATCAATTCCTTTCGGAAATCCCCGGTTAAAATCTTCAAACGATTTCAAATCGTCCTCCGATTTCCAGACACCGATATTTCCATACATTAACATGGTATCTTCCAGCCGGATAGAACCACGAACGGCTGCCAGGTTCCAGTTTTTATACTGATAGTTTTTGGGCAGTAGATTCCGGGAAACATCAATACCTGAAAACAATTGCCGGTGGTTCATAACAATACCCGAAACAGCAAAAAGCACGGCAATAAACGCAATGATTATCGCCGGCCATTTATGTAGTTTCTTAAAGGATTTTAACAGCTTATTTCGGGTCATTTTTTTGTTTTTATTTCGCAAATATGTTTAAGGTTTATAACACGTGTTGTAACAATTGGTACAAAATGGGCAAGATATGGTTTTGTAACATGAAGTTGTCAATAAGAGCTAATTTATATTGATTATAAGGACAAAACATGACAATCCTAATTGCATAAAAATCTCAAATTAATACTTTTGTTGGCTTCGAAAATTAAACCAAAATGCAAAAGAATCTATTTTTAGGAGTTGAAGCCATTGGTCAGGGAGCTATCGATGGCGGAATATCAGGGGTTTATGCCTATCCCGGAACTCCTTCAACAGAAATAACCGAGTTTATTCAGGAGAATGAACTGGCACAGGAAAAGGGCATTCGCAGTAAATGGTCGGCCAACGAAAAAACAGCTTACGAAGCTGCATTGGGTATGTCGTACGCCGGAAAGCGTAGCATGGTTTGTATGAAACATGTGGGCCTGAACGTGGCTGCCGATGCTTTTATTAACTCGGCAATTACCGGGATAAATGGTGGTTTGATCATCACTGTGGCAGATGATCCGTCGATGCATTCGTCGCAAAACGAGCAGGACTCACGTTTTTATGGCAAGTTTGCCATGATTCCGATTCTGGAGCCCAGCAACCAGCAGGAAGCTTACGACATGGTTCGCGAAGGTTTTGAACTTTCCGAAAAACTGGAAGTGCCCGTGATGGTGCGTATCACCACCCGTTTGGCCCACTCGCGTGCCGGTGTTGTTCGCAGTGAGGTGCTGGCTGAAAATGATATGGTTCTGCCTACTGATCCAAGTCAGTTTGTGCTATTACCGGCCATTGCCCGAAGAAGATACAAAGGCTTGCTCGAAAAACAGGAGCTTTTTGAAAAAACCGCAAAAAAATCAGAATACAACGTATACAAAAAAGGCGAAGACAAAAGTTTTGGAATTATCGCATGTGGTATCGCGTACAACTATTTAAAAGAGAACTATCCGCAAAACGATTGTCCATACACTGTTTTGAAATTATCGCAGTACCCGGTTCCGCAAAAGTTTTTGGATAAAATGGCCAAACATTGCGAAGAGGTGTTGGTACTGGAAGAAGGTTATCCGGTGGTGGAAGAGCATATTAAAGCAGCGTTTAAAAAGGATATTCAGGTTTCGGGTCGTTTAAGTGGAGCTTTGCCACGCGACGGTGAACTAAATGCCGACCTGGTTGCAAAAGCACTGGGTAAAGAAACGCAGTTGGGTGCCGATGTACCTGAACTGGTTGTAAACCGTCCGCCGGCGTTGTGCCAGGGATGTGGTCACCAGGATATGTACAAAGCCTTAAACGAATCGTTGGACAAATACACCAAAGGACGTGTGTTCTCCGATATTGGTTGTTATACGCTTGGAGCTCTGCCACCGTACAAAAGTATTTACTCTTGTGTTGATATGGGGGCTTCGGTTACCATGGCAAAAGGTGCTGCCGATGCAGGATTGATTCCTGCCGTGGCTGTAATTGGCGATTCTACTTTTACGCACTCCGGAATTACCGGTTTGCTCGATGCTGTTAACGACGAATCGAATATCGTTGTTGTTATTTCTGATAATGAATCGGTATCGATGACCGGCGGACAGGATTCTTCGGCGCTCGGAAAGATCGAAAGTATTTGTACCGGCGTTGGCGTCGATCCAAATCATATTCGTGTGTTAACACCGTTGAAAAAATACCACGACCTGATGGTGCAGACTTTCGAAGAGGAAATTGCCTACGAAGGTGTTTCGGTAATTGTTTTCCGTCGCGAGTGTATCCAGGCAGCGGCAAAACGATTGCGTAAACAAAAGAAAATGAAAGATAACCCCAATAAATAAGAAGAAATGAAGACAGATATTATATTAGCCGGAGTTGGCGGACAGGGAATTCTTTCCATTGCATCGATTATTGGAGATGCAGCCATTAGCGAGAATTTGTTTCTGAAACAGGCCGAAACGCACGGAATGAGTCAGCGCGGTGGAGCAGTGCAATCGCACCTGCGTATTTCCGACAGCGAAATTGCTGCCGATCTTATCCCGATGGGGAAAGCCGATCTGATTTTGTCGGTAGAGCCGATGGAAGCCTTGCGTTACCTGCCATTTCTTTCGACCGAAGGTTATGTGGTAACGAATACTACTCCTTTTATCAACATCCCGAATTACCCGGATGTGGATGCTGTTTTGGCAGAAATAGAAAAACAACCACGCTTTGTAGCCATCGATGCCGATAAAATTGCGGCCGAAATTGGTAACAAACGCGCTTCGAATGTGGTGATGTTGGGTGCAGCTACTCCTTTTCTGAAAATAGAACCGGAAAAAATTGAAGCCGGAATTGCACATATTTTCAGCAGAAAAGGCGAGGCCGTAGTAGAAATGAACCGAAAAGCGTTTAAAGCCGGTTTGGAATTTGCCTTGGCAAACAAATAGAAAATTTCATAACCATTATAAGAAACCCGTTCCGGACAAGTGTTCGCGAATGGGTTTTTTTATGTATAGTTTGAAATCAAAATAAATAAGCCCTCTGAGGATTCAAATTGTAAGTACAGCCTTGGGAAGGCCTCTAAAATTGCTATTTTTGAACCTCGTGTTAAAGACAGCAACATATTATTTCTTATTAGATTACTTCTGTTTTTACCCGAAGGGCTGATTCGCTTTCTTCGGGTATACAATCATTTTTCAATCAACAAAAACAACTAATCATTTCCGCAATGAAAAAATATTTATCACTAACAGCTATTCTGTGTCTTATTTCCATTTTTGTCATGGCACAGGAAGAGAACAAAGTTTCTGCAAAAAAATCATCAATTGAACTTTACGGTTTTATCCGGTCAGAGTATTATCACGATTCGTACAAAGGGATTAACGCCGCCCAGGACAATTTTTATCTATTCCCGCTATACAAAGGATTGGATGCCGATGGTAACCACTTGAACCAACAAGGTATCAATGGTTTTACAGCCATGGCAACCCGTTTTGGTTTTAATATTACCGGGCCTGAAATTTTAGGAGCAAAAACATCGGCAAATTTCGAAACCGATTTTGCCGGAATTGTGACCGAGTATCCCGAGGTATTACGTTTGCGAAAAGCATATGTAAAATTCGATTGGGAAAAATCATCGTTACTGGTCGGGCAAACCTGGCATCCCTTGTGGAATGGCAGCGGTTCATTCTTTCCGCAGGTTGGCGGATTGAACACTGGTAGCCCGTATAATCCTTTTAACCGTTCGCCACAAATCGATTTCGATTACAAACTGGGTGCTAAAACCACACTTTCGTTAACAGCCTTGTACGAGCAACAATATTGTTCGGCCGGTTTTTATCAGGTAGATGATACCAACGACAAAAACCTGGCAAAACGTAATGCCGGAATTCCTGAACTGGTGGCCGGTTTATATTACAACGATAATGGCATGAGTCTCGGAATTGCAGGACAGTTTAATGCCATCAAACCCATTGACGTTACTGAAGGAACAATGGGTAAATTTCAGAGCGATGAGCTGAATACAAGTTATGCTGTTATGAGTTATGCCGGTTACAAAAAAGATAAGTGGTTCTTTTTGGTAAAAGAAATGGTGGGACAAAACCTGGCTAACATGCTAATGATTGGGGGTTACGGGGTAAAATCATACGACCAAAGAACAGGTGGAATGACCTATACCAACTATACTACCTCTTCAACGTTGGTGAATGTGGTTTACGGAACACAAAAACAACTGGGATTTTTTGCCGGTATGTCAACTAATTTCGGAACAAAAGATGCCCTTTATAATTTTGAAGGAGCAGCCCAAACGAAAGGGTTGATGCCTACTATGAAGCAGGTATGGCGCATTGCTCCGTATTACGCCTACAATTACAAGAACCTTCGTTTTGTAGCGGAATACGAAATCGATTCGGCAGATTATGGAAGCGGAACTTTCGATTTCTCAGACGGACTTTACGACGATACTGTTAACGCTACCAACCACAGAATTCTGTTAATGCTGACTTATAATTTTTAGAGAATGGCGCAAGAATTTTGGCAGGAAGAGTTTGAAACACTGGAGAAGAAAAACCTGCAAAAGCTTCAGGTTGAGCGCCTGAATAAGACAATCGAGAGTGCTTGTCGTTCGGCGTTTTACGGTGAGTTGTATGGCAGGAAGAATATAAAACCGGGTACAATAAAAGCCGTTTCGCAGATTACGGAATTGCCTTTTACCACCAAACAGGATCTGCGCGATCATTTCCCGTATGGCTTTTTAGGCTTACCGAAGAAGGATATCATTCGTTTACACAGTTCGAGCGGAACTACGGGAAATCCAACGGTGATTTTTCATAATCGTCACGATTTGGATTCGTGGGCCAATCTCATGGCACGATCGCTGTTTTGTGCGGGAGTTCGCGACACCGATGTGTTTCAGAATATCTGTGGTTACGGATTGTTTACCGGCGGACTGGGATTTCAGTACGGTATTGAAACGCTGGGTGCTTTAAGTATTCCTGCGGGAGCGGGAAACAGCCTGCGCCAGATTAAACTGATGCGCGATTACGGAACAACAGCAGCACACGCCATTCCAAGTTATTTAGGACGTTTGTACGAAGTCTTCGAGGCTGAAGGTCTTGATCCGAAAAAAGACACGCAACTAAAAACACTGGTTATTGGAGCGGAGCCACACACCGATGCACAACGCAAACGTATTGAAGAAATGTACGGCGTGCGGGCATTTAACTCTTTTGGACTATCAGAAATGAACGGACCGGGAGTTGCTTTTGAGTGTACACACCAAAATGGCCTGCACATTTGGGAGGACTCGTACATTGTGGAAATCATCGATCCGGAAACACTGCAACCTGTCCCTGATGGCGAATACGGAGAGTTGGTAATGACAACACTCGACCGTGAGGCGATGCCACTGATTCGCTACCGAACCCGCGATATCACCCGAATTATCCCGGGAGAATGTGAGTGTGGACGAACGCACCGCCGTATCGACCGAATTACCGGTCGTTCAGACGATATGTTCATCATAAAAGGATGCAATGTATTTCCGATGCAGATTGAAGGCGTTCTGATGAAAATTCCGGAAGTGGGATCGGATTATATGATTACGCTGGAAACCATGGACGGCGCCGACGAAATGGTAGTGGAAGTGGAAGTAAAATCAGACTGGTTCCGCGGAGATATCAAACGGCTGAATAGTTTGAGCAATACCATCACCCGTCAAATTCGTGATGAAGTATTGGCAAAACCGATTGTAAAACTGGTGGAAGCCGGTTCTATTCCAAAATCAGAAGGAAAAGCAATTCGCGTTACAGATAACCGCAAAAACGGACTTTTAAATTAGTTGACAGTTGCAGTTAGCAGTGAACAGTATTGAGATAAAAACTAAATCAAACCAATAAAAAATGGAAGAGCAGAGAAGAATGGAAATAGGAGTTGCCGCTTAAATACCGGTAGTTTACTTCGGTCTTCCATCTTCGGTCTTCCGGCTTAAAAACTATGGCTTACGAAGTATCAATATTTCTTGAAAACAAAATCGGTCATTTCGAACGAATTACACGTGTGCTGAAAGAAGCTCAGATCAATATCCGGTCGATGGCAATAAACGATACCGCAAACGGTTGGGGAATTCTGAACTTGATTGTCAACGATCCGATAAAGGCAAAAGAAGCACTTTTTGAAAAAGGAGTATCGGTGGCATTACGTAAAGTAATTGCACTTGAAATGCGTGATGAAGCCGGCGGCCTCGACGATCTGCTAATGGAAGTAGCAAAAGCCGAAGTGAATTTCGACAATGCGGTTGGCCGCGTGATCACCGAAAAACAAAAAGCTATTCTGATATTAAATGTTGATGATTATGCCGAATCGATAGAAAAGCTGGAAAAGCAAGGCGTACAAATCATAGACGATAATACCGTTTACGGAACCAGTTAATAAAATACTCAACCAAAAAACTAAAAAAACTTATGCTAGGAATCAACGATCCCGGGATAATTCTCGGCTACCTTTTATCTGTGGTAGGTTTAATAGCCTGTGTGGTATACGGGGCGTTAAACTGGAATAAAGGAATGGAAACCAGTACCGAAGAAATCCAGCGCGACCTGGATTGGGAAGAAAAAGACGAACACTTAAAAGAAGAAATTTAAAACAACTACTATGAACACATTTACACTGGGATTGGTAGTTGTAATCTACCTTTTAGTAATTGCTTACCTCGGATACCGTGGGTACAGTCAAACAAAATCGGCGAAAGATTATTTGCTTGCTGGAAGAGATATTCATCCGTTTGTGATGGCCATGTCGTATGGAGCCACATTTATTTCTACCTCGGCCATCATTGGTTTTGGCGGAATTGCCGGCGTTTACGGAATGGGACTGATTTGGTTAACCGCACTGAACATTATTGTGGGCGTGTTTATCGCTTTTATATTTTTTGGGCGTGTTACCCGAAAAATGGGACATAATCTCGATGCTCATACTTTTCCTGAGTTTTTGGGCAACCGTTTTCAGTCAAAAAAAATACAAACGATCAGCGGTGCTGTAATCTTTATTTCCATGCCGCTTTATGCTGCCGTGGTATTGATTGGCGGCGCACGTTTTATAGAAAGTATTTTCGAGATCGATTTCTCGCTGGCGTTAACATTTTTCTCCATAATTATTGCTGCCTACGTAATTGCCGGAGGTTTGAAAGGTGTAATGTACACCGACGCGCTACAGGGAAGTATCATGTTTTTGAGTTTGTTTTTCCTGTTGATAGTAACCTACCAGAAATTGGGCGGTGTAAGTGCTGCTCATCATGCACTTACCAATATGATTGATTTGGTGCCTGAGAATTTAAAAGCTGCCGGACATGACGGCTGGACCGTCTTCCCGAAAATGAATTCGGCATGGTGGTGGGCATTAACAACCAATATTATTTTGGGAGTTGGCGTTGGCGTTTTGGCACAACCACAACTTATCGTGCGTTTTATGACCGTAAAAAGTAACCGCGAATTGAACCGCGCTGTTTTAATCGGCGGTATATTCATTTTTGTAGCAACCGGTTTTATTTTTACCGTTGGGGCACTTACCAATGTATATTTCCACAACGAATCGGGACAATTAGCCGTTCAGTTTGCACAAGGCAATGTCGACCTGATTATTCCGGAATACATTAATGCTGCCATGCCCGAGTGGTTTGTCTACCTCTTTATGCTGGCACTGTTATCAGCAGGTATGTCAACATTAAGTTCACAGTTTCATGCCATGGGAACATCGCTGGGTCGCGATTTTATCGAGAATGTTTTCCCGAATAAGAAATTCAATTCTATGATGTTGTCGAAAATTTCGATCATCGTGGCCATTATAATAAGTATCATTATCGGCTATAAACTGCCGGGAAGTATTATCGCACGCGGAACAGCTATTTTCTTTGGCATTTGTGCAGCGGCTTTTCTCCCGGTTTATTTTGCAGCTCTGTATTGGAAACGGGTAACTAAAACAGCCGCAATTTGGAGTATTATAACCGGTTTACTGGCAAGTGCTTTTGCCCTGGCATTTATGCACGCCAAAGAATCGGAGCCGCTCGGAATTTGCCAGGCACTGTTTGGCAAACCAACGCTGGCAACCGAGTTTCCGTGGATGATTATCGACCCCATGGTGATTGCCATGCCGGTATCGATTGTGGTGTTAATCGCAGTTTCTTTGTTTACGCAAAAAACGTCCGATGAGCACCTGGCAAACTGTTTCCACGGAATAAAGTAGTGGAACAGACTAAGATTGAAATGAAAATATGATTTCCGTTTTGAAAAGTTTACCTGATAAACTTTATTTTTACGGTAATCATGTTGAATCAATAAAAATCTACAATTATGGCATTTGAAATATCTGTATTTCTTGAAAATAAGATTACGCATTTTGAAGCAGTTACAGCTCTGTTAAAAAAAGAGGGGATAAACATCCGATCGCTTACTTTAAATAATATGGCGCACGGTTGGGGCGTATTAAGTTTGTTAGTCGATAAACCTGATAAGGCTTATAAGGTTCTTTCTGAGCACAGGAATTCGGTGGCAATGAAAGAGGTCATCGCACTTGAGATGAAAGATGAAGCGGGTGGTTTGGACGAACTGTTAATGAATATCGCACGTGCTGGAATTCATATTGAAAGTGCTTATACACGCTTGATTTCTGAGAGTAACCTGGCAGTACTTTTACTTGAAGTGCCTGATGTTTTGGAGGCTGTTCGTCGATTGGAGATCAATCATGTAAAAATCCTTGATGACAAATTGGTGTACGGGAAATAACTGTTGCAAAATGCCCATTGTAGAATAAAACAACATGTAAAAACCAAAGATCAACTAAATTTTATGATTTGGAATGAAAAGATAGAATGCGCCTCTCGCGATGAGATGGCTGCTGTTCAAAGCGAACGGTTGAAACAAACCGTTCAGCGGATATACCACAATATCCCAAGCTACCGCGCAAAAATGCAGGAAATCGGTATGCTCCCCGGAGATGTTCGTTCGGTGGAAGATTTGAAAAACCTGCCATTTACCAACAAAACTGATCTGCGTGATAATTACCCGTTTGGAATGTTCACTGTGCCCATGAGCGAAATCGTTCGTGTGCACGCCAGTTCGGGAACTACCGGAAAACCTACCGTTGTGGGTTATACCCGAAACGATCTGAGTATGTGGGCCGAAGTAGTTACACGTTCGCTGTGTATGTCGGGCGTAACGCGTAACGACATTGTGCAGGTAGCTTATGGATATGGACTTTTTACCGGAGGTTTGGGATTGCACTACGGAACCGAAAATCTGGGTGCAACGGTAATACCTATTTCGGGAGGAAACACCCAAAAGCAAATTCAGCTGATGCAGGATTTTGGTTCATCGGTAATTGCCTGTACGCCATCGTATGCATTGTTTTTGGCTGAGGTGATGGAGGAAATGGGCATTGATCCGGATGAGCTGAAATTACGTGTAGGTATTTTTGGTGCCGAGCCATGGAGTGAAAGCATGCGTAAGGAGATTGAAGCAAAATTGAAGTTGAAAGCCATTGATATTTATGGTTTGAGTGAGGTGATTGGCCCGGGAGTTTCGTGTGAGTGCAAACACCAGGTAGGAATGCACGTTAACGAAGACCATTTTATTCCTGAGATTCTGGATACCGAAACACTACAGCCGGTAGAGCCGGGTGAAGTAGGAGAATTGGTATTTTCAACCATCACTAAGGAAGGGATTCCTATTCTACGCTATCGTACGCGCGACCTTACCCGGTTGATATACGATAAATGCGAGTGTGGTCGTACGCTGGTGCGCATGGAAAAATGCAAAGGCCGCTCAGATGATATGTTGATTATTCGTGGGGTGAATGTATTCCCGTCGCAGATTGAAAGTGTACTGCTCGAAATGAGCGAAACCGAACCACATTACCTGTTAATTGTAGAGCGAGAAGGAACGTTGGATGTGCTTAAACTGATGGTGGAAGTGCAGGAGCAGTTTTTCTCTGATGAGGTTCGCGAATTGGAGAAACTGAAAAAGAAAATAACACATAATATTCAAAGTACGTTGGGAATATCAGTGGATGTAAAACTGGTGGAACCAAAAACCATTGAGCGTACTGCCGGAAAAGCAAAACGTGTAATCGATAACCGTAAAATCTAAAGCCATGATCATAAAACAAGTATCTGTATTTTTAGAGAACAAGTCAGGACGATTAAACGAAGTGACAAAAATACTGGCTGATGCCGGAATAAACCTGTCGGCTTTTACCATTGCCGATACTTCTGATTTTGGCATTTTGCGCATGATCGTTTCCGAACCTGAAAAGGCATGCTCGGTGTTAAAAGAAAATGAGTTTTCCGTAAAAACCACTAATGTTGTTTTGGCAAAAACACCAAATCAGCCGGGAAGTTTGAGCAAACTGTTGGATATTTTGCAAAAAGAAGAAGTATTTATTGAATACATGTACGCTTTCTCGATGAAAGATGAAGGAGCAGTAACCGTAATTCGGCCAACACGTGTTGAACGTTGTGTGGAAATGCTTCAAAAGCATAAAACGGAGCTTATTCGCGCCGACGAACTTTATCAACTTTAGAAACAAAGTAGAAAGAAACTATAAAAGCGGATTTCCGGATGGGGGATCCGCTTTTTTGTGTGTTTCTGTTTTTTGATTCAAGCTAAATTAAAAATCATTGCCATGTAACTAAATGATTATTGTAAATTAGAGGATCAAAAACACTAAAAAATGGAAGTACTTGGAATTGATTTTGGCGGATCGGGGATTAAAGGAGCAATTGTGGATACTAAATCCGGTGAACTGGTAACAGAACGACACCGCATTGAAACTCCGCAACCTGCAACTCCTGATGCTGTTGCAGAAGTGATGGCACAACTCACCGATCATTTTAACTGGAAAGGAAAAGTTGGCGTCGGTGTTCCCGCCGTAGTAAAAAACGGCGTGATGTTAACCGCAGCAAACATCGATAAAAGTTGGATCGGACAGGAAGTAAACAAGCAACTCTCAGAAAGAACCGGTTGTGAAGTGGAGTGTGTTAACGATGCTGATGCCGCCGGAATTGCCGAAATACATTTTGGTGCAGGAGCCAAAGAAAAAGGCATGGTGTTTTTACTTACTGTTGGCACCGGAATCGGCACCGTGATTTTTGTAGATAAACATCTAGTTCCAAACCTTGAGTTGGGGCACCTTGAATTCAAAGGAAAAACCATTGAACGTTATTCTGCTGATTCGGTACGCAAAAGAAAAGATCTGTCGTGGAAAGAATGGGGAACACGCTTAAATAAAGCACTGGATTATTACGATAAGATGTTTAATCCTAACCTGTTTATTATTGGTGGTGGAGTAAGCAAAAAAATGGATCGATTTGAGGATTGTATCAAATTGGATACGCCGGTTGTACCTGCCGAAATGCAAAACAACGCCGGAATTATCGGCGCTGCTTTAAATATGGTTTACAAATAGTGAATTGATAGTAAAGAAACATCATCAGTTATTATGATGTTTCTTTACTATTTTTACAACCCGCCTGTATATTATCTCCATTGTGCTCCAATGTAGTCCTTGAAAATCGGTTGTATTTACAAATTGAACAACCACTGCGTCGATGTCTTTGTGGTATTTGGCAATGCTCATATAACCCGGCATCAATCCGGTGTGATCGTACACATAAATGGATGAATAGATTTCCTGTTCGCCATCGTTAAACACCGATCCATCGTTTAATGCACGAATAAAAATGCCAACATCTTCGGCGCTGGCCACCATCGAAGTAAGTTTGGTCCCATAATCTCCGGCTTTAATATCTTCTTCTATTCCAACGTAATATCCACTCATTACGTCTTCGATGTTTTCTTCGGTTATCCCTCCAAAAGTGTTTTTTAGGCCGAGCGGATCCAGAATTTCCTTTTTAATTGTATGAAAAGTATTTTCTCCTGTAACTTTTTCAATTAGCATCAATATCAACAAATAGTTAGTGTTCGAGTATCGGTATTTTGCATCGGGGGCAAAGTCGGCCGGTAAATCAAGTACCCGTTCAAGTGCCTCCTGGCTGCTAGCCGGCGGATCACCCCAAAAGTTGGGTGTGTCGGTTAAATTCGGAATTCCGCTGCGGTGTTGCACCATCATTCTCAGGGTGATTTTGTCGGCATTTTCAATTCTTCCCAGCAATTCCGGAAAATAATCTGCCAGGGTTTTATCCAACGACAAACGTCCGTCGCTTACCAGTTTGGTAATGGCAACTGCATCGTACAGCTTGCTGATACTTGCGATTTTGAATAATGAATGCGGATCGGCAGGTATTTTGTTTTCCCTGTTTTTGTATCCGGCGGCATAAAATGCGGGTTCTTTTCCGGCTTCGTCAACGTAGACGATTATTCCGTCGAAACCATATTTTATGCTCTTGTCGAGTTGCTCCTGAACAGTATTTGGAATTGGCGAAAGCATGATTCTGAGCAATAACCATGGCACAAAAAATAGTGATATGGCGGTTCCGGTTAATAACATTATTCTGATTATTAATAGTGTTTGTTTCTTTTTCATAGTATGTATGGATCGAGAATTATAATGATTTACATAACGTTTCTGCAATGTAATAGTTCGGTGTAGATATACATGATATTTATTCGATATTCCATAAATCGAGCGAACCCGAGCTTCCTGCAATAAATCTTTTTCCATCAGGCAGAACCGCAATGGCATTGTGGCTTCCCGACTTTGTATAGGTTCGAATCTTTTCTCCTGATTCAATATCCCATAAATCGAGCGATCCTGAACTTTCAGCAATAAACCTTTTCCCGTCGGGCAAAACTGCAATAGCATTGTGACTTCCTGACTTTGTATATGTTCGAATCTTTCTGCCGGAATCAATATCCCATAAATCGAGCGATCCTGAACTTTCAGCAATAAACCTTTTCCCGTCGGGCAAAACTGCAATGGCATTGTGACTTCCTGACCTTGTATAGGTTTTAACCTTTTTGCCTGAATCTATGTCCCATAAATCCAGTGAGCCTGAACTTTCGGCGATAAACTTTTTACCGTCAGGCAGAATGGTAATGGCATCATGATTTCCAGAGGTAGTAAATGACTTCACCTTGTAATCTCCCTGAGCATAAGAAAACAGGGTTAGTGTGACTAATATAACTGCAATTATCTTGTTCATACATTTTTGTTTTGAAGTTGAAAGACAACAACCTTTTTGAAATTTGCTTTTAACCCAAACAGCGGTCTCATAAAACCAATCCTTCTGATCATGAATTCATAAATGATAAAACAGGTGGCAAAAGTAAACCCCGTAATCGCTAAGAATTTGGTCATTGCAGATAAATCTAATGGCAAAATGATCAACGATCCTGCATATAATGCGAACATATGGATTATATAAACCGGATAAGCAGCCTGGCTTAAATAACTAAGTGCGGCGCTTGGTTTATTGAGGTATTTATAAGCCAGTCCGAAAAGGCCAAAAATCCAGCAATTTGATTCGATAGCCATGAGGTAAGCCGGCGAATTGGTTTCGAAGAGCTGTAATCGGATGATGTATAAAACCACTGCCAGTCCAAGATACAACCATTTCCATTTCGATACTGTTTGCCAAAATTGCTGTCCGCTGTATACAAACAGGAAACCAAAGAAGAAGGCCAGCAAACCAAGGAAAAAGCCATGCCACGTTTCGGCGTAAACCGAGAATATTTGTGGTTTTACCACCAAAGCTTCCGCAATGAAGAATACTGATAATGACAAAGGTCCCAATGGATTTTTCATTAAAACAGACAGTGCTTTTCTGAATTTACCTTCACTATTTTTCATAAGGTAAAAAAACAACGGAGTTAGTACCAACACATAAATAAATATGTTTCCGAGGAACCACAAATGGCCCATGTGCGGGTAATAACTCATTGGCAAATTGTAGAACTTCTGAAAAATGATAAAATGCAGCGGAGAGATAGCCAGCGCACCAAAAATCAGCGGGATCAGAATCCGGCGGGTACGTTCGCCAAGTAACTGCGCATAGTTTCTTTTTCTCATGGCAAAATACAAACCCATGCCCGAAACGTAAAATAAAAGCGGAATGCGCCAGACGTTTAATAAGGTCATGGGGTTCCATAAATTCTCTAGGCTTTCGTTGCTTTTTATAAAGCCAACAAACATGGCCCACGGTTGAAAAACAATGGCAATGTGGTAGATTAGCAGTAACCCGATCGCCAGCACGCGCAACCAATCAATATCGTGTCTTCTTTCTGTTTTCATTGTTGTAATTTTAACTGGTTACTGTAACATCATGGCAACTACCGGGCGGTTCTTTTCCACTTCAGCTAAATCTATTGTTATGCCAAGTGGCTCAAGTTGTTGCTGCATCATTTCGTAAATAGGTTTCATATCAGAAAAAGGTGCCAGAACCGATTCGCGTGCAGTTGCTCCGAAATTATTTTTCAAGGTTTTGTCGGCCTTGGCGTCGAGTAACATTTGTACAATCTCGATGTGGCAAAAGAAGGCAGCAGAGTGCAAAGCAGTCGATCCGTCGTTATTCTTCAGATTCAAATCAGCTCCGGCATCAATCAGTGCTTTTGTAATTTCTTTTCTGCCAAACGATACGGCCGAAATTAGCGGTGTTGAACCACTCATCTGGTCTTTCAAATTAATATCGCTTCCTGCCTCAATGTGTTGTTTTATGGCTTCGAGGTTGTTTGACATTATTGCCGCTTGCATGTTGATTTTGGGTTTCTCAACTACTGATTTTGCCGTTGTACTATTTTCGGTATTCTTACTTCCCGAATTTGCACACGCAGATAATAATAGCAGGAAAAAGAACGAAATACTTACTACTGTTTTTACTGAATTTCTTTTTAATGTCTTCATCTTTTTAAATTTTAATGTTTTTGATTTTGAAAATTGTTTGTACAAAGATGTGCGATTCGCAAAGGCTTGATTTAAACCATATGCAGCGATAAGTGTTAAGTTTGAATCGGGTATGAAAATTATGATGCAATAATGCCACATTTGAAGCAAACGGGCTTTTTGGGGCATCCGTTTTCGTAAATTTTTCTACTTTCGGCTTAATTAAAATTAGCATGTCAGACACATCAATTTTTGGAGCAGATTTTATCGAAAAAGCGGAAGCGATGATTCTGGAGAATATCGCGAATGAGCAATTTGGTGTTTCCGAACTGGCCGATCTTATGAATATGAGTCGTTCCAGTTTGCTCCGAAAAATAAAAACACATACCCAGCTTTCGGCAAGTCAGTTTATTCGTCAGGTTCGTGTTACAAAAGGCCTGGAAATGCTAAAGCAAACTTCACTAACGGTTGCCGAAATTTCGTATCAGGTAGGTTTTGGAAACACGTCGTATTTTATAAAATGCTTTCGCGAACAATATGGTTATTCGCCTGGTGAGGTGCGAAAAGGAGCTTTGCCGGAAGAGGAAGTCACGGAAAAGGAAAACGACTTAAAGAAATACAAATGGTATTTGATAGCAGCGGTGTTTTTGGTCGTAATCGTTGTGTCCATTTTTCTACTCAGCAGAAAAAGCGAATCTCCGATTGAGCTGGAGAAATCGATTGCCGTGTTACCTTTTGTAAACGAAAGTAGCGACTCGTTAAACCTGTATTTTGTAAACGGCTTAATGGAATCGACTTTAAACAACCTGCAGAAAATTGGCGATCTGCGCGTTGTTAGCCGAACTTCGGTGGCAAAGTATCGCGATACGGACAAAGGTATTCCGGAGATTGCAGAAGAATTGAATGTAAATTACCTGGTGGAGGGGAGTGGACAGCGTTTTGGTAATCAGGTTTTGCTTAATATCCAGTTAATTGAAGCAGCTACCGACCGACCAATATGGGGCGAGCAATACAGCCGTGAAGTGGACGATGTTTTTGCGCTTCAGAATGAAGTGGCCCGTAAAATTGCCGATGCCATTCAGGCTGTTGTAACTCCCGCTGAATTAAAACAAATTGAGAAAGTACCGACAGAAAATCTGGAGGCTTACGATTATTATCTCCAGGCACTTAACTTGTATTACAATCGAACGGAAGAGAATTTAAAGAAGGCAATTTCCTTGTTTGAGAAAGCAATAGAAGAGGACGATCAATTTGCGTTGGCTTATGCTAATGTGGCAATTTCGTATTACTTTCTGGACGTCAACCAGAAGGAAAAACAATATACCGAGCAAATTAACAATTTTGCTGATAAGGCGCTGCTTTACGATTCGCGTTCCGCCGAAAGCCTGATTGCCAAGGCGCTGTACTACATACAAATGGAGGAGTATAACCTGGCTTTACCGCACCTCGAAAAAGCACTGGAGTACAATCCCAACTCGTCGGCGGTGGTGCAGATGCTGGCCGATTTATATGCCCGTGTAATTCCGAATACAGCGAAATATCTGGAGTATGCGTTAAAAGGTATTCAGCTCGATATTGCAGCCAATGATTCTATTGGCAAAAGTTTTATCTATTTGCACCTGAGTAATGCGCTTATTCAAAATGGTTTTATTGATGAGGCGGCTACCTATATCAACAAATCGCTGGATTATAATCCTGAGAATTATTATTCACCGCTGGTGAAAACGTATATTTTGTACGCTAAAGACGGCGATGCGGAGCGGACCAAAAAAATGATGCTTAACGAGTGGCGCAAAGATACTGCCCGCCTGGATCTTTTACAGGAAGTGGCAAAAGTTTATTATTTCGAAGAAGACTATGACAGTTCCTTTTATTATTTCGAAAAGTTTGTTGATGCCCGCGATAAATACGGACTGGATATTTATCCACAGGAGGATGTGAAAATTGCCTGGGTTTACCAAAAAATGGGATTGCAGGAACAAGCCGCTAAATTTTTCAATAATTATAAGGAATATTGCAATAACGATGAATCGATATATAAAAGTGCGAGCATGGCGGTAATGTATGCTTATGAGGGGAAATACAAGGAAGCGTTGGAACAACTCAGGATTTTTGCAACACAGGATAATTACCAGTACTGGATTTTAGTTTTCGAGCAGAAAGATCCTATCATGAAACCATTAAAAAATAATCCGGACTATCACAGAACTAATCAGAAAATTGAAGACCGTTTTTGGAAAAAACATGAAACAATTAAAAAGGCATTGGTGGATAAGGGATTGATTTAAGCTGCAGGCGGGATTTTGGGAACAGCAAAGTTAATTAACAATGATTGAGTTAACAATTGACGGAAAATACCTGTTTGAAGACTGCTGACGAGAAACAAGGCTGAAACTATTTTAGCGCAGCGGGACCAGCTAACTATTAATCCAACCAATTTTCAATTTCCATTTCCTGATTTCCTGTTGCCTTTTTGCAAAATCGGGCGGTGCCTGATGATTCTCATTTTTTGCTTGTTCTCTGATTTTCTCCGTCTGTTCTTCAAGTGTGTTCAGCCCAAGTGATTTTCTTCTTTCGTTTACCGTTGTTAAGTCGTCAAAAGGATTTGGGCTTAGTTCACCATTTTCATCCCAGTCGAATTGTGTTCCAAACAATTGCGGTTTTTCTTCGAAAACAGCAATCCTGTCCGTCAGGTAAGCCAAATCTGTAGGATTTGCCAGCTTCTCTTTGACAGCTAATGCAAGCAGCTTTGCGCACTTTTTCATAAACTCAGGGCGACTAATGGAATGTTGTATGATTAACCAACTGGCCTCACTGGCCTCTTTTCCAATATTGTCGATTGTTGGATAACCAATCGAGTCTATTATTTCATCTAATTGTTGCGCATTGCTGTTGTGCAGATCTTCCATTTTCTTGTTATACCCTTCTCCAAGTTGTCCGGCTTTAACAAGTTTTTCCCGAAGTCGCAAGTCGGCATTTTTCAACTCAATTATTTTTTTAGCAATGCCTTTATATTTCATGATAAATTTTTTTAACCGGCAGAACCGGCATATCATCCATATCCTGCAGGGCGTTTATCAATCCAATTTTCTGGTAGTTATGGATATCGTTAACGGTAATGTGACAAACAAAAATTTTGTTTTCGGCTAACAGTCGTGCACGTTGCGTTCCGGGCAGCAGGGGAGTGTTGGGTGTCCACCATTTTTCGCCATCAAAAAAGATTGGGTTGGCTGTAAAACTATCCGTAATACAATTATTCTGTACAATCAGAATTTCGTCGCAATTGCCACGCTGGTCAAACAACTGCTGAAGCTGACTTCGATCGGTGTATTTGTTGCTGTATTCAATGCTATTGTCTTTAATTAGTCTGATGCTGTTGGTTTGGCGATACTGGTGCGGAAGAAATTCAATTTTTTCAATATAATCAGAATATACTACCCGGCAGCGGAATAAACCCTGTTTGCAATCTTCCGGTATTTTAATAAGTGATTTCAGTTGGAGTTTTGGTGCCCCCGGGAAAAATTTTATTCGCGCCACATCAAAACGTGCCTGGTGATAATCCAGGTTATACAGTTTTCCGTCTTTACATTTTATGGTTTCCAGTAGTTGCATATTTTAGTTTCTAATCTCTAGCCACTAGTTACGAGTTTCAAGATACAAGCTGAGAGTAATAGCCAGTTGCCAAACAGTAGCAGGTAATTCATTAATTCAACAATTTGTCTATTGAAGCATTGAAGCATTCAATCTCTTTTCAACCTATCTCAATCTCCTGTAGGTGAATCTTTCTTAAAAACCGGAATATAAACCTTTTTCACCAGTTCGTCATATTCACTTTTGGCATCACTTAAAAAAGTTATGCCACCGCCACTTTTATAAAGCAGTTGGTCATCCTCTTTTTCAATGTAACGTATCAGTACACAGCTGTCGAGGTTTTGCCCGTCGAAATAGCCAAAAATACCGGTGTAAAAACCACGCTTGTAGTTTTCGGCAGCTTTAATAATCTCAACGGTTTTCTTTTTGGGTGCTCCACATATCGATCCGGCAGGCAGCATTTTAAAAATAATATCGCCAATTTGCTCCGTATAGTTTTCGGGCAAATCACCACTAATTTTCGAACTTACCTGCCATAAATTGCGCTTGTTGGTTTTTAGTTGCTCCAGGTAACGGAACTTTTCCACCATTACATTTTCGGCCACCAGGCTTAGGTCGTTTCGAATAAGGTCTACAATAGTGTTGTGCTCGGCTAATTCTTTCGAGTCGTTCAGAATGCGCTCTTTAGCGTTGGGTAACGAAGCATCCATTGTTCCTTTCATGGGGTACGACGAAATTTTTCCTGCATTAATCTGCACAAAAATCTCTGGCGAAAAACATACAAACTCATCTTTCAAAAGTACCTTGTAGCGCGCTTCGCTGTGGTTAAAAATCTCCTCTAATGACAGGTTGGTATTAACCTTTGTTGGCTGCGTGTAATTTAGCAAATACGTGTCGCCATTATGTATGTGTTGCTGAACAAGATCATAACCCTTTTTATATTGGCTGAACGAAACCGGCTCAGTTTTCCATTCAATTTCTTTATTGTTTGTTGGAGCAGGAGAGAAGTTTGAACAATTATTTGCCTGCCACCGGATTTTATCCGTATCATCGGGTTTATATAACCTTGCCTTTGTTGCTTCAAAATCGATTACAAAAACGAAGGCTTCATTCCTTTTGCCCAGTTTGTTCATTTCTGCTGCTATTGACTTTATTCCCCTCATTTCCGATGCAAAAGTATTAAAATGAACGATATTTTTGCTTCCAACTTTGAATCCCGATCATTGAAGGGTTTCCAACATTATTTCTATTTTTACAGCAAATTGAACCAACGGATGGATATAGGGAAGAATATTAAGGATATTAATAACAGTTTACCTGAGAATGTGCGTTTGGTAGCCGTTTCGAAAACAAAACCAAATGAAGATATTTTGGCTGCCTACGAAACCGGTCACCGTATTTTTGGCGAAAACAAAGTGCAGGATTTAACCAAAAAGTACGAAGAACTTCCGAAAGATATTGAGTGGCATTTCATTGGCCATCCGCAAACCAACAAGGTTAAATATATTGCTCCTTTTATTTCGCTGATTCACGGTGTAGATTCTATTAAATTGTTAAAAACCATCAATAAAGAGGCGGTTAAGAACAATAGGATTATTGATGTTTTGCTACAGTTTCATATTGCCGAAGAAAGTACAAAGTTTGGCCTTTCGTTAGAGGAAGCTGATGAAATACTGGATTCAGCAGCATTTAAACAACTTGAAAACGTGCGGGTGGTTGGTGTAATGGGAATGGCAACCTATACCGATGACAAAAATCAGATAAGAAACGAATTTCGGGTGTTGCACAGTATTTTTAATTCGCTGAAAAATAAATACTTTTCCGGCTCGAATACTTTTACTGAAATATCGATGGGAATGTCGGGCGATTATCCTATTGCTGTAGAAGAGGGGAGTACACTTATTCGTGTGGGAAGCAAAATATTTGGTGAACGAAATTATTAAACAGACAGACAGATTTTTTGAAATAGGAAGTAACCAACTTTAATAAGGTTGAGTGCTGAGATTCAAACATTAAAATTTTATTATGGCAAATTTAGAGACTACATACCTCGGACTGAAACTTAAAAATCCATTAGTGGCAGCCAGTTCAGGATTAACCAGTTCGGTTGAGAAAATTAAAGAACTTGCCGATGCAGGTATTGGTGCTATCGTTTTGAAATCGATTTTTGAAGAACAGATTAATAACGAGGTAACCAGTATGTTGGAAAAAGATCAGCAAAACATGGGTTACCCCGAAGCTGAAGACTATATTAAAAACTACCTGCGAGACAATACGATAACGAAACATTTGGAGTTGGTGAAAAAAGCGAAGGAAGCAGTTGACGTACCGATTATTGCCAGTGTAAATTGCGTTTCATCGAAAGAGTGGACTTCTTTTGCCAAAGATTTTGAAGAAGCCGGTGCCGATGCCATCGAACTGAATATATTTTATTTGCCAACCGATCGTCATGAAAAACCTGGAATGATTGAACAATTATATCTTGACGTTCTAGAAAAGGTGAAAAAAGAGGTGAGCATTCCGGTTGCAGTTAAGTTTGGATTGAACCACAGCAATATCATCGGTATGGCCGATAAGTTGAAAGCAAATGGTGCTGCAGGGGTAGTAATGTTTAATCGTTTTTATGAACCGGATATCAATCTCGATAAACTAGAAATAGTAGCTTCAGAAGTATTTAGTTCCCCATCAGATTTACGCCATTCGTTGCGTTGGGTGGGAATTGTTTCATCGTCAGTAACGCATTTAGATATTGCTGCATCAACTGGAATTCACAATGGCGATGCGGTAATAAAGCAACTATTGGCTGGTGCTCAGGTGGCACAACTATGTTCAACCTTGTATGTAAATGGCTCAAGTGTGGTTAGCGGGATGTTGGACGAATTGACTGCGTTTATGAAAAAATGGAACTTTAAATCTATCGACGATTTCAGAGGCCGTCTTTCCTATAAAAATATTCCTGATCCAATGGTTTATGAGCGTTCTCAATTCATGAAATATTTTTCCAATAGAAAATAATTACAATTCCGATGATAAATATAAAACCGGTATTTCTTTGCTTGCTTTTATGGTTTCTGGGAAGTGCCGGTTTTGTTATGGGGCAAACTGAAGTTCCGGTTATTGAGAATACTGATACAGATCCGATTGTTTACTGCTCTGATTCGGTTTATGTTGCACCAAATATTTCCATCGAGAATATTCAGATTGATGCCGATGATAAAGGAATGCAGGTTTCGATTGTTAACTATGAACAAGGAGAAGACCGGCTGGGGTTTGAGCCGATTGGATCGCTAAAGTACAATTGGAGAAGCTCAAACGGGACACTTGAAATTAATGGAGCCGCTACTGATGAAGAATATCAGGAAGCCATTTCGAAAGTTTATTATTACAATGAGAGCGGAACACGAAACGCAGGGATCAGAGAGTTTGCAATAAGTTTGCTTGACGCCGATTATTTACCTCATACAAAACATTTTTACCAATTCATTTCTGATCGAGGTATCCGATGGACAGAAGCCAAAATAGCAGCCGAAAATTTAACTTATTATGGTTTGCAGGGTTACCTGGCTACCGTTATGTCGAGTGTTGAAAATGACTTTATCTATTCCAAAATTGATGGAGTAGGCTGGATTGGTGCTAATGATACCCAAACGTCGGGGAAATGGATTTGGGCTACTGGCCCGGAAGCAGGAACACAGTTTTGGCAGGGAACAGCAAATGGAACAACAGTTGGTGGAAATTATGCCAACTGGAATAACGGAGAACCCAACAATTTAAGAAAAACCTGGGGAGACTACGAGAATTATGCACATATGGTAGTAGCTCCTGGCAGTAAGCCCAAATCATGGAACGATCTATCTGATGAAGGTGATAGAGATGAACCAGATGGCTATTATTATCCTCAGGGATATGTGGTAGAGTACGGGGGCATGGAAAATATTACGTTGCAACTCTCGGCAACAGCCTACATTGAAGTACGTGAAAGCCATCGACCGGAGTTGGATTACAGCCAGGTACAAACTTTGTTTTGCGGAACAACATCAGAAACCGTTAGCTTAATTTTTAAGAATTCCACACCACAAGTGGAACTAATTCCTTTAGATTCAAAAGTTTCGGTGTCCGATGGTTTAACCTTGCAGCCAAAAATATCAGTAAGAGAGTATGGTAAATATGAACTTCTGTTAAACACTATTGATAATGCAGGTTGTCCATACTCAGATACGGTGGTATTTGAGTTCCATAATCAACCAGAAGCAATATTCGATCTTGATACCAACGAGTGTTATGGCTACAATTTGCAGTTGGCTTACATAGGTACAACTATTGAAGAGACACAATATACGTGGTATTATAACAACGATGAATTTGAGTCAGGAATTGGTTTAGACAGTATTACTATTCCCCTGGGATTTGATGATAGTCAACGGTCGGTTGCCTTGAAAGTAAACGAGCAAGGATGTGTTGCAAGCTCGGCACCACGCGAAGTTAAAGTTAAACCTGATATTATTGTATCGGTTGTTAATACAGAGGGGTGTTCACCTGTAAAAACAAACTTCTTGGTTTCAACCAATAAACCGGCCGAATCGTATCTCTGGGATTTTTCCGATGGAAACACTTCTACAGCGCAAAGCCCTGTACACACATTTCTCAATCCCGAGGATGTGCAAAATAACTTCGATATCAGTCTCACGGTGCTTGACATTAACGGCTGCGAAAATACTGCCATCTACGATAGCCTTATTAAAGTTTATCCGGTACCAACGGCAGGATTTGATTTTTATCCTGAGGAAATACTGATTACTGACCCGGAAGTTAGTTTTTCCAATTCCAATCATGCCGCCATTTCATATTTTTGGGATTTCGGCGACAGCACTTTTGCAGCAGAGAAAGATCCGCTTCACCGTTATTCCTCGATGGGAATTTATAATGTATCGCTTGAGGTTGCTAACAGTTTTAATTGTACCGATACAATCGTAAAACAGCTTAGTGTAGCATTCGATAAATTAAATCCTCCAACAGCATTTTCGCCCAATGCCAATATAGAGGAAGACCGGGAATTCAGACTGTATGCCGAAGGCGTTGTAAACGAAGGGTACAATTTGTTGATTTTTAATCGTTGGGGGGAAGTGATTTTCGAGTCGCAATCTCAGGAAAAGGGCTGGGATGGCAAAATGCGCAATGGAAATTATGCACCTTCGGGTGTGTACACCTGGGTGCTGGAATACAACGATTTTAGAGGCGTTACACACAAACAAAAGGGCAATGTAACCCTATTGTTCTGATACAATCGATTGCACTAAAATGTGTTAAAATTATTGATTTAAAGCTCGTTTATTAGTATCTTTTATCTTCATCAGATCGTATAACAAACTGTTACTTTGTGGAAATGTATTAATTTTTTAGATGAGATTGTAGAGTGAGGATTGATGTAAAAAAAATGAGAAAGATGAATCATAAAATTAAGTTTAATTCCTATTATTACGAAAAAGAATACCGGGCATATGTAGGTTATGTGCCAAATATGAAGGAACATAATATGCATACCAACGAGCACTTCGTTGTCCCTTGGGAATTAGATCATGATGAAGAAAAATATAGTGCAAAAGCTAAAGCATGGGAATAAGAAGTTTATTCCTTAAAGGTGTTTTGCTTTTAGCACCAATAAAAAAAGTGATTGATAATTCGTGGGAACCGTGACTGTAATTCGAAAGTTCAGACAAGGTATAATCAAAACTATAACCAAACTGAAACTTCTCCCGTGCAAAACCAATTAAAGCAATTATCGCATCCGGACGTGTATCAATATTATTTCTGAACCACCCTCCAAACAGAAATGATTTCTCAATCATATAAATTCCCAGATTTAGTTGTTTAAAAGAACCCTGTTGCTGATATAATATATTTGGCGAGAGAGTAAAGCGTCGTGACAGCAAATCATGATGAAACTTGTGTAAACGTGTGCCGGCATGCACCGTAATTTTAAGAGGAACCTCACCTTTATTATCTCCATCATAAATTGACTCATCGGGTGTTGTTAAATGGTGTACGCTGGCGCCCCAAAAAACATTCCGGTGCTGGCCTACAGCACCAATTGCAAAATCAGGATAGGTTTTGGAGGTTTCATCAATAGTGTAGGTTCCTGTTCCCGATATTATTCCTGATAACTGGTCGATTTCAGAGGGGAAAATTAAACCATTTGTATCAAACTGTTTTGAAACGAAACCCGCATTTAATCCCAAAGTCATAAAACTTTCCATGCCAAGTTGCAAATGGTATGAATAAGAAAACGTTGCAGAACTGGTTGTTATAATATTGTTAGGTTCCCGGTCGTGATAAGCTTGAAATCCGATACCGGCATTACGTTTTTTTAGAAGAAAATCATAGGAAAGTGAATAGGTTGTAAAAGAATTCCCTTTTTGTGGCCATTGGTTACGGTAGTTTACCACTAATCGCGGCAGTTCGGTTGTGCCTGCAAAAGCAGGATTCAAATGAAGTGGATTTGCAAAAAACTGGGAATAGCCAGGATCCTGAGCATAAACTGCGCAAGGAAGCATGAAGAGCACGCATAACAATAATTTGTAGTTCATTAAGTTTTCCCGGTTTCAATGAGCCGCCAAAATACAAAATCATATTAGTTTTTGTTGGTAGCCCAGGGATAAATTTTGGAATAATTGAATGGCGGCACGATAATATTAAGTGATAGCTCACATAAAAATGCATTGTCATCCGAAATACCTGGAACTCCCATTCCTGCATTCAGGTTTACGCTTATAAAATTTCGCCTGTAACCAATTGTTCCGCCAAGGCTGTGAATGTTGTTGGTAAAATCATTCTGAACGAAAAATCCCCAGGTTTTGTCGGTGTGGTTCGAGAGCAGGCTAAGGCGACTGAATATAAATTCTTCATGGTAAAATACAACGAGCTCGGGTGAAAACATAAATGGCCGGGAATAAAGGTCTTTTACTTTTTTATTGATTTTTTTAGCAAGGTATAAAGTCAAACTTACCGGTGTTACTGATTCGGGAGGTTCTATGGCATCAGTAGCAATGTCGATACGATAAGGAACAGCTGCCGTTAATCCCAGTTGAAGACTATTGTTGGTCCATAAAAAGCCAACTTTAGGCTTTGTAATAGAGTATCTGAGGAATGCTTTTCCTGGTAGGCTTGAAGGATCGTTCCGATCGGTGATTACTCCGTCAAGAAAAGCTACTGTCCATTGTTTTGTGGCAAGAACCAGGTTCGTACCTACAGATAAAAGTATTTCACCATTTTTTGTTTTAATAGGAAACCCGGAATAAGAAAAACCAAATTCAGATGTGCTAATATTTTGCTCACTAATTAATCCCTGCCCAAACGAAAGAGCAATGCCTCCTTTTAATTTTTCAGAATACGAATCCCACGAACCATAGAATAAATTATAGGTTTGCCGGCCATTAATGTAAAAATACTGGTTTCCTGTATGATAAGAATTATTGTTGTTTAATCCGGCGAATGAAGGATTAATAGCCACTTTGCTATTAAAGGGCAGTAAATAAGTTTCGGTTTGCGCATAACAATTTATTCCGCTAAAAAGCAGGGTAACAAACAATGCTATTTTTGATGCTAATTGCAATGCCGTGCCAACAGTCAGGTTATAATTTAAGCAATTCCTCCAACAAATAGGCTTTCTGCTCAGCAGCCACTTTTAAGGCTCCAGCTATTTTTAATTTTAGTGGTTTCATAACTTCTGCCGATGGAAAATGTTCCATATTTTCGATAACGGTAAAAGCTTCAAATGCCGTTTCCCAATCTTCGCTTATTACTAAATCAACAAATACTTCTATATGATCTGAATAATCCAGCCCGTTTTGCCAACAAACTGTCAGCACTTTTTTTCTGATGGTTTTGTATTTGTCGTCCTGCAAAGTAGCAATGAAAACAGGAATGGTTTCCTTATCTTTAATGGTGCCCAGTAACTTTTGTATTTCTTTATCTATTTCAGCTCCGTTTTCTGCCAGCGTCAGTTCAAATAAAATGGGCAGATAATCTTTATTCCCCTTGTCTTTTAAAACATTAATCGCTGCAAGAACTTTTTCTGTATCTGCCGAAAATAGCTGCTTTTTAAGAGCTTCATTAATTTTTGTCTTATTCATATCTATTCTTTATAAACATGCAAATTTAGTTTATTATAAAAGCTTAAACAAAGTACATCGTATTTGTTTAAGCATATTATTTACCTTTGTCTGCTCATGAAAAATATCGACGAACTACAGGATGCACATGTTGGGCGATTAATGCTCAAATATTTTATCCCGGCCTTTATTGGTGTTTTTGTAAATGCACTCTACAATATTGTCGATAGGATATTTATTGGGCAAGGAGTTGGAGCCGAAGCCTTATCCGGTATTTCAGTAATTTTTCCGGTAATGCTTATAATGATGGGCTTTGGTATGCTTATCGGTATTGGAACCGGTGTTTACGTATCCATAAACCTTGGGAAAAAGAATTTGGAACGAGCAGAACAAACGCTGGGAACAAGTTTTATACTTATGATTTTATCCTCGGTATTAATAATGGTAGTTACCTACGCTTTGAAAGTTCCAATTTTACGCTCATTTGGTTCAACTGAAGAAACATTTCAATATGCCAACGAATACCTTGACATTATTTTAGGGGGAGTGGCCTTTATGGTTATTGGTTTTTCGTTAAACAATGTAATCCGATCAGAGGGAAATGCCCGTGTGGCAATGACCTCAATGTTGTTAAGTTCGATTACCAATATAATTCTTGATCCCATTTTTATTTTTGGCCTTGATATGGGCGTTAAAGGTGCTGCTTATGCAACAGTAATCTCAATGTTTGTGCTGATGCTATGGGTATTGTACCATTTTACCAAAAGTAAACGCGCCGTTGTACGTTTGAAGATAAAACATTTAAAAATTAACTGGGGAATTACGTTGGAGATTCTGGCCATTGGGATGGCTCCTTTTTCGATGCAAATTGCCGGTAGTTTTGTTCAGGGACTCTTAAACAAAAAGCTCATTGATTTTGGTGGCGACCTGGCTGTTGGTGCAATGGGGATTATAAACTCGGTGTTAACACTTGTAATTATGGCTATTGTAGCTTTAAATATGGCATCGCAACCGATTATTGGTTTTAACTACGGGGCAAAATCGGTAAAACGTATAAAAGATACATTAAAAATAACTCTGATAGCAGCTACGCTTATTGCCATTGTTTCTTATGCGCTAATTGAGGCTTTTCCCGGTTACATCATCGTAGTGTTTAATAACGATAGCGATGTACTGTATAGCATTGCTAAGCGAGGATTAAGGCTGGTAATTCTGGCACTTCCTTTAGTGGGATTTCAGGTAGTTGCTTCCAATTTCTTTCAGGCAATTGGTAAGGCCGGTTTATCAATGTTTGCTACTCTGTTTCGCCAGGTAATTATGCTGATACCTCTTATTTATATTTTGCCGCAGTTTTTTGAAATTGATGGAATTTGGATTAGTTATCCTGTTGCAGATACAATGTCTGCCATTGTAGTTGGGGTGGTTCTTTACCGTGAGTGGAAGCGTTTACCTTTAATTGTTGAAAACAGCGATGAAGAATAGAATTAAACTCATTATCATACTTGCCTTTCTGGTAGCTACTTTTTATTGTCTTTTTATCCAGCCTGAATTATTGAGTATTAATATTTCTAAATCTCTCAATTTCCCATTAGGGAGCTTAATCGTATGGACCGGAGTAATTTCATATGCAATTCTTGCACAATTTTTTCTTTCTTCATCATCAAAATCAAAATTATTTATAGTTGGTCAAGTTATGAGGCGCATTCATTTTGGTTTGGCAATGCTTTGGCTGCCTGTTTCTTATGCATTGTCCGGCAACCTGGCGTTTGTATTTAAGAACAAACAAAATGCCTATGAAATATGGAAGTATTATACATTACTTATTCTTTTAATTCCTGTTATTTTACTTTTGATAAAACTCGTTTATAAATCTAAAAAATAAATTGGTATAATAATTTATTATGAAATAATGTTCTTAATAATGATCAATGTCAATTACAATAAAAAATTAATTGATTACATTTGTTCATAATAATCCAAAAAGTTAATCGTTATGCCAATTTCAACTATAAAGGTGAGTGGCGAAATGGGCCACAGCTTTTCAACCAAAATCAATTGTTCTCATCCGTTTGTAATCGACCAGCCCAAATTGGCAGGAGGAAACGATGAAGGACCAAATCCGCTTGAAGTGTTTTTAAGTTCGCTACCAGCTTGCATTTGTGCCATTGGACGAATTATAGCACAACAGCGTAGGATAAAACTAAACGGTATTAAAGTATTAGCAGAAGGTGATATCGACAAAGACTTTTTACTTGGAAAAACAACAGAAGGTCGTGCCGGTTTTACCGAGATCAGAAGCTTTGTAGAGATTGATGCTGACTTATCGACCGAAGAGAAACAACGTTTTTTAGCAGAAATTGCTACTCGTTGCCCAATTGCCGATAATATTGCTAAAAGTTCAGTGATTAAACCGGTTGTAGTAGAAGATGCAACTGTTTAAATAGTGAGATTTTAATGGTTAAGAGCCGCCTGTTGAGGCGGCTCTTTTTTTATATCTTTTCTTTTAATGCTTCGGCTGTATACGATTTCTTTTCCTTTATCAAATCTTCCGGAGTACCCTCAAAAACAAGGTTTCCGCCTTTGTCTCCGCCTTCCGGCCCTAAATCAATAATCCAATCGGCTGATTTAATTACATCCATGTTGTGTTCAATAATAATAATTGAATGTCCACGAGATATTAGCGCATTGAACGAATCAAGCAATTTTCTGATATCGTGAAAATGCAAGCCGGTTGTTGGCTCATCAAAAACAAAAAGAGTTGGAGAATCCTTTTCTTTAGCCAGGAAAGAAGCCAGCTTTACACGTTGACTTTCTCCGCCTGATAAGGTACTTGATGATTGCCCCAGTTTTATATATCCCAAACCAACATCCTGCAGTGGTTGAAGACGTTTGGTTATTTTTTTCTCGGTCGAAGTTTTGCCGGTTTTAAACAGCTCTATGGCTTCATTTACGGTAAGGTTTAAAACGTCATCAACATTTAATTCCCTGTAACGAACATCCAAAATGTCTTCTTTAAAACGTTTGCCGCCACAACTTTCGCAAACAAGGTACACATCGGCCAAAAATTGCATTTCAACCTTTATGGTGCCTTCTCCCTGGCATTCGTCGCAACGTCCCCCGTCAACATTAAAAGAAAAGTGCGATGGTTTTAAGCCCTGAATTTTGGCTGCCTGTTGTTCCGAGAAAAGCTTCCTGATTTCGTCGTATGCTTTTAGGTAGGTAACAGGATTTGACCGGGATGATTTCCCAATCGGATTTTGATCGATGAATTCAATGGCATTAATCATTTTATAATCACCCAAAACAGCATCGTGGTGCCCCGTTTTTTCACCATAACCACCAAGGATTTTGGTTAGGGCAGGGGTGAGGATTTTTGATATCAACGACGATTTACCTGAACCACTGACACCTGTAATTACGGTGAGTGTATTCAACGGGAATTTAACGCTGATATTTTTTAAATTGTTTTCTCGTGCACCAACTATCTGAACTGAATTTGTCCATTTTCTTCGCCGATCTGGAACGGGAATTTCCTCTATTCCTGTAAGGTATTTTGTGGTAAGGCTTTTCGGACTCTTCACCAGTTGTTCGTGAGATCCCTGAAATACCACTTCTCCTCCATGTTGTCCGGCCAGTGGCCCGATATCAATAACTTCATCAGCGGCCCTGATAATTTCTTCATCGTGCTCAACAACTAGTACTGTGTTTCCTATTTTCTGAAGCCGCCGCAGTACTTTTATTAGCTTTTCAGTATCTCGCGAATGAAGCCCAATGCTGGGTTCATCCAAAATATACAGCGAGCCCACCAAGCTACTGCCCAATGATGTAGCCAGGTTTATACGTTGCGATTCTCCACCCGACAGCGTTGATGATAATCTGTTTAAAGTTAGATATCCGAGACCAACATCACATAAAAATACCAGTCGGTTATTAATTTCCAGGAGGATTCGTTTGGCAACTTTTTGATCGTGTTCGCTTAACGAAAGTGTGTTAAAGAATTCCTTTAACTCGGCAACAGGTATCAAAACAATTTCCTGCAACGACTTACCCGAAACCTTAACATAACCGGCTTCTTTTTTCAGCCGACTGCCTTTACACTCCGGACAAATTGTTTTTCCGCGATAACGCGATAGCATCACCCGGTATTGAATTTTGTAACTTCCTTCTTCAAGGTGCTTGAAAAATTGGTTTAATCCTTCAAAATATTGATTACCGGTCCAAATCAGGAATTTCTGTTCTTCTGTTAATTCGTAAAATGGTTTATGAATTGGGAAGTTGAATTTCTCGGCAGAATAAATCAATTCGTTTTTCCATTTGCTCATTTTTTCGCCTTTCCAGCAAGCAATGGCATCCTGGTAAATTGATAATGATTTGTTTGGTATAACCAGATCTTCATCAATACCGATTACTTTGCCGTAACCTTCGCAGGTAGGACAGGCGCCAACCGGGTTGTTAAAGCTAAACATGTGTACCGATGGTTCTTCAAATTCAATTCCATCGGCTTCAAATCGGTTCGAGAAGCTTCGTATTTCTGTACCTTCTTTTTTGTATATTTTAACAAGACATTCACCATGCCCCTCGTAAAATGCAGTTTGTACCGAATCGGCCAGCCTGCTTTGTGTGTCTTCGTCGTGTTTAACAGCAGCACGGTCGATAACAAGGTTACAACTACCATTACAAAAGTCGTTGGTTTCCGATTTTACCAGTTCATCAATCCGTTTAATTTCATCGTTTGTCTCAATACGCGAGAATCCCTGTTGCATAAGCAACTCCACTTCCTGCAAAATTGAACGGCCATTCTTTGCTTGCAGCGGAGCTGTAATAATAAGGCGGGTGCCTTCTTCAAAAGTGTTAATGTAATCAACTACATCAGTTACACTGTTACGCGAAACAACTTTGCCGGAAACAGGTGAAATAGTTTGTCCTACCCGTGCATAAAGAAGTTTCAGGTAGTCGTAAATTTCAGTTGATGTTCCAACGGTTGACCGGGGATTTCGTGTATTTACCTTTTGTTCGATGGCAATGGCAGGGGGAATTCCATTTATAAAATCCACTTCCGGTTTGTTTATCCTCCCAAGAAACTGTCGTGCGTAAGACGAAAGACTTTCAACATAGCGGCGCTGGCCCTCGGCAAAAAGGGTGTCAAACGCCAACGACGATTTCCCGGACCCGGAAACACCTGTAACTACAACGAATTTATTTCGGGGAATTTTGAGGCTTATATTTTTAAGATTATGAACTCTTGCGTTCTGAATCTCAATGTATTTAGCATTCTTGCTATTCGACATAATTTTTAATAAAATGCGATAAAATGTTAAAAAAACTTGCTATTGTCGGTAAAATGTTTCATTTTTGAACGGTACAAAATTAGAATAATAGTTTTACTACACTAAAAATTGAACGCCTATAGATAAACTTTACTTTTTTATTTACACATAAATAGAAGGTAATGTTCAGACTCGACAAACTGAACGATAATGAACTCGTTCAACGATTTATTCAAGGCGATCATGAATCACTTGAGACTTTAATTGTTCGACACAAAAGCAGAGTATACTCTTATATATTGCTTATTGTGAAGAATCAACAACTGGCAGAAGATATCTTTCAGGATACATTCATTAAAGTAATTCGCTCGTTAAAGAGAGGGAAGTACATTGAGAATGGAAAATTTGTATCCTGGGTGCTTCGTATAGCTCATAACCTGATAATAGATCATTTCAGGAAAGAGAAATTGCAGGGAACAATCTCAAACGATAGTTCGGAGGTTGATATCTTTAATTCCCAGAAATTCTCGGAGGAAACAGTTGAAGACCAAATGGTATATACTCAGATTTTGAGTGAAGTAAAGCATTTGGTTAAGGAACTGCCTGACGATCAGCAGCAGGTTATTTATATGCGCCACTACATGGGATTGAGCTTTAAAGAAATTGCAGAGCAAACAGATGTGAGTATTAATACTGCGTTGGGAAGAATGCGTTATGCCCTAATAAATTTGAGAAAACTGGTAGACGAGAAAAAGTTAAATCTAACTGCCATTTAACTTCTTTTAACACAATAATAGGAAGAGGGAGGCGTTTTAAAAGAAATTATTTAAAATGCCTATGGTAAAAAACTCTACTCTAATTTATTTTGTAAACGACATTCAATGCAATTTTGAAAAGGAAACAAAAAGGATGGACTTCGAACCATCTGAACAAACAGTAAATAACATCCTTAATTTTGCCCGTTCGTACGAAGTACTGGAAACAGAGTCGACGGGGGATGTAGAAATGATTTTGAATTAATAATATAAGGCACCAATCTGGTGCCTTTTTTGTTTTCATCTACTTATTTAGGCGCTTTCACAGTAAGTCGTATGGTAAAATAACCCAAGGTACCTGCTATAAGTGATCCTATTAAAATTCCCATTTTAGCTGAGTCAATCAATGCGGCGTCAGTATAAGCCAGATTGTTAATAAATAACGACATGGTAAATCCCAATCCTCCAAGGAAAGAAACCCCTGCAAGTTGTTTGAAGTTTACGTTTTTAGGAAGCTCTGCAATATTTAATTTTATGGATAACCACGAGAATGAAAAAATTCCAATAAAGTTTCCAACGATCATACTTATAGCAATATTGGTTGACAAGGCCAGATTTGTATCTCCTGAAAAGTTAAAGGCAACTCCGGCATTTGCAAAAGCGAAAATAGGCATAATTAGATATGATACCCAACCGTGCAGACCATGTTCGCTGTGTTGTAAGGGTGAAGTTGTGTTTTCAGTAAGTTCTTCCAGTTCTTCTATCGAATGCATTTGTTTGCTGGTTAGAACACTCTTTTCTCCCTTTCCCTGGCTCTTACATTCATCCAGAAAATCATCCAGCAGTTCCTTGCTTCTTTCATAAAACGAGCGTGTATCTGTTTTTCTTCGCAGCGGAATAGTGAGTGCCATTAAAACTCCGGCAATGGTTGCGTGAATACCCGATTTTAGAAATAGTACCCAAACAATTATTCCGGCGATGAAAAAGAGATATTTTGAATAATATTCAAAACGGGCAAGAATGATAAGGATCGCCACTATTGCAAGGCCAATAAATATATTTGTCCAAATTAAATTCGAGCTATAGAAAAAAGCGATTACTAAAACTGCACCAAGGTCGTCGATAATTGCAAAAGCCATGAGGAACACTTTAATACCGCTTGGCACCCGGTTTCCCAAAAGGGTTAAAATTCCTAACGAAAACGCAATATCGGCAGCCATTGGTATTCCCCATCCTTCGCCACCGGCATTACCTAAATTTAAAAATGTAAATAATGTGGCGGGAATCACCATTCCTCCAATAGCGGCAAAAAAAGGTAAGGAAGCTTTTTTTACATGACTCAGTTCGCCACTAAGAATTTCGCGTTTTATTTCTAAACCGATCAGGAAAAAGAAAATGGCCATTAAACCATCATTAATCCATTTGTAGATAGGTTTTGATAATTCAAATCCTGGAACACTGAAAGTGATGTAGTTTTTCCAAAACTCCAAAAAATCATGACTTAATGGGCTGTTTGCTAATATAAGTGCAGCAATAGTTGCAGTAAATAGAATTATGCTACTGGAGGTTTCAAGTTTGATAAATTGGCTAATAGGGTCTTTTATAAATTTCATTCTTAATTGTTTTTGAAAAAAACGGTGTAACTACAGATTTGTTTAATCCTTTCAGACAAATTTAGAAATAAAAAAAATTGCATGAACTATTGTCTGTAATAAAATAATGTTATAAATTAGTGATATCAAAATAATATCAAAATACTAAATAATTAATGTCATGGAAAAACAACATTCAGCTTTATCAGGTTACATGTTCCTATTCTTGGAACTAATTTTATTAGTGGTTATCATCTTTGGTTTTATGCGTGGAATGATTGTTCCTGCAATTGTTCTGATACCGGTATTTGTGCTTATTGCAATTGGCTTTACAGTTGTCGATCCAAACCAAAGCTGCGTAATGATTTTATTTGGTGCCTATAAAGGAACCATTAAAACCAATGGATTTTACTGGGTCAACCCTTTTTATGTGCGTAAAAAGATATCATTAAGGGCACGGAACTTCGACAGCGAGCCTATAAAGGTTAACGACAAACTGGGAAATCCAATTATGATTGGATTGGTTTTGGTTTGGAAAGTTGAAGAAACCTTTAAAGCGGCTTTTGGAGTTGATGAGTATGAGCATTTTGTAGTTGTACAAAGTGAGGCGGCCCTAAGAAAACTTGCCGGTATGTATCCGTACGATAACATTGAAGATGAAAATGCAAAAGTTACGCTGCGAGATGGAACAGAGGAAGTTAATGAACAGCTTGAAAAAGAAATTGTTGAGCGTTTGGAGATAGCCGGTATTCATGTTATTGAAGCCAGGATTAACCACATTGCCTACGCCCAGGAGATTGCACAGGCCATGTTAAAACGTCAACAGGCTACAGCAATTGTTGCTGCACGTTATAAAATTGTAGAGGGTGCAGTTAGTATGGTAGAAATGGCATTGGATGAATTAAACCAAAAAAGCATTGTAGAGCTTGATGAAGATAAAAAGGCAACTATGGTAAGCAATTTAATGGTTGTATTGTGTGGCGATAAAGATGCAACGCCTGTGGTAAATACCGGATCACTTTATCAATAAAATTATGAAACGGCTTCTGTTTACCGAAGAACAAAAGTTTGAACCACGTCGGCTATTGATTTTAACGATTGTTACAATAGCCGTAATAGCTATTCCGTTGGGAAGAGGACTTTATTTTTTGTCTGCTGACAACTCTCCTGGTGATAATCCAATGGGAGTGGAGGGGTTGGTAGTTTCAGGAGTAACTTTAGTAGTGATGGCATTTATTTATACCATGCTTTTTAAAGCGAAACTGAAAACGAAAATTACGACCGAAAAGCTTTCGGTTAGTTTTCCACCGCTGATTAGAAAGTGGAGAGACATTGATCCGGGCGAAATAGAACGATATGAACTGCGGGAATATCACCCCAATAGAGAGTATGGTGGACGGGGTATAAAACGACGATTAAGAAAAGGACGAGCTTGGACAGTGGCAGGGCGAACCGGACTTCAGCTTTATTTCAAGAATGGAAAAAGATTTTTGATAGGTACACAAAAACAACAGGCCCTGGATCATGCCATGCATAAATTGATGGAAAAGGAGGATTAGAATGGCGAAGAAGAAATCGTTTGTATTGCGCGTGAGTCCTGAAATGTTGGAGGCCGTAGAAAAATGGGCGGCCGATGATTTCAGGAGTATGAACGGACAAATTGAGTGGATTATACATAAGGCTTTAAAAGATGCAAAACGACTAAAGAAAGGTTCAGACGATGGGAAGGTATGATCATTTAAAGTTCAAAAAGGAAGTAAAAAAGAGTAAGCTAAAAATGGTGCGCGAAATAATATTCGTACTCTTTTTGGCATTAACCATTAGTGGTTTTATTCTTCAAATAGTGTTGCAGTTAAAAAAATAGTTGGTAGAAACCAATACTAATCAGAACAGAAAATGGGAAAATATGACTACTTGAAAACGGGTGATAAAAAAAGGAATAGAAAAAGATTAACATCAACCCAAAAAAGGTTTATAATGGTAGTAGTAATTGCAATTATTCTTTTTTCAATACAGTTAGTAATTTATTTAGGAAACAAATACTGATAAACTGAAAACAATAAAAACAGAAAACAATGAAGAAACATTTTAGTTGTCCCAAGTGCAGTAGTTGGGAATACGAAGAGGATGCAATTAGAACAACCGGTTCCGGATTTACACGATTTTTTGATATCCAAAACCGAAAATTTATTGCCATTTCGTGTAAACGTTGTGGCTACACCGAATTGTACAAAGCCGGACGTGGCAGCACAGCTGGTAGTATTCTCGATTTTCTCACATCATCGTAAATCTCTACCTAAGTTGATTACCATGAAAAACCTGTTCCTTAAAAAAAGGGGCAGGTTTTTTGTTTTTAATACCTATTATCCAAATTAGCAGTGAACATTTAGCTACTCCCTTTTAACTTTACTTTAAATCAGTTCATCCTGTTTTTTCAACATAGGATTTCATCACAAATTCCCTTATTTTTGGTCTGCTTAAAAAATTAGAAATCAATAATTAATAATTACTGAAACCGGTTAATCCGGTTAAAGTTTTGTTCCGGAAGATTGTTTTCAATATCCGGCTAAAAAATAAACAGACATGAGTATTAGCGCATTACAAAAAGAAAGGGCTAAATATCAGCCTAAGCTACCTAAATCGTTAAAAGGCGACGTTAAATTGGTTGAAGGTGCAAAAACCGAATCGGTTGCCGACCAAAAAGAAATTGCTGAACTGTTTCCGAATACTTACGGAATGCCGTTAATTTCTTTCGAAGCTGCCGATGCTGCTACCGAAAGACAACCCGTAAATGTTGGTGTTATCCTTTCAGGAGGTCAGGCTCCGGGCGGACACAACGTAATCTCAGGAATTTTCGACGGTATTAAAAACATTCATCCTGATAGCAAATTATACGGATTTTTAGGCGGTCCCGGTGGATTGGTTGATCACAAATACATGGAACTTACTTCTGATATTATTGATGATTACCGTAATACCGGTGGTTTTGATATTATTGGTTCTGGTCGTACAAAACTGGAAGAAGAAGCTCAATTCGATAAAGGTTTGGAGATTGCAAAAGATCTTAGCCTGAATGCACTGGTAATTATTGGTGGCGACGACTCAAATACCAACGCTTGTGTATTGGCTGAGTATTATGCAAAAATCGATGCAGGTGTTCAGGTAATTGGTTGTCCAAAAACAATTGACGGCGACTTGAAAAACGAGATGATTGAAACTTCTTTTGGTTTCGATACTGCTACTAAAGTATATTCAGAACTGATTGGTAACATTCAGCGTGATGCCAATTCAGCTAAAAAATACTGGCACTTCATTAAATTGATGGGACGTTCGGCATCGCACATTGGATTAGAGTGCGCATTGAAAACACAACCAAATATTACTTTAATTTCGGAAGAAGTTGCTGATAAAAAGCAAACTTTAGGCGAAGTTGTAGATTATATGGCTGGTATTGTAGCCAACCGTGCCGCCGACGGAAACAACTTTGGTGTTGCACTTATTCCTGAAGGTTTGATCGAGTTCATCCCTGAAATGAAAACATTGATTTCAGAACTGAACGATCTTCTTGCTGAAGGAACTGAAAGCGAAAAAGAATTTAAAATGCTGAAGAAAAGTCACCGTAACGAGTGGGTGGCCGGTCATCTTTCTGAAACTTCTTCAAATGTATTCAGTTCGTTACCATCAGGAATTGCCAGACAGTTAACATTAGATCGCGATCCACACGGAAACGTTCAGGTATCGTTAATCGAAACTGAAAAGCTACTTGGCGAAATGGTGAAAACACGTTTGGATGAGATGGCAGAAGCTGGTGAGTTTTTAGGAAAATTCGGAACTCAGTACCACTTCTTCGGTTACGAAGGACGTTGTGCTGCTCCTTCAAACTTCGATGCTGATTATTGTTATTCATTGGGTTACACTGCTTCTGTTCTTATTTCAGAAGGAAAAACCGGTTATATGGCATCAGTGCGTAACACAACTGCTTCGGCCGATGAGTGGATTGCCGGTGGTGTACCTGTAACTATGATGATGAATATGGAGAAACGTCATGGCCATATGAAACCTGTAATTCAAAAAGCACTTGTAGAACTGGACGGTGCTCCATATAAATTCTTCGTAACAAAACGTGGTGAGTGGGCAACAGGAACCGAATTTGTTTATCCTGGTCCTATCCAGTATTTTGGTCCGACTGAAGTTTGTGACCAAACAACAGAAACATTAAAATTAGAGCAAGCGTAAACAGCTGCTTTTAAGAACAATATTAAAAAACCTTCCTGAATTTCTCAGGAAGGTTTTTTTATTCGGTAATTTGATCACAACAAAAGGGTTTTAGAACGGTTCTTAATAAAAGTTAAAATATAGTACGATTTTTAGCGAATATAAATTTTAGAATAGTGATCTTAATTACTTTCGCTAAGTATTTAAATATGTAAAATCGCCACGAAAACAATTAACTTGAATAGATATTCATATTTATTCGAGAAAAGAAAACATAGTGATTTGATTCTCATTATCTTAGCTGTTAATAAAAATGACAGTATGATAAATGAGTCAATTGCTTATTTATTATGGAAAACAATATCAGATTAACAATACTTTTTCTATTGTTCGTTTTTGCATCTACAGTAGCTAGCGCATCTGATGAAGCCACGGAGCTGTCTGGTTATGTACTTGATAAAGAAACGAAAGAACCCATTCCTTTTGTAAATGTTTGGATTAAGGGAACTACCCGCGGTACGATTACTGATGCCGGGGGGCATTTTATATTATCAGCTTCATTAGGCGACGAAATTAGCTTCTCCTCTGTTGGTTATAAAAAACAGGAGATAACATATACCACGAACATAAAGATGCCTCTCGAGGTTAGTTTAGTTCCTGATGTTCGCGAAATAAGTGAGATTAAGGTGAAGCCGGAAGAATCGAGGGCAAAGGTACTGTTCCGGAGAATAATGGAGCACAAAAAGGAGAACCGCGATAAAGTTGAAAATTATAACGATTACAAAACTTTTGAGCGAACTTCGGTTTATATGGCCATTGATTCTACATCAAAGGTGAACAGGATAATTCCGAATATGAACGAAGTTACCATGAAACTTGATGACCGGGATATCCGGTTTTCGCCAATATACATGGCCGAGTTGGGAACTTTAACCACTAACAAAAAGGATAGTGTTGTTTACAATAAGAAGGACGGTATTTTCCCAAAGCTTAATCAAACCATCGAAAGTTTGATTTTGCTCAACGTGGTTATCGATCTTGATTTTTACAAAGATCAGATTAATATTTTGGGACGTGGAATAATTTCTCCATTAAGTAATTCTGCCCGTTTGCACTACGATCTGTATTTAAACGACAGTACCATGATTGACAGTGTATGGCATTATAACTTTTCGTTTACTCCAAAAAATAAGTTCAATCCTTTGTTTACCGGACGATTTACTGTTGAAGGCAAAAACTTTGCACTTACCAGTATTTATGCATACGTTCAGGAAGAGGCCAATATCAACTTCGTGAATGGATACCGTTCTAATGTGCAGTACCGAAAAGATGAGGATGGCACCTGGTTTTACGATAATCAGCAAATTAGTTTGAATTTATCGTTGATGCTGAATAAAGATACCGTGTCGAGGTATGGATCTCAACGAATCGATCAGATTTCGAGCGGAAACTGGATGGTAAATAAAATTACCCAGTATTCTACATCGGAACATTTAAATGAAATACGAGGATATAACTGGCGATCACAACCTGAATTTGCTGCCAGTCTGATGTCGGACGGAACCTATGAGCGTGTTGACAAGTTAAAAGAAAACAACGTTGTTAAAGGTATCGATGCCATTGGAGGAATGGTGCTAACCAGTTATGTTGATTTGGGTAAAATTGAACTGGGGCCTGTTTTTGATATTTACAGTACCAACGCCATCGAAGGGCAACGCTTCTCGTTACCTTTCCGTACCGGTGAAAAAATGTGGCAACGATTTACTGTTGGTGGATTTTTAGGTTATGGAACCCGCAACAAGGAACTGAAATACGGCCTTAATTTTGGCTGGCAATTAACGCCGGATGATAAGTTTATTCTTCGTGGTAGTTATTCTGATGATTATAACCTGGTTTCGCAGGATAAATACCTGAGGTTTATAAAGAAAAATCCGAACACACGTGGTAACGGAAATTTTATTGCGGCTCTTACATCGCGTGAAGAGAATCCATACTTGCAGCAAGAGAAAAAAGTGCATGTAAATCTTGAATACAATACCGATAATATTATTCTGGAAGGCGGAACCTATTTTTCATCAAATCATAGTACGCCGGCTATTCGATACATAAATAATGGTGTCGACTATAATCATTACTCGGCTTACGGAGCCCTTTTTAATGCACGTTTGGCATTTGGTCAGTATTACGACCAATACTACTTTATGCGCGTTTATTACATCGATCAAACTCCTGTAATTAATTTAAGCTGGGATATCGGCCAGGCTTATGTACCGGGTGATAACACGCCCGATTTTGGTATGTATTCCCATTTCCATGGTTCGGTGGTTGGAAAAGTAAATTGGGGGCCAACATTTATGCGCTATATGGTTAACGGAGGTTATTTATTCGGCGATGCTCCTTACGATTTACTTGATATGCCTGTAGGTTCGCAGTCGCTCGGATTTGCGAAATATCGTTTTAACCTGCTGCATCAGGCATCATTTGCACATAACGTTTACACCAATGTACACCTCGACTGGGTGGGCGGTGGTATCATTCTGAATAAATTTCCGTTGATAAGAAGGTTAAAATTGCGTGAAATGGTATCGTTAAAAGCACATTATGGCGATCGCACCAGTGCATACAAACCAATATTCGACCTTCCTGAAGCATTCTCGCAAGACCTGACGCGACCTTATGCCGAATTAGGTGTTGGGATAACGAATATTTTTAAAGTGCTGAGGGTGGAGTATATTCATCAGTTGGGAAGTACTTACATGAACAGAAGCTTTACTGATAACAGCGGAATTCGTTTCAGAGCTGAGATGAGTTTTTAAAGCATTAAAAATTTTGTAGAAAAAGGGCACTTGAATCAGTCTTGCTCTTTTGATTTTTTCCACTGTTCGCGGGCCAGTTTTTGCATGTCCACAACTTTGTCGGTTTCATCAACTATTTCAAGCCCAAATAGTGTTTCAATAACATCTTCCATGGTTACCAGGCCAACAATAGTCCCAAATTCATCAGCAACCATAGTCATATGTTGTTTCTCCAGAATGAATACATCGAGTAATCCGGCAACGGAAAGGCTGTCGTCAACAAAAAGTACTTTCCTTCTGATTTCAATAGCTTTACGATTGTGTTTGTCGGCGGCAATATTTTCCAGAATGGCATCTTTTAAAATAAATCCGGTAATGTTATCGGTATTTTCGCTGTATACAGGAATTCGTGAAAACTGGAATGGATTAAATTCTTTATAAATTTCACCAAGTGTCTGGTCTTCATCCAGGCTAAGTACAACACTGCGCGGTGTCATAATGTCTTTTACCTTTTGATTTTCTAGACGTAACAGGTTTTGGATTATTGATTTTTCTTCCTTGTCAATGGCGCCGCTTTTTAGTCCTGCATCAGCCATTGCAGCAACATCTGCACGGTTTAGCACGCTTTTTTCGCCATCTCTTTTTATCAGGTGTGTTACCCATTTGCTTAACCAAACAAAAGGGGCAAGTACTATCATTAAACCTTTTAACGAATTAACAGTAAAAGGAGTTAGCTGTTTCCAGTAGGTTGCACCAATTGTTTTCGGAATGATCTCCGACAAGATAAGAATGGCCATTGTCATTAATCCGGCAATAAGCGATTCGTAGGTTGCTTCGAAGAGATAAAAATTAATCTTTGCTGTGCCAAATATTTTGCCGGCCTGAACACCAACACCTATTGCTCCAACTGTATGTGCAATGGTGTTCAAGGTTAAAACAGCGGATAACGGTCGGTCGATGTCGTCTTTTAAATAACTTAATTGTTTACCCAGCCGAGGTTTTTCCATTTGTATTCGGCTTACATACGACGGTGTGACACTTAATATAACTGCTTCCCAAATAGAACATAAAAATGAAAATATAATAGAGATAAAAAAGAAGAAGAGTAGTGTCGTCATATTCCGCAAACAATGTTTATACGAAAATAAAGAAATATTCTGGAAAATACTTCTCTATTAGTCCTGCCTTAAAAATGTTTAAAAAGATAATTGAATTATGAACAGTAGGATTTGGAGTGTAAATTTTTCTATGATTACGAATAAAAAAATCCGCTTTCTATAAAAAGAAAGCGGATTTTGGGAATTTTTTTTAGGAAGGAGACTACACGGTTTTCAAGTGTAATTTCTTTTTCATACCTCAAAACTATAAAGAACCAAAGATTATAAGTTCGGACTTATAAAACAGTACATAAACTTGTTAATATGGAGGTCTGAGTTTATAAAAATGAATACTTTAATAGTCTGATAATGATAAGTTTTGCTTGTATTGAGCAGGAGTAGTTCCAGTTGCTTTTTTGAAGGCTTCATAAAAAGTGGTTTTCGAATTAAAACCGGCTTCAAACCCGATTGCCGTTAGTGTTAACGGAGCATTTGTAGGATCCTCAATTAATGCTTTTGCCTTTTTTACCCGGTAGCAGTTTACAAACTCAAAGAAGTTTTGGTTAAAAGACTCATTTAGTACCTGCGATATCTGGTGACTGCTAATTCCGGTTTGTTCGGCTAAATCTTTAATGCGCATTTGAGATTCGAGGTAAGGCTCGTGTTTCTCCATGTACATTTGAAGTTTGGCTTTAATTTCTGCAGATTGTTCAGGAGTAAGATTTGAGTTTGCATATTTTATGGGTTGTATAATGTTTTGACCGTCTTCCAGATGAATTCGTTGCCATTCTTGTTTTATGGTTGCCGAATGTTTATAAGTTCTAAAAGCATCGTACCCAATTAATACCAGAACAATGAGTTGAAAGATATCATACAAGTTATAAGATTCGTTATTAAATGGCAACTCGTAATAAGTGAGAAAAACTGCTACAAGTTCAAGGATGTAAATGGCTATACAAAGGCGAATTAAAATCTGTGTTATACGCAGGTCGGCGTTTTTTATATTTGAATATAAGGTTTTAATTTTATCATTATAATTTTTGAAACGCTGCAATGCACCTGCAAAAAAAGTAACGTTTATGCTAACTAAAAAAATCCATTCCCAAACAAAATTTTCAACATCAGATTCCAGCGTTCCGTAATTTTGATACTCAAGAATCTTATCAGCTGCCGACATGGTGTATGTTGGAATGTACACCAATAAGCTGATTATGGAGGGAGTAAGTAACAGAAAATCTGTTTTTATCCATTTAAAGCGCTGATATTCCTGGCTTCGGGCATAAAGGTATATCATTGGCCCTGCCAAAAGATTAAAAGGCTCGCTTGCATACAACAGGTGTGGGGTATTGACGATATTGCCGGTTTGAAATAAAAACTCCGAGTAGCAGTCGATCATAACCAAAAGCACATATATGGCTAGTGGTAAATACCAATTAAGCTTTGTACTAACTTTAAGTAAGAAAAGCAGCAAAATAAAACCAAAACCTATTTCGGCAAGTAATATGAGATTCCATATTGTAATGTCGGGCATTATTACTATTTAAAAATAAATATACTTCAAAAATATAAAAATCGAATGGAAGTTCGGTTTATCGGAATGTTAATGTTTATAAACAATTTAAATTTCAATAAATTATGAATGAATGTTTTAAGCGTTTCATTTTAGAAGACCTGACACTTAGCCAATTTGCAATTTGATCTGTTTTTATGCAGAAAACTGCAACTAAATTGTACCTTTAAAACTAATATTAACAATGCTTTACCTACTATGATAAGATACTTATGTTTTTTTGCTGTGATTTTGATATTATGTTCCTGTAATACCAAAACTGCAGAAAATGCGAGCCAACCATCCACCGAAGATAACGATGGGATACAGATAGTTAAAAAGCCTTATAAGAATTCCGAAATGATTGAATATGAAATACCGGTTGTGGCAGGTACACAGATTAAACATGGTATTCAGAAACGATATTATTTACATGGTAGTTTATATTCGGAGATCCCTTATGTTGCCGGCGAAAAGCAAGGCACAGCTTTTACCTATTACCAGGCCGCTTTAGACAGCGAACCGCAGGTTTGGAAAGAGCAATCCTACGAAAAGAATGAATTAAACGGCACTTGCAAACGCTATCATCGAGACGGGACACTACAAGCCGAGTACGACTATAAAAACGGACTACGAGCCGTAGGTTTAAGGGAATACTCCGAATCGGGAAAAGAAATTGAGCAACCAAAGTTGCTTCTTACAAAACACCGCGTTGCAACCGGGTACCTTATCGAAGCTCGATTAAGCGATGATGTTGATAACCTGGATTTTTTTATAGGTGAGCTGACAGAGGGGAAATACCTGCCAAAAAAAATGAAAGCACTGCAAACCCGAAACGATGTTGGCGAAATTGTAGTATCGCAAACCAGCGGAACAGTAACCATTACTGCTGAATATTCTACCCGCTACCGAAACAGGGGAGTGGTTAGTAAATCAGTTGAATTATAAATTTAAATTAACCGGGTAAGCGATTCTTTTATTACAACTGATCTACGATTCTGTTCGTCCATAAGGATGCCGGATCTATCCATGATTATTATTTCCTTGTTCATCGATACTCCGGAGTAGTCCACAGCTCATCCGGAGTAGTCCAGAGAGATGCTGGAACGTTCCATGATAGTGCCGGACATGTCCAGAATGATTCCGGACTTGTCCATGAAGGTTCCGGAACAGTCCATGATAATGCTGGACTTGTCCACAACGTCTCTGGAGTGTTCCATGATAATGCTGGAATACTACACGTTTGTTCGGAGGGCAAGTAGAAACACATAAAAAAACCACTTCCCGAAAAGAGAAGTGGCTTTGAAATATCTAAGTTTAAAAACTTCGATGTTGGTTACGATCCAAAGTCGTCGAACAGTACGTTTTCGTCCGGAACGCCCATATCGTAAAGCATTTTCTGAACGGCGTCGTTCATCATTGGTGGTCCACACATGTAGAAATCGATTTCTTCCGGTTCTTCATGCTGACTCAGGTAGTTGTCGTGAATTACCTGGTGAACAAATCCTGTTTTATATTTAATGCCCAGTTTATCGGCTTCAGGATCTTCACGGTCGAGCGCCAGATTAAATTCGAAATTCGGGAAGTTTTTCTCAATCTCTCTGAACTGATCATAGTAGAAAACTTCTTTCCATGAACGGGCTCCGTACCAGAAAGTAACTTTCTTTTTCGATTCTTTAACAGTATGGAACAGGTGGAATAAGTGCGAGCGCATTGGCGCCATACCTGCACCACCACCTACGAACATCATTTCGCTGTCGTTGTCTTTCAGGAAGAATTCTCCGTAAGGACCAGATACAGTTACTTTGTCGCCCGGTTTCAGGTTAAAGATGTATGATGAACAGATACCCGGATTTACTTTCTTAAATCCGTTGTTTGCACGGTCCCAAGGCGGAGTTGCAATACGAATGTTCAACATTACAATGTTACCCTCGGCAGGGTGGTTGGCCATTGAGTAAGCACGGAATGTAGGTTCCGGGTTTTTCATAACCAGATCGAACATGCCGAATTTTTCCCACTCTTCGCGGTATTCTTCTTCAATATCCATGTCCTTAAAGTTCACGTCAATTTTAGGAACATCGATTTGAATATATCCACCTGATTTGAAATCAAGATTTTCGCCTTCAGGTAATTTAACCACGAATTCTTTGATAAAAGTAGCCACGTTGTGGTTCGAAACCACTTCGCATTCCCACTTCTTAACACCAAGTACTTCTTGTGGAATTTTAATTTCCATGTCTTCTTTTACTTTTACCTGACAAGCCAAACGCCAGTTGTCGTTTTGCTCTTTACGGGTAAAATAACCGGTTTCAGTAGGAAGGATAGAACCTCCACCTTCTTCAACCTGGCAACGACACATTGCGCAGGTTCCACCACCACCACATGCTGATGGAAGCAGGATTTTATTGTTACCGAGAGTCGATAACAGTGTACTTCCCGGTTCGGTTTCAATTTCCAGGTCGCCTTCGTTAATGCTAACCTTTACACTTCCTGATGGAGTAAGTTTCTTTTTGGCGAACAAAAGTAAGGCCACCAACAGAATAATTACACTCAGGAAGAAAACAACACTGGTAATAATTACGGTTGATTGTGCTGACAATAATATCATCTTGCTAATTGTTTTTTAATTCTACAATTTAATTCCGCCGAATCCCATAAATGCCAATCCCATCAAACCGGTTACAATAAATGTAATTCCAAGTCCACGAAGCGGGCCAGGTATTTGCGAGTATTCGATCTTTTCCCTGATAGCAGCAATACCAACGATTGCCAGCAACCAGCCAACGCCTGAACCCAAACCGTAAACGGTAGCTTCGCCAACGTTAATAAAAGCTTTTTGCTGCAGGAATAATGATCCTCCAAGGATAGCACAGTTTACTGCAATAAGCGGAAGGAAAATACCCAGCTGGTTGTACAGGTCGGGAGTAAATTTTTCCACTATCATTTCCACCAACTGAACCATTGATGCAATGATGGCAATAAACATGATAAAGCGTAAGAAACTAAGGTCTACGTTGGCAAATCCTTCGCCTAACCAAACCAAAGCACCTTCATTTAATACAAATTTCTCTAACAGGTAGTTAACCGGTACCGTAATTCCTAACACAAAAACTACAGCAATTCCCAAACCGGTTGCAGTACTTACTTTTTTCGAAACAGCCAGATAAGAGCACATTCCGAAGAAGTACGCAAATACCATGTTTTCAATAAAAATTGACTTAACAAATATATTAATCAGATTTTCCATTTGAATTTTGTTTTTGCGTTACAATTAATCTTCGATTAGTTTCGTGTTACGGCTACGCTGAACCCAGATAATTACACCAACAACAATAAGTGCCATTGGCGAAAGTACCATCAATCCGTTGTTTTCGTAAAAACCACCGTTAGCAATGTACCAGCTATCAGGAATTACTTTAAAACCTAATAATGAACCGGAACCTAAAAGTTCGCGGAAGAAACCAACGATTATAAGAATAAAACCATAACCGGCAGCGTTTCCAATTCCATCGAGGAACGATTGCCAAGGGCGGTTACCCAAAGCAAAAGCTTCCAAACGACCCATAATAATACAGTTGGTAATAATCAAACCAACAAATACCGAAAGCTGCTTACTTACGTCGTAAACATAAGCTCTAAGAATCTGGTCGACCAAAATTACCAGGGCGGCAATAACCACCAGCTGAACGATAATTCGGATACGGTTAGGAATTGTATTTCGTAACAATGAAATAATCACGTTTGCAAATGCTAATACGGCAGTTACCGAAATGGCCATAACAATTGATGGCTTTAATTGAGCAGTAACAGCCAGCGCTGAGCAAATACCCAAAACCTGTACGGTAATCGGGTTACTGTCGTTTATCGGGTCCGACAGTAATTTTAAATTTTTCTTTGAAAATAATGGTTCGCTCATCTCTCTTAATTTTTATTCTTGTTTAAGAATGCTTCATATCCTGTAAAGTCGTCTTTCAACATCGCTTCCAGACCTTTACTTGTAATTGTACCACCCGAGATTCCGTCAACCTTATGTTCTTCAGGAGCAACTTGTCCGGTTTTTGCAACCAGAATCGAAACCATTTCACCTGAATTATCAAAGATCTCTTTTCCTTTAAATTGTACTTCAAAGGCTGAAGTTGAAATCTCAGCTCCTAATCCCGGAGTTTCACCTTCGTGATCGAAATTTGCTCCGAATATGGTGTTCATATTGTCGCTAACCGAAACATATCCCCAGATAGGTCCCCAAAGACCTGCTCCGTAAACAGGAAGAACATATTTTGTTCCTTCTTCGGTGTCGCAAACAAATACCGGAAGTACCATTTCGTCGAAACTCTTGGCACGTTCCTTTTTCAGGTCGGTTGTGAAAGCGTCGCCGTCAACTTTTTCTCCCTTGGTATTTACCACGAATTCGTCAACGATCTTTTCAGCATAAATAGCCTCTGCTGTTTCAGCAGTACTTTCAATATTTACCGATGCCAGGATATTTTGTTTTTTCTCTATCTCCACGTTCTTTTTCTGCGCTGGCTTTAGTGCCATTGAAACCGAAGCAAGAACGGCAGCCACAATAATTACCATAATGGCTGCATATAAAAATGTGTAAGTATTACTATTTCTGTCCATCTTTTCTTCGTTTTAATTATGCAGAAACTTTTGCACGTTTAATTCTCTTCTTAACATGACCTGCCACAACGTAGTGGTCGATAAGCGGAGCAAATGTATTCATCAACAGAATAGCCAACATCATTCCTTCAGGGAAGGCCGGGTTGATAACGCGGATAATGATGGCCAGAATACCGATAAGGAATCCGTAGATCCACTTTCCTTTTTCGGTTTGTGCTGCCGAAACAGGGTCGGTTGCCATAAAGATTGCACCAAACATAAAACCACCTAAAATTAAGTGATGCCAGAAAGGCATTGAGAAATAGGTAGCAACTTCGGGTGATAAACCTGCACTGCCTGAAACAGCGTTAAGGATAAGTCCCATAACTGCTCCACCGGCAATGGTTGAAATCATGATTTTCCAACTTCCGATTCCGGTAATGATCAAAAATACAGCTCCGATAAGAATTGCTAAAGTTGATGTTTCTCCAATCGATCCCGGGATAAAACCAAAGAATGCATCGGCAACACTATAATTTAAGTTACCAGCTGCAGCATCGGCCATTGGAGTTGCTCCTGAGAAACCGTCAACAACTTTATCGGTATCTTTTAATGCGATCCAAACCGAGTCGCCTGACATTTGTGCCGGATAAGCGAAGAAAAGGAAAGCACGTGCTACAAGAGCCGGGTTCCAGATGTTCATTCCGGTTCCGCCAAATACCTCTTTACCTAAAATAACGGCAAAAGCTGTTGCTACTGCAATCATCCAAAGTGGAGTATTTACCGGCATTATAAGTGGAATAAGCATACCTGATACCAGAAAGCCTTCCTGAATTTCGTGACCGCGCAATTGTGCGAAAACGAATTCAATTCCTAATCCTACTGTATAGGATACAATAACAATCGGAAGTACTTTAATTAAACCAAACAGGAAGATTTCGAAAAATCCTGTTGAGGCCAATTCGCCAATGGCTTTAAAGTGTTGCACTCCTACGTTGTACATCCCGAACAACAAAGCCGGAACCACCGATAAAACAACAATCGACATGGTACGTTTCAAATCGATGTAATCGTGAATGTGCGTACCCGTTTTCGACGTGGTTTTCGGCGTGTATAAAAATGTAAAGAATCCGTCGTGCACCGAATTGAGCCAATGGTATTTGGCCCCCTTCTGAACCAGCGGTTCTGTCCTTTCAAAAAAGTTTTTTATAAATTTCATCTCTAAAAGACTAATTAGTTACTTGTAATGATTAACCAAGCTCTTTGATCATGGTATTAATTCCTTCGCGTAAAATTTTCTGAACTTCGATTTTTGAAGTACAAGCATATTCACATAAAGCGAAATCTTCTTCTACCACTTCGTAAATACCAAAGTTTTCCATTTTGTCGATATCGTTAACCAGGATTGCCTTTAACAGGTATACCGGAAGAATATCCATCGGAACCAGTTTCTCGTATTGGTTCGACAAAACAAATGCACGCTCGCCACCATGAATATTGGCATTCATCGTATACTCTTTTTTCGGGAATAATTTTCCGAAATAGGCTTTGGTTGCACTGAATTTATTAAAGCCCGGGTCGGCCCAGCCTAAAAATTCGTACTCATCGCCTTCAGGAATAACGCTCACCAGTGAATCGTAATAGCTAAGGAAACACTTCTCTGAAACTTTGGTTCCGGTTAGTACATTTCCACTGATGATTCGTTTGTTGTAGTCAGTTTTAATAAGTTTTCCATCAACAAGGTCTTTCATAGGTGCACCCAAAACTGTTTGAACATATTTTGGTGCTTTGACCTCTGAACCGGCAAGAGCAACAGTGCGTGTAAAATCGACGTTCCCTGTTTCAAACAAACGGCCGATGAACAGTACATCCTGAACGTTAATTGTCCAAACTACCTCTCCTTTGTTAATTGGATTGGTATTCGCAATCTGAATTCCTACGTTTCCGGCAGGGTGAGGCCCTTCGAAAGAATTTACTACAACATTTTTTACCGATGTAAACGCTGATCCGGCATTTACTCCAAGGTTAACTTTTCCTTCGGTAAGTTTTGCCAATGCATTTACTCCGGTTTGGAATGTTTCCATCTGGCCTTCCATTACAAAATTGTAATCGGGTGCCAGTGGAGCCGTATCAAATGTTGAAATATAAATGGCTTTTGGTTTCTCCTCCGGGTTGGCGATAATACCATACGGACGTTTTTTTATAAACGGCCATAAACCACTTTTCAAAATTTGTTCCTTCACCTCTTCCGCCGATAAACCTGATGGGTCAGCTTTTGTAAATGCTGTCGAACCAACTTTTTCGTCGGTTGAAATAACTACTTCCAAAATCTTACGACGCTCACCACGGTTAATGGATATTACTTTACCTCCAAGAGGCGCTGTAAAAAGAATTTCCGGATGATATTTGTCGTAGAACAAAGCGTCGCCGGCTTTAACTTCGGCATCAACTTTTACACTAAGTTTTGGAGTAAGTCCCGGGAAATCGGTGGGTTTCAGAGCTACTGTTGCCGGAACCGGCAATTTGTCGAGTGCCTTTTCTGCACTTCCTTTTAGCTTTATATTAAGCCCTTTCCTTAACTTAATTACTTCTGACATATCGAATTAAGAATGTATTATTTTTAAGTGGGCAAAAGTATTAATTTAATTGGCTTTTCGCAATGGATTATAGCAAAAGTTCAACGGTTTCAAATATGAAGATATGTGTATGTTGAAATAAGATGTGTAAGTGTCAGGTATTGAGTGAAATAAAAAATCTAATTCAATGCTATTTATCTTCAGATTAAATTAACATCTTTACTTTTGGCTGGAAGAATTTAACTATAATAAAGCATCGACAATTTCTCGGATTTTTCATTTTCAGTTTTGAAAAGAGATACGAATTACAGATTTTTACGTTTTATTGAAAGTTACCTTGTTTTGATCTCATATTTCATAATTATGATATTTGCTACAACCAATAGAATGTTGTAAATAAAAAGCGAACAAAATTTAAACGATAGTACAAATGAAACAACTGATAATTACTTCCTTATTTTTTATGATGACCTGCTGTGTTGTGCTGGCGCAGGAAGAAAATTTCTATTATGAAGATGCCAATTACCGGGAAAATATAAAAACGGTGCAGGCATTTCGGGATGGATTTGAACTGTCGAATCCGATAATGGAACTAAACGAAGATATGACACTGGTTTTTAAATTCGATGACCTATCGGAAGGCGTTAAAGATTATTATTACACTGTAATACATTGTGATGCTGATTGGAACGAAAGCTTTATTTCGCAAGAAGAATATATTGATGGGTTTTTGGAAAATCCGGTTGATGATTATGGCTTGTCATTCAATACCACCTTCGAATACGTAAATTACCGGATTGAAATACCTAACGATAATCTGAAATTTAAACTTTCGGGAAATTACGCCCTGGTAGTATATGAAGATCAGGATAAGGAAAAAATTGTATTGTCACGACGGTTTCATATATACGAAAATGCTGTTCGGATTGAAGGTACTGTTCGTCGGGCAACACTCGATGCTTTTAAAGGTACGAATCATGAAGTAGATTTTAAGATTCATCATCCTAATTTACCCATTTTAAATCCGCGTGAGGAGGTAAAGGTGGTAATTATGCAAAATAATCGTTGGGACAATGCCATTCGAAACTTAAAACCACTGTATATAAGAGAACGAGTATTGGATTACGATTATAACCGGGAAAATGTATTTCCTGCCGGCAATGAATTTCGGTATTTCGACAACCGTACAAACCGTATGAATGGCGAAAATGTGATTGCAACAGATTTTCATCGCCCATATTACCATAAAACACTGCAAACCGATGAAGTTCGTGCCAATAAGCGATTCTTCTCTTACCCTGAAATGAACGGAATGTATGTGGTGGAAAGTCAGGACCAGGAAGTGCGCGATTTCGATACGGAGTGCGATTATACTTTTGTACATTTCACGCTGCCAATTGAAGCTCCGTTACTGGGAGGATCGGTAAATGTATTTGGAGGATTGACAAACTGGAATGCCAATAAGGGAAATGAAATGACATATAATTTTGACCGTGGGCAATACGAGTTGACTTTGTTGCTTAAACAAGGCTATTATAATTATATGTACGTTTATGTTCCACAAGGTGCAACAGTAGCCGACCATACTAATATTGAAGGAAGTTTTTGGGAGACAAACAACGATTATCAAATTATGGTTTATTATCGCGATTTGGCAGGAAGATACGACCGCTTGGTTGGTTATGTCCAGTTAAACTCTGTTGACAACAGGTATTAAGGTTTTGTTGGTTTACTATTAGCTAACAATTTTCATATACCCCCGGCCTTCTTTAAAAGGTAAGGTAAACCAGAAGTTACTTCCTTTATTTATTTTCGAATCAAATTGCAATTCGCCCCCAAGAAGTGTTACATAGTGCTGTGCAATTGGTAGCCCGATTCCTGATCCTGAAGTACTTTGGTTTATTTGGTTTTGTACCCTGTAAAAACGACTAAAAATATGCTCGTAATCATCTTCCGGAATACCAATGCCGGTGTCGGATACGAAAAATTTAATAAAATCATTTCTTATCATCTCAAATCCAAAAGTTACCTGGCCCGATTTGGTGTATTTTATGGCATTATCTACTAAAATTGTAACCACTTCTTTTAAAAGATCGGGATCAGTAAGGAATCCAAATTCAGGAGTTGCCACATCAGAGTTAAGCCTTATGCGAATATCTTTTGTGTCGGGCAGGTTCGAAAAGTAGGAATTATAGATGTCGCGAAGTATGGAGTTTACTTTGCAGAAGGTATTATTTACCGGTATGTTTTCTGTTTCAATTTTTGCCAGGTGAATGGTGTTGTCGATCATGTTCAGCAGTTGCTGCCCATTTTGGGTAATATCATCCGTTAGTTGCAGCCGTTCCATTCCATCCAGCGATTCATCAGCCAGCATACGCGTAAAGTTGGTGATGATATTCATTGGAGTACGAATTTCGTGCGACAGGTTAGCAAGGAATGCCGATTTTAAGCGATCCGATTCTTCCGCTTTGGTAAGTGCTTTTTCCAAACCAAACTCTGCCGTTTTACGTTTGGTAATATCTCGTGCAACGGATATTACAGCATTGGCATTCAGTTTTGCCAATCGCATTTCAAACATAAATGTACCGTTTGGTGTATTCAAAGAGTATTCGATACTTTCAATTGAATTGTTTTTTATACAATGCTGAATGCAGGAATAAATCTTTTGGGCCATCTTGTCGGGGAAACCTGCACTGAAAATAGAACTGCCAATAATATTGCTGTCTTCAATTTTAAAAAGATCACTTTCCTTTATCACAAAGTCTTCGTAAATACCGTCCTTGTCTATCACAAAGAAAATGTCAGGAATAGCCTCAAGTAATACTTTGTAGCGCCTTTTATTGGCTTCCAGTTCAGCAATTTCTTTTTTGGTTTTAGTGATGTCTTCAAAAATAAGGTAGTACACATTGTACAGCGGATTAATTACATGCACTTTATACCATTTGTCAAGATTTTTGGCATGAAATTCAGTAATTCTTTTTTTATTGTATAATACAATTTGGTTTACATCAAATATGCCTTTAAAAATAAGATCGAAAACATATTCTGCTTCCTGTTCCTGTACTTCGTATAAATTTCGTTTAAATGCTGATTCAAAGGCATTGTTAATCTTCTCAACCATTAAATTGGTAATATTTCCATCTTCGTCTCTAACGGCCCGCAATCGTGAAATAAGGAAAGAAGAACTTTGCAGAACTCGATTAATGCCTTCTGTTTGCGTACTTAATTGCTCTTTTAACGAATCGATGTGTGTTATTAAGCGTTTACGCAGATAAAAGGTAACAAGAAAGAATACGGTGAAGATCAACAGCGGATTGCTTGCAAATGGATAAAAGTAGGTGAATGCGTCGCTCAGATGATCTGCTTTATAAAGATGGAAACAAATTAGTGCGAGCGAAATAAAAAAGTAAAGGACCACCCTCACTTCCATCATTGAAAAATAATAAAGAAAGACGAGTCCGGCCATCAACCACCATACCGATATATGAATAGTTTCGATTAACGGTGCGTGTTGGGTGAGGTCGGAAATAAAATAGGAATACAGAAAAACCGGTATTGAAAATATAGCATTAACAGCGCAATTTTGCCTTGCATTAAAACAGCAAACAATGGCTAATATTGAAACCGATAAAAGAAACAGGATGCAAATAAGACAACTTTCTGAATTGGGGACAATCATTTGCCTGATTGCAAAAATCAGCGATACAACGCCCACAACTCCCCAAAATAATAGAAGTTGAAAAAGCTGCGTTTTTTCATTTTCTTGCTTAGCAGCCCAGAATTTTTCTGCTAATATTTTATTTATCCTCTTTAACAATAATGTAAAAATATTAAAAAACAGATAGGTCTCGCCAAAACAAACGATTTTTAAGGGAAATATTGTCAAAATGGGAAAGCAAAACCTGATTTTTGTCTCGTTTTTGTTTTTTCGTGTTCTAATTATTTGGTAATAAGATGATTGAAAAATATGATTTTTTACCAGTCCTGATATTTGTTATGCTTTTCGAAAAAGTGATTCTTTAGCTTTGCAAAAACTGTACTAGAGAACAATAAACAAAAAAATAATAGTATTATGCCAAAAGGGATTTTTAATGTACCGGTTGCAAAAAATGAACCGGTTTTAAGTTATGCTCCGGGAACTCCGGAAAGAGCCGAACTGCAAGCAAAACTGCAGGAGTTACGATCGGAAGAAATAGACCAGCCAATGATTATCGGTGGTAAAGATGTTTTTACCGACAGAAAAGTGAGGATGTTTCCTCCACATGAAATTGAGCATACTTTAGGTTATTTTAACCAAGGCGATGCAAGTCATGTTGAAATGGCTATTGATGCTGCTTTGGAAGCAAGAGAAGAATGGGCAAACTTGTCGTGGCAACACCGTGCTTCAATTTTCCTGAAAGCAGCCGATCTTTTGGCAGGACCGTATCGTTCAAAAATCAATGCTGCATCAATGTTGGGCCAATCAAAAAATGCTTTTCAGGCAGAGATTGACGCTGCATGCGAGTTCGCAGACTTTTTACGTTTTGGGGTTCAGGTAATGACTGAGATTTATAAAATACAACCTGAATCGGCCAAAGGAATCTGGAATTATAACGAGTACCGTCCGTTGGAAGGTTTTGTTTACGCATTAACACCTTTCAACTTTACTTCAATTGCCGGTAACCTTCCTGCTGCTCCTGCGATGATGGGTAACGTTGCTGTTTGGAAACCATCGAAAACTGCGGTTTATTCAGCAGGTGTGATTATGGAGATTTTTAAAGAGGCAGGTTTGCCTGACGGCGTTATTAACCTGGTTTATGCTTCAGGTCCTGTTGCAGCAGATACCGTACTTACGCACCCTGAATTTACCGGTATTCACTTCACCGGTTCAACTGCAGTATTCCAAAGTATCTGGAAAAAAATAGGTGAGAACATTTATAAATACAAATCATATCCACGTATTGTTGGCGAAACAGGTGGAAAAGACTTTATTTTTGCTGATAATACAGCTAAAAAACGCGAACTGGCTATTGCCATGTTACGTGGTGCTTTCGAATACCAGGGACAGAAATGTTCTGCAGCCTCAAGATGTTACATTCCTGAAAGTATCTGGCCTGAGGTAAAAGAAATCCTGGGTGCTGAATTGGCTACAGTAAAAATGGGACCACCGGAAGATTTTACCAACTTTGTAAATGCCGTTATCGACGAACCTGCATTTGATAAACTAAAAGGATTTATTGATCGTGCAAAAGAAGATGAAGATGCAGAAGTACTTTTTGGTGGAAACTGTGATAAATCGGTAGGTTACTTTATTGAGCCAACTGTTATTTTAGCTAAAAAACCGGACTACATTACCATGCAGGAAGAATTGTTTGGTCCTGTTCTTACAGTTTATGTGTACGACGACGAAGAAATGGATGCCACCCTTGATTTGGTTGACAAAACATCTATTTATGCACTTACTGGTGCTGTATGGTCGCAAAGCCGCTACAATATTGAGAAGATTGCCAAACGTTTGGAAAACTGTGCAGGTAACTTCTACATTAACGATAAGCCAACAGGTGCTGTTGTAGGCCAGCAGCCATTTGGCGGAGCACGTGGTTCTGGTACCGATGATAAAGCAGGTTCAATTTTTAACATGCTTCGTTGGACTGCAATCCGCACGATTAAAGAAAATTTTGTACCACCGGTAGATTATACTTATCCGAACTTTAAAGCGGATAATGAATAAATATTAAGGTTAAGCTGTTGAAAAAGGGGAGTCGGAATTGTTCGGTTCCTCTTTTTTTTGATGATTAAAGATTCTACTTTTGTGTCAACATTAAAGAAACATGAAAAAAGAAATTTTTCAATCCGGAATTTTTAAAACAATTGGTAATAAGTTTGTTATTGCTTTTGTTCTGTTTGCAATCTGGATAATATTCTTTGATGAAAACAGTATTGTTTCGCATATACAAAGTAAAAGGCAGTTAAACGAACTGAAACAGCAGAAGGAGTATTACCAGGAACGCATTGTTTCAGATCGGCAAAAACTGGAGGACTTAAACAAAGGAAAGAAAGAACTGGAAAAGTTTGCCCGCGAGCAATATCAAATGTCGAAACCAGATGAAGACGTGTTTATAATTGTTGAAGAGGAATAAAAAAGACTCTTTATTATTTTTACCCCTTTTAAAACATTCTGTTAACAAATCCGTTACAAAGTATTAGATGAATTGAGGCTATTTGATTGCCAGCATAAATTTCTTATATTGCTTTTGTAATGAGTGAGAATCTTGACATATTCAAAATAAAATCAAATAATATTGCACCACAAAAAGGGCGTATTTTGATTGCCGAACCATTTTTGGCCGGTAATTATTTTAACCGCTCGGTAGTATTTTTGGTTGCCTACAGCAATAAAGGCGCAGTAGGATTTATTTTGAATAAAAAAGTTGATTTTCCGGTTCAGGATGTTTTTCCCGATTTTCCTGATTTTAATGCCGATGTTTATCTTGGAGGCCCTGTTTCTACTGATTCAGTGTATTTTATACATAAATTGGGCGACAAACTTCCGGGTAGTATTCATGTTATGGGCGACCTTTACTGGGGAGGCGATTTTGAGGTTTTAAAAAGAGATATACGAAACGGTACGATTGACGCTTCGGAAATTCGTTTCTTCTTGGGTTATTCCGGTTGGGATGGCGGTCAGTTAGAGGACGAGTTAAAAGAAGATTCTTGGTTGGTTACCGATGTGGAACAAGAGGATGTGATGAAGGATCTTAGCGAAGCATCGTGGTTCGATTTTGTAAAAAAGGCCGGTAATCGTTATTCGGTATGGGAGAACTTCCCCGAAAATCCATCACTTAATTAAACGCAATTCATTTCTGAATTTCAACTTTCTTTTCTAAAAAGTTATTGAGCCCTGAATAAATCCTGTCTGTGTATTCGTGCACATACCGGCGGTTTTCAAATCCTAAAATCCATTGAATTCCCTGAGCCTCTGATGCAAAGAATACTTCGTTCATTTGGCGTATGTGTTTAATCTCAATATCTTCTGATTCAACCACTTTCATGTTGATTTCTTTTGCCAGTCGTATTATTTCAGAACGAAGAACATCGGCATAACATCCTGAATTTATTGACGGTGTAAAAAGTACGTTCTCTTTCACCATAAAAACATTTGACGCAACTCCTTCGCAAACCATTTGATTTTCGTTTAAAATAATTGCCAATGTGTGTTTGCGATTGGTATTTTGTGCGGCAACCTGTTCCCAAAAAATTGCCCGGGCAAACCTGGACTCTGAAATTTGGCTAAATTGAATTTTTTTTGATGCGGAAATAAAAAGCCCTTGTTCATTCATCTGAAAATCGAAACTCGAAAATGCTTTGGCTGTAACAAGGAAATCAACCTTTTCGGCGCTAAAATAAAAGTGGAAACTGATTAGTCCGGTTCGGTAAAAACGGTTTTTATTCAGCACTCGTTTGGTTAACCTGAACAATTCGCGATGATTTTTAAACAGTGGTGGAAGATGGTGGCCCAGTGCCTTAAATTCCTCTTCAATTACAGAAAGATTTTCTTTAAATAACGGAATGCCGCCAAAGCCAAACCAAACAGAATGTTTTATAACAAACGAAGCCTCTAAAACGAAAGAACTCAGGTTAGCTTCCGCTTCCGAAATGATGGTATTATTTGCCAGCAAATAAGCCATGTTGTTACAAGAATGAAAATAAATTGTCGATAAAGCGACTAAACAATTGAGGTTTTAATAAAATTGGGAAAATGAATCCAAAAACCGCTCCCAGAAAGTGGGCATCGTGTGCTACATTATCGGTTTTCTTTTTACTCATCTGATAGGAATAAAAAAGGTAACCGGCTGCAAACAGAATTCCGGGGATGGGAAGAATTGCAAATAAATACAAAGGTTCCCATGGCTGGAAAAATATGGTGGCGAACAATACGGCAGACACGGCACCCGAAGCACCAACCGCATTGTAATAATAGTTGTTCTTGTGTTTTATGAGGCTCCAGATATTGGAAGCCAGAATTCCGCCAAAGTACAGAAGTAAGAAAAAAGAGGTTGCTTTGTTTCCAAAGTAATAACTAAAATAAACCACTGTATTTCTGCCAAAGAAATACAGTACCAGCATGTTTACGCCAAGGTGCGACCAGTTGGCATGAATGAATGCATGACTTATCAATCGGTAGTATTCTTTGCGGTGAATAATTTGTGCTGCATTAAACTGCAGTTTTGCCGATAACTCGCGGTTTTGAAATGCGATATAAGATATTAAAGCGGTAACTCCTATAATAAACCAAACAATCATTAATGTAATATTTTGTAAATCATTTCTTTTTGCAACTCACCGGTTTCCACCATTGTCGACACGTTAAAGCCTTTGCTTTTCATATCGTATTCGCGCAGAATTCCCATAATTTCGTACAATTTTGTTGGCGAATAACGTTTGGCCGCTGCAACATAATCTTTAACAAAAAACGGATGAACACGCAGTTCTGCTGCTACATTTCGTTCTGCTTTGTTTTTCAGAAAATGATAGGTAAACAGTTTCGAGAAATAGAAATAAAGTCCTGCAACGGTTTTCTGAATTGGATTTAAGGTTGGATTAGCACCAAAATAATTGATGATCCGGTTGGCTTTTAGCACATTTTTTTCACCCAGTGCATTTTGAAGCTCCAGGATGTTAAACTCTTTGCTTAAACCGATATTTTTCTCGATATGGTCGGGATTTATCTTGTTGGTGTCTTTAACGGCAATTACCAGTTTGTTCAGCTCGTTGGCAATTTTACTTAAATCTGTACCTAAGTAGGAGGTAAGTAATAATGCAGCTTGTGGGGTAATGGTATAGTTGTGAGTTCTCAGGTAGCCATCAATCCAGCCCGGAATTTTATTCTCGTACAGTTTTTTCGAGGTAAAAAGTACGCCATTCTTTTTAATCGCTTTGGCCAGTTTTGTTCTTGAGTCGAGGTTTTTGTACTTATAGGCCAAAACCAGGATTGTTGAACCAAGTGGTTTCTCGGCATAAGAAGTCAGTGTATCTATTTTACTCAGACTTTGTGCTTCTTTCACAATAATTACCTGTTTATCGGCCATCATCGGAAATCGCATTGATGCTTCGGCAATCGTTACCGGATCTGAATCTTTTCCATAAAAAACAGTTTGGTTAAATCCTTTTTCCGCATCGCTAAGTACATTGTCTTCAATGTAATCTGATATTTGATCGATAAAATAGGCTTCTTCACCCTGCAACAAATAAATGGGGTGGTAGATGCCTTTTTTTAGGTTTTGCAGTATGTCGCTATACTCCATTTTTAGAAACGTAAGTGTTTTACAGAAAGTCCGTGGTTTTTAATTTCCAGCAATGCATCGATACCGGCCTGGATATGCCTTTCTACATACGAAGAAGAAACATATTTATCGCTCTTGTCGGTTTTTACGCCGGTTGATATCATGGGCTGATCGGAAACCAATAACAAAACTCCGGTAGGTATTTGGTTGGCAAAACCAACGGTAAAAAGGGTCGCTGTTTCCATATCGATGGCCATTGCCCGCGTTTTTTTGAGGTATTTTTTAAACCGGTCGTCGTATTCCCAAACCCGACGGTTGGTGGTTAACACCACACCGGTCCAGTAATCTTGTTCCGAATTCCGAAGAATATGCGAAACTGCACGCTGCAGATTAAAAGCTGGAAGCGCCGGAACTTCGGGTGGCAGGTAATCTGCGGATGTTCCATCGCTGCGAATGGCTGCAATTGGAAGAATAAAATCGCCCAACTGATTTTTCTTTTTTAAACCGCCGCATTTTCCAAGAAAAAGTACTGCTTTAGGGTGAATTGCACTTAGCAAATCCATTACTGTTGCTGCATTCGGACTTCCCATTCCAAAGTTGATCATGGTAATTCCTTCGGCAGTTGCACTGGGCATGTTTTTGTCGGTACCCTCAACCGGAACCTCAAATTTGCGGGCAAACCGTTCTACGTAATCCTGAAAATTAGTGAGCAAAATATATTTGCCAATTTCATCGAGTTTTTTACCGGTATACCGGGGAAGCCAGTTGTCAACAATTTCTTTTTTCGTCTTCATAAGCTGAATTATTCTACCTTTGAACAAATAGGAATACTTTTGGTTTTAAGGCGAACACAAATGTACATTTTTAGAGCTCGCCAGCCAAGTTGAGTTAATAAGTTATTAAGAAGATTATGTACAAGCTGAATTTGCCGGAATATACTTTCCGAACAAAAACAGAAAATGATAAGACTTGGATATTTGATTCGATACGGAAGAAATTTATGGTGCTTACACCCGAAGAGTGGGTACGCCAGAATTTTATTCAATATTTGATACAGGAAAAGCGTTATCCGCAGAATTTAATGGCGGTTGAAAAACAAGTGCTGGTTAATCAGCAGCAGCGTCGTTTCGATCTGCTTATTTATCAGCGAAATGGTACGCCATTTTTAATCGCCGAATTTAAAGCCCCAAATGTTAAAATTACTCAGAATGCTTTCGACCAGGTTGTTCGATACAATATGGCTTTACGGGTTAAAAGGGTAGTAGTGTCGAACGGAATGCAACACTTTGCCTGCGAGATTGATTATGAAAAGAACAGCTATTCATTTTTGAAGGAAATCCCAACATTTTAGAGTGTAGTCAATTCTTTTGTTAATTCACTCCGTCATGCTGAATTCCTTTTTGCATCTTTTGGATGAAATAGATTCCGTATCCGTCAGCTGACGGACGGAATGAGGTAGGTGAAACCTTAAGGATTAAATGAAATAGGTGTGGTAGACTAATCGAAGAAGATTATCCCAAAAACTTCTGATAAAACAATTCATCTTTCCAACCAGAAAAAGTTTTTATCCAGTCTTTTTTTACTCCGCTGCGTGTAAAACCAGCTTTTTCGAATAACTGGATACTTCCCCAATTGTCGGAAGTAATATTGGCGTATAATTGTCTTAATCCCAGCATCTCAAAAGAGTAAGAGGATAGAGCCTGCAACGCATCGCCGGCATATCCTTTTTTACGGTCTTCAATTTTGTGAATAAGAATACCTACGCCGGCACGCATGTGAAAGGGTTCAAAATCAAAAAGGTCAACTGCTCCAACAGGTTTATTGTCGTTTGTTTCAATAACCAGTCTGAGTTGCTTTGTTTCGTATATATCTTTGGCCGATTCCAACAGGTATTGAGCCAGAATATGTTTCGAAAATGGCGTTTTTGTATTGCTAACTTCCCAAATCTCGGTATTGTTTTCCCATTGGTACAACAGGTCGATGTCTTCAGGCTCCAAAGGTCTCAATTGTATTTTTCCAAAGCTTAACTTTTGTTTCATTTTTGTTCTTTTGTGCCGATTATCGATCGATGTGTTTCCATGCTTTCAACAATAATTCAATGTCTGATAACAAGTTGTAATCCTTGGCATACAGCCGGTTTAACTGAACAGACTTTTCTTTGTCGAGTTGTAACTCAGGGAACATATCCCCGGGATGCAAAATTCCTGGTTTTATTTTTGGTAGTTTACTTTCGTCATCAACGTTTGGAATATAGCCGATCCATGATTTTCTTCCCAAAATAACCCTGAAAATGTTTTTTATGAAGTTTGCTTTTTGGCCTGTGAATCCTATTAAAACCGGGCTCAGGAATAAAATAAAAACTGCTGCAACCAAATCGAAAATTCGTTTTTTACGCTGATTGGAAGATTTTGAAATGGCATTGAGGTTAACAACATAAAGGTCGCCGGCAGTATGTATTGAGTTGCTTCCAATAATACTCGCACTTTCGGGTGGAGCAATTTTATAGTCGATGTCCAAACGGCTTAAATCGAGCATCGCCTTTATGATCTCGGCCGAACTGATGTTTTCGGCACAAAATACAATCTCATCAATACGGTTAATCCGGATGATCTCCTCCAGTTGGCTAAGTTCGCCCATGTAATTCTGACCTTTGTCGGTACTGTCGAGGGCAATAAATCCTGCCAATTGCGATTTTATACGTGTCTCCTCAAGTATTTTTTGAACGCGACGCGCTTCTTCCGAGTGACCTACAATGGCTATTTTCTGAATGCGTTGAGAGTAGATTCTGAAACCGCTTAATTTGAGCCAGTGGCCCAGCAAACGAAAAGCGATCAGTACGATGCCCGACCACGCTGTTCCCAGTAAAATAAGTGCACGTGAAAAACGGTACTTTTCATCAACCAGCGAATAAGCTAAAAGTATTGATATTAGCCCCCATAAAATACCCCGGCCAACTTTGTAAACACTCACCGGTTTTTTATAACCACCTGAAAACAAAATACCAAAAACGAAAAACACACTGTACACCGGCACCACAAATTGTATAAATTCCGGCGGGTAATAATCGGGTTGGTTGAATTGAAACTGCTCCCAAAACGGAGTAACCAGCCAGAAACCGGCAAAAATCAGCAACGCATCAACAAGTGGCAGATAGATATTTTGCATGATGCGTTTAGAAGCCGAAAGCAGCGCCCGGAAATAAATGGCCAGGTGAATTAAAAGGGCGAATACACCTGCTTTACTTCCCGGAAAATGTTTGCGCGCAAAAATTACCATTGCATTGTAAAATACCTTAACGTAATTCAGCGAGCCTTTTTTAGTACTCTCTCCTTTGTAATGGATAATAGTGGTTTCAGGGAAGTAATAATTCTTGTATCCACCTTGTTGAATGCGGTAGGAGAGATCGATATCTTCGCCATACATAAAAAAGGCTTCATCCAGCATTCCTACTTTGTCTATCGCTGATTTACGCAGTAACATAAACGCACCTGCCAGTACATCAATTTCATGAATTTGATCCTTATCCAGATAGGAGAGATGATATTTTCCAAATATCCGTGATTTTGGAAAAAGCCTCGAAAGTCCAAACATTTTGTAAAATGCTACCCACGGCGTTGGAAGACCGCGCTTTGATTCCGGCAGAAATACACCTTTGCCATCAATCATTTTTACACCAAGACCACCGGCTTCGGGATGCGCTTCCATAAATGAAAGCACTTTCTCAAAAGTATCTTCCTCAACAACAGTATCAGGATTCAGTAACAACACATATTTTCCCTTTGCCTGTTGTATGGCCTGATTATTGGCTTTTGAAAAGCCTACATTCTCCGTGTTTTGGATGAAATTAACTTCTGGGAATTTTTCTCGGATAAGTTGAGCCGAGCCATCAACCGAATTATTGTCAACAACAAATACCTCGCCCCGAACGTTCTTCAACGCCTTTTCTACCGAATGCAGGCATTGTTCGAGAAAATGCTTTACGTTGTAGTTGACAATAATGATTGAAATATCCATTTTTTAGATCGGTATTTTCTAAAAGGCTGTTTGTTTAAATTTGATCAAAGCCCCGGGAAAACGACTTTTATTGTTGCTTAATAATGATTCTCAAAAGTAAGGTTTCCTTTTCATAACGAAAAAAATCCGAATTTCTGATGCGAGACTTATTTTCCCAACGAACTTTCGAATGGTACCCGGTTCATTAACGAGCGGCCAAGTGTAATTTCATCGGTGTATTCCAGCTCGTCGCCAATTGAAACGCCCCTGGCCAGCGTTGATATCTTTACTTCCTTTCCTTTCATTTTTCGGTAGATATAAAAATTGGTGGTGTCGCCTTCCATCGTTGTCGAAAGTGCCAGTATAATTTCAATTACTTTGCCTGAATCTACCCGTTCAATTAGCGAGTCAATCTCTAATTCGGCAGGTCCAATACCATCCATTGGCGATATAATTCCACCCAAAACATGGTAAAGTCCGTTAAATTGGTGCGTATTTTCAATCGACATTACATCTCTGATATTTTCAACAACACAAATTACACTCTCGTTTCGCGACGGATTTGAACAGATTTGGCATGTCTCGCTATCCGAAATGTTGTGGCAAATGTTACAGTGTTTTATTTCGTTTCGTAATTGAATAAGGCTGTTGCCGAACGAGTTAACCTCTTCTTTGTTCTGTCGGAGAAGGTGTAAAACCAGTCGCAAAGCACTTTTCCGACCTATGCCGGGCAGTTTCGAGAATTCGTTAACAGCATTCTCCAGTAAGCGCGATGGATATTTGTCGATGTTCATGAAAACAAAAATAGTGTTGAATTTTAAATTATAACACCGGAAGGCAAATTTTCATACAGACTCGTCTATAATCTTGTTTTCCTATTGTAATTGTTGCTTTGAAAAATAAATTTTGCGTATCTTCTTCACATAAAAATTAAAACCACAAGCAATGAAAATTACGTTTTTACTGTTAACTCTTGTTTTCTTCTGTGTATCGGGATTTGCACAAGTTCAGGACACAACCATGGTTAATCAAGAAGAAGAAACGACTTTGCCAAAACCCAAATTAGACAAAAGCAGGGTTTATTATGGCGGTTATGTTACCATGAATTTTAGCAAAAATTACAGTGTAGTTGGTGCCCAGCCGCTGGTTGCGTATAAACTCACTCAAAAATTATCGATAGGTACACAGGTGTCGTACGAATACATAAGCGATAGCAGGTACATCAATGATCAGAATGGTTCAAATTATGGAGTAAGTATTTTTAGTCGTTTCCGGGTTTCGCCACGTCTTTATGCGCATACCGAATTCGAATTGATGAGCTACAAATGGTTTTATTCGAACGGCGATGATGACCGAAAGCTGGCACCAATGTTTTATGTGGGAGGAGGTTATAGTCAGCCAATTTCGAAAAATACCTGGCTGAATATGCAGGTGCTGTTTGATGTATTGAACCATGAAAACTCACCTTACAAAGACTGGGAGCCTTATTTCAGTATCGGATTTGGAGTTGGATTTTAAACAACTATTGAAAACATCGATAAAAAAGAATGCCGGAACTATAAGAATTCCGGCATTTTATTTTTAGAAGCTTAATGATTATTCTTCATCAGAACTGCTGGCCTGAGCATCGATAACTGCAATGGCAGTCATGTTTATGATTTCGCGTACTGTACTATCGCGTTGTAAAATATGAATGGGTTTGTTCATTCCCATCAGGATTGGTCCAATGGCCTCATAAGGGCCTAAAGCCTGCAAAATTTTATAGGTAATATTTCCGGAGCTCAGGTTCGGGAAGATTAAGGTGTTGGCATCCTGATCGCCTAATTTATTGAACGGATAACGCGAGTAGCGAAGTTTACCGTTTAAGGCATAATTGGCCTGCATTTCACCATCTACCATCAGTTCCGGATTTTGTTCGTGCAATAGTTTTACAGCCTCTTTTACCCGAATTGGGCTACCTTGACCTTTGTAGGCTCCAAAGTTTGAGTACGATAACAAAGCAATACGCGGATCGATATTGAATTTACGTACTTCGGCAGCTGTTAATATTGTTGTATCGGCCAGTGTTTGTGCCGAAGGATTCATGTTAACCGTGGTGTCGGCCAGGAATAAAGGTCCTCTTTTTGTGAGCAGAATATACATGCCGGCTATATGGTTAAAGTCTTTTTTTACGCCAATAACCTGTAATGCCGGGCGTATTGTTGATGAATAGTTACGCGAGAAACCTGATATAAATGCATCGGCTTCTCCGGTTTCCACCATCATTGATCCAAAATAATCGCGGTTATACATTTTCTCCACCGCTTCGTTGTAGGTCATCCCTTTACGTTTACGTTTTTCGTAAAGGATTTTTGCAAATTGATGACGTTTATCTTCACTCACCGATTCATACAAGTCGATAACAGGAACGTTGTGAATATCAAGTTGATTTTCTTTAATCAGCTCTAGTATTTTTTCTTTGTTTCCTAAAAGGATTGGTTTTGCAATTCCTTCGCGTATAACAAACTGTACGGCTTTTAAAATGCGGAAACTATTGGCCTCGGCAAACACAATACGTTTTGGATTTTGTTTGGCTTTGTTACGAATTGCCATTATCAGGCGGTTGTCTATTCCAAGGCGTTCAGTTAATTCACGCTCATAAGCAGTCCAGCTTTTTATGGGTTTGCGGGCAACGCCGGTTTCCATAGCAGCATGAGCCACAGCAGAAGAAACAGTAGTTATCAATCTTGGATCGAGCGGTTTTGGTATAATATAATCTTTACCAAATACAATGTTCGTCATGTTGTATGCTTTGGCCACCATTTCCGGCACATATTCTTTTGCTAGCTTAGCCAGCGCTTTGGCAGCCGCAATTTTCATTTCTTCATTAATGGTTGTTGCCCTGACATCTAAGGCGCCTCTGAAAATAAATGGGAATCCCAGTACATTGTTAATCTGATTGGGATAGTCACTGCGTCCGGTGGCCATAATTATATCTTTGCGTGCTGCTGTGGCATCTTCATACGAGATCTCCGGATTTGGATTTGCCATGGCAAAAACAATGGGGTTTTTAGCCATCGATTTTATCATTTTCTTACTTACCAAATCGGCGACTGATAATCCCAAAAATACATCAGCACCTTTCATTGCTTCTTCAAGGGTGTTTATTTTTCGGCTGGTAATAAACTGTTGTTTTACTTCATTGAGGTCGGTACGTTCGCGGTTTATCACACCTTTACTATCGATCATCACAATATTTTCGGGCTCAACTCCCATGCTAATGTAAAGTTTTGCACATGATACTGCGGCTGCTCCTGCACCGCTTACAACTACTTTAATGTCTTCAATAAGTTTATTATTTAACTCGAGTGCATTTAACAATGCTGCTGCAGAGATAATTGCTGTACCGTGCTGGTCGTCGTGAAAAACAGGAATGTCAAGTTTTTTGCGAAGTGTTTCTTCTATTTTAAAACACTCGGGTGCTTTTATATCTTCGAGGTTAATACCGCCAAAAGTTGGAGCGATGGCTTTTACAATGTCGATTAATTTATCAGGATCTTTTTCATCTACTTCGATATCGAAAACATCAACATCAGCAAAAATCTTGAATAAAAGTCCTTTGCCTTCCATAACAGGTTTTCCGGCTTCAGGACCAATATCTCCCAAACCCAAAACTGCCGTTCCGTTAGAGATAACTGCTACAAGGTTGCCTTTGGATGTGTACTTGTAGGCGTTATCCTTGTTCTTTTCAATTTCGAGACAAGGTTGAGCAACTCCCGGTGTATAGGCAAGCGAAAGATCGTATTGGGTGTTGTGAGGTTTGGTTGGAACAACCTCAATTTTTCCCGGACGATTTTTTTTATGGTAATTCAGGGCGTCAATTCTTCGAATTTTAGGCATGGCAGTAAATTTTTTATTTTACTATAAATGTAAAGAAATTGCACCGCTCATAAAATGTTATTAGTCAGAAATAAAAGTGTTATGCAGCAAATGTTTGAAAAGGATTAAGGATGATAGATAAAGGATTAATGGGATGGAGAATGAATTGAAATGAGTTGGAAAAGGTGGAATTAATAAGCTAACAGGCGCTAAATGAAATTAATTAATTTCTGTTAGTGCCTGTTTTGAGTTCTTCGTTTTATGCTAAAAATGAGAATATGTTGAACTTCGAATTCGTTTCTATACAGAATAAGCCTTCTTGGTCCTTCTTGCTTTCTTGAAACGAAGCACATATGAAGGAATAAAAGAAAATATCAGCCCCACCAAAAATATGATTACAAACTGTATGTTTACATTTATTCTCCAATGATTAAGTCCAATTGCAATCGCTATAATCAGAATGTTACCAAACACAACTGCTAACGTAACTTTGAGGTGAGAATGCAGCAAAGCCAATAGGCGGTGATGGATATGATTTTTATCGGGCGAAAAAGGAGAACGTCGTTGCCAAATTCTTATGGTCATCACTCTTAAGGTGTCGATAAGCGGTACAATAATGATGGCAAAAGATACAGCTGGTGCTCCTCCGATTCGATAAGGTTCAGGTGCCGTTAAATTCAATTCGTTGAAATAAACAACCATAACAGCAAGTATTACTCCTATGATCAGGGATCCGGTATCACCCATGAACAATTTGTTGGAATTGCCAAAAACATTATAAAGGAAGAATGCAGCGAGGCTTCCAACCATTGCGAATGAAATAATTGCCAGCGGGTAACTCTCAACCAGATAAAACCATGTTCCGAAAACAAAGGATGCAAGCATGCCTAAACCTGATGCTAAACCATCAACACCGTCAATCAGGTTAAAGGCATTTATAATTACTATCATGGCAAATAAAGTCAATGAAAATCCAGTGAGCTGGCCTATATGTTGTTCGCCAAAAACACCATGCAAACTTGTGAAACGGATTTGTGCAAATACGATCAGTAAAACGGCTGCAATAATTTGAATAATCAGTTTTTTTCGGGCCGATATGACCATTAAATCATCTTTTAAACCGATAAAAAACATTAATAATACCGCAGCATAAATATATTTTAGCGAGTCGAGTCGCAATCCATCGGTAGCAAAAATGGTACTTAGGGTGAATCCAAAAAAGATGGCAACTCCTCCCAGTGGAGGTACAACTTTGGTGTGAACTTTTCTTTCCTCAAAAGGCTCAAATAAGTGCTTAGCTTTAGCAATACGTATAATTGGAGGGACTGCAATTAATACGAAAACAAAACCGAGAATAAGTGCGGATAGGATTAAAATAATTTCCATAATAGTTGAGAATTAAAACTCTGTTTGCGGACAAATAATAAAAATGAACAGGGCTATTGTTGCTTTAATAAAAGTAGACTATTGTAAACAGAATACCAATTTTATATTGGGCAATCCGTTGATATTTAACAAATTCTTTGCAAACAACTGTTTGATTTTAAGGGTGGTAATTAATTTTGTTGTTTTCTTTAAATTTCTTCTTTTGTTGTAAGCGTTTATCCTTTTAAACGATAACTGTCTTTTCTGTTGAACTTTGTTTTCCTGCATCATTGTTTTATTTTATTGAATAGTTAAGCGATAGCATTGCTCCTAAACGTGTTATGGATTCACCATTATCGTAAAGGCTTCCTTGATCAGCTGCCAGAGCCGCTGCTATACTTATTTTTTTCTCTATCGGTTTCCAGTTTAACTGTCCCAACAACGAAGCTTGTTTTCGAGTGGGATTGTATGTTGATTCACCTTGTTCGTTGTGTAAGCCATAATTGTAAGTGTAGGTAAGTGCAGTATTCCAATATATTGATTTTGAGAGCAGACCATTTGCCCCCATATGAAATCCGGTGAAGCGTGTATTTTCAAATCCTTTGCTTATGCCGTCTTCAATAATCACCGGGGCAAACAAAGGGCTGGCCATAGCCATTTGATTATAGGTAACTCCCGATTGGTAAATTCCATGATTGTAATAATTGTCGCGCCCGTGGCCCTGAAGCATACCGTTGTCGTCGGGGATAAGGTGGTACTTACCACTCTGATTTTTGGTGTTTATATATTCCAATACCAGGTTTTGAAGCAGCGCCTCCGGGTTCAGAAAAGCGAGGTGTATTCCATACAGGTTGTCAATAGCGTTATCGAGTTGCATCCCTGATCGATCTTCGAAGGGGTGACTAATGTACAGCGTTGTATGGAATTTCTGCCAGGCCTTTTTTAGCTGAACCTGGTAAACGCCGTAGCCATTGCCCAGCACGTTTTCCTGGTCGGTGGGCAGAGCGTTCTCGTCGCCGGCACTTCCGCTAATGTAGTCAAAGTAGGAACTCCATCCCTGCAGCTCGCCATATTTGGGGTGGGTGCCTCCCCACATCACAAAATGTTCGAGGCCTGCGGTAAGTTCTATGCTTTGAGGATGACCAAAACGCAGGTAAAGTGCTTTGCGATGCAGGTGCGTATCTTCAACATAACGTTTGTCGTTTAGCAGGCCTTCTTCGTAAAAGCCCTGAATGAAAAACCAGTTGCGAATAATCGGTATAAATCGGTTAAATCCTAACCTGAGGCGGGGATGAGGCCGAGCATTTCGTGAGGCTGCCAAGTTACCGTTACTGGTGGATAGTCCGGCAAAGCGCTCTTCGTCGGGGAAAGCACCGATTTGCAGCTGTAGAAATTTCCAGTTGAGACCGGCGAAGAGCTGCGTAAAGCGCAGGTCGTTATTGTCGGCCAGTAAGAGATCGAGATCGAGGCCTGCTTCAACAGTAAAATCCGTATTGCTAAGTTGCCGGCTGTGAAAAGCACGTAGTTCCAGGTTTTGCACCGTAGAGCTGTTGGGATCGTAATGCCCAAGCTGGTTGGCCCACAGCCAAAACGGAAGCCTGTTTTTTGTCCCGGCAAGGGTGTTATATCCCAGATCAACCGACTGTGCATAGACAGCGGAAAGGGGGAGTAGCCACAGGATCAAAACCGGTATTATCTTTTGCATTTGGTGTTGCATAAATTCTTAACGATGCTAATTGGTATTTATTTCTTGATGGAATTACATAACTATTTATTTATCAAATTTCTCTCGTTTTCTCCTTTGAACCGAAATCGTTAGCGGTGGATTTTCCTGTTGCAATCGATATAAGCCCTCGTTGCAAGAATAGAGGATTGGAATGCCAATCCTCTATTTTGCGGAGTATAATTATAGATGTGCGAAATATATAAAAGGTTGCGCGGAGAGCAATTTAATTTGTGCTGACCACTTTTCTCTTTACGCGTTGTTAGTTTTGGGAACACTTTGCACCAGAAAACACTTTAATTTAAAGTGGCTATTCTGCAAAACCTAGTGGTTAACAGCAGCCGCAAAGCATGAATCGCAACTATTGATCAGTGGATATTCGATGCCAACACCATCTAAAAAGATGAAATTGATGCGCCGATACAGCTTTCTCAGTTTATAAATCCCTATTTTTTAACGGCAGTATAAAAATGCTCGGATAATTACTGATTTTTGGGATCGCTGACCGAGTGCTGCTGACGAGACTGCCGAACCGGAAAATATTCAACAGCAGGTTTAAGAGAGGCCCCTCGAGGTTTTTCTTTATGGTTACTTTTATTCCTCTGTTCCCGATTTAAAAGTACGGGATTTGGCTGTGGCTGATTTTCAATTCGGAAGCTCAAACTTCGGACATATCCACTAAAAAAGGGGAGAAGCAGGGAGGTGGTTTTGGTTTGTGGGGTTAATTGCTTGAGATCAACTTATAATATTGATCTGATATTTTAGCCCAGGTATATTGTTCCTGCGCAATTCTTTTCATTTCAGAAGCTATATTTTGCAGGTTGTTTTTGTTGCATTTTGATATGAGTTCCTGAAGTGCCTCAGCTGACTTGAAATAGACTGCTTTATTATAAGTGGTCTCCCGGTTATAGCTAACATCATACGCCATTATTGGAAGGCCTAAATTCATCGCTTCAACCAACGATGGATTCGTGCCTCCGGCACTGTGACCGTGAACATAAATTGAACAATTACTTCTAATTTCATCTAATTCATGTTGATCGTATATCGGATCGAGTAACAGAATAGATGGATATTTTGAGTAAAGTTCCTTTAGCTTTAGGCCGTAATCGCTCTTTTGCCAGTTACCAATTAAAACGATTGGAAGATCTGATGACTTGAAAGCTTCCAGAATGAGGTGTATGTTATTTTCCGGTTCAATACGGCAAACTTTAAAAGCGTAATTTGCAGGAATACCATACATAGTGCGTGTTTTATCACTAAGATCAATTGCTTTTGAATGATCTCCACCATAGGCTATCAATTCACTTCTTTTATTATACTCACTTGCTATATAGTCTTGTATGGCTTTATTGTCAGCAATTATATAATTACCGTATTTAACTGCAAAACGTTCTGATAACTTAAGAAACTTCTGAATTCCTTTATTCCATTTCTCTCTTCGGTGTTCTAATCCGTCAATGTTGATGATCAATTTCTTTTTGGGATAAAACAACCGAAACAAGGGCAGAATAATACATCCGGAAACACCCAGAATGAGAATAGGATCATGGTTACGCGATGCGTGAAACAAGGATATTATATCATACGGGATACTTTGAATACCATTCGCATCAAGACCAATGTATTTTAAGTGGGTCTTGTTGTATTGCGTTTTTTTCTCCTCGTAGTTTTTTGCTGAACAATATACTGTTATATCTAATTTTTCTCCAAGGAATTTGGTAAGGTATTCGGTTAAGGTTTCAAACCCTCCGTATTTGCTTGGGATGCCTGCGGTGCCTATTATTGCTATTTGCATTGAATAATTATTCTGTAGTGGAGAAGCTAATATCTTTCTTGGTTAATTAAAATATCGTAAAATGTATTTTTTATGGCTAACTCATTAGTATCCCTCTTATAACTTAGTTTATGAAATGGGGTGAGATGTTGTATGTGCTGATATTTCTGGCTGTCAAAATTGTCAAACAATTGAAGGAGAAGTATATGAGGAATTGAATTTGGAAATTTGGGAATTTTATTTTTCTGATCCTGAAATGTATTTAATGAAATACACAAAAAATGATGTAAAAGAAAATAATCAACTAATCTGTTCTTTTTTTTCCAATAGTCAAATAGTAATTCTCGTGTAAGACCTAAGACTTTGTTGTTACTATTTGCTTTTATTAACCAACTTGAGACATAGATAGAATGACCATCAAGTCCTGGTTTCAAAACCTGATAAAGAAATAAATCTGATTGTTCAATATACTTTGGCACTGTTGAGTTAGTGCATAAAACAGTAGAGTCCAACCATAAACCACCGTGCCTTACCAAGAGCTCTATTCTTAATATATCTGAGAAATGGGTGTTTGAAATAGTACCTTTTTCCCACTTATTTAATATGTGTTTTGGCAGTTTTGTATATCTGGAATAATTGTCTTTGGTAACAACAATTACTTCTTTATCAGATAGATTTCTAACTACTGATTTGTAACAAACCTGAACTAATTTCGGAGCGTTTTCAATTCCTTGAAGCCAACAAATCCAAACTTTGTTTGACTCCTTCTTGTCTTTTGTCAGTTCTGGCGGATTTTGCAATATATGACTATATTTTTTAGATAATTTCTTTTGAATTTTTAGCTGAGTAGATAATCTAAGTATCTCTAAGGCTTTTTTTGATATTCCTAATAATAATATTTGTAATGAAGGGGTTATAAATAATCCAGCTTTAATAAAGTTCGCAATATTGGATCTGTAGTCTTTCCTTTTTAGTAACAATAGCAATTTTCGCATATACGAATAACTTATTATGGTTTAAGGTCGATCAATTCGTAGTGTATTTTTCTCTGATTTTCTGGAGGTAGTTTCATATATTCTCCATAAAGTTGAGATAAGTAATAATCGAAGTCTTCAATTCCTCTCAAATTAATATTCTCAAATTTGTATGATTTATTACCGTATACTGATGTTGGAAATAGTTCTTTTGTTCGGTAAGCTCCCATTAAATTTCCTGAATAGTAAGAAGTATTCATATCATATCTTTTTAATAGGGAATCGATAATAAATTTCTGTTTGTTTGCATTAAAAATCTTTTCCGTTGGAAGCTTTGTTATCAATTTTAAGAATAAAGTTTCGAATGGATTTCTATTGGCATTTATAATAATAGTGTCTTTATAATGTAATGACATCATTGCTCTGTGCATCATAACACGAAAAATGAATATTTTTCTTAAAATTTTATTATTAGGTGTACCATCTAAGGGGAATATATCTATGGCAGCATGAGTATAATTATTTTCATGTTTGTGCCTAATCTCTATCACTTTAGTATTCGTGTCTAGTACACGTGTAATATAGTAGTGGTAGCTAGGGTCAGTTTTAAAATTTCTAATTTTTAACCTTTTATTTAGATGTTGAGGAGCAATATCTAGAAATTTTTCGTAATGTGCACGTGGCATTCCAATATCAATATCATCATCCCATGGAATAAATCCTTTATGTCTGATTGCTCCAAGCATAGTGCCTCCAAGCATATAGTAATTTAACTTAAAGCTGTCACATACTTGTAATACTTCTTTTAGGGTCTCTATATTTATTTTATGAAGTTTTTTTATGTTTTCGTTCATCATGTATTATAAGATTGAATAGGAATTATCTTAAAGTTTTTGCAGATTGTATTCTTTCCGAAATTTCTCGATTATACCAATTATTGCCATAGATTCTTCAGTGTTAACTCGTAAGTAATTGTTTTTATTTTTATTTATTAGTGATGTAAACTCATGTATCTCATATCTTAATCCATCTGAATCAAATTTTGAGAAATATTTTCGTGTTTTATTTTGATCTTCAAATCGTAACTCAAAATATTCTGTTTTCCACCAAGGAGCAGGAACATATGCGTAACCTTTGGTTCCTGAAATGATCAGATCTCCTTCTGTTTTTACTCCAAGCCCTACTTTAAATGATGCAATCGCCTTATCATATTTTATAACTCCTCTTGTAAATAAATCTACACCTGAAGATATCCAAGAATAAAAATGCACATCCTGATAATTAATACCTAGTATTTTTATAATGGGAAGTAATGGATAAGTCGCTAGCTCTGTAATACTTCCTCCTGCTTGTTTTGCCGAAAGCTCTCTTAAATCTCCTGCCGAAAGTTTAGTAAAAGATGCATCTATATCTTTTATCGTTCCGATAGCTCCGCTCTTAACTATAGATATAAGTTGATGAAAGGCCGGAGCATAAGCTGTTTTAATAGCTTCCATCAATACTAATCCCTGTTTGTCTGCTAATTGGTATAACTCATTTGCTTCCTTAGCTTTTAAAACCATAGGTTTTTCGCAAAGAACATGTTTCCCTTTTTGGAGTGATCTTAGAATATATTCCGCATGTGAAAAATGGGGAGAAGCAATGTAAACTGCATCAACATTTGATATAAATTTATTAAAGTTATCAGTGAAAAATCCTAGTTCATGAGTGTTGCAGAAGTTTTTAGCAGATTCAATATTGGGGTTATAAACTCCATTAACATTTATGCCGCTAACATATTTAGATTCAGGAATAAATCGGCCAGCGATTCTTCCACTGCCAACGATACCTATGTTTATTGTTTTAGCTTCTTGTCCTCTTAGCTGTGTACTTGAAATCCCCTTTGTACGCTCTAGGTAAACTACTTCGCAATATTCTTTTAAATAATCGAATTTCCCTTTCCAGTCGGATCCAATTACAAAAACATCGATATTGTTTTTTTGAATATCTTCAATCTTTTGCCCTTCGTATTCTTCAACAATAATCTCGTCAGCAAGATTAGTGCTGTGAACGTCTTTAATTCGTTCAATAGTACTCTTGTGAACATTTAATTTTCCACGCCCTTTATCATAGTTTTCTGTTGTTACCCCAACAATTAAATAATCGCCAAATTGTTTTGCTCGTTTTAAAATATTAATGTGGCCTTTATGTAATAAATCAAATGTGCCGTATGTAATTACTTTTTTCATACTTAGATAGACTTTTGAAAAGGAGTGATAATTTAAGACTAGTAGTGTTGTACTAAATTTTTAATTGATAAATAATTATGAAACGTTTTAGGTACTACTGTTAATTAGTTTTTAGGTCTGCTCATTTTATAAACGCTGTGTCTCTCTATAAAATGGATTTATATGGTACTATTTCATTTGCATTACCAAGTATCTGTTGCCTGTAATAATAAATTGCAAATAAACAGAATAGAACAATTGCCATTATTCTTTTTTGTTTTATTCTAGAATTTCTAATCATATATGGACAAATGAAGCAATAAAATGGGTAGAATATGTACATCAGTCTATACGCACCAGGTATCCCATCTGCAAAGATTGCAACTCCTACATTAAGTAATGATATATTATAGAATAGATTTGACTTGTTATCATTTCTCTTAACAAAGAATTTGAACAGTATGAAAACGATCAGTGAAATAATAATAAACATCAAAGAAGATGAACCTTCTTGTGCTAAAAAGTAATACCTCAACGGTAATCCCGTGTTTTCGATAAAACTTATCATAAGCTGATTTAAAATGACTTTGAAAACAATAAATGACACTAAAACTAGAATGTAAACCCTATTTAGATTGATTTTGTCAAGAAAGTAAATGGATAAATAGATGAGTGCACTAGTATGCCAAAAGGTTGCAATTATAATAGCTAAGAAAAATTTCTTATTATCAGTTCTAAGATATTTTACGAATGCATAGAAAGCTATAGAAAAAGCTGCTATTTGTCTCATTGCATTCAATGATATAAAAAAAGTAGTAGTGACGAAGAAAAAAAGAAAGACATAAAATAATGACTCCTTCATATAATTTATAGACAACGCAAAAGGAACAATAATCACAAATGCAATTACCATGTAGAAGAATTGCATTGTGCCAAATAAACCATAGGAAATCTTTGTAAATAGTACAAAGAACAACTCGTATTTAAAAATAGCTTCTTTAAAAGGTATTTTTAGCATATACTGAGCTTCTTCTATATAGGCTGTGTAATCAGTTCCAACTTCATACCTAATGGAGGTTATAACAATTAATACTGTAGATATACACAGCAATGCAATTCGATAAATGGCAGTATTGTTTCCACGCGTTTTATTTCTTAACGAGCTATCTCCAATTAAAGCCAATAGCAGTAAAATGAAAAATAAACTATAATAAAAACCCATTAGAGAAATCGTTTTAAACTTGTTTTAATACTCCTGCGGAAGAACGTTAAAATGGTTACAGCATACAAATATAGATTTTGAAAAGTGGAGATTTTTAAATTCGCAATAGATTTTATTTCCTCGACCATCCGTTGAAATAGAAGAGAAATGTTTTGCTTGTAATCATGTTCTAAATATCTGTAGTTGTAAATCACGTGATCAATAATCTTAACATTTTTAAGATCCAAACATAGACGAATGTTCATAATGTAATCCTCTCCACATATAACTGTTTTGGGGATGTCGTATACAAAATCATTAAATAATTCCTTCTTTATTATCCGGGCACAGGGTCCACCATGTATTTTATGAGTCATCAATTTCTTTAAATACTCAAATTTGTTAAACAATGCCTTTTGAGGTATAAAAGGCCAGGTGTATGCTTCAGGGAACAACTTTGTTTGCCCAATAACAATTTGGCAATGTTTTGCCTCATGAAATAAAAGGCTCAAGGCATTAGAATTTAAAGTGTCGTCACTATCAACGAACATGATCCATTCGCCCTTCGCCATTTTTACACCATTAAACCTTGCTATACTTGCACCGGAATTGCTTTGATTCAAAACAACAAATCTTGAATCTTTATTCTTATAAGTTTCACAAATAAATTTACTGTTATCCTTAGAGCCATCATCCACTAAAATACATTCAAAATCGGTATAATCTTGTGCTAAGATGCTCTTTAAACATTCTTCTATGTATTTTTCAGCATTATATACTGGTATTATTATGGTGACTTTAGGCATTATGATATTTTCTTCTTGTACTTTTCTAATATTTCAAATGGGGCACATTTAAGTAATTCATTTTGTAATTTAGAAATGACTCCTTTTGGGGGTAAACTTCTGTTTCGATGATTCTTAAACAAATTTTCAATACAAATATTGCGTAATTCCATATTGTTCTTTAATGGCAAGTATTCCTCAATATTTACTGAAGAGAAATAGTCTGCATATTTGATATTATCACCTGCTAGCTTAGTGTCTGATAAGTTAACCCATAACGATGGAATTCCATAAGCATGTGAGACAATTATTCCATGCAATGAACTACACATCGTTTTCTCACAAGAATTTATATCAAGTATTACCTTTTCTATCGGATCAGTGAGATCAATAACTTTAATTTTTTTATCATACTTTTTTGATAAATACTCTTCTTGATGTGCAATATGAGGAATGATTCCAAGTGTATATTTTTTTTTCGAAAATTTGACCTCATAAACAAGAGGTAGTAAAACGGCTGGATCTCCAAGCACTTGAGGCGCATTATATCCGAGTTCGAGAATTCTTTTTTGTGTATGAACTCCCCTCACTGCATGAAAAACTGAGTAATTTATATGTTCATCTTTGGATATTATTCCAGAACCCCAAATAATTGATTTTTTATAATTATTAGTTTTGATTATACTTCCAATAGCATATATTACAGAATGTTTTCCATCAATATAATATCTCATTATATCAAAAAAACCTCTAACAGTTACTCTCCTTGTATAAAGTAGTTTAGTAAAGAGAAGCAGCATTTTCTTTACGGAGTCCTCCTTGTAAGGCATAAATACAATTTTGGCACTAGTTAACTTTTTTACGATAAAAGGACTCAGTTCATCACCAAAATTTGTTTTTCCAAAAGGCAATTTAAACCATGCCAGATATATTCTATTCATTAATGGTATTTTATTTTTATGGTGGATATAATTAAGCACTTTAGAGGCATGATCATATTCTTCAATATCTCTAAAGCGAAACGAATGCGATAAAATCTATTATGGTGTGCCAAAATTATTGCGTTTGATTAATTTTCTCATGATAAAAGCTCGTTCATTATTTGCTAGACCTACAAAATAGATAATAACAGCGGAACTTAATAATGAGATAATGCACAAAAGAATAAGTCGAAAAAAGGATTCACTTAATTTCATGTTAATAATTATTGGGAAAATTGGAGTAATTATACATATTGAAGCTATGCGTAATATTACGTCAGAAAGAAAGCATGCTATTTCTATTTGAATAAGGATTCTTACTATTATTAATCTTGCTATAAGTGCATTAATTGATATCCCGATACTTATCCATAATGTTATTTCTGGAGGATATCCCCATTGTAAAAAAAAGTATGAAACTGGTAAGTTTAAAATGAGTAGTCCTCCAACAATACTTTGATAAAGTTTTATTTTTCCTGTTGCCTGGGCAGCGGTCATCAATGGGCCTGAAATACTGTCTATCAGAATATTAATAAGTACTAGTCTGGTAAATACAAGTGTGTGTTCTGGCACTGTTTTAAGCCATAGCTTTAGAATATATTCAGTTTCCAATATAACAGGGAGTGAAATCATGAATAGTAAAAAGAAGGAGTATTTGGCTCCTTGGAATATAAGTTGGTGCATGTATTTAATATCACCTGATGCATACGATTTTATAATTTGGGGGTTCATCGCCATCTGAAAGTTTTGTACAAAACTATTCATTGCCGCACGGACCTGAAAAGCAATGCCACGAGCTGCATTTACAACCGGTCCAAAGAAGATATTTAGGAGAACGTTGATTCCTTGTCCCATTATTACACTTGCAACATTGCCCCAGAGATTCCAGCCTGCATAGTTTGCAAGTGTTTTAAAAAGCTGTTGGTTCCAATAAAAACGAAATTTACTTTCTTTAAAATTACGACTACAATAAATTCCATATATAATCCTTATTATCAATGAAACAGAAAATACTAGCACTGCATAAAACTTCAGTTTATCTAAGCCAAACCACTGAAGCATAAATACAATTAATAGTTTGAGGCTTACTTCAATAATGCTTACCCAAGCAAATACCTTCATTCTTTCATGAGCAATTATTGCAGCATTATAAGGAACACTCAACATATTAACAATAAGTGCTAAAATAGAGAAGTGAAATACCCACTTTGCAGCAATTAAGCGATCTTGTGGAATTGTTAGTTGTGTCTTAAAAAACCACAGACCAAGAGTTTCAGCGAATAGAAGTATCAGCAATGCAATTAGTAGGTGTATATTGATACTCATACTAAAAACATTACGCAATTGTTTTAAATCATTCTTTCCAATTTCAAAAGATAAAAAACGTTGCGTTGCTGAAGCCATGGCGTTATTGAAAAAGGCGAACATTGTAACAAAACCGCCTACGACGTTATATATTCCGAAATCTACTACGCCAAGAGTATTTAAAATGATTCTGGATGTATATAAAGATACTACCATCGTTAGTATCATTCGTATGTACAACATCGCTGTATTTTTTGCTATGCGCTTGTTGTTAGAATATGACATTAATGGTTAATTATAAAATGTTTATTTGGATAGATGATTTTTGATTTTGTATTGTGCGCTTAAAGTTTGTCCAAAAAAATATTTTCTTTGATCTGATTATTTGTTGATTTTAAGCAAGTTGTAATTATAAGAGAATTCTTCATAAATTGAATTCTTAGGGAGAGAATGTTTATCTAAAGCCAGAATTAATTCTCGCTATCCCATTTGGTTCTAATATTGGATAGGAACTCTTTCCCAAAGATCCATCCAATCGCAATCACTAATCCTAGAAAAGTGAAGATGATTAGCGTAGTCAATCCACTGGCATTATCCTCTAATGGCACCGTAACCGGTTTTAGCACTGAAAAAACAGGAGTATCTTCTTTTACCCTTATTTGAGCCTGCTCGAGTTGTTGTGCCAGTTGCGAGTATACTTCAAAAGCCAGTTGGTATTCGTTTTGCAGCTGTTCTTCTGTGGTTCGCGCCAGTGCCGATGTTACGTTTTTATTTCGGTCGCGGAATTGGGCGAGGGCAGCCTGTGCCTGTTCAAATTCACTCTTTTTTTCGGTATAGCGCTCCTGAATAAACTGGAGTTGTGCTTGTGCTTTTTCAATTTTAAACTCGGTAATGGTATTCTGTAGCAGTGTTTGTGCTTTCCGGGTGAGCTGTGCTGCCAGTTTCGGATCGAGAGTGGTAGCCGACAGGGTCAGATAGCCGTCTTTGTCGTTTACATCCAGGTTTACCGTTTTATCGAGGCGTTTCCGGATGTCGTCCTGCTCGCGGGTGAGTGCGACATAGTCAATGGATGATTGTTTATTGTTTGTTGCAGTGGTATCGTCGTTGTCCCTATTGGCAATTACTCCAGGTAGTCCGATGGTGTATTTTTTCAGCAGCGCCAGTGCACCGGGCTTTTTAATGTCGTTAAAGTAGGTGTAAAAGGTAAGTGGCTGTTCCTGCCCGGGGAACTCGAATGGGGCGTTCATCAATTCGAGTTGGAAGGGTACACTTTTTACAATTTGCGGGTATACCATTGGCGACAGTTCAGACGATCCGCCGGTCATATCGTTCAAATTAAATCCTGCCATTGCTGCCAGCGATGAGAGGCCGCCCATTTTTGATGATCCGTCGGAAACCTGCGGTACCAGCGTGGTGGAAGCGGTGTATTGTTTGGGTGTAAGGAGTGCAACGGCTAATCCCAGCACCATAAATCCCGCAACGATTATGATGATAAATTTCCGGTTGTCCCATAATGTTTTAGCGAGGGCGATCAGGTCTATTTCGTCGTTGGTAACCTGTGTTGTATTTTTAATGTCTTCAGTCATTTGATTGTTGTCTACTTTTATTTTGTCAGGTGGCGGTTGATATATTCTCAGGTTATTCTATCATTTTTACGCCGCCGGTGTATATATAATTATTCTGTCATTGCGAAGGAGAAACGACTGAAGCAATCTATATACTTATTATCTGTCTTTCTTCTGTCTTGTATCTCGTAACTCATATCTTGGAACTTGCCACTATCTACATCCTATTTAGAAATACTCACAATAGTTGCAATTGAAACGGCCAGTGATGCCATGGTTGATGCGATGGCGAGCCAGGCTCCCTGATTGCGTTCTTTCTCCACTTTTTCGGGTACTACCACCACGCTTCCGGGGCTTACTTTGGGGTAGCGTTTAAAAATAAATCCTTTGGTAACCGCTGTTTCTCCATTGGGGTATTGTACGTAGGTCTTTTTCTTATTGGCCTGTTGCTGGAATCCCCCGGTGCGGTTCACGTAGTATTTGGCATTACGCCCCGTTTCGTAGGTGATGGAGAAAGGATTTTGCACACTGCCGATAATTTTTACGGTTTGCATAAACTCAGGAATATTCAGACGGTCGCCGTTCTTAAGCAAGAGGTCTTTGCTGTCTTTAGGGCTGTTGAGAATGTCCTGCAGGTTAATGGCTACCTGTTCCAAACCCAGTTCTTCGGAGAAACGGTTGAGTGTTGCCCCTTCGAGATAGGCTTTTGGTGTAAATCCTCCTGCCATGTTTACCAAGTCAGAAATGCGCATTTGTTTGTTGGTAATGGCATATGCACCGGCATAGGTTACTTCACCCGAGATAATTACGGATTCGTTTTGCCTGAAATTGGGAGCGGTACGCACCGACACCTGATCCCAGGGCTGTAGTATCATTTCAGCATCGTTTTTGCCAAACTGCAGTCCGCGCGAGATATTGGCGATTAGCACATGTCCGATGGTATCGGAAAGTACAGTGGCATCTCGGTAGCTAAGGCGGCGGGCAATTTCAATAAAGGTACTGTCGGCCCCTTCTGTTAATCCGCCAGCCAGGAAAATGGCATCGCCAAGGGTCATGTTCTTCGACCAGTTAAAAGCGCCGGGATCGAGTACTTCGCCATTTACGGAAATGTAAGGCTGCTCTTTCATGTCGAAATGCGTTTTTATGAGCACTTCGTCGTCGGCCTGCAGTACAATATTTTGTTTTCCGCTGCTGATATCTTTTACGTCGAAAGCAATGGCCGAAGTGGTGCGGTCGGCATTGTAACGGGTAATCAGTCCGCGGCCTTTAAAAGCTTCGGGAAGCAGCTGGTCGGCTTTGTTGATAAGCTGTGCCAGTGTGAGTCCTTCTGTCCATTCGTATTCTCCCGGATGATAAACAGCCCCTTCGATACTTACGCGGTTTTCATAGCGGTCAGTAATCAGACTGTTTTGTATGGTATCGCCTTTTACCAGCGGCGTGGTGTTGAGCTGGTTGAAAGCGACATCAATAATTTGCTGCCCGCTTTGTGTTTGGCGGATAATTTGCGTGTTTGCCGTGTATGCAGCAGCATTAAAACCACCGGCAAAACGTACCAGGTCGTTCAGCATTTCGCCTTCTTTTATTTCGAAAATGCCATTGCGTTTAAATTCACCGTTTACCACCACGTTCTTTTCAACGGGAGGAACAAAGATAATGTCGCCGTCTTTTAGGATGATGTTGTCGGAAGGATCGGCATCGACCAGTAACTTATAGATGTCGATCAGTTTTTCTACTTTGTTATCGCGAATGATTTTTATATTTCTGAACGATCCGATTTCGTTGGGACCGCCCGAGAGGTATAAGCCGTTAAATACCGTTGCTGTAACGGGCAGGGTGTAGGTGCCCGGTGTTACCACTTCTCCCAGCAGGTTTACGCGGATAGAACGTAGTTGCCCCATGTTTAACTGGGCAAATGTTCCGGGGTTTTCGCCTCCCATATCGGCATAAATGGATGTGAGGTTTTTTACAATTTTTTTCTCGGCCTCGTCAAACGATAGTCCGGCTACATAAACCGGGCCGAGGTCGGGGATAATAATCTGTCCGTTGTTGTTTACCCGCAGCTGGTAGTTGTTTTGCGAATTTCCCCAGATATGGATGAGCAGCTGATCGCCAAAACCAATTTCGTAGTTTTTTGGTGTTTGTATGTTTACCTGTGGCTCGAAAGTGAGGTTTTCGTTGTTAAAGAGGTAGGCTCCAAAAACCTGCAGCTCTTTATCGAATTCGCTGGTGCGCTCCGAGTTTTCGGTCTCCTGCTCATTTTCGGGCAGCACCTCGGGCTCTTCGTACAGGTTGTACATGTTTTGTTTCGAAGTATCCTGTTCGCTTAAGCGTTTGCGGAAGTCGCTTATTTGCTGCTCGGTAGCTCCACGCTGACGCGCCAGTTGAATGGCTTCTTCTTCGCTTAACCCGGCATCGAGCATGGCTTTTTGTGCTTTCTGAATTTCTTCCTGAGAGAGTGTGTTTACGTTTACATTTTTAACATCCTGGGCATTCGAGGTTGAAATAAAAAAGATAAATAATAGTAATGTTGCCGCTTTCTGAAAAATAAAATGTGTTCTCATTGTCGATAGTGGTTTATAACTGAAACTTATAAAAAGTACAGGTATAGAAGTGGTTTATAAACTCTTTTATGGTTAACTGATTTTTTATTCTCTTATTGTTTTGTTGCTCAGTTTTGAATTGTCGAAGATAAATAATTAGATGCAAAAAACGAATTATGGGTTGCGTAGGATGTTTTTTAATACCTGTTCCAAAATTAGTAAGGATTGTTTATCATTAAAGTATGTGTTTTTATTTTCAATGTTTACTATTTATGCCTGATTTAACGACCGATAATCGTTTCTGTTTTTGTAGTTAGAGTAACTGCCTGTATACAGAACAGTTTTTCTACAACCAGTTATAGAAAGTAATTTTTCGATTTTTTGCAGATGGACAGGTGCTGGTTTAATGGCAATAAACCATTCTAATATAAGGTTAATAATATGCTTAGTGAAGTGGTGTGTATTATAAGAAATAGGGTTAAAATTATTGAATCGAGACACTGCTCCGCCCCCTCAGTTACAATTATTGTATGAGCAGGACGCTAATATGAAAATTGAGTGACAAATGTACTTGTTTTGTTTGGTCTTAAAAAGATTTCCGATAAAATCTGTGTGTAATGGTAATTTGTTAATTAGATTTTTAAGTATTCGAATTTGCTGAAAAAACATTCTGTGACGAATCTTTGGGCAGCAATGCGGGTTCAATATCCTTGCAGACCGGGGCTCTCACTCTCGGTAGAGAATGCCTTATGCTTATAGCCACAGTGTGTTAATTTTCGCTTTTAATGTGGTGAGATGTGTACTAGTCCCTGCTTAAAAATGATTGATATCTGCCATATTGTATGGCACTATGTTTGGAAATTAATAAACTGTTTTAGGAACAACGCTAAGGTGTTTTGCAGGAATATCAGCTAGAAAGAAGGTTTCGATTTGTTCGATGCGCAGTGCAAATTTATTTTTTCCACGTGATTCAATCAGTTCGCCTCTCAATCCAACCATTGGCCCCTCGATGATTTCTACCAGTTTTCCCGGTTCAAAATTTTCTATGGTAACATCCACCTCAAAATCATGTTGTTGCAAAAGGATCCGCATAGCATCGATTTCATATTGTTGGATGATGGCGGCCTTGCGTTCGAAGGTGATGTAGTTTACCACGTTATTCAGTTGTAATACTTTGTCGTATTCTTTGCGCGTAATGTTTACAAAACAATAACCTGGAATAAGTGGCATTTCTACCCATTTTTTGCGGTCTTTCCACTGACGGAGTTGTTTTTGCAAAGGAAGGAAGCACTCGATGTTACTTGGGCTAAGTTCTTGAAGCACTTTTTTCTCGGCGCGGGATTTAGTGTACACTACATGCCATTGTTTTTGAGTTCGTATGGTAGTCATTAGCCTTTCTTGTGAGTCGTGAAATAATGGACAAAAGTATAATTTGCAGTAGAAATTTCGAAGTGTGAACAACAATATTTTTCCTTGTTTTATTTTTTTGGCAAGATGCTGATAGGGGCTATGGTTCTTGGAAGAAAAGAAAGGAGTGCCTGTGGGGCTCTGAGATGGTGGAACTGTGAGAAAGTGAGATTGGGAGAATAGATTGATGACGATTGAAAAGAGAATGGAGGATTGAAGTAAGAAGCACGGAGTTGGATGGTGGAAGAAGTTTCCTGGTTGTAACTTGTAGCTTGAAGCGTGCAACTTGAAGCTTGTAACTTGAGACTTGTAGCTTGTACCTTGTACCTTCTTAAAAGGTATAAACCAATGCCAGTCCTTTTTGCTGGCCGTTCTTAAACGGGAAAATATCGAGGTTTTTAAGGTGTTCGCGATCCCACTTGTATTGATGGGTGAGGTAGATAAGTTCGGTGGAAATCATTCCTATGCCTGCCCCAACCAATACATCGGAAGCCCAGTGCCCCCCCTTGGAAATGCGCATAATACCCACTGTTGTTGCACAGGCATAAGCACCCACGCTGTACCATAGACTTATTTCTCCGTATTCGCGGTGCATCCACTGGGCAGCAGCAAAGGTAATGGCCGTATGCCCCGAAGGCATTGAACCTCCTTCTCCGGTTGGGCGTTCAACATCCAAAATGCTTTTCAGGCCTTTTGTGATAGCGGTTGTTAACAGCATGCTTTTTCCCAGAATTGCAGTCTGGTTACCAATATTGTTTTTGCCTTTTATTCCAAGTGCATTTAATCCGTATACGGCAACGATTGGCGCAAAACGTAAATAGTCATCCAGATCGCCCGTGTAATTAAAATGTTCCCAGCGCCATTGATCAATATCGTATTTCCAGTCAGAAAAATGTAGGATTGTTCCCCCTGTTATCAGTATTGTTGGTGCAATGAATGGGTTGATTCCCCTTTTTTTGTCGGCATAGCGAAAATCGATACGGTGAATGGAGTCGTTGTGAAAAGTAAAGGCAGAAGTTGTTTCGGAAGTCAGTAAAGAAATCCGACTCGGTTTGTTTTTGTCCTTTGCAATTCCCTGTATCGTGAGTAGTAGCATGGCTGCCACCAGAATATTCTTTATAAGTGTTGAATGATTTTGCACGGGGCAAAAATAGGAAAAGGATTGAAAAAGGAAAGGAAGAAAAGGATTAGTGATTAAGGATTAGTGATTAAAGATTAATGAGCTTTGAGTAATGAGACGTTGAGACTGTGAACGATGAATTGATTATTGAGTTATTGAGTGAATGAGTAACGGGAAAGGGAGACGGAGTGATGAGCACTGAGACGATTAGACTGTGAGAGTGGATCGCTGAGAGGGTGAGATGATGAGATTGGTGGAGATTGAAATCAGATTGATTTAGATTGAATGAAGATCGGGATAGTTAATGAGTAATTGAGTGAATGGGGTATTTGGGAAGAGAGAGGGAGCGCTGAGATGGTGAGATTTTAAGAAAGCTTGAAGCACGAAGCAAGAAGTTGGAAGAAGTAAAAAGATTTTTGCTTGTAACTACTAACTACTAACTAGTGACTAGTTAGTAGTGGCTGAAATTAAAAAAGCACTACCTCCAAAAGCTGAAGATAATGCTTTAAAAATCTATGGTGATTTTGCTTAAGCCAATGTGGCAACCATAACGGCTTTTATGGTGTGCATGCGGTTTTCGGCTTCATCGAATACCAGCGATGCTTTACTTTCGAAAACTTCTTCAGTAACTTCCATGGCTTCCAACCCAAATTTTTGATAGATCTGCTCTCCAATTTTTGTATCCCGGTTGTGGAACGCCGGTAAACAATGCAAAAATTTAACTTCAGGATTACCGGTGAGCTCCATCGCCTGTTTGTTCACCTGGTAGGGCAATAGCAGTTCAATGCGTTCCTGCCAAACTTCGTCGGGCTCGCCCATGGAAACCCATACATCGGTGTACAGAAAATCACAATCTTTAACTGCTGTGGCTACATCTTCAGTAATGGTGATTTTTCCACCCGTCTGCACTGCTATTTCTTTACATTCTGCCTGTAGGTCCTCACTTGGCTGGCAGGCTTTGGGTGCAGCTGCACGAAAATCCATACCCAGTTTGGCGGCGCCTACCATCAACGAATTGCCCATGTTGTTTCGTGCATCGCCCAGGTAGCAGAACTTTACATCGGAAAGCGGTTTGGTGCTGTGCTCTTTCATGGTTAGAAAATCAGCCAGGATCTGGGTAGGGTGAAATTCGTTGGTCAGGCCGTTCCACACAGGAACTCCGGCATGTTCGCCCAGTTCTTCAACAATATTTTGTGCAAAGCCACGGTATTCAATGCCGTCGTACATTCTTCCCAGCACACGTGCCGTGTCTTTCATGGTTTCCTTTTGCCCGATCTGAGAACCCGATGGTCCCAGGTAGGTAACTCTTGCTCCCTGATCGTAGGCAGCCACTTCAAAAGCACAGCGTGTACGGGTGGAAGCTTTTTCAAAAATCAATGCAATGTTTTTGCCACTTAGCCTTGGGCTTTCCGTGCCTGCATACTTGGCTTGCTTTAGGCTTGCGGAGAGCTCTAAAAGGTGGTTGATTTCTGCCGGACTAAAATCCAGGAGTTTAAGGAAATTTCTGTTTTTTAAGTTGTTTGCCATGGTATTTTCTTTTGTAATGTATTCAATTCTAATTTTCGTATTCAAGGGTAATTTTTGAGCCGTAATGTTTGTCTTCCAGTTTTGTGGCTTCAGTAATAATGCTTTTACTGCCTCCGTTTTTAATGAAATTCAGACAGGCGTTAATTTTTGGCTCCATAGTGCCTTCAGCAAAAGTACCATTTTCGAGGTGTTTTTGTGTGTCGGCATAGTTTAAAAATTCGAGCTTTTCCTGTGTCTCCAAACCAAAATCTTTATAGATAAAAGGTACATCGGTTAAAATGTATAGCTCGTCGGCATCGATATTTGTTGCCAGAAGACTTGACGCCATATCTTTGTCGATTACCGCATCCAGTGTGCGAACGTCGTTGTTTTCATCAAAATAAACCGGAATACCACCGCCACCTGCAGCAATGACAATATTGCCGTTTTCCAGCAATTGACGGATGATCTCTTTGTTCACAATATCAACGGGCATCGGCGAGGGGACTACCCGCCGGTAGCCTCCTTTTATTTTTGAAGTTGATTTAAACTCCCAGCCTTTTTGTTCGTAAAGCCGGTCGGCTTCTTCTTTGCTGTATACTTTACCAATTCGTTTTGATGGTTTTTGAAAAGCCGGATCGTTTTCATTGATTTCAACCAAAGTAACCATAGAGATCACATTTTTTTCAATACCGTGTTTGTTCAGCACGTTCCGCATCATGCGCTCCATCATAAAACCAATACCGCCCTGCGAGTCGGCCACGCAAATATTCAGGGGCATGGGGGCAATACCGTAAAGTTGTTCGCCGGCATCGTTGCGCATCAGGATGTTGCCAACCTGCGGCCCGTTGCCGTGTGTGAGCACCAGCTCGTAGCCATCTTTAATCAAATGGACCAGGTTTTCGAGGGTATCGGTAACATTCTTTTCCTGCTGAACGATGGTGCCATCTTCGTTACCTCGCAGAATGGCGTTCCCGCCTAAAGCAACAACAGCTCGTTTCTTCATTGTTAAGTTAATTAGTTGCCTGAAAAAGGATCAAGCATGTAACAAACATAGAAAAACAATGCATAAAAAGAAATGCGTTACGGATTGGTTTTGTGTTGGTTATGCTATTTAATAACAGCTTTTTGAGATTGATTTATTAATTCGGAAAACAGGTGAGTCGCTTTCTTACGATTTTCTATAAAATGGCCTCGATTTGTTAACAGTTTATTCTTGATAAGGATTACAGGAATTAGCAGGCCTGCATAACTTCTTCCTCATTTTTTTAGTTAAATTTGTGTTCTGTTTTACCTGTGCAGTCTGAGATGATACAAATTGTGAAACTTAATGATAGGTGAAACAGCGGTTTAGGATTTTTTTTACCGCTCATAAAATTGCGGAGAAACTAAATCGTTATATATTGAACACAAAATTGGAATAAAAATAACTCCATGGCATTTAGAGCGAAGAAAAAGCCTGCTAAGTCGAAAAAGAAACGAACCAAAAAACGTATCCCCCTGATTAATAAGGAAAAGTTGTTTTTTCTTTTTGGTTTATTTGTGCTGCTTGTTGCGGCTTATTTGCTCATTTCCTTTGTGTCGTTCCTGTTTTACGGGGCAGCGGATCAAAGTATTATGGACTCCGACTGGCGTGAATTCCTTTTTAACACCGAAGTTAAAGCCCAGAATAAAGGGATGAAACTGGGGGCATATTTGTCGGAAATTATTATGAATCGAGGTTTCGGACTGGCCTCGTTTGCCTTTATTTATCTTTTGGCCATTACCGGGATGCGTATTCTCGGACGTAAAACCGGCAACTATCTTAAAAGCATTTGGTACAGTGTAATTTGTATGATTTGGTTTTCGGTTGCTCTGGGATTGTTCTTTAATAAAACAACTGCCGGGACGGCCATTTACTGGGGCGGACATTACGGCTTCGTGTTAAGTAACTGGTTGCGTTCGTTAATCGGAGTTGTTGGGCTCATTTTTTTGCTTTTTATTTCCGGACTTGCCATTGTGGTGGTACGTTTTGATGGTGCTTTTAACTTATTAAAAGGATTGCTGAAAAAGAAACCGATTGACACAACAGAAGAGGATATTGCTTTTGATGAGGAGACGGTATCAGCTGAAATTGAGGGAGAAGAATCGGTAACAAAAATTATTGAAGATGATGACGATGTGGTGAAGGCCATTTTTGAGTCGGATGAAGAAGATGATTTACCACTTGATGAAAAGGAGGAAGTGATTGTTGAAGCCGAAGAGCCCGAAACGCAAAATACACCTGAAGATGAAATTGAGGTTGTTAAAAAGGAAGAAGAAGATCTGGATTTAACCGTTGCACCTAAACATGAAGAAGAAGAGTCGGATGGCACAGGTCCTGAAGAATTGGAAGACTATGATCCGACACTGGATTTGGCCAGTTTTAAATTCCCGACGCTTGATTTGCTGGAAGACCATAAATTTGGTAATGCAGAGGTGAAGAATGAGGAACTGGTAGCCAACAAAAATAAAATTGTTGAAACACTGCGCCATTATAAAATCGAGATTACCAAGATCAGGGCAACCATTGGCCCAACGATTACCTTATATGAAATCGTACCTGCTCCCGGTGTGCGGATTTCGAAGATTAAAAACCTGGAAGATGATATTGCTTTGAGTCTTGCGGCTTTGGGAATTCGTATTATTGCTCCAATCCCGGGGCGTGGAACCATTGGTATTGAGGTGCCAAATCAGAACCCTGAAACTGTTTCGATGCACTCCATCATCCGGTCGAAAAAATTCCAGGAAAGTACAGCAGAACTTCCTGTGGCACTGGGAAAAACCATTTCGAACGAAACCTTTATGTTCGACCTGGTAAAAATGCCACACATACTTGTAGCCGGTGCCACCGGACAAGGGAAATCGGTAGGTATTAATGTTATTATCACCTCGCTGTTGTACAAAAAGCATCCGTCGCAACTGAAGTTTGTTTTTATCGATCCGAAAAAGGTAGAGCTTAATATTTATTCGGTACTGGAAAAACATTACCTGGCGAAATTGCCCGATTCTGATGAGCCTGTAATTACCGATATTCAGAAAGTGAAAAATACGCTGAATTCGATAAATGTTGAAATGGATGCCCGTTACGATCTGTTAAAAGCGGCACAGGCCCGTAATATTAAGGAATACAATAAGAAATTTATATCGCGCAGGCTGAATCCGGAAAAAGGACACCGGTTTATGCCATATATTGTGGTGATTATCGATGAGTTTGCCGACCTGATAATGACTGCCGGAAAAGAAATAGAATTACCGATAGCCAGGATCGCACAGTTAGCGCGCGCAGTGGGTATTCATATGATTATTGCTACACAGCGACCGTCAACCAATATTATCACAGGTGTTATTAAAGCTAACTTCCCGGCACGAATCGCCTTTAAAGTGGCTTCAATGATCGACTCACGAACCATTTTGGATTCGCCGGGTGCCAACCAGCTGATTGGGCGGGGTGATATGCTTATTTCTCAGGGTAGCGAAATGACACGTGTGCAGTGTGCTTTTGTTGATACACCGGAAGTTGAAAATATCGTTGAATATATTAGCGATCAACGAGGTTACCCAACCGCATTTTTACTTCCCGAGTATGTTAGCGAAGATGAGCCCGGTCCGGGAGATGTTGATCTGCGTAACCGCGATGAACTTTTTGATGATGCTGCCCGCATAGTAGTGATGAACCAAATGGGGTCTACTTCAATGATTCAGCGGAAATTTTCGATAGGGTATAACCGGGCGGGTCGTTTAATGGATCAGCTGGAAGCAGCAGGAATTGTTGGCCCAAGCGAAGGAAGTAAAGCCCGGCAGGTATTATTGCAGGACGAATATAGTTTGGAACAGTTATTGAATAATTTATAAGCGAAAGATTTTAAAGGTGGGGAATTGAATTAACTCTAAAGGATTTTCCCGGTAATATTAAAAGAGAATAAAAAAGGATGAAGCGTATAGTATTAATTGCAGCTCTGGTAGCTTTTGCCCTATCGGGTTGGGCACAGGGAGACGCAAAAGCAAAGGAAATTCTGGACGAAGTTAGTGCCAAAACAAAAGAAATTGCAGCCATGTCGGCTGATTTTGTTTTTTCTATGGTGAACGAGGAAATGGACATTAACGAAACAAATGAAGGAAGCATTAAAATTAAAGGCCAGAAATACAAAGTTGAGCTGCCGGATCTGGGTGTTGAAGTAATTTCAGATGGAACAACGATATGGAACTATATGGAAGATGGCAACCAGGTTACCATTTCAAATATCGACGACGATGGTAGTGAATTAATGGACCCTTCATCATTATTCAGTATTTACGAACGTGGCTTCCGGTCTGAATTTGTAGATGAAAAAACAGAAGCAGGTAAAACATTATATCATATTAATCTATTTCCTGACTCAGACGAATTTGATGTAACCAAGATAGAAGTGGCGATTGATAAAGCGGCAATGATGATTCATGCCGCCACACTTTACAGCACCGATGGAAACTTATATGGAATTCTGGTAAAAAAGATGGACACAAAATCTGTTATTGCTGATACATACTTTGTTTTTGATGCCTCGAAATATGATGATGTAGAAGTGATCGATTTCCGCTAATTGTAGTTTATAACAAAAGAAAAGCCTTGTTTCTGAAGAAGAAGCAAGGCTTTTTTTTATCTGTTTATTTAGTTGTTATTGTAGTTCGCGTGGTTTTAGGAACAACTTGTCGGCAGTTGAAATTTCGATGAACGAAGCACCTGCATCAACCCCAAACCGGCCTCCCACATAAATTACGAGGTCGTCCATTTTTAAAGTTCCCTGATGCACCAATTCCTGAATAGCCGCTTTCTGTATCTTCATTTTATTCTTCTTCGTTCCAAGATATGATGCGTGTACGCCAAATGAAAGTGCCAGTTCGCGTACTACACGTTCCGAGTGACATTTTACAAATATCGGGAAGATAGAACGGTGAGAAGCCAGGTAGCGTCCTGTTTTTCCGGTGGTTGTTGAAGTAACAATGGCATCGGGTTTTAATTCGCGTGCTGCACGAATAGCCGATTGTGCCAGGTAAGCCGGAATATCAGCTTTTAAAGGAACAAGTAATTCTCTGCGGTCGCGATCAGGTTCAACCTGCTGCGCAATTTTGTCCATTGCTTTAATGGCTTCCACAGGGTATTTCCCATAAGCAGTTTCACCACTTAACATTATGGCGTCGGTTCCCATGTAAATCGCACTTGCCACGTCACTTACTTCAGCACGTGTTGGTCGCGGATGCTCAATCATGGTGTGCAACATCTGTGTGGCGATAATTACCGGTTTTTGATGAAGCGTAGCACGGCGTACCAGGTTACGTTGAATGGATGGAATTTTTTCTTCCGGAAGTTCAATACCTAAATCACCACGAGCCACCATAATTCCGTATGCGTGTTCCAATATCTCGTCGATATTGTTAACACCCTCCATGTTTTCAATCTTTGCAACGATCTTTATGGGGCTATTATTTTCATCCAGTATTTTTTGTACTTCAGCTACATCTTCTTTGTGGCGAACAAATGAGTGGGCAATAAAATCCAGCTCATTTTCCACAGCCCAGCGAATAAACTCAATATCGCGTTCCGTTAATGATGGCAATTTAATTTCCACACCCGGAACGTTAATACTTTTACGCTTTTTAACAACACCCGAATTGCCAACTTTGCACAACAAATATTTAATGTGTTTTTCTACCACGTCGAAAGCAATATCGCCATCATCTACCAGAATTTTGTCGCCAACTTTTAAGTCGTTAACAAAACCTTTGTAGTTCACACAAATGTTTTTTACATCATCCAGCACCCCGCTTGAATAAGAAAGAGTTACAAATTCTCCTTCTTTAACTTCGGTGTCTGAAAGTGTTTGACATGTTCTTATTTCGGGGCCTTTCGTGTCAACAAGGATTGCAATTTTATCTGAAACCGCACGAATATTATCAATCATAATTTTGCCGCTCTCGGTTGAAACGTGGGCGGTATTAATTCGGGCAACGTTCATGCCTGCTTCGTAAAGCGACCGGATAAAGTCGATATCACATTTTTGATCCGATATTGTCGCAACAATTTTGGTCTGTCTCATTACTTCTAAATTTTAAGGCCGCAAAAGTACAATAAAACCCGATTTAACGGTTAAATTAAATTTAATGTGAGATTAAATTTAATAGAGAACTTAATTTGTTTCAATTTACAAAACTTTGAATAGCTAATCGATATGATTCCAGTCCAAAACCCATAATACATCCTTTACAAACGGGACCTATTATTGAATTATGTCTGAAATCTTCGCGGGTAAGTGTATTTGAAATGTGAACCTCAATTACGGGAGTTTGAATTCCGGCAATGGCATCGCGTATAGCTACAGAAGTATGTGTGTATGCACCTGCATTGATAATTATTCCGTCGGATGAAAAGCCATGTTCGTGTATGGTATTTATCAATTCGCCTTCCACATTCGATTGAAAATAAGATATCTCAATTTCGGGGAAATCTGTTTTTAACCGATCATAATAACTTTTAAAACTTTCCGTTCCATAAATCGACTTTTCCCTTACTCCCAGTAAGTTTAAATTAGGTCCATTGATAATCAAAAGCTTCATTATTTCAATTTTAATTTATTTTATAGTAACTTTATTCAAGATGCAACGTAATATTTTTTTGATAAAATAGTTCAGATATTGACAAATTACGTCGCAAACGGTGTATAAACAGACATAAAAATAACCTTAATTTGCAAGATTATGAAATGGGAGGAATGTAAAAAGGGATACGAAAATTATTTAAAGTTGGAGAAGTCATTGTCACAGAACTCCATTGCCGCTTATATCAATGATATAAATAAGCTGGAAGTTTTTTTTGGTAATAATTTTAAAGGAATTAATCCTGAAAAAGTTGTCTTGAATCAACTTAAAAGTTTTGTTGAATGGTTAAATGAAAAAGGAGTTAGTCCCAGAACCCAGGCACGAACCATTTCCGGAATAAAATCTTTTTATAAATACCTTTTAATCGAGGGTAAAATAACAAGCGATCCAACAGCTTTACTGGAATCGCCTAAAATTGGACGTAAACTTCCCGATATTTTGTCGATGGAAGAAATAGATATGTTAATTAATGCGGTTGATTTAAAGAAAGCAGAAGGCCAAAGAAATAAGGCAATGCTGGAAACTTTATATAGCTGCGGTCTTCGTGTTTCTGAATTGGTGAACCTTAAAATTACCAACCTCTTCTTTGAGCAGGGATTTATTAAAATAGAAGGAAAAGCCGGTAAAGAACGATTGGTTCCTGTAAGCGGAAGAGCCATTGAGGAAATAAATAAATACCTGAGTACCTATCGGAAAAATCTTCGGGTAAACAAAGACAGTGAAAATATCCTGTTTCTGAATCGTAGAGGACGTAAACTAAGCAGGGTTATGATTTTTACTATTATAAAGAATTTGGCTTCCAAGGTTGAATTAGATAAAAAGATCAGTCCGCATACATTTCGCCATTCATTTGCAACCCATTTGATAAATGGCGGAGCAGATTTGCGTGCTGTACAGGAAATGTTAGGACACGAATCAATCCTTACAACTGAAATTTATACCCATCTTGATAAAGACTATTTGAAGTCTACAATACACCAGTTTCATCCACGATCATAGTATAATTTACACATAAAATTAAAGAGCGTTACATCCTTTTTTGTAACGCTCTTTTTATATTAATATATGATGGATAAAACAATGCAAATTCTCGAAATTTCTATTGTTAAGCTAATGTTTAATCGGTGTCAAAAAAACGCTAAAAGGTGGTAATCGAACCTCACGATTGGAAAATTATGATATTTTTGTGTCCCGATTTAAGTAGACGAAAAATTGTATTATTAAGTTAATTATTAGGTAGTTATGGCAAATTTAGATTTAAGCAAGTACGGTATTGTAGACGTACAGGAAATTGTTCACAACCCTTCATACGAGAAACTTTATGAAGAAGAAATGAATCCTGCATTAGAGGGATTCGAAAAAGGTCAGTTGACAGAGCTTGACGCTGTTAACGTTATGACAGGTGTTTTTACAGGTCGCTCACCTAAGGATAAATACATTGTTAAAGATGCAACCACTGAAGAAAATATGTGGTGGACATCTCCTGAATCTCCAAACGACAACAAACCTATTACTCAGGAAGTTTGGAATGACCTTAAAAAAACTACAACTGATCAGCTTTCAGGAAAAAAATTATTCGTAGTTGATACTTTCTGTGGTGCAAACGAAGATACTCGTTTAAAAGTTCGTTTCATTATGGAAGTTGCATGGCAGGCACACTTTGTAACCAACATGTTCCTTCGTCCAACTGCTGAAGAATTGGAAGCTTACGGCGAGCCTGATTTCGTTGTAATGAATGGTTCTAAAACTTCAAATGCAAAATGGGAAGAGCACGGTTTAAATTCAGAAGTTTACACTGTATTTAACCTGACTGAAAAAATGCAGGTAATCGGTGGTAGCTGGTACGGTGGTGAAATGAAAAAGGGTATGTTTGCTATGATGAACTACTACTTACCACTTCGCGGTATTGCTTCTATGCACTGTTCTGCTAACGTTGGTAAAGAAGGTGACGTTGCTATCTTCTTCGGTCTTTCAGGAACTGGTAAAACAACACTTTCAACTGATGCTTCACGTAAACTTATCGGTGATGATGAGCACGGTTGGGATGACGAAGGTATCTTCAACTTCGAAGGTGGATGTTATGCAAAAACTATCGATTTGGATAAAGATGCTGAACCAGAGATTTTTGGTGCTATCAAACGTAACGCTCTTCTTGAGAACGTAACTGTTGATGCTGATGGAAAAATTGATTTCACCGACGGTTCTGTAACTCAGAACACTCGTGTATCTTACCCAATTAACCACATCGAAAACATCGCTGTACCATCAAAAGCTGGTCACGCACAGAAAGTAATTTTCCTTTCTGCTGATGCATTTGGTGTATTGCCTCCGGTTTCTAAATTAACTCCGGAACAAACTAAGTACCACTTCTTATCAGGATTTACGGCAAAATTAGCAGGTACTGAGCGTGGTGTTACTGCTCCTCAACCTACATTCTCTGCATGTTTTGGTGCTGCATTCTTAACATTGCACCCAACAAAATATGCTGCTGAGTTAGTGAAAAAAATGGAAGAGCACGGAGCTGAAGCTTACCTGGTAAACACTGGATGGAACGGAAGCGGCAAACGTATCTCTATTAAAGATACCCGTGGTATCATCAACGCTATCCTTGACGGATCTATCGAGAAAGCTGAAACTAAAACTATTCCGGTATTCAACCTGGAAGTACCTACTGCATTGCCAGGAGTTGATACAAACATTCTTGATCCACGCGATACTTACGCTGATGTTAAAGAGTGGGAAGATAAAGCTCAGGATTTGGGTAGCCGCTTTGTTAAAAACTTCGTTAAATACACTGATAACGAAGAAGGTAAAGCATTGGTTGCTGCTGGTCCACAAGTTGACTAATTCAGATCAATCTTTATATATTATAAGAACCTTCTGTCTTCGGGCAGAAGGTTTTTTTATGCCTTCGTTTTTAATTGCTGATTCCGGATTGTTTTAGCTCCTTCATGATCTTTGAAGTGGTAGCTGCAATATTGTAAAATAAGCGTAGTTGCTGACGTTTTAAACCTCCCTCGGTTTCGTTGATCTGTTTTTGAAGAGACATTAGAAGTAGTGAGAGATCATCAGAAAAGCTGTTTTCGTCGATATGGGTGACTTTGCCTGCTTCTGACATTTTCCTGTCAATCTGTTCAAACAGATCGTTAATTGCTTCATATTTGGTTTGGTTAATTTCGCGGTGTGCTCCCAGTGCTGATAAATGCGAGAGTAAAGCATGATTTAAATATGTAATTGTCAGTACGTTGTCCATCATGCCCTGTTTGCTTTTGGGCTCCTGTCGCATACTGTTCCAGGCTTGTGCAAGCTCGTTGTCGGCCAGGTGTGCTTCACGTCGTGCTATCCGGTAATTTAAATCATCGCTGCTGGGTTGACGATATTCTTTGGCAATGGCCTGAAAATACATGCGGTTTTTCTCGAGTGAATTAGAAATTAAACCCGAAATTCGATGACGTTGCCAACCCGGCCATAAAAAGCGAATGGTAAGGAAGGATAAACTGGCTCCCAATAAAGTATCTACCAGGCGTGGAATCATAATGTTTATACCACCATCTTGTGCAATTAGATTAAACGCACTTAGAACGAAGGTTGTAACAAATATTACTGCAATCGAATAATTTTTTCTCAGCCATATGAAAAAAGCCATGGCAGACCCCATCATTAGTAATAACTGGGCGGCTGTAGTTGTGAATATCTGAAGTAAAAGGGCGCCAATTACAATACCGGTTGCTGTGCCAAGTAATCGTTCAAAAAGACGACGGCGTGTATCGCTGTAGGTAATCTGGCTTACGAACAAACTGGTAAGCATTACCCATTGCCCTTTGTCAAGGTCGAGGTAGATTTGAAGGATGTAACCCACTGCAAAAGTTAAACTCAGGCGCAAAGCATAGCGCATTCGCGGATGGCGCAATGAAAGTTGTGCTTTTAGGCGTTCCCACGCCGTTCTTTCATCTCTTCGCAAACGTGGAATTGATGTTCCTTCTTTCAGGTCGTCGAGGTATTTTAACGATATATGCGAACGATTCAGATTGTGGTGCAATAAAATCAGATCCTGAGCCTCTTCAGGATTCATCTGCTGCAATTTATCGTCAATTGCTTTCGATATCCAATCCAGTGCCGGAGGATGATTGTAGTGAATACCGGTAAGCATATTCGTGGCAACCTTGCGCAGTGCATAAGATAATTGGCGTAGCATTTCACCAAATCCTTCCAGCACTTCAAGTTGTTCGTCGCTGTTCCCGAGTTTATCATGCCGGTCGTGCGTTGATGCCGCTCGTTCGTGGAGGCTTTGCAGTAACATAAAACGTTGCAGGTACGAATTTAATGGTTGAACATCCTTCATTTCACGTGCATAGTTGTTCAGCACCTCTTTGATTTTCTCAAGCGCATTTACAACTGCTATGTTTAGCAGCGCCAAATCTTTGTTAATTTCTTCCTGATCTTGCCTGGTACTGGGGAAGAGCATGGCTTTTTTTTCGAGGTAATTTGAAAGTGACTGAAATCCGTTTGCCATTTGCTGATCGAGCAAACGCCATGGATTACGGTAAATGAGGATCAGGGTGAGAAGACCATGAAAGAGGGCGCCTGCAGGTAACAGAACTGCCTGCCAGTACCATGCCGGACTGATTTCGATGCCCAACATGGCATAAATACCTACCAAAACAGAGCCAAAAGTAATGGCGCGGTAACGTTCGCCCACGCCACCAATAAGAATAAAAATGATGGTTGACAGAATAAAACCTGCACCAAGTATCCACGTGTAATTATGCAATAAACCAACCGAAAAGCTGGAAATGAAAAAACTTATTATCGTAATGGAGAGAGATTTTACGCGTCCTTTAGGATGGTCGTCAGTTTCGGATAAAGCACCGGCCAGGGCTCCCAAAGCAAGTGTTACGCCAAAAAATGGTAGGCCAATAATGATAAAAGGGACTGCCAAAACACCCATTGAAATTGTTGCACGTAAGGCAAACAACCGGTAGGGATGTAACAAGAATACCTGGTTGAATAGTTTAGAATTGGTTCTTAAATGGCCTTTTTTGTGGTTCTTCATAAAGTCGCTTCAAAATTCTTTGTACAAAGCTAATGAATGAGAACATATCCTGCCACTTAAAGTTTTCACTCATTGTGAATAATATCTTTTAATGCAGAATTTATCGTCGGAAAATTAAATTCAAAACCGGAGTTGATAAGTTGCCCTGATGACACTTTTGGAGATTCGGTGAGTAATATGGCTGCTTTTCCAAAAAGAATTTTCAAAACAAAGCCAGGAATGGTAAATAGAGCCGGGCGGTTTAATTCTTTTGCAAGTGCTTTGGTAAATTCTTTATTTGATATATTTTCCGGTGCAGTTAAATTATATGTGCCGCTTTTTTCCTCATTTTCCACAGCCCAAACAAAAGCATTTATTACATCCTGTTCATGAATAAATGGAAAGGCCTGATTGCCGGAACCAATCTTGCCTCCGAATCCCAGTTTAAAAGGAAGAAGTAAATTTTTTATAGTTTCGGCCTCTTTCCCAATAACAAGTCCAAGACGAAAAACAGTAGTTTGAACATTGCCGGGGAGATTCTTGAGCTCATTTTCCCAGTCTTTAACAACTTTTCCAACAAAACCTTCATCAAAATCTATACTCTCTTCCGTATGCGTTTGTCCTGATTTATAAATGCCAATTGCAGATACTGAAATCATTTTTTTTGGCCGGTCTTTCTCAGGAAGTTCGGCAATTGCCTGCACAAGGTTTCGGGTGGTAACAATACGACTGTCATAAATAACTTCTCTATTCTTTGCAGTCCAACGCTGTAAAATTGGTGCGCCCGCAAGGTTTATAATCAGATCGGTTCCACGAATCTCGCCTTTTAGTATAGATGGCGGCTCGTAAAGGTGTTTTCGCTGAATACCCAAAACACAATGCCCTTCTTGCTTAAGTTTTTCGGTAAGTAATTTACCAATGTATCCGTTGCTTCCTGTAAGTCGTATATTCATTTTAAAACTGAATTTGTTAGTTTAACAAAAACTTTGGGTTTTTAGTTCTTAAAAATTGTTAAGAGCAAATGCTTATTGTTACTTTTACCGGGCAAAATGAGCAAAAGCAGACAGCATATTTGGGTTCGTTTTCACCGTTGGCGGCTAAAACATTTGGGCGAACGTGGTTTTTTAACCGTGTTAAGTATTATTGTTGGGATACTTGCCGGAATTGCAGCGGTTATAATAAAAAATACAGTGCGGTTTACCGAGGAATTGGTTCATCGTCTCGTTACTAATGAGGTGCAGAACTACATCTATTTTGCACTGCCGGTAGTTGGTATTTTTCTGGCCATCGTAGTAATAAAATATGTGGTTCGTTCGGAAGTGAGGCATGGTATTCCTAATGTGCTTCACAGTATTTCAAAACGAAAAGGAAAAATTTCGAAGCATAATTTATTCTCATCAGTTGTGACGGCATCGTTGACTGTTGGTTTTGGAGGTTCAGTTGGTTTGGAGGGACCGACAGTTGCTACCGGAACAGCCTGGGGATCGTGGATTGCTGATATCTTTCGTTTAAACTACAAGAATACGATACTTATGCTGGCCTGTGCCTGCGCAGGAGCTATGGCAGCTATTTTTAAAGCGCCCATCGCAGCTATTGTATTTGCTGTTGAAGTTATTATGATCGACCTCACGGTATTTTCCTTGGTGCCCTTGTTGCTTGCATCATCAACAGCGGTGGTAACCTCATATTTATTTTTGGGGCAGGATGTACTTTACCCGTTTAAAGTTGTTGAAGCTTTTGAATTGGGAGATTTACCCTATTACATTGCTCTAGGAATTGTAACCGGATTTGTGTCGGTTTATTTCACCAAAATGTACCTGTTTATAGCCGACCTTTTTGAAAAATTGAAAAATAACAGAATACGTCTGGTAGTTGGCGGCGCCGGTCTTGGCGCACTGATCTTTCTTTTTCCGGCACTTTACGGTGAAGGTTATGAATCGATTAACGAATGTTTGGCCGGCGATCTGAATTATCTTTTCGATAATAGTTTATTTTATTCGTTAAGGGAAGAATTGTGGGCTGCGCTGTTACTTATTGTTGCAGTAATAATGCTCAAAATTGTTGCCACATCGCTTACTTTCGGAGCAGGTGGTGTTGGTGGAATTTTTGCACCTACGCTGTTTATGGGGGTAAATACCGGGATGCTCTTCGCATTGTTGGTTAATCGTTTAGGAATCAGAGATATTAATACAAATAACTTCGCCTTAATTGGTATGGCAGGATTAATTGCCGGAGTATTACATGCTCCGTTAACCGGGATTTTCTTAATCGCGGATATTTCGGGAGGGTACGCGCTGTTTGTGCCACTTATGGTTACGGCAACCTTTGCATTTTTAATTGTTCGGGCTTTTACGCCGAACTCGGTTTACCATATTCAGTTGGCACGACGCAAAGAATTGCTTACGCACGATAAAGATGCAAACGTACTGCAAATGATGGAAGTGAAGAAGTTAATTGAAACAGACTTCGAAGTACTTTCTCCCGATGCAACTTTGCGCGACCTTACTGTTGCTATCTCGCGAAATCACCGCAATTTATTTCCTGTGGTGAAAGAAGATGGTACCATGGTTGGAATGTTAAAGATGGACGATGTAAGGGACATGATTTTTAATCATGATCTATACGATACTGTGAAAATAAGTGAATTGATGTATATGCCGGAATATTCAATTGATCCGAACGACAGCATGGAAATTGTTACTGCCAAGTTCGAATCATCCGGTCGCTACAATCTTGCCGTTATCGAGGATGGCAAATACATTGGATTTATTTCGAGGGCTCGTGTTTTTACCCGTTATCGTAAACAGATAATTAATGTTTCTCATGTTTAGAGTGTATAGAATTAATAAGTTGAGGATAAACAAGTTGGTGAATCGACTTGTGGCGTGGAGGATTGCAAAGATTCCGGAAAGGAATTTCTTGTACATTCTGAGTTTGGTGGTTGGATTGTTGAGTGGATTGGCAGCATTGTTGTTGAAAAACCTGATCCACTTTGTAGCTGAAGAGTTAACGGGAATGATTTCTGTTGAAGGATTTACTTACCTCTACCTGCTTTATCCCTTTATCGGTATTTTGCTTACTGTTTTGTTCGTCAGATATATAATTCGCGACGACATCGGGCACGGCGTTTCAAAAATTCTTTATTCCATATCAAGAAAAAGCAGCAAGTTAAAGCCGCATAAAACTTACTCATCAATGATTGCCAGTTCGCTGACCATTGGTTTTGGCGGATCGGTAGGAGCGGAGGCACCAATTGTGTTAACCGGTGCATCAATCGGATCGAATCTGGCACGCATATTTAAACTGCGTTATAAGTACATTACGCTGATGGTTGGGTGTGGAGCTGCCGGAGCTATTGCCGGTATTTTTAATGCGCCAATGGCTGGTATTGTTTTTACGCTGGAAGTTCTGATGTTAGATCTTACCATGGCCTTTCTTATTCCTTTGCTTATTTCTGCCGTTTCAGCTACCGTAATTTCATACTTTTTCATGGGAGAAGGTGTAATGTTGCGTTTCTCACAGATTTCGCCTTTTGATATCAGTACCATTTGGATTTATATTTTGGTAGGAATTTTTACCGGTTTAATGGGAATCTATTTTACGCGTGGTACAATGTTTATTGAAAGTCGGTTTTCAGCAATGAAGAACTGGTTTGTTCGTTTATTGATTGGAGCATTAACCCTGGGAATCTTGATCTTTATTTTCCCACCACTTTGGGGAGAAGGTTATACCAGTATTAACTCGGTTTTTAACAACCAGGGAGCAGATTTATTAAATAACTCGATGTTTTTTCAGTGGAAAGATAATCCATATGTTGTATTGCTGGTACTTGCCGGAATATTGATTTTTAAAGTGTTTGCCATGTCGGCAACAACGGGTTCGGGTGGTAATGGTGGTATTTTTGCACCTACACTTTTTACCGGTGCCATTGCCGGTTACTTTCTAGTGAGTTTATTGAATACATTTTTCAACCTTGGAGTACCTGAAAATAATTTTGCATTGGCGGGAATGGCAGGAATGATGGCGGCAGTTATGCATGCACCACTCACAGGAATATTCCTTACCGCCGAACTTACCGGTGGTTACGGAATGTTTATTCCATTACTGATAACCTCAACGGTTGCTTATGTAACCATTATGCGTTTTGAGCCTCACTCGATTTATACCAAGCGTCTGGCACAAACCGGAGAGCTCATCACGCATCATAAAGACAAGGCTATTCTTCGGTCAATGGAGGTCAAGAAGTTGATTGAGAATGACTTTGAGATAATATCACCCGATGCCAGTTTGCGCGATTTGGTTAAAGCTATCTCGAAATCAAACCGAAACCTTTTCCCTATTGTTGACGAAAATGGTTACCTGAAGGGAATGGTAAAATTATCGAAAGTAAAAAACCTGATTTTCGAACATGAGCTGTACGATACCGTAATGGTAAAAGACCTGATGTTTATGCCCGAGTTTTATATTTCATCAACAGATAATATGGAAACTGTGGCAGAGAAATTTGAAACTTCGAACCGCTATAACCTGGCGGTTATCGATGATGGTAAATACCTTGGGTTTATTTCACGCGCAGTGGTTTTTTCAAATTATAGAAAGACGCTCGAATATTTCTCAAACGAATAAGATTATCTGATTTCAGAATAAAATTACTGGAAGTTAAAATTTCTTTTGGAATGAAATTTGGAGTTTATTTTATTTACTTTTGAAAAAAATTTAATAAGTCTCTGAAATATGATATCTCGACGTTCCTTTATAGCAAAAAGCTCGTTACTGTTTGCTGGTGCCAGTATGGCCACTAAAACGTTTTCAAATACTGTTTTTCAGCCAACAAATAAATTTCCTGTCGTAATTTCTACCTGGAATCACGGTATGCCTGCTAATGAAGCGGCTTGGGAAGTTTTGTCAGCAGGGGGGCACTCACTGGATGCTGTTGAAGCAGGTGTTCGTGTGCCCGAAGGAGATCCGAATGTTATTACAGTTGGAAAAGGCGGAATCCCCGATGCAAGCGGAAAAGTAACACTTGATGCTTGCATTATGGATGAGAGAGGACGGGCAGGTAGTGTAACTTACCTCCAACATATTACTCATCCCATTTCGGTTGCCAGATTGGTAATGGAAAAAACCCCACACGTAATGCTGAGTGGAAAAGGGGCGTTGAAATTTGCATTGGATAATGGTTTTGGAAAAGAAAAACTGTTAACAAAAGCGCGCAAAAAAGAATGGAAGCAGTGGAAAAAAGAAAATAAGGAATTCAGCAATAAAATCAATATTGAGAATGTTACTGAAGATAACCACGATACCATTGGGATGCTGGCTATTGATGAAGAAGGACGAATTTCAGGTGCTTGTACTACCAGCGGAATGGGCTACAAAATGCATGGAAGGGTAGGCGATTCTCCGATTATTGGGGCAGGTTTATTTGTTGATGGAGAAGTAGGAGGAGCTACTGCAACCGGATCGGGAGAGTTGGTGATGAAAACACTTGGCTCGTTTTTGGTGGTAGAATTAATGCGGCAGGGAATGTCTCCTTCAAAAGCTTGCGAAGAAGCAGTACGCAGAATTGCCAAAAAGATTCCTGATTATCAGCAGCACCAGATCGGTTATATTGCATTGAATAAAAATGGCGAATACGGATCGTTTTGTATACAACCCGGTTTTAATTATGCTGTAAAAACTGCAGATAAAACAGAACTGGTTGATGCTGAATCGTGGTTGAAGAAGTTATAAAAAAAAAGGTGTACGTAAAACGAACACCTTCTTTTAAATATCTTTCCGGAAGCTTACCAACGATCGTTACGATCGCGGTTATAACCACCGCCGCCGCCTCTGCGGTCGCCACCACCGCCACCACGACGGTCATAGCCACCACCGCCTCTGCGGTCGCCACCGCCACCACGGTTGTAACCACCACCGCCACCGCGGTTGTAGCCACCGCCGCCACCGCGATTAAAATCACGACGTGGGCGTTCCTGAGGAGGATTAGCTTCTTTAACTACAATCTCTTTCCCTTCTAATTCGCTTTCATTCAGCGCAGCAATAGCAGCATTAGCTTCTTCTTCGTTTGGCATTTCAACAAAACCAAAACATTTCGAGTTTCCCGTTTCTCTGTCAAAAATTACTTTGGCAGATGTTACTTCTCCGTGAGCAGAGAACATTTCATTTAAGTCGTCACCTGTAATCGATGAGTCTAACCTTGCAACAAATAAATTCATAAAAAAATAGAAAAATATAAATGTATAAATGTAAAAATTGCGGCTTTAGGCCGCTTAATTCTTGTAATTATTAAAAAATAGTTGAGAACGCTTCAGACGTTAAAACGGAAAATCACAAACTTTGGTGAAATACGAATTAAAATCTTATATCAAAGTAACGGACTAATTGTCACATTATCACCATAAAGATGTTATTTTTTGATTAAAATCCAAAAAAAAGCAAGACCTTTCAAAAGAAAGGCCTTGGTAAGGTGAGATTAAAATTAATTTCTTCTGAAAATTCAGAAGATGTTATTTCATTTTATACAGTTTAAAAATAGCAAATTAGTTAGAATTCGTAATGCGGGGAAATAATTTTTTTGTTTCTCAGTATGTTAATAACTGCATCAACAATTTGGTCGTCTTCCATTGATGCATAATTAAAAATAACATCAAAATCATTGTTTTCTGCTTTTCTGCCAATAATTTTCTCGATAAAAGCATCGCGCTTAATATCAGCTTCATTGATATAATTTGTAGCTTCTGTCCGGGTCATTTCCTTAATTTGCATCACGCGGTTAATCCTCCAGTCTGTAGGAGCTTCAAGTCTGATATTTAATTTGTTAGGTATGTCTTTTAATATTACTCCTGAAGAACGCCCTACAATAATGGTGCGTCCCTGGTACGCCAATCGGCATATTATTCCTTTCAATGTGGTAATAAGTTTGTCGTCCGAAATATCGTATATTGTTTCGTCCGAAAAAGCCCGGCTCACTTCTTTCATAAAAAGAATTGATTTTTCCGCATCTTCATAATCTCCGGCTTTAATCTCATCAATCATTTCATCTACAGCAGCTGAGAAAACATCTTTATCAACCCATTTCCATTCCACATCGGTTTTGGTTTCCGACATATAACTGTAGCCGGTAAGAATTTTAGAAAGCTTAATTGCAATTCGTTTGGCCGAACAGCCGGCCTGCCGCGAGATGGTTAAAAAAGGGCCTGGATAATCACCGCTTTCGAGGTTAACACATTTCGAGTTTAGTAGATAACTGTTCAGAAAATTTTTCATACTATTATTATTGTTTATTTCCAATGGTATAGTATGGAACTCGTCCCGACTTTTCGGGACTCGTTTCATAATCGGAATATGTTAGTGCAGTTTATCAGACCAAGTTACAATCAAAATTTGTGGAATAGAAGCTAATGTGTTATACAATAGTATGATTCTCAGATGTTTTTCAGCAACTTTTGTGTCGGGTAGATATTTCTGTATTTTTGAATATTAAACCAAGTGTATGAAAAACAAGATTACTGTTGCCCTTGCTGCATATGGTATGTCAGGGAAAGTATTTCACGGTCCCTTACTAAAAGTGAATAATGGTTTTAAAGTGAAATACATTCTTGAGCGATCAAAATCGTTGTCTAAAGAATTGTTTCCCGAGGCAGAAATTGTTGGTACTTTTGAATCAATACTGGCTGATAATGAGATCGAGCTTATCATTGTAAATACGCCGGATGAGCTACATTATCCGATGGCGAAAAGGGCATTGGAGGCCAATAAACATGTTGTGTTAGAAAAACCGGCAACATTGCGAAGTGCTGAATTGGAGAAACTGATTAGTCTTGCAAAATCAAAGAATCTTATTTTAACAGTATTTCAGAACCGTAGATGGGATGGTGATTTCAGAACCGTACAGCAACTTGTAGAAAAAGCACCTTTTGGCAGATTAGTAGAATTTGAATCGCATTACGACCGTTACCGGACAGAAATTACACCCAACACCTGGAAAGAGGAAGGTGATGAATATTGTGGTGTTTTGTATAATCTGGGGTCGCATATGGTTGATCAGGCCTATATGTTGTTTGGAAAACCCCAGGCGGTTACTGCACATTTAAAAGCGGTGCGAACTGGGGGAGAAGTAGCTGATTATTATGATATCCGACTTGATTATAAGGAGTTTTCAGCCTTGTTAAAGTGCTCGTACCTGGTAATGGATCCGGGACCCAGATATACAATTAATGGCGAGTTTGGCACCTTTAAAAAGTGGGGGATTGATGGGCAGGAAGAATTGTTAAAAGCAGGTAATTTGCCAGTAGGAAAGAACTGGGGAAACGAAGAGCCTGAAAGTTGGGGAACACTGGTTTATACGGAAAATGAAGAGTATATTGAGGAACTGGTTGAAACAATTCACGGTGATTACCGCATTTTTTACGATAATCTGTTTGAGGTCATCCGCAACAAAAAACAATTGTTAGTAAAACCAGAAGAGGCGCTGGTAGTGCTTGAAATACTGGAGGCTTGCCTACTGAGTGATAAGGAAAGAAGAACAATTGTGATATAATTATTTAGTATTCATTTCAATTGATTACAATCTTCATTATTTGATAAGTATTATCATTGATATGAAATTTAAAAATATAAACTCCGGGATTAAATTCTACAATATCTAACCAACACGAATTTATTTTATCTTTTTTCAATATCATTGAACCGGACGGATTAAATATCTTCAAATCAGCCAAATGGTTGTTGGTTTCGATGAATAGTCTATTATGTGCAGGGTTAGGAAAAACACTTATTTTTTCTGATCGAATTTGCACATCATTTAATCCTACAGGAGTCAGAACCTTCAGATTGAAAGGATGAGAAGTTAGGATCAAATCAGGGAAAGACGAGTTAGAAATTGATAAATAATAGGATCCGCTGTCCTGATAGATCGCATTTTCTATCACTAACTCAAGATTACTTTCTAAGGACATCAAGACATCATCTTTATACCATGCATAAAGGTCATTGGGACTACTGATATAATCAATAGGAGTGATTATTATCGAATCATTTTTGAAAATCGCAATATCTGTTTCTATTCCGATTTTTGCTTGCGGAGAATAAATAAATTCATCTATTTCTTGGAGCACTTCAACAGCAGGTTCCAGATCTGCAAAAATGAATCGGTTTTTTCCGATATTAAGATAATTGATGCTCAGGTCTCCTGTCTGAATCGACTCTAAAACACCACTCTTATTTTCGGTTAAGCCAGAAAATGATCCGGTTAAGTTATTATCATAGAGGTTAAGCCAACGAAGGGAATCAAAACCTGCAAATAAACCTGTAATATCACCTTCCAGATTCATGCCTGATAAATCGAGGGCGGTTACATAGCCATTTTCAATCGTTACACCTTCCCAGTCTGAAGGAGAACTGCCTATAGTGTCGAGCCAGTTATTATTTGAATTCCAGTTTTCTCCTCCTGTTGCAAAAAATAGGTCAGTAAGACTGTTGAGTTCCATAGCGGTCAAATCAACATTCTCTGATGCTTGCCCTTCCTGATATATACTATAAGTATTTCCAGCGATTAACATTTCACATGAGCGGGATTCAGTAGAGGTATTTTCTGCAACTGAATACATCAGGTATTTCGTGCCCACATTTGTGAAGTCATTTATAATGGTTATCCAATTGCATGGTAGATCAAATGTCCACTCGCAACTCTCAGTACTACTTATCAAAACAGAATCGACAATTGGTTCTGATGTATAATTTTTCGATGAAGCTGAAAGAGAGAAGTTACAATCAACTCCATTTTGGATAACAGCGAAATTTTTTCCTGCAATAGTTATTTCACACTGGCGTTTGTCGGGTGTTAAATTGTCGTCGATTGAGTAGCTAACATAGCTACTACCTGTTTTTGTATTTTCAGAAATAAGATTTATCCAGTTACAATCATTTTGTATAGTCCATTCACATGTTTCACTGGTATTTAAAAAAACGGAATCAATTGTATTTAGAGAACTATAAGTCTTCGATAGTTTAGATAAAGTGTAGTCACAAGTTATTCCGTTTTGTATCACTGTAAATATTTGTCCGGCAATCGTAATTTCACAACTACGTTGATCAGTTGTCGTATTTTGGTCGATTAAATAAACAATATAGGCGCTGCCAGCAGTCGTATTTTCTGACAATATTTGAACCCATTCACAACCTCCGTTCACAGTCCATTCGCAACTTTCATTTGTTGTTAAATTCACCGAATCGATATGACTTTCTGAATCAAAGTTTGCCGATGTTGCTGAAAGTGAATAGGAGCATTCTCCTCCATATTGCGTAATTGTAATTAATTTATCCGCAACCTCCAATTCACAACTACGTTGATTGGTTGTCGTATTTTCGGAAACGGAATAAACCAAATATCCTTCACCGGTTTGAGTACTTGCTGAAACAATTGTTAACCAATTGCAATTTGCTTGGGTGGTCCAATTACACTCGGGCAATGTTGAAACAAAAACAGAATCAGTGGCATGCGACGAAGTGTAATTTTTTGATTGTGTTGAGAGTGTGAAATTGCAGTCATATTGGCAATCTTCCGAGTAGCTGGCATTGGTTTCCCAAAGCGAATGACTTGCAGACGCATCGTCAACCTGAATACAATTTAAATCCGGATTTTCCGTTGCATACAGGTTTAACAGCCCACTGGTATTTCCGTTTTTTACATTTAACTCCGATAAATTATTTGTGTTGCAGTCAAGGTATTGCAACTTCGGATTTAAACTTAAATCGAGTTTTTCAAGAGTATTTTTGGAACACGATAACCTTGTTAGTTCTGTATTAAAACCAAGTTCAACTACCGTTAGTTGGGTGTTGTCAAAGTATAATTCACTTAATTTAGTATTTGCACCTACATTTAAATATTCCAGCGGATTACCTGAACAGTTTAAATAAATTAAGTTGGTATTAGAACTTAAATCAATGGAGTCAATAAGGTTTGAATAACATCTGAATTTGGTTAATGATTTGAAGTCTTCAATTCCGGTTAGATCTTTAACATTGCAACTTGTCATTGTCATATCGGTTATCTGTTCTATTACGACCGTAATAACTGAGTCATCCGGAGCACCATCTTCATATCCCCATCCATTTAACCATCCCTCAAAATTATCATCAGGAACATAGGTCATATCAAATTTATGATTTGAACAATCTGATGAATAAATGGCAAAATCATCTTTAATCCAATCCGGAAAGTTTTCCGAAGCCAAAGGATCATCGACGCTTATACATGCCAACCCTTTGTTAAATGTGGCATTAACAGTCATATTATGATTGTTGCCATTTCTCAAATCGAGACTACAAAGCAAATTGCCAAAACAATTCAGATAGGTTAATGATGTTAAGTTTCGTAAGTCAAGATGGCTTAAACGTGAATAACTTACATCCAGGTACTCCAATGAAACAAATTCTTCAATTCCGGTTAAATCGTAAACAAGACCATAATCGCGATTAACGAAAAGTTGTTTGGCTCTTTTTACTCCTTCCGTAGGTACTGAGTCATTAACAGGCCCCGGATCAAAACCTTGTTTTTTTAGTGTTAGTTCAAAAATATCATCCGGTATGTAAGTCATTTCTACTACATAATCAGAACAATCGGTTGTGTAGGCAGCGTATTTATCTTTAAACCAATAAGAATTATTATATGCTGACTCCGGATCATCAACCTGAATACAATATAAATAAGGATTCTCATCGATTACTAAAAACTCAATTATATCGTTATTCCCATTTCTTAAATCCACTGAATTGAGGGAATTTGTCGCGCAGTCAATATCCAGTAGATTTGGATTGGCTCGGAAATCAAGTTCTGTTAAATTATTTCTGAAACAATAAAGATTTTCAAGCTTTTGGTTCGCTGCCAGATTAAGTTCGCTGATTTGATTGTCGGAACAATGGAGATATTTCAGATTTGTATTTGATTGTAAATCAAGCGATGTTAGATTGTTCTTCCAGCATTCCAGTTCTTCCAGCATCTTAAAGTCTTCGATTCCTGTTAAGTCATTAATATTTTTATCATTGACATTAAGGGAAACAAGTGATTCAATTGCGATGGTCGGTACAGAATCATCCAAGGGTTCAAAATCATATCCAAAATCGATAAGTGCCTGCTCAAAATTATCATCAGGTACATATGTCATTTGCATTTGGTAGGTTGAGCAGTCCTCGTTATAAACCGCATACGCGCTTTTGTACCAGTTAGGATTTTCATCCGCAGAAACAACATCGTCAACTTGAATGCAAAACAGATGCTCATTTTTTCTTGCATCGAGGCTGGAAATGGAATTTGTACCAATTTGTATATTCAAACTTGTAAGCCGGTTATCGCTGCAGTTAAGGCTACTTAGGTTTAGGTTATTTTGTAAATCTAGATTTGTAAGTTGATTCTTACTTGCATTTAAGCCGGATAGTAAAAGATTCTGCGAGAGATCAAGGGAACCTAATTGATTGTCTTGAATTTGCAAGACTGCTAAATTTGAGTTCGAAGTTAAGTTGACTTCAGTTAATGAATTTATAGAACAGTACAACTCTTCCAGTGCTGTAAAATCCTCAATTCCTGTTAGTGAGGAAATTTTGCGATTATCAATACGCAATACTTTAATTTTTTCGATTGCCAGAGTAGGTACTGAGTCATTTCTTTCACCGGAATCATATCCGTTATTAATAAGAAATTGCTCAAAATTATCATCGGGAATAAAAGTCATCTCGGGCCGATAAGAGCTACAATCTTCAGAATAGGTGGCATATTGATCCTTTCTCCAATTTGAATAACTTGCAGAAGCAACGGCATTATCAACCTCAATACAAAGCAAATTGGAATTATTATTGGCGTACATTGCCATTGATGAATTATTCCCGTTTTTAAGATTTAGTTCGGTTAACTCATTGCTACTACAATCAAGTGAGGCAATTTCCGAAAATAAACTTAGGTCGAGGGAGACGATTTTATTATTGCTGCAATTTAATTCTGATAATTGATTATTCGACGGAAGGATTAAATTGGAAATATTGTTGTTACTGCAATCAAGAATTTTTAAGTTCAAATTTTGGGAGAAATCTGCTTCAGAGAGTTCACAATCATTACATTTGAGTTCTTCTAAATATTTAAAATCCTCAATACCGGTGAGGTCATATATACTTCGATAGAATACATTTAACCTGGTAATAAATTTAATTTGATGGGTTGGAACAGAATCATTTAAAGCTCCTGAATCATAGCCAAGCTGGATTAATGTTTGTTCAAATTTATCATCAGGCACGTAGGTCATCTCCTGTGTAAAATTCGAACAGTCTTCAGAAAAGGCAGCTTGAAGGTCTTTATCCCAGGTAGTGAGTGTCGCAATATCCTCTGCATCATCCACCTGTATGCAGGTAAGGTCTGGATTATTTTGGCAACTTACATACAGGTTTACATTGTTGCCGTTTTGCAGGTTCAAACCACTGAGCTCATTTCCATTACAATACAGATACTTTAATGAGTGTAACATACTTAAATCAAGATCAATCAGATTATTGTCCGGGCAGTATAAACTGGTAAGATTAATGTTGTTACTTAGATCAAGTGATGACAATTGATTGTTATAACAATTTATATAAGTTAATAAAGTAAAGTCTGCTATGCCAGTGAGATCTTTAATGTTTCTACCGTAAATATAAAGTGATTTTAAAGTATCAATAGCTGATGTTGCTACAGAATCGTTTAAGGTGCTATCCAGCCCCAAATCAATTAGTGCTTGTTCAAAATTGTCATCAGGAACATAAGTGTTTTGAGAAAATAGATTGATAGAAATTAGAAAAAAGAAAAGAATGCTAACGTAGGTTTTCATCGAAAATGGTTTGATTAATTAGGCATTTAAACTTACCCAATTTTATGTATATTTACTTATGTTTCATTGTGTTATGCAACAGCATACAAGTAGACGTATGAAATCAAACACGCGTCAGTTTCAAACTCTATAATAGCTATTGTTGGGGAGGAGGTACTAAGATTTAGTGAAGCCTAAACTCTTGATTTAATAAGCGCTTTCTCAAACGAATCTTCCATATCAATGTAGTTAAGAACTTTTGAGCTGAGTCTTTTTTCAAGGTCGGTTTTTAGCTGCGCAGAAACGCCTGATAAGATAACTTTTACACCTTTGTTTTTCAGAATACTTAGTGAGCTCTGCAGATTTTTCATTCCCGTTTCGTCAATAAAAGAAACATGGCGCATTCGAAGAATCAGCGTATCGCAACCTTGCCCGATTTCCTGAATGACCTCAGAGTATCGACGTGCCGATGCAAAAAACAACGGGCCACTAATTTCGTAAACAGAAACTCCGGCGGGTAGCTGCGAGTAATCTTCAATTACATCGGTATCAACAATGTTGTTTATGCGTTTTTCGCTAATGTCCGACATACGTTTCATAAACAAAATAGCCGACAGCACAACGCCAACCTCAATGGCAACAGTTAAATCAACCAAAACCGTTAAAATGAAAGTTGTGAGTAGTACAATGATATCGAATACTGAGCCTTTTAGTATGGAAAGAAACGAGCGCCACTCGCTCATGTTATAAGCAACAATTATTAAAATACCTGCCAGGCACGACATTGGAATTAATTTTGCCCACTTACCCAGGAAAAGCATGATGAGTAAAAGTGTTATGGCATGGGTTATTCCGGCCATTGGAGTACGCCCGCCATTTTTAATGTTGGTTGCCGTACGTGCAATTGCTCCGGTGGCTGGAATTCCACCAAAAAACGGGGTAACTACGTTCGCAATTCCCTGTGCAATTAGTTCGGTATTCGAGCGGTGTTTTCCACTAATCATACCATCAGCAACCACCGCTGATAACAGAGATTCGATACCACCAAGTAGCGCGATTGTAAGAGCGGGTTCAAGGTAATTTTGTAATTCGTTTAATTGTATCTGTGGAATGGTAAAATGAATGGTATTACTGATTTCCCCAAAATAGGTTTCAATGGTTGCAATAGGTAGTTTAAAGATTTGAACGAGCAATGTAACAACAATGATGGCTATAAATGAACCCGGGATTTTTTTTACAAATTTTCCGCTGATTAGAGTTATGGCAATTGTTGCCAAAGTTACCAGTAAAGCTGCGATATTTACATTGCTAAGGTTGTTAATATAAACGTTCCATTTTTCAATAAATCCCGACGGTAGATCAGTAATGTTCAAACCAAGCGCATCTTTTATTTGAGTAGAAAAAATGACCAAAGCAATACCACTTGTAAAACCGACAATTAGCGGGTGAGGAATGAATTTTAGCAAAGTACCTAATTTTAGTACACCAAACAGGATAAGGATTATACCGGCTAAAACAGTAGAAATGATGAGCCCGTTAATACCGTATTGTTGCACAATGCCGTAAACAATTACAATAAAAGCTCCGGTTGGGCCGCCAATTTGCACACGGCTGCCACCCAATAACGAAATAAGAAAACCGGCTACCACAGCGGTAATCAAGCCTTTTTCAGGAGATACTCCCGAAGCAACCGCAAAAGCAATGGCCAGCGGCAGTGCAACAATACCAACTACAATTCCGGCAAGTACGTCCGAAGTAATTTGTTTTCTACTTACACCATTGCGCAATAGTGAAAATAGTTTGGGCTTAAAAATTGATTTCATTGACGAGTAGAAATTTCGCGCAAAAGTACACGTATTCCTGCCTCGTTGTTCTGAACTTAAGTTAGAAAATTGTTGAATTTCGCAAGTATCAGAAAATCAGCATGTTAATATCTGTTATTTTCTTAACATTGGCTTGTTTTGTGAAAAGGCATACAAAAATAGATTACTTTAATAAAGTCGTTTCAATTCTGTTTGCATTCTCGAAATGTAATTGTCAACCTGGTCTTTGGTCTCAAAACCAACAATCATCATATCAACGCAACCCAGACCAAGCACGAAGCGTAACGAATTATCAATTTTTTCACTGTCGTTTCGGAGTTGTCCGTTGCCAACCAGTTTCATTCCTATCACACCTTTTCCTGATTGATGCAATTGTTGAATCACTTCAACAACTTCCTTTGGATCGGGTTTATCCATGGCAATTCCATACGGATTTATACGTGCATGCAATACATCAACCCATGGACTTTCTACAGCTGCTTTCATCGCATCATACGAATGCACCGACACGCCATGAGCTTTAATAATTCCTTTTGCCTTTAGGTTTGAGAGGATTTCCATCTGTGGTTTCAACGTTTCCGTCCAGTCCTCGTCAACCATACAATGAATTTGCACCAAATCGATGTATTCAGTATTCATTTCTTTACGGAACCGATCAACCACAATATCAGCGTCGGGGCGTTCTTTTTCAGGAATTCCACCCGGACGTGTCCATATTTTTGTAGTAAGTGTTAGTTCTTCACGATTCATTTTTGTCATGGCTTCAGCAAAAAGCCCGTGTGTACCGTAGGTGTCGGCCAAATCGAAATACCGGATGCCTTTATTGTATGCATGATGCAGCAAATCGAGACTGGTATTTTTATCTTGCTTGGTAAGAAAACTACTTCGGTTGGTGGCGTGAACACCTGTTCCCATTCCCAATAGCGTTGTTTTTATTCCTGAATTTCCCAACTCTACCAACTGAAAAGGATCGTGATTCCTGGCAGGAGTGTTGCCTGCATAAATTGGATTGGAAAATAAAATATGTGCTGTGCCCGCACTCAGGGCTCCGATAAATTTCCGACGGTTTATTTGAAAGTTGGCCATAAGCTTAATTTTAAAGTGAAGGACTATTTGTAGAACACTAATTTACTGAATTTGTTGAAGCCAAGTGATTTAGGCAGTAATGATTTACAGGATAGTTATAAAAACAAAACAGGAAATCATTGTGTGACTTCCTGTCTGCTGCTTAATTATTTATCTGTTATTTCTATGATGAGGATGTCATTCCATACTTTCATTAACAACCGTTTTCTCTTCGTCAGATTTGTCTTCTTCAACATTTGCCTCAAAGGTGGCACTTTCCTCTGTTTCGGTTGTCTTTACTTGGTGAGTAATAATTTTTTCCACCGGATTACTTTTCTTAACAAGATCGATTTTGTTGCTGATCTTTAATCCAAGAATGTAAAAAATGGAAGAAATGAGGATAAGAGCTTTCATGGTGTTTTCTGTTTCTAATTTCACTACCAAATTATGTAAACGACAGTAAAAAGCGAAATTATATCTGTGAACCACCGTATTTATTCTGCAAACAACCCGATTCCTTCGTCGAAAGAAAGTATTCGGATGGCAGCCATATTTTTTAGTTTGACTTAAATAGGTAGATTTAGGTTGAATTAAATCTGTAATTACCCGGTTTAAACAGACCAAAATTTTAATTTACAGCGTAAGCCTGGCCAGATAGTCGTAATGATTTCCTTGTTGAAGAAGAGTGTAACTATAACCTATTTCATTTGCCAAATTTTGCAGACTATCCGAATCAATATATAACCAGTCGAATTTATCAGTCGATTTCCTGAAACGAACCTCATACTGCATTTCTCCATAGTAGTTTGCATTAGCAAGATCAACCCATTGCGAGCCATCTTCTTCCTCAAATAAGTATTTTATGTCTGAAGAGTCGAGTAAAATTTGTCCACCTTCAAGCAACAGACTTTTCAAGTGGGTAAGTAATTTTTTCAGTCCGGCAACTGTTCCTCCAATACCGGCGCCGTTCATCAATAACAATATCGTGTTGAATTGTTTTTCTGAGTATTCAAAAATATCGGCATTAATAACTTTCACAATACCCTGTTTTTTCATTACTTCCACGGCAAGTTCCGATTTCTCGAGAGCTGTAACATTATATCCTTTTTTTTGAAGAATGAGCGAGTGGCAACCTGCAGCAGCTCCTATATCCAATATTTTTCCTTTACAGTTTTTTAATGCTGCTTTTTCAAGTAACGGAAGTTCTTTTTCACTTCTGAAAAAATAGGACGGGGTAATAGTTTCGTCTTCTGTGTAGTTTGTATTTATTTGTATCTGAGGAGCTTTTCCCCGATCAAAATATTCTTTTATTGCAGTGCCAAAAGGATCATTCATGTTAAAATACCTTTGATTAAAATGTGTGCTTTTTTCAATGTTTTACTATGAAAATATACGACTTTCATTGTTATATACCTATAAAATCGCTGTGATTTTTTTAGACCTTTTCAAACATGGTAAATAGTGTTACTCTATAAAAGTTTACCGGTTTAAATGTCAATGTTTCCAATCATGTAAGTTTGTGCTTTTCCTCCAATTTCAACCCGTTCATCCAAATGTTTGCATTCCAGAACTCCTCCTCTTTTCGAAACTTGTTTGGCAACAAGAGTAGTTTTATCAAGTTGTTTTGCCCAATACGGAATAAGCATTGTATGTGCCGAGCCGGTAACAGGATCTTCGTCTATTCCAACTGATGGCGCAAAAAAGCGCGAAACGAAATCATATTTTTCAGATTTTGCCGTACAAATAATGCCCCGGGATGTTGATTCCAGCATCAAAGAAAAATTGGGCTGCAGGTTAATAATATCGTTTTCCGATTTAAAAACCAGCATCAGGTCTTCGCGTCCTTTAAAACATTCTTGTGGGTGTATACCAAAAGCAGTTTTTAAACCTGTTGGAATATATTTAGCCTCCACTTCGGATGCCGGAAAATTTAAAACCAACAAATCGCCTTCTTTTTTTACGCTGAGGTTGCCACTTCTTGATTTGAAGCAGATTGATTCTGAAGAATATGCAAGGTGCCGAAACATTACGTGAGCAGTAGCTAAGGTCGCATGACCACATAAATCGACTTCAGCTTCGGGAGTAAACCATCTGATGTGGTAACAGTCGTCTTCTTTTACAAAAAAAGCTGTCTCCGAAAGGTTGTGTTCCATTGCCATTTTTTGCATGGTAGCATCCGGAAGCCATTCAGTAAGGGGTACAACGGCTGCAGGATTTCCTTCAAAAACTTTTTCAGCAAAGGCATCAACCTGGTATACAGTTAGGTTCATATAATTTATGCATTAAGTTGCTTGCAAAGTTAAACGAATCGATACAATAGTTCAAATAAGAGGTAATGTTCAGCGAAGTTTTAAAGTTGCTTAAACATTAAATTATGTATTGTATTGGTTGTGTGTTGATTATTAGAATTTTACCGTAAGTTTTAAGTTGAATTTCCGCGATGTCAGATAATTGGGAACAGCATATTGATCGCCGTATATACTCGATACCCAAAAATACGAAATGGTGTTATTGATATTCAGAATGTTAAATACCTCAAGGCTTAGCCACATGTCGGTTATATGTCTTAAAAATGGACTGTTTGAGCGGTTTGCCGAACTGATAAATACCTTTGAAAATCCAAGGTCGATGCGTCGGTAAGGAGGCATACGAAATACATCCTGGTAACGCTCTCCATTGGGCGGTCCGGTTGGCAGGCGTGCCCCGTAAAAACCGGATAATTGCATTTTATAGGTTGGATTTCCAGGCAAATAGTCCTGAAAAAACATACTAAAATTCATCCACTGATCGGTAGGACGGGGGATCATTCCGTGTCCGTCGCCTTTAATATCCTCCTCGGTTTGTAAGAAAGATAAACTTGCCCACGATTGTAAGCCACTAACAAATTCGCCGTTAATTTTCAGGTCGATTCCGGTTGCATAACCAGTTGCTTCCTGCTCTGCCAGGTAACGAATACGCACATTGTCGACCTGGTAAGGCACTAAGTGGCTCATGTGTTTGTAATAAGCCTCGGATGTAAACCTGAACGGACGGTCCCACGCGGTAAATAACAAATCGGTGCCTCCAACAACCTGGAACGAACGTTGTGCCTTTGAATCGTAATTAATGTAACCGTCGCTTTGTTTCAGCTCTTTAAAAAATGGCGATTGATGGTACATTCCGGCTGAAAAGCGGAAAGACATTTTTTTCTCCCACTCAGGGAAGTAACTTAACGTGGCACGCGGACTTATCAGCAGTTCATCGTTGAAATCCCAGTAGTTGAAACGAACTCCACCAGTTAAATACAAGTCTCCGCTCTCAATCGGTACACTCCAACTGTCCTGAATGTAGCCGGTTATACGATTCGAGCTAATTTTATTTTTAGCATTTATTGAGTAAAATAAATTTACGTCAGTATCTGAGTAGGGGATGGAATAACCGGCAGAATCACGATAGATCCACTCGTTAATTTCGTCGTTTATTTTTTCATGCTGGAATTTAATTCCCCAGTTTATCAGGTGTTTTTCGGAGTTTAATGCTCCTTTGTGCGAAAAACTGTAAACCGTTGCATCTAACCGGTTTCTGGCATGATTGATAAAGGTGCCAACACCCAAGTTCAACGAACTGTCACCAAATTCTTCCGAGCCCATATTGCGCTCCAGTTGGTTAAGGTAATATTGTCCCTGAATGTCGTATGTCTCATTTTCTTTGGCATGATAAGCCGACGCAATAAACTTTAGGTTTAGATTTGGATTTGGGTGATAATTGGCTGTTACAGCTCCCAGATAGGTTTTAAAATCATCCTGTTCCTGCCCGTCGAAATAAATTTTTGTGTTGAGTGGATTTTGCCAGGTCCCAAATGTGGTTTCCCGGGTTTGCGGAATAAAATTATATTCGTTTTGGGCTACGTTTCCAAGAAAAGAGAGATCAAATTTTTCGTTAAACTGGTAAGTTATATATGTTTGAAAATCGAGGAAACGCGGATCATATTCTCCTTGTTCGTCCAGGCTTCCCAGAATATATCTGTTTGTTTTATAACGAAGTCCTGAAATATGCGATAATTTTCCGTTAAGCGACACATCTTCGAAATGTGCAGTGGCGCCTAGCATACTTATTGAAGCCGAGCCCCTGAAATCACTTGGTTTGCGGTATTTTATATCCAACACCGACGACATTTTATCGCCATATTTAGCATTAAAACCACCTGCCGAAAAATCGATGGTAGAAACCATATCGCTGTTTACAAAACTCAATCCTTCCTGTTGTCCTGAACGGATAAGAAAAGGACGGTAAACTTCAACATCGTTTACATAAACCAGGTTTTCATCGAAATTACCACCACGCACAGTATATTGCGAGCTTAACTCGTTATTTGATGAAACACCGGGCAAGGTTTTTAGTCCGGCTTCAATGCCACCTGAGGCGCTTGAAATGGAATTGATGATCTTCGGATCGAGACTAACAATACTTGCTCCGTTGCGTCGCTGTTCCCTGACAATTATCTCTGCCAGTTCAAGATTCATTTCCGGCATTTCAATTTCTTTAATAATGGTCTCTTCGCGGTTTGCATAAACCGAATCCTGAAATGTTTGATAACCTAATGATGAAAATATTACCGTAAGTTGTTTTCGTGCCGGAATGCGTAAAAGGAATTCGCCATTGGCATTAGTAGTAGTTCCAAGTGTTGGATATTCCTTCAAAACCACATTTACCATATCGACCGGAAAACCGTTCTGATCTTTAATAATACCTTTTAAAGTTGCGTTGTTACTTTGCCCAAAAGCAATGGTTTGGGTAAGCAGTAATAAGAATAGAATGGTAAAGTTTTTCATTCGTCTGTTATCGCTTGTTTTTATGGAGACTCATGTAACTCGCAAGATAATCATTCATATGTGTTTTGAAATTTACCGTGCTCGTTTCATCCTTGGCACAAAACTATGCAAACGTGTTTTATAATCAACATTATATTGATTAATAAATTGTGTGATGGTAATAATTTTATCTTTAATTTACTTCGTTATTCCCGGCCAGTTATCCGTTCTGAAAGGATTGGCTGGCAGTAATTCCAGGTTGTACAAGTTTAAATCATCAGGATTGTCGGACCATCCAAAACGCACTGCCACCGGATCAGTAACGGCATACGAATAAACAACAACTGTGTTTTTATTGATGATTTCCGCTTTTGCCCAATGAAACTGACGGTCGTGACCAGCAATGGCAAATGATTTAACGTAGCCGTATTTGTCTTTTACTGCCAGTCCTGAGCCTGTTTCTGTAAAAGTGATATAGGCTTTACCTTCTTTAAATTCTACTGATTCGAAAGTTGGACCGGTGTATACAATATTTTTGTTATAAGCTACTTTAAGTGCATTTAACGCAGCGCGTTTTCCAACGTCTTGTTTGTTTCGGGGATGAATATCATCAGCTTCGCCAATATCAATTGCCGATGCCATTCCTGTGTTAAGCAGCTCCAAAGTCATTGTTTGTGCTTCGCGCAGTTCAGCCCATTCGCTGTCGGCAGGTTTTTGTGTCGGTTTCATATAATTGGCCAGTTGCACATATAAAAACGGGAAATCGCCCTGGTTCCATTGTGTGCGCCAATCGTTAATCAAATTCGGAAATATGCGCTGATATTGTTTTGCCCGATCTGCATTTGACTCTCCCTGGTACCAGATTATGCCTTTTATTCCGAAAGGAACAATTGGATTTATCATCCCGTTAAAAAGAAGGGTAGGATATGAATTTGGTCCCAAATCAATGTTTTGCATTACTGCTTTCGAGATTTTGAATTTCCAGTCGCCGGAGATATCTATTTTTTCCTGCCCGATTGCAACATACTGGTCTTCGGGATCGCCCCAAATTCCACCTCCACCGCCGGTATCGTTAACACGAACAACGATCATGTTCTTTCCCGGATTTAAATATTTTTTGTCGATGGTGTAAATTCTTTCTTTATCGTACTGGTTTTCTGTTTTCCCAATTTCAATTCCATTTAAAAAGGTAATGTCCGAATCATCTATTTTTCCTAAATGTAAGTTAAGGTTGGTTTGTGTCTGGTCTTCTGTAAGGTCAAGCTCTTTTCGGTACCAACCAATTCCGTCAATATCAATATATCCTTGTTCTTCCCATAATCCGGGAGCTATAATTTGGCTCCAGTCGGTATCGTTTAACTCCGGATCAGACCACACAGGTGTGCCGTCTTGCATACCTTTATCTTCGGTAGGAATTTCGCCACCCAGAATTTTTCTGATCTCCGCCTCTTTATTCTTTCTGTACTCTTCAACATTCATTTGTTGCAATTCTATCATCGGCTCCCTAAAGTCAGGATCGTTTTGAATCGTTTGTGCACTGGTCCAGGTTTCGGCAACAGTGCCTCCCCACGACGAATGAATCAGCCCAATAGGAACATCCAGCTCTTCCTTTAAAGCTTTACCAAAAAAGTACCCAACTGCCGAAAAGTTGTGAGCTGTTTGTGGTGAGCATTCCAGCCATTCACCACTTTCCAAATCTTCTTCAGGAAATTGTGCCACTTTGCGAGGCACGGTAAATAAACGAATATTGGGGTGTTTGGCTAATTCAACTTCCTCATCTGCATTTTTCACCTGTGCCAGCGGCCACTCCATATTCGATTGCCCTGAACACACCCAAACTTCACCAATCATTACATTGGTTAACGAAATGGAGTTTTTGCCTATTACTGTTAATGTAAATGGCCCACCATATTTTTGAGCCGGTAATTTTGCCATCCAATTACCATTCTGGCCCGTAGTTGTTTCAACTGTATTTCCATTCAATCGCACAGAAATCTCTTCACCTGGATCCGCCCAGCCCCAAACAGGAATTTCCATACCTTGTTGCAAAACCATATTTGAACTGAATATTTTTGGGAGTTTCACATCTGCTTTTGCTATAAAAACAATAGCAAAAAGTAAAACACATAGCAGTCCGATCTTTGTCTTCATCATGAATAATGTTATTTTCTCAAATCTAATGAATTGAATACTATTTTCAATCAAATCATTAGAGTTTATATTCTAAATACATTGATAGTACGGCGGGGGAGAATTAAAGTTTTCCCGATTTTTTGAAATATTCAGAAATAGCCTCAATGTAGTTTTCATAGGCATCAATTCCTTTTGCTGTGATTTTTAATGTGGTAAGCGGATAATTATTTCGGAATGATTTTCTCACCTGGATATATCCACCCTCTTTAAGTTTTGTTATCTGAAAACTCAGGTTGCCTTTTGTTGTTTCGATATTTTCGAGCAAATACAAAAACTCGGCCGACTTTACATTTAAAAGAAGTGTCATTATTGCCAGCCGTACCTGCGAATGAAGAAGTGGATCGAGGTTTTTAAACATGGGCTGTTTTTTTACTTTGCATATACATTAAAACTCCCGGAATTACGAAACAGATAAAGTTGGCAATTGCTCTAATCAGGTATTGATCTGCCAGTTCTATGCGTGCACAAAGTACTGCTGCCAGCCACATAACAACACCACTAACAGACAACAAATTGTATCGATAAATTCCACCAGTAACAAAAAGTGCAAAACCAATTAAAACCATTTGAAGGGGATGGATCAGCGCAAAATCAACTTCATCCAGTAGACTTTTCGTAACGATAACATTCAGATTATGGGCGATAATAATTCCCACCCAAACAAAACGCGTGGAAATGGCAGTATATGTGCGTTGTTTAGGTTTACGCAGGAATATATAATAAATCGTAAACCCGATTAATAATACGGCTGCCAGAATATTTAGAACATCTAAAACATTCCGGGTTCTCCAAACAACAAGGTGGGTCGATCTGTAATAATGCAGGAAGAATCCAACGGCTAATGTCGCCCCCCATAAAATGAGTAAAATTCCATCTTCGTATAATGAACGTTTCGAAGTGGCAACGGCCGTTTTAAGCGTGTCAAGTAATTGTTTATTACTTAACTTGTCGTGGTTGGTAATTGATTCTTCCATGATTTGTTTTGTTTGTAAAATTAAACAAGTTTGAAATACAAACCAAATAAATCAATAAAAATCAATTCTTTGCAGGATTGTTTATTCCTTTTTAATCTGCTTTGCTAATACGTGTGATAAGTTCTGTTGAGCCTGCCCTTACACGCACAATATAGATTCCCTTTTTTAGCTGTCCCAGCGAAAGGTTGTGTTTGTCGCCTTCGAATAAATCCAGTTGTATTAGGCTTCCCCTGATGTCATAAATCTTTACAGAATACTCTGTCGCAACCATATTTTCCATTGTGGGAAGAACAATAGTACATTGATCAATTACAGGATTTGGATATATAAATAGTTCATCTTCTGCAATTTTCGCAAACTGCGGCTCCGTTTCAATGGCGATATTGTATGGATCGCGCCAGTCTCTAATATTGTTTGTATCGATATCGGGAAGGGGACTGTTACTACCCATTGGATTAAGTCTTGATAGCAAGCAGTTAACTGTATCGCAACTGTTGTCGAGTCCGTCGGAATCATAATCAAGGTTAGAAAATTCCAATTCCGGAACCTGATCGTTATCAATGTCAAAAGCTTCAATGTAGTCTGAAATACCGTCGTTGTCAGAATCGTAATCCTGAAAATCAGGAATGCCATCCATATCGGTATCTACCTGTTCGTAATAGTCGCCGCCTTCAACCGGATCAAATGCTGCATCCCAGCCGTCGCCGTTCTCATCAACAAGTAAAAGTGATTTACAAAAGCCTTCCGTTTGCCATTCGGTAAAATCAGTAATGCCATCGTTATCTGAGTCAATATCGAGATAGTCAGGAATTCCATCTTCATCGGTATCAACGGTTTCGTCTCCTTCATGAATATCCAGAATACCGTCGTTGTCATCGTCAATATCAAGACTATTTACCACCTTATCGCAATCAGCATCGTTTTCAATAATAATTACGAGTGTGGCTTCCGAATAAGACGGAGGATCAGTAATGCTGCTTAGCCGATACGTTAAAGTTATTGTTCCTCGAAAATCCGACGAACTGCTATAAGTAAAATTACCAAAAGGATCGCAAATAAAGTTTCCGTAAACGGGTGATTCAATGTGGCTAACCCATGCTGAATCCGAATGATACTTATCATTACTAAGTAAATTCCCCGAAACCACGGCATTTTCGCACCCCATTGCGAGTATGATCGTGTCATTAACCGCAATTGGCTGTTCAGTTACTAACTGGTGTGAGTGATAGACAAAGGGATAACAAGAATCGCTGTAGTCTGCAGGCTTCGATGCGAATGCCCACGAGAAAATGCCATGTGTCAATACACACAACAAACCCAAACCTATTTTTTTCATCTTGTTTTTTATCTGTGGGCAAATATATCAGAGTTGTATGAATCAGGTCTTTAGAATGTGTTTAAATAGCTTGTAGTTATTAACATCGAATGTTTAAAAACCGGAATCTGCTCCAAGTCTTAAATTTTTCAGGTTTAGCTTTAAAATAAAATAGAAACCACCGAATAGTTTTATCTTTGAGGGAAAATTAATTTAACCGATTTTACAATGGCAGATTTTAAATATCAAAAACCATTTCCAATTTTAAAAGACGATACCGAATATCGTTGCATTACAAAAGATTATGTGTCGACCATTGAGGTTGATGGCCGCGAGATCTTAAAAGTTGATCCAAAAGGTTTGGAGGAACTTGCAAAAGAAGCATTTACTGATGTTTCGTTTTACCTGCGTGCTTCGCATCTTGAAAAACTGGCCAAAATTCTTGAAGACCCTGAAGCTACAGATAACGATAGATTTGTAGCGCACACCATGTTAATGAATCAGGCTGTTTCTGCTGAAGGCGAACTGCCAACCTGCCAGGATACAGGTACAGCAATTGTTATTGGTAAAAAAGGTGAAGATGTATATACCGGCGCCAATGACGCAGAAGAGCTTTCGAAAGGTATTTTTGCAACCTATGGCGAAAAGAATTTGCGTTACTCGCAGGTTGTTCCTTTTACCATGACAAAAGAGAAAAATACAGGAACTAACCTTCCTGCACAAATCGATCTTTATGCCGAGCAAGGAAATAAATACGAATTTTTGTTTGTTACAAAAGGTGGTGGTTCAGGTAACAAAACCTTCCTTTATCAGCAAACAAAATCGCTGCTGACTGAGGAAAACCTTACCAAATTTGTACAGGAAAAAATTATGGATCTCGGTACTTCTGCCTGTCCTCCATATCATTTAGCACTGGTAATTGGTGGTACTTCTGCCGAAGCAACTTTGGCTACAGTGAAAAAAGCATCAGCAGGTTATTTAGATCATTTACCGACAGAAGGAAATGAAGGTGGCCAGGCTTTCCGCGATTTGGAGTGGGAAGAAAAAGTAACCAAAATTTGCCAGGAAAGTGGAGTAGGTGCACAGTTTGGTGGAAAATATTTTGTGCACGATGTACGTGTTATCCGTTTGCCACGTCACGCTGCTTCGTGCCCGGTAGGTTTAGGCGTTAGCTGTAGTGCCGACCGTAACATAAAAGCAAAAATTACCAAAGAGGGTATTTTCCTTGAGCAACTGGAGAAAAATCCGGCGCGTTTCTTACCTGCAAAAGCACCTTCAATGAGTCCGGCAGTTGATATCGACCTGGATCAGGGAATGGACAAAGTGTTGGCAGAGTTGACAAAATACCCAACAAAAACGCGTTTGAATTTGAGTGGTACTTTAATTGTAGCACGAGACATTGCACATGCTCAAATCAAACAAATGCTTGACGAGGGCAAACCAATGCCGGAATACTTTAAAAACCATCCGGTGTATTATGCAGGTCCAGCAAAAACACCAAAAGGAATGGCATCAGGTAGTTTCGGGCCAACAACAGCAGGTCGTATGGATCCGTATGTTGAAGAGTTTCAGAGTAAAGGCGGATCGATGATCATGCTGGCAAAAGGAAACCGCTCGCAAGCTGTTACCGACGCCTGTAAAAAGCATGGTGGTTTCTATCTTGGCTCGATTGGTGGACCGGCTGCAATCCTTGCTAAAAACAGTATTAAATCTGTTGAGGTTGTCGATTTTGAAGATCTGGGAATGGAAGCGGTTCGTAAGATTAAAGTGGAAAATTTCCCGGCATTCATTATTGTTGACGATAAAGGAAACGATTTCTTCAAAGAATTATAAGAGTAATTCGACAAAAACTATAAGAAAACCTTCGGAGATTATCCGGAGGTTTTTTTGTATCCCCATTTGGCGTTTTAAAAGAAAACGGAAAGTAGTCAGCATCCACTCTCCGTTATCATTCTTAAAATCTATGCGAAAGATTTTGTGCTAAATATAGTTGAATGTTTTTGTATTTTAAAAAATGAATGCCATTAGAAATGCTGTTATTGAGCATGTTATAAAAGAGTGATAAGTACTTTTTATAAAGTTTTTTGAGCTCGTTAGTGGATATAAGGTTTAGAAAATCAGCGTTAACTGATTAAAAGTAGTCTGCTTTTTTATCATCGTTTCGCATTAATAGTCAGTTTTTATAAAGGAAATTTAGACTTTTAAAAAGTAATAATCATGTAGCTTACTGAAGGTAGATTGATTTTGCTGAATGTCATTAAAACTTTAGCTTTGGTCTCACTTAAAATAATTATATGAGCAAAGATATTTCAATAGGTTGGATTGGCACCGGAGTAATGGGGATCTCTATGTTAGGCCATTTAGAAGAAGCCGGTTACTCTTGTACAACATATACACGAACAAAAAGCAAAGCAGAATCATTGTTAGCAAAGGGTGTGAAATGGGCAGATAGTCCTGCAGAAGTAGCAGCGGTTTCTGATGTCATTTTCACGATTGTTGGGTTTCCAAAAGATGTTCGCGAAGTATACTTCGGCGAAAACGGAATATTGTCGAAAGCCAAGCCCGAAACCATTTTAGTTGATATGACAACTACTGAACCGAGTCTGGCAGTGGAAATATACAAAGCAGCAAAATCTAAAAACATTCAGTCGGTTGATGCGCCTGTATCAGGTGGTGATGTTGGCGCACAAAAAGGTACATTATCAATAATGGCCGGTGGCGACAAAGAAGCATTTGACAAGGTTTTTCCCCTTTTTGAAATAATGGGAAAACAGATTGTTTATCAGGGTGAAGCCGGATCGGGACAACACACAAAAATGTGTAACCAAATTACTATTGCCGGAACGATGATCGGTGTTTGCGAAGCTTTGTTATACGGTCATAAAGCCGGTCTAGATTTACCAACTATGCTGTCTTCGATAAGTGGTGGAGCTGCTGGTTGTTGGACGTTAGATAATCTGGCACCGCGTATTGTAAATCGTAATTTCGATCCCGGATTTTTTGTTGAGCATTTTATAAAAGACATGGGAATTGCATTAAAAGAAGCTGAAGCAATGGGCTTGTCGTTACCCGGACTGGCGTTGGTAAAACAACTTTATCTGGCAGTTCTGGCACAGGGGCATGGAAAATTGGGAACGCATGCACTAATGCTGGCATTGGAAAAATTGTCGGGCTTGTAGAGCCTGTTCTATACATTAAAACTTAACGCTGAAAGATTACATAGTTATGAAGAGAATATTGTTTTTTATTTTTTTGGTTTCCGTTTTCTGGCAGTCGTGTACTCAAAAAGAGAAAGTAAAATCGGATGCTGAAGAACGGATTGGTTACAGTGACATAAGAAACAATTTCGAAAATCCCACACGGGAATATGGAGTGAATTGCTGGTGGTGGTGGTTGAATGGCAATGTAAATAAGGCTGCTATCACTAAAGATCTGGAAGCCATGAAATCCAGGAACTTTCAGGGAGCGATGATCTTTGATGCCGGAGGACACAACCAACGAGGGAACAAAGACATTCCAAAAGGGCCATTGTACGGTTCGGATGAGTGGAACGAACTTTTTGTGTTTGCACTTGATGAGGCCAAACGGTTGGGGTTAACAATGGGCTTTAACATACAAAGTGGATGGAACCTTGGAGGACCACGTGTAACACCCGAATATGCGGCCAAACAATTGACTTTTTCCGAAACTAAAGTAGAAGGTGGGAAGACTATTTCGCTAAAATTGGAGCAGCCCTTTACCAGAGACGACTTTTATAAAGACATCACAATTCTTGCTTTTCCAATTAATGAGAATGCGAAAACTGATGAGGTGGTTACTGATCTGGATTATAAACTGGGATTTCATGAATTAGGTGGTTCTGCACCTGATTGCAGATTTTTACTTTTTAATGATCCTGAGAAAGATAATATAGAAGGTGAGGAAAATTACACCATAAATAGAGATGAAATCGTTCAACTCGATGCATTTCTTTCAGAAGATGGAACCCTGAACTGGGATGTGCCTGAAGGGAATTGGAACATTATGCGAATTGGGTATACATGCACTGATGCTGAAGTTTCCACATCGAGTGGCGACTGGCAGGGACGAGTACTGGATTACATGAGCAAAGAGGCTTTTGATTTTTACTGGAACGACGTAGTTGAACCGATTTTTGAAGCTGCCGGCGACCATGTTGGAACAACTTTGAAATATATGGAAACAGATAGTTGGGAATGTGGTGGCATGAACTGGACCGATAAGTTTGCGCAGGAATTTACCGATTACCGCGGTTACGATGTGTTGAGTTATTTGCCGGTTGTTGCCGGTTACATCGTTGATGATGTAAATACTACCAATGCTTTTTTGGCGGATTTTAGAAAAACGCTGGCCGACCTGGTTGCCGAGAAACATTATAAGCGCTTTCAGGAGTACGCACACAATTACAACATGGGAATCCAGCCCGAATCTGCGGGGCCGCACGCCGGTCCAATGGACGGCATAAAAAACTATGGTTACAACGATATCGTGATGAGTGAGTTTTGGGCGCCATCGCCACACCGTCCGCACGACGAAAACCGTTTTTTCCTGAAACAGGCTTCTTCGGCAGCGCACATTTATGGCGTTAAAATAGTTGGTGCCGAGAGTTTTACTACTATTGGTCCACATTGGAACGATGAACTTTGGCACGACCAGAAATCATCATTCGATCATGAGATTTGTGCCGGATTAAACCGCATGTATTTTCATACTTTCACCTGTTCACCACCAGAAATGGGCTTGCCCGGACAAGAATATTTCGCCGGAACACACGTAAATCCACAAGTTACCTGGTGGAACGAATCCGGGCCATTTATCGATTATATGCAACGTGTACAGGCCATTGTTCAAGAGGGGAAATTTGTGGCCGATGTACTGTATTATTACGGCGATCATGTGCCTAATGTTTTTCCATACAAACATTCAAATCCGGCAGGTGTGATGCCCGGTTACGATTATGATGTAACCGATGAAACAATTTTCCTGCAGTTAAAGGTGAAAGAGGGAAAAGTGGTTGTTCCCGGAGGAATTGAATACAAAGTATTGGTTTTACCCGATCATAAAGTATTGTCGCTTACAGTGCTTCAAAAACTTGAGGATCTTGTAAGTCAGGGAGCTACGGTGATTGGGCCAAAACCAAATGGAGCAATCAGTTTGGTTGGAGGAGATGAGGCCAAGAAGGCATTTCAATCACTTTCCGACAAATTGTGGGGTAACGATAATGTTGCTTCCGGTTCGCTCGATTATGGCAAAGGTAAAGTTGTTTGGGGAGTAAGTGCCCGCGAATATTTGCTTTCTCAGGGTGTTGAACCGGATTTTGCGGTTGAAAACAACGATAGTAAGACTGACTTTGACTACATTCATTATACCGTTGGAGAAGCCGATGTTTATTTTGTTTCGAATCAAACGGCGGAGAAACAAGTTCTAACAGCGGCATTTCGCATAGAGGGATTGCATCCTGAGCTTTGGGATGCCAACACCGGCGATATTCGTGATGCCTTAGCATTTAAGCAGGCTGATGGCAAAACAGAGGTGCCGTTAACATTGGAACCTTACGAGTCGGTTATAGTCGTTTTTAATGCTGAAATACCTGCGAGCAGGCAAGGTGTTGCTCAACGAAATTATCCCGATTATAAAACGGTTAAAGCTATCAATGATGAATGGGAACTTTATTTTGATCCGGAGTGGGGCGGACCCGGGAAAGTTGTGTTCCCTGAATTGTCGGATTGGACTAAAAGCAATGATCCGGGAATAAAATATTACTCAGGTAAAGTGAAATACACAAAAACATTCGATTTGGATTTTGTGCCGGAAAACGGAAGTGAGTATTTTCTTCAACTGGAAACGGTAAAAGATGTTGGTATTGCTGCAGTAACAGTGAACGGGAAATACAAAGGAATTACCTGGACAAAACCGTTTAGGGTGAATGTTACCGGCGATTTAAAAGAAGGGGAGAATACCCTGGAAATAACAGTTGTAAATTCCTGGTTTAACCGATTGGCCGGCGATGAGATTCTTGATGGTCAGAAAAAATACACATCAACGAACATTGTAATTTCCAATGATTTTCTTGGCCGCAAACGACCGGAAATTATTTTGGAAGAATCAGGACTTATTGGCCCGGTGACTATCAAAGAAAGTATTTGGGAAGGAGAGTAGTAATCCGTAATGAAAATAGAAAACCTCGCAGCAATTTCGCCGCGAGGTTTTTTCGTTTCAACTAAACCTTTTTTGGGAGCCTTAAATCAGTAGCATAATAACCGCAAATACTAGTCCTCCCAATGCTACATATAGTCCTTTTTTCAACACTTTATTCGTCTTGGTATACATGAAAAATGCCGAAACTGAGAAGAACAGCAAGGAAATACCAAAGAAAATATTCAGAAAGAACAAAGGTGAATTTGTTGTGGCTTTATGCAGTCGTTCCAGCTTTTGTAAAACAACAGGCAGCTCTTTAACCGTGTAGGTGGCAATACCGGTTGTTTTGTCGTACGATCCCTGTTGAAAAGTTATGGTGTTGGCATCTTCTTCCAAAACCTGCAGATTACGTATAAAAAGTTTACCACCTAATTCCTCCGCCGGAACGTTTGCTCCGATTTCGCGCTCTGTAATTTTATCCTGTTTAAGAAAATCCGTTGTCCGGAAAATCATAACTGTACCGCTAAGCGCGTAAATTGTCATAATTCCGGCCAGGAAAAATCCAAGATAACGATGATAAACTCTGAATGTTTTACTAATCTTACTCATAAGCGTTACTCTTTTTTATAATCATTAATTACTCCCTGGTATTTAATGCTGATTTGTTCTGCATTTATAACCAATGCTTTATAGACTGAATTCAACAAATAAGGTTTAATATACCCTTTTGTATTTATTTGCGCTTTATCCACTTAGTCAGCATATCCAGGTAAATGGTAACTACTGTAAATCCGGCAAAGACGATAAAAAACCAGCTTACATTAGCCAGCCGTATGCTACTTCCCCTCCTAAAGTCACGGCCCTGACCTTTGCCTCTGAAATCACCTCTTCCCCGTGTAACGTTTTGTGTCTGACGTTCTCTTGTACTGTCGTTTTCAAATCGGACACCTCTTTCGGCAATTAGTCGTTGCCGAACGCTGTCGGGCAGGTTTTCAAAATTAATGCGCTCTTGTCGGCCAAAATCCTGTGGGCGGGCTCTGAAATCTCTTCCTTCGCGGCCGCCTCTTTCAGGACCACCGCGACGGGTATTTTGCATATCGTTTGTTTTAAATATCCAGATGCTGCGTTCGATAAAACGTAATCGTGATAAGCCGTATAAAGCAGCAATAACTATTGCCAGCGAAATTATTCCGTTGATGATCTTTCTGTTCATGCCTTTACATTTTTGAATTTAAAACGTAGTTGTACCCATTTCCAGTGAAGCCCCACATGAATCCCAAAAAGCGCGAGAGTTATAAACGATGAGCTGGTATGCATCACCCGCCAAAACATTCGTGATCCTCCCAGACTCAGCCATGAAAAATCTATGGTTCGCGCAATGGCAATTCCGCTGAGTATCATTAAAACCATCCCGGCCAGTAACAATACGTCCAGCACATAATTTAAGCGTGCGCGGCCTGGAGAACTCTTAAAAAAGCAAACCGTTACTTTTTTTATCCAGCTCCAGTTTAGTGCTTTGTGCAGAATGAAGAACAAGCCAATGATCAGTCCTGCCCATTCGTGGAATTCCAGTCCGTAAAATGACCTTGGATCCATCAATAATAACATTACTAACAGTATCAGAATGTTTAAAATCAATTTAATTCGGTTCATAGTTTATAATCTAAATGTGTGTGTATATTTTAATAATATGGTTTGCGAAAGAAATCCGGGAGGAGTGGGCGTGAGATCCGTTTTATCGGCAAATCGCGAATCGTTCAGTACCAGGTAAAGATCGTTTCCATCGCGCGGATTATAACGAAGTCTGAAATTGGAAATGATAATGTTTTCCAGTTCGTTATACTGCATATAAGCGCTCATCGATAATTTGGTGTTCAGCATGTAAGTGGCTTTTAAACGCGCCAGGTTGTTTGTAAATTCCTGGTTGGTTTCATCGAATTGTACCTTGTCGAATTTGTAAAAGGCCGAGAGTTGAAAACTTGATGAAATGTTGAAGTCGGTTTCCAGTTCAACAGAATACTGGTTGCCATCGTAAAATCCGCCTCCGTCGAGACTGAGATTAGCGACAATCTTTTTTGTACGCGGTGTGTTAAAATGCGAGCGAAATGCCCAGAACGAATAGTCGCCTTCTTCAACTACAATCCCGCCTGGTAAATTGAAATCAAATGGTACGCCTTCCTTGTTAAAACCCGGCATCAGGAATAGGCCGATTCCATTTTTCAGATCCATTTTAAATTGAGGTGCCAATTCCATATTTTCGATTTTGCCGTCTTCCATTCTACTTTTGATACTGAAATCTCCTTCGAAGGAATATTTGAAAATCGGCGATTTTTCATCGGCTATCCAGCCATAGCCCACGCTGGCTCTTACATCATGAATATTGTTAATGAAAATGAAACCTGATTTTGGATCAAAATTTTCTCCCCAGTAAGCATATTTTCCTTCGTATAGAAATCCTGCTTCTGCACGCCGCTGAAGTTCTAAAGAGAAAAAAGTCGGGTCCATGGAGAATACTTCCGATTTAATTGATTTATCCTGTGATTGTGCCAGCTTAACGATAAGGTAATCAACATCAGTATATTTAAAAATTCCATCGAACCCATAAGCGATATTGTAGCTGCCGTCGAATCCAAGACGGGTTGTCATCATTCCTCCTACATACGAGTTTTCGTTAATAACCTGTCTGCGTAATCGGACAACTCCAAAGTTTTCAGACGGCGTTTCTTCAAAGTCGGCCGTGTTCATATCAAGGAAACCAACATCCCATTTGCCAACTCTTCCAACCATCCGCACTCCGCCGTAAATAGTTACAGGTTCGCCTTGTGCAATTCCAATATTTCGACTGTAAAACAGGTCTTGAGCTCTTCCCAGTTCATAACTGAATATTCCCGAGCGTTCCTGAAAGAATAGCCTCTTTTCAGGGAAAAACAACGAGTAACGCGTTAGGTTAACTTGTTCATCATCTGCTTCAACCTGGGCAAAATCGGTATTTACCGTAAAATCAAGTGTCAGGTTATTATTGAGGTTATATTTTAAATCTAATCCTCCGGTGAATTCAGGATCATCTGATTTTACGTACTCGGTTTCATCTTCATTTACTTCGTTCATGCGGGTAGTTCCGCCCAAAATATATGGCGAAATGTAAACCGGGTTTCTGGGATTGATATCTTCAAAAACAATTGTTTTTGCCCGCGATGGGCGGGTGTTGGCATCGCGACCATATTTTGTGTCAATAGGTGGGTAAGTGTTAATTTCATTGAGGTGACTGATATTGCGGTTGACGATCAATCCCATTTTAGTGATGTTGTTTCTACTTTGAAAGCGTAAGCTGGAAAAAGGGATACGCATTTCAACATGCCAGGCTTCATCTGTGATCGTGGTTTTTACATCCCAGTAAGAGTTCCATGTATAATTTTTTGCACTCATTCCCGGGCCGGGGCCACCACCTTCGCCGTCATTCGAAACGGAATAGTCAATTTTTAATCCCGATGGCATGGTAAAAAAGGCCAGTGCATTTTCATTGTCGTCGTAGGAGTCGAGTAAAATCCCAAAAGCATCTGAGTTCTCCGATTCTTCATCTCTTTTTTTACTGGTGGAAACAATGTCGTTTACATCGTTATAATACAAAATTGCCCCTACCCACAAATAATCATTGTCAAATGTAAAATATACTTCGCTTTTTTCTGACGGTGGATTGTTGAATACCGGGAAATGCATGGTAAGTGGAAGTTGCTGGCTTACTTTCCATGTCGGTTCATTTACCAGCCCGTCAAACTCAATTTCACCTGTAAGCTGTTTAATGCCTACTTCGTCTTGTGCATTCAAAACAAGTGAACTAAATAGAAGGAAGAGGTTAATCGTAATGTAGCAGATTAGATTTTTCATAAGTTTATTAGTTGTATTGATTTTCTACGTTTTGGGGTTTTGACCGCAATAATGGGTAGAAGATTAATCCACTAAAGTTGAAACAGATAAAATGCGGGGTGAAATGTTTTATAAAGGAGGTGAAACGACCGGCAGGGAATTACTGACCTGTAAACCAAGCTTTGAATTCTCCTACGCGCGTTCGGCTTATGAGAATTTTTTCAGGCGCAGGAATCTTTAAAACAACCGACAATCTGCCGTTAAACCAGGAATCCAATTCCTTTATTCCCTTTCGTGAAACGATAAACTGACGGTTGGCCCGGAAAAAATCCACAGGATTAAGTTTGGTATTTAATTCATCAAGCGTAAAATCCAGCTGATATTCTTTCTTGTCAACATTTACAGCTTTTACTTTTCCTTCGTTGATATAAAAAAACGCAATTTCTTCGGCCAACAACGGAACCATTTTGCTTCCCTTTACGGATGCCAGAAAGTGGGTTTTGTAACTTTTAGTCCGGTTTAGTTCTTTTATGATTTGGCTGATTTCTTGTTGGGTGGATTTTTCGCCGGTAAGTACATTTATTTTTTTGAACGCTTTCTCAACGGCTTCCTGTGTAATTGGTTTCAGCAAATAATCAACACTGTTTACTTTAAAGGCGTTTATTGCATATTCATCGTAAGCCGTGGTGAAAATGATAGGGCAGGTTATTTCTATAAAATCAAAAATTTTGAATGCAGATCCGTCGGCAATATGAATATCCATAAAAACGACATCGGGCTGGGCATTGATTTTAAACCACTGAATGGTGGATTTTATGCTGTCGAGTATATCAACAACTTCAATGTCGTTCAGCTTTTTTAAAATATTTATAAGCTGTTTTGCTGCCGGATTTTCATCTTCAATTATCAATGCCTTCATAATTGTTTGGTTTAAGTAACGGAATTTCAACCCTAAACTCATTTTGGTCATCCATAATCGTTATTTCCTCACCTAATAAACGAAAAAGTTTGGAAAGGTTTGAAAGTCCAATGCCATTGCCTTCTTCTGCTGTTAGTTTCTTCTGAATTTTATTCACAACCACAATCATTTCATCATCGGTTGAAAGGACCTCAATCAATAATGGATTGCTTTTGCTTATCTCGTTGTGTTTTACTGCATTTTCAATTAATATCTGAATGGTTAAAGGCGGAAGGTTATAATAATAGAAACGTTTGTCGATGGTGATTTTGATAGACAAATTAGCTCCGTATCTGATTTTTAGCAGAAACAAATATGAATCGATAAAATCGAGCTCTTCTGCCACGGTAACCGTTTGCTTTTTATTGCTTTGAAGTGAGTAACGAAGTACCAGCGAGAGACGATTTATGTACGTATTTGCGGTTTTTGGTGATTCTTCAACAAGGTTATTTAACGCAGTAAGCGAATTAAAAAGAAAATGCGGACTCATTTGATTTTTGAGTGACTCAAACTGGCTTTGCACGCTTTGTGTTTTCAGCTGTTCCACTTCCAGTTCCATGGTTTGTTTATGGTGTAAAAAACGAATTACGACTATACAAATCAAAACTATTGCCGCACAAAACAGGTTTCTGGTTATCGCCTCAATGTCGCGATGTCGTGAGCGAAGGTCAAACTCCACGGTCATGTAATTATTCAAAAGATTAACCAGAAGAATTCCAATAAACACTATTACAAGGGTTATAAAAATTGAACTAATTACCCGGTTATATTTTAATTTGTGCTGTACATTAAAAGGCTGGTAAAAGCGGTGGTTTACCACAAAAACTAAAAAGCCAAGCAAGAAGGTTGCTATAAACTGTGAGATAATAAATACCGGGGGAAATTGAATTTCGTGGGAATGACGCCTTAAACCATCATCAATAAAAATACTGGCTATCAGCGAAAAATGAATAATCAGGCTAATAACAAATGAGAGTATTAACGAAATTCTTAAATATTTTCGTGGCAATTGTATCATTGGTTTTTCTCTTGCAAATGGCAGTTATTTTGTATCAGTCGTTTTATACCAAATTACAATAGATAAATATACAAATAGAATTCACCTTTAATCAGCCGGCGTATCCGAAATGATGAAATTGCTACTTAAAGCTACCTTTCAGGGCATTAAAGCTACCTGTAATATGGAATTCTTGAATTGCTGTTAATTCAAATCATAAGTAAAAAGGGTAATTAATTCCGTAATTCGGATAGGTTGTTGAATAAAATCCTTGCCATCTTTGTTATTAAATAATTTAGGCTATCAAGCTCTTATTTGATATGAAGAAAACATTAGGAATACTGGGAACAATTGTTTTATTAATTACTTTAACAACCATGATTACAGTTCGACAGAAAAAATTTGGTCAGACACCACGCGGTGAACGATTAGAACGCATAAAAAAATCACCCAATTACAGAGACGGAGAATTTCAAAATATAAGCAAAACAACGACGATCACGGCAGACAAAAGCCGGTTTCAGGTGATGAAGGATTTTATGTTCCGCGACAAGATTCGGGTAACACCGGAAGGAGAAATTCCTGTGATTAAAACCGATATAAAGACGTTAAACCCGAAAGAGGATGTATTGCTTTGGTTTGGTCATTCATCATATTTTATTCGCGTTAACGGAAAAACATTTCTGATCGATCCGGTATTTAGCGATTATGCTTCACCGTTTTCGTTTATCAATAAGATTTTCGAAGGCACCAATGTTTATCATGCTGATGATATGCCGGAAATCGACTATTTGATTATTACGCATGACCACTGGGATCACCTGGATTACAAAACCGTAATGAATTTAAAGCCCAAAATTGCACATGTAATTAGCAGTTTAGGCGTTGGTCAGCATTTTGAATACTGGGGATTCGATCCTTCCAAAATCACAGAATTGGATTGGTATGAAGTAACAGAATTGGATCGTGGCTGGCAATTGACAGCTACACCGGCCCGCCACTTTTCGGGACGGGGATTAAAAGGGAACCAAACCTTCTGGTCATCTTTCGTTTTAAAAACGCCCGATTACAATTTGTTTTTAGGCGGCGATGGGGGATACGATACTCACTTTGCAGAAATAGGAGAAAAATTCGGACCATTCGATTTGGCCATTTTAGAGCAAGGGCAGTACGATAAAAACTGGAACTTAATCCATACCATGCCCGAACAGGTATTTAAAATTGCGGGAGAATTGAAAACAAAAAAAATATTTCCGGTTCACAACTCAAAGTTTGCTCTGGCCAATCATCCATGGGATGAACCTTTGAATAAAATAACTGAAAACCACGCTGATTCAGGTATTTCGGTTCTTACTCCAAAAATTGGTGAACCAATATTCTTGAAAGACAGCACGCAAACATTTGGTAAGTGGTGGACAGAATTGAATTGATTGTGAAGGAAAAATAAAAAAGCATCCAGCAATAAGTTGGATGCTTTTTTTATATATGCGAATTCGTTAGTCTATCTCAAATTCTTAGAAGGAATATTATAAACCGCCAATCCGGCAACTACCAACGGAATTGAAAAGATTATAAACAGGGTGGAGATGGATAGTTGCATATCGGAAAGGATACCAAAAATTGCAGGTCCTACGATTGCCCCAAAACGTCCGGCACCTGTTGCCCAGCCAATTCCTGTTGTCCGCACTTCCGGGGCGTAAACGCGGGTTGTAGCCGGCCAAAAACCGTTAAAACCACCTTGCACGAAAATCCCAATCAGGAAGGTAATGATAAACATTAAGGCATTGCTGAGCGGCAAATTACCATAGGCCACCATAATTGCAAAGGCGATAATAAAAAAGGTAAATATGAGTTTGCGTAATTTGAATTTTGCGGCCAGCCAGCCAATTCCGGTACTTCCGATAAAAGCGCCAACATTTAATGCGGTTCCTACGTAGGTCGCCATTTTAAAAGGCATTCCTGCATCGGTAGCAATACTCGGCACCCAGCTGATAAGGGTGTACAAGGTCATAAAACCAAAAAAGATTCCGATCCACAAACATATAGTAGAAAACTTGTACTCTTTGTTGAATAGTGTTTTTACGCTTGCGGGTTCTGAAACGGTGATCTGCGGAAGCTGATCTATTTCATCGTAGCCAATTTTTCGGAGTATTTTATTTATTTTTTGCAGTGCATTTTTAGGCTGTCTGATCAGCAGGTATTCTATAGATTCAGGCATGAAAAATATAACCATAACCAACATGGCTGCAGAAATCAATCCTGCGGCGAGATAGGAAAAGCGCCATCCGAATTCGGGAACTGCCCAGGCGGTAAAAAAGCCCATGAAAATAGCTCCGATAGGGTATCCTGCCTGTACGAACCCAACGGACAAATCTCTTCGGTAGTTGTTTGAAAATTCTGCAGCAATAGCCGCCATTGTGGGGAGCAGACCTCCGATTCCCAGTCCTGCAAATAATCTTAAAATCAACAGTTGGTAATAGTCGGTTACCATCGACGATAAAATCATGGCAACAGCTTCCACAGCTACAGCATATATGAATAACTTTCGTCTTCCGATGCGGTCGGCGATGGGCGCAACAAACAGGCAACCCAAGGTCATTCCGGCTAAACCTGCACTATAGATGTAACCCTGCATCGCTTTGGTTAATCCCCATTCGGCTAGAATTTCCGATCCGGTATACGACACAACCATCACATCAATTCCGTCGTTCATGTTTAAAATAAAACACATAATAACTACCAGCACCTGGAATGGCGCCATGGCTTTATGTGCGATGATTTGCGTTATATTTTCGTGTGAGAATTGGTTTGATTCGTTAGTCTTGCTCATTTTGTCGGTTTCTTTATTCGGGGATCGTAACTACTATTTTACTTTCATGCCCTTTTACTGCTTCGCTAAGTGCTTCATGTAAACTGGTAAGCGGGTAATATTTCGATACGATGAAGCCGGGATCGATAACCTTGTTTTCAATCAAACGGATACAACGTTTAAAATCAAACGGATGATCGTAAATCAACGATGGAATGATATGATTTCCTTTTCTGGAAATTAACCGCGGATTAAAGGCTGAACCTTCTTCCGAAAGTCCCAGCAGAATAACGTCAACTCCCCGTGGAACTGACTGTATGGCTAATGCCGCAGATTGTTCTGAACCGGCACATTCAAAAACAGCGGCAACTTCTTCGTCATGAAAAACAGATTCGTATATTTCGGCAGTTTCCTTTAACGAGTTGCCACCTTTCACAAAGTGGGCGCCCATTTCTACCGCCTTTTTGATTTTCGCTTCAACCAACTCGGCAACTAATACTTTGTAACCCAGCGACAATGCGATGTGGGTAAGCAACATACCGATTGCTCCCAATCCAATAACGGCAATGGTGTCGCCCGGTTTGGCTTTCGATCGGTTTAAGGCTGCCAGCCCAACTGTTGTAGGTTCAATTGCAACAGCGTTGAGATCTGAAATTGAATCGGGTAGTTTATGAATTATATTATTCGGAAGACAGATGTATTCAGCAAAACAGCCGGTTTCATTCACCCCGATAATTCGTTTGTTTCTGCACACGTTTCCTTTGCCGCTCCAGCATTCCGGACAGTGCAAACACGGAATATTGGGTTCAATAACCACGCGCTCTCCAACTCTCGATGATGAAACTCCTTCGCCAACTTTCTCGATAACGCCAATTCCTTCGTGACCGATAGTCAGTGGACTGTCGAGACGGTGTCCGTTTTTAAACATGTGAATATCGGAACCGCAGATTCCAACCATGGTTATTCGGATTAAAACTTCGCCATTTTTTGGCTCGGGTACAGGAGATTCCGACAGCTGAATATTGTTCGGTTCTGTAAGATAGGTCTGTAGCATAAACAATTTACTTTCGATTAAAACAAGTGCTCAAAATTTATACTGGTTTAGTTGAGTTTATTCGTAATATGAAAAATTTTGAACCATAAAACTATAAAATAATTCGTGATAGCAAGATTTTTATTTTACTTTGAAAGTTAAGTGTTGCAAAAACTAACAAATTGGAAAACAAGCTTAACTTTAAACTTGAAAAATCAGCTGGTTCTAATTAGCCACACTTTAGGCTTTTTGAATGAAATGCGAATATTGACCATTAATTAAGCAAAAACTAAACTTTTACATATGAAACGAACAAATCAATTTGTGTTGATCCTTACAGCTTTTATGCTGTTTTTTTCCTGCACAGAGGTCAGTACTAATAAAAATCAGGGAGATTCTTCAGCAACTAAAGCTGATCCTGCATGGACAATTGACGATGTTCCTGTTGCGGCCGGAGTTGTAATGGAAAACCGTTATCCGAAAACAAAAATTAGTTTGCCCGGCGGAGTCATCGGGTATCAGGATCTGGTTTATCAACAGATTTCGGGTTATCGTCCGCAGCGACTAGATTTGTATCTGCCTGCGGATACAACTACTTCGCATCCACTGATCATGTATATTCATGGTGGTGGCTGGCAGAATGGTCATTCGCGCAATTCCGGGGCTTTCGATAACTGGCCTGCAACATTGGCGATGTTGGCTTCGAGAGGTTATGTGGTTACGTCCATCAATTATCGTTTAGGCGGGGAAGAGAAATTTCCGGCGGCTATTCAGGATGTAAAAACAGCTATTCGCTGGTTACGTGCAAATGCCGGCGAGTATGGAATCGACAAAGAAAAATTTATGGTTTGGGGAGCTTCGGCCGGTGGTCATTTGGCTGCATTGGCAGGAACGTCAAGTGGAGTAAAAGAATTGGAACCTGTTAATTTATCCGATGAATTGGCTGCCGAGTCCGACCAGGTTCAGGCAACGGTTTGCTGGTATGGAATTTTCGATCTCACCGGAATGGGGGAGGGTGGCGGCCCCGGCGGTTATTTTGCCGGTACTGCGAAGCTGGCAAGTCCTGTAAACTATGTCGACGAAACCGATGGTGCTTTTCTGCTGATTCACGGATCGGAAGATCCTGTAATTCCCTACCAGCAGTCGATTGATTTTAATGAGCTGCTGACTGCCAATAATCTGAAATCGAGCGTTCACATTATTCCCGGCGTGGCACACAGTTTTGTTGGCGAAACTGCTGAGAGTACAAAAGGCGCCAGTATTGAGGCGCTGCAAATGGTTATGGATTTTATGGATGACGTTTTTAAATCAAACTAATAACTAAATATGAAGGCGATTAAACCAAAACTTTCACTTTTGAATGTGATTCTTCTAACAGTGTTTTCTGCATTAGTTCTTTCCGCTTGTTCAACGAAGAAGGAAAGTCCGGCTGTTACAAATATTAAGCAAATTCAGGCTTACACCGACCTTTGTTTTTATGGACAGAAGCTGACCAAGGTTGAAATTACCTATAATGAGAATGTCGATCTTTCGAACATCACAACAAGTAGTTATGCATTGTTGGATCGCGGTTATGCTAATCCTGATTTTGATACTATTATCATCGAGTCTGTTGACGTAGAAGGACAACAGGTAACTTTGGATATTACCAAAGATACAGAAGCTTTGGAGACGAATGCTTTGATCTACAGTGGAGATAACGCTACGGGAGAACGAGCAAAAAATCCCAAAGGCGTTTATGTTACTGGTCCGTGGTATCGTAGTATTGACGGAACCATTCATTTTGGAGCAAAAGATTCTGAAAATTACAAAGCAAATACAACCCGTGAAGGGTATCAGGCGAGGCCGTGTTTTGAGTTAAAACTTTATCACTCGGGCGAGACAAAGGATGTTGCAGCTTGTCTGGCCAATGAAGATGGTTCTTTTGATTCGGAAGGACTTTGGTTGCCAACCATCGATGCAAATTATGGAGTAGGTGGTTTTCAATCGTTTGAAGAACTGGATATTGAAGTGCCAACAACAGCAACTGATGGGGATCAGTTTGTAAAAGGTTGGGCTTATTTCCCTGAAAATTTTGATGACAACAGAGCTGAGAAATATCCTTTGATCATCAGTATTCAGGGCTACGGAATTTCTTATTGGAAACTGGAAGACGGTACCAACAATTTTGGAACAGCATTGAGTTTTGATGGATCCGCTTTTCGCTGGATGGGAACGGATGCCATTGTTTTGAATATTCACGACCGAAGTCATACCGGTGGCAACGATTACAAATTTTATGAGGACGACTACAATGTGATTCAATATTTTATAAGTGAGTATAATGCCGATCCTGAAAAGATAACGCTGACAGGAAATTCGCGCGGAACGATTGCGGTAAATACAATTGCTGCAACTTATCCGGGGCTGATCAACACCCTGATCCTGAATAACGGGTCGATGGGAACTGGAATTGCAGGCAAAAATATGTTTGAAGGTGTCTGGACAGAGAAGGAATGGAAGCAAGCCGCCAAAAGTGGAATCAGCCTTTGGGCTTTTGATGGCGAGCAAGACACGAACAATAAAGACACGTATAAAACGGCTGTTTCGTATTACAAAGCTGCCGGCTGGCCGGACGAATGGATCGCTGAAAATATCCGCTTGACCGGATTTCCATCGAACTTGTATTACTACTGGGGAGAAACCGATCATTCAACCACCAAAATGACTTACTGGTATTTCTTTGATCAGCCCTATTACGGAGCGGATTGTAAAATTGAAGATGCCAAGCTGGTGTATAATTCAAAACTGAATGTAGGAGATACTTACCAGTTGAAAGGTCGCCTGGTTGATGGAGAGTACAACAAAGAAGGTTTTGAATACACAATTTATGGCGAAACATTGAAAGACTGGGTATTGTCGCGTGATTAATAAACGCTTTTTGTGACAACTTAACGAAACTAATTTTTGAACGAAAAATCGAACGAAGAATGAAATATTTAATAAACCTGATCGCGGTCTTTGTATTAGCGACCTTATCTTTTTCGACGAATGCACAACCCGGATTTGGAGGCCCGGGAGAAGATGTGATAAGGGTATTTACACCGAAATCGCTGGATAAAATTGCTCCGCCGGATTATGACTTTCAGCGAGCCAATAAATTGCCCTTAACAGGTTATTTTGAAAAGTCGTTTGAAATCAATGGACAAAGCAGATCTGCGAAGTTTTATATCTCATCTGCAGCTCCGGTTCGCCCGTTTTTTACCATAATTGCAGTTCCTGAAAAGGTAAATACCACTGAGTTTTTAGTGGCAAGTGGCTGGCTTGATCTGGCAGAAAAGAACGAAGAATGCCTGGTGCTGCTGGAATGCGGCAACAATGGCTGGGCAGATGTAAATTCGGAGAAACAGTATGTGGATTCGGTAATGACTTTTTATTCGGGTAACACCTATTTTTCAACGTTTGGAATTAACTATTTGCTGGGCTTTGACGGGGGAGGCTCGGCACTGGAAGCCTGGTCTGCCGAAAATCCGCTAAAAGTAATTAGCCAGGCCTTTATCAATACCAAAAGCCAGCGAGACGAATTTTATGAGGCATTTGACAACAAGTTTATGGATGGAAGTTCGTCGGGTTACAAAGCGATTGAAATTCCTGAAGAGCTGCGTATAGCATCTAACGAGATTCCGATTCCAACACTATTTGTCAATTCCGATTTAAGTAAGGTGGAAACCAGTATGGAATACTGGAGCGATGTTAATGATGTGGAGTCCGGCTCATCGGCTTCAGAAGATTATTTGTGGGGTGCAAAAGTTTATCCTCAGGCAGAAAACTCAAAAGCATGGGCAACGGCCTATTCAGGTCCAATTTCAAAAGTGGCAACTTTGCAAGCAGCCGTTAATGTTCTCGATCCGAATCTCAACAAAATGGTGTATGAATTTCTAGGCGAATATGTTGCCTACGACAATACAACTGCATACGGCAGACACCTGGCACCTCGAAAACCTTACGGCGAAATTCGAAATATGCTGGTAAAAGATGAATTGCGCGAATTTCAGGTGTATGTGCCCGAGTCAGCTGAAAAAATGTGGCCGGATGGGGCGCCTGTAGTTTTTGTTTTCCCGGGAAACAGTCAGACTGACAAGGTATTCTTCCACAATACACTTTGGTGGAAAGTTGCCGATAAGGAAGGATGTATTCTCGTTATTCTTTGCGAAACGTACAGCAATACTTCTGTTTCTGTGAGCCATGCAAATACCGGTTTGTTTTACGAACAACTGGCGGATTACATGAAAAAATATTACCCCGTTGATGCTACTCGTTTTTACGCTACTGGACAATCGGCCGGTAGTTTTGCTGTTCAGGGATTTGGAATTACAAACCCGGAATATTTCGCTGCTATTGCATCAACATCCGGATTGAGTTCAGTAAGTAATGAACCCGGTTTTGGCCGGACGTCGGTTAAAGATGCGACATACAAAACCATTCCAAACTATTGTATTATTGGTGAAGGCGACATTGAAATGATGACCGGAACGCTTTGGGATGATTCAGAAAACATGCTGGATGCTTGGGCTGAGTATTATCTTAAAGCCAACAATCTGGGAGAATTGGGTGATGGCTTGAACATTGAAAAAGACGGCAGGTTTTTCACGTGGACCTGGAAGAATGATCAGGAGATTCCACTTTTTAAAGTGGGGCGCACCATGTATCGTGCACATAATTCAATTCCGGTTGAAATGCCTCGATTATACGACTTTTTAAAACACTGGTCGCTAAAAGATGGTGTTCGTTATCATGATGGTGTGGAGGTAAAATAAGTTGGAAATATAATTATTGGATAGCTGAACTCAGATTTTACTTTTTCTTCGTTCTTTTAAACCACATGTATTCTCCCTTATTATAATACTTCTCTTTCAGTTCGGGATTAATTTCTAATTCGTCAGAAGTGTATGGTTTATGCGGAACAAGAACGTCATCACCAGGCTTCCAATCCATTGGTGTAAGTACGTTTTCTCTTTGTGTGAGTTGCAATGCTTCAATGGTTCTCAATATTTCGTTCATATTTCTTCCCACATTCATCGGGTAAAAAGAAATACCCTGAACAATATTGTTCGGATCAATAATAAATACACCTCTTACATCTCTTTTATCATTTATCGACTCATGTAACATTCCATATTTTTTTGAAACTTCTCCTGAAAGATCAGCTACAATGGGGTATTCTATTTTTACGGATTCATTTTCTTCACTCAACACTCTTTCTATAAATTCTTTCCACAACAGGTGCCTTTCAACTTCATCGATTGAAACTACTGCAATTTTTACTCCCAGCGAATCCAGTTTTTCCTGGTTGCGGGCAAGGCCACACAATTCAGATGTACAAACAGCTGTAAAATCAAGCGGGTGGCTGAATAATATCTTCCAGTTGGTTCCAAAATCTTCGGGGAAGTTTAAGGTGCCGTTTGTTGAGTTTGCAGTAAATGAAGGTGCTTTATCTCCAATTAAAGGAATACTTGTTCGTTTTGACCAGCTTGTTATCGAAAAAAGAATGATTAAAAATGTTAATGCAAGTTGTTTCATATTTTAGTTATTACGATGTTTTAAACACTTTAAAATGCTTTAGTTATCAAGTAATAACATATTTGTAAAATGAAGGTTCGTTAACGGGGTGTTATTTTCTTCGCTTTTTGAAATGTAAAAAATTTAAATTTCTGACAGTAGCACCGTTGTTAGCTGCAAACCTTTTATGTGGTTTGAAAAATTTAGATAAATTTAAGAGTCGATAAACAAATAATAAAAATCAAAAACATGAATTGGGAGAAATTACAAAATGGCTCAGATATTCGAGGCGTTGCATTAGAAGGAATTGAGGGCGAACCTGTAAATCTTGATAAGCGAATAATGCATATTCTCGGAAAGTCTTTTATTCACTGGTTGAAAAAACGTGATTATAATTCGCCCATTACTGTTTCTGTTGGAAGTGACTCACGACTTTCAGGACCGGCACTAAAAGACGCTTTTATGAACGGGATGAAGGAATCGGGTGCAAAAGTATTTGATTGTGGTTTAGCATCAACTCCTGCAATGTTTATGTCAACAGTACTTGGCGATCAACCAACCGTGGCGGGTGTAATGTTAACGGCCAGCCATTTGCCTTTTAACCGAAATGGTTTGAAATTTTTTACCAGACGGGGAGGGCTGGATAAAAAGGATATATCAGAAATACTCAGTATTGCTAAACAGCCAAATTTTGAAACATCGGAAAAAACTTTTGATGTGGAGCGCAAAGAATTTATGCTTGAGTACTCAGAATACCTGGTCAGCTATATTCGTAAAACCGCCAGCTTAAAATCGAACTACGACAAACCGCTCAAAGGTTTAAAAATAATTGTAGATGCCGGAAATGGTGCCGGTGGTTTTTTTGCGTCTAAAGTACTCGCGCAATTGGGAGCCAACACACATGGGAGCCAGTTTCTGGAACCTAACGGAAACTTTCCGAACCATATCCCAAATCCGGAGGATAAAGTTGCGATGCAATCAATTTGTGAGGCCGTTTTAAAAGAAAAAGCTGATCTGGGAATTATTTTCGACACTGATGTCGACCGGTCGGCAATTGTAGATGCAAGCGGAAAACCGATCAACAGAAATGCTCTAATTGCGCTTATTTCTACTGTTATTCTAGGCGAACACCCGGGAAGTACGATTGTTACCGATTCGATTACATCTGACGGATTAAATCATTTTATCGAAAAAGATTTAAAAGGAAAGCATCACCGGTTTAAACGTGGTTATAAAAATGTAATAAATGAGGCAGTCCGATTGAATGAGTCAGGCGAAGAGAGTTGGCTGGCAATTGAAACATCAGGACATGCTGCATTAAAGGAGAACTTTTTTCTTGATGACGGGGCTTATCTGGTAGCAAAGTTGTTGGTTGAAATGGCTCGATTGAATGAAGAAAACAAAACTTTACCTGCACTGATTTCTGCACTTAAGCAACCCTGCGAGAGTCGTGAAATCCGCTTTAACATTAAAAAATCAGATTTTAAAGAATATGGACTATCTGTTCTTGAGCAGTTGGAAACAGAAGTAGCCAGTGAAAAAGGATGGGAAGTTGTTTCGCCTAATTATGAAGGAATTCGGGTGAAATGTTCCAGCTCTGATGAACAGGGATGGTTTTTACTGCGTTTGTCGTTGCACGACCCGGTAATGCCATTAAATATTGAATCGAATGTGGGAGGTGGAGTAAATAAAATCAAGGAGCGATTGGCACATATTTTTGCGCAATTTAATGGCCTTGATCTAAAATCATTTAACCTGCAATAGTCATATGAAAACTGCAATAGTAACCGGAGCTTCATCGGGTATTGGAAAATGCATTGCATTACAGTTGGCACAGTTGAACTATTCATTGGTTATTACCGGAAGAAATGAAAAGAATCTTCAGGATGTAAAAAAGCAGATTGAAAAATTAGGCGCTGATTGCCTGGTTGTTGTCTGTGATTTAAGTGGAGAAGATATACCGCTTCAGCTTATAAATAAGACGATCACTCATTTTGGACAGTTAGATTTGCTGATAAACAATGCCGGAGTGGCAAGCGCAACCAAAATAGCTGAAACAAGCATTGATATCTGGGACCAGGTATTTAAAATAAATGCACGCGCCCCTTTTCTTTTGTGTAAAGAAGCTGTTCCGCATCTGAAAAAAAGTAAAAATCCAATCATTATCAATATCGGTTCGGTGGTTGGATCTAAAGGTTATTATGGTCAGGGGGCGTATGCTGCATCGAAACATGCTCTTACCGGATTTACAAAAGTGCTGGCTAAAGAAGTTCAGCAAGATGGAATTAAGGTTCATCTTATTTCTCCGGGTGGCGTGAATACCGAAATGGCTACGGCAATGAGGCCGGATATCGATACCAGTGATTTAATACTGCCGGAAGAAATTGCCGAATTGGTAGAATATCTTGTAACCAGAAAGGGGAAGGGTACTATTGACCATTTTTATGTGCGCAGGGAAAATGGTTTGGCGTTTGATTAATAAAAAAATGAATTTATTGATGAGGGGTAAAAAGTGGAGCTGGCGGGAGTCGAACCCGCGTCCAAACGAGGAAGCTACAAGCTTTCTACATGTTTATCTCTGACTTAATTTTCGAATAGCAGCCGGATCAAAGCCACCAACTACTACCTTATCTCTTTTAATTTCGCAAAAACGCCAGAGCCTCGTTTAAGCTAGCTTCGATTTATTTGCACCGCCTGACCGGACCGCTTCAAAGCATTAGCATCCGGGCGATGTCTTGTCCTGGCACCTTGTGCCGGGATTAAGCAGTTAACCTACTGTAATTCGGTTACGCAGCAAGAGCGTAATTATTTTCGCCAATTAAAATTTTGATCATTATTTTCAACGGGTCAACAACCAAAACCCGACATGCTTACTTGTCTCTTCTACCCGCTGTCAAAACCAGTCAGCCCCATAGAAGTTGTATTTGTCTTAAATACAGAACGTTCGGATTAGCCTTGTTGAAATTAAGGAACAAACCTTGAAATTTTTAAACAAACAATGTGCCTAATCCGGTGCAAATATATTGATTCTGCTTAAATTCTTCTATTTTATCGATTGTATATTGATTGTTGAATCTCTCAACCCATCAGAACTTGCTTTTAGAGTAATGTCACCAGCCTGGTCTGTGCTTCTTACCACAACCATTGCGCGTCCGTGAAATGCTTTTCTGGAAGTGGCAACATAAGGATCGGTATCTTTTATATCACTATTTGCAACTGCGATTATGGAACCCGGACCTTCAATTTCGAAGTGCAACTGGTTTGAAGCACAAGGGTCAAGAGTTCCTTTGGCATCGATAATTTCAATGGTAATAAACGAAAGGTCTTGTCCATCGGCAATAATTTCTGCACGATCGGCAGTTAGTTTGATTGAAGAAGCTTTTTCAGCGGTTGTTAAAATGGTTGACTCCATTTCCTGATCGCCATTCACTCCAACGGCTTTTATTTTACCGGTTTCGTAGGGTAGAGTAAATAACGCCTTAAATTCTTCATTCCTGCCGGTTACTTTTTCACCAATCAATTTATCATTACAATAGAGTTGCACTTTCTCATATTTCGAGTAGATTTCAACTTCAATATCTTTTCCCTCATGGCCCGGCCATGTCCAGCTTTCCCAGGTTGGCCAGGTTCCCCACATTGTTGTAACAATTTTCTTATCGTCCGTTTCCGGCTCGCGAACGGCCATATATAACTTCTCTGTGTCGTTATACAACATGCTTCGATAATGCGAAATAGGTTTTCTGAAGCCGGTTAGATCAATATCGCCGCAATAAGCTGCATGCCATGGGAAAAGGTCTCTGTGCCAGTGTTCGCCCGGAACATCTCCTTCGTAATACCAGCGTCCGATGCCTGATTCGCCCAGGTAATCAATAGCAGTCCAAACAAAATCACCAAGGATATATGGATGGTCTTCTACTAAATCCCAGCAAAAGAAGGCATCTTTTGGGTATGATTCAGATTGATAAATAATACGCGATGAAACACGTTCGTGATCAGCTTTCGCTTCGTGCAGCTGGTAATTGTAACCACACACATCGTGTTCGGCCATTAGCGGATCAAAAATCTCCCAGCCCTGCCCCCAGGTTGTCATTGCCGATGTTACAGGGCGTGTTGAATCAATTTCTTTTACGGCTGCGGCCAGGTTTTTGGCAGTTTCTACTGCTTCCGGTTTTGTGCGTTCTATGATCTCGTTACCGATGCTCCACAAAATAATTGAAGGGTGGTTTTTATCGCGTTTCACCATCACCTGAACGTCAGTCTTCCACCATTTGTCAAACAAGGTAGAATAGTCGTGTTCAATTGGTGTAAATGTGTTTTTCATTTCACGCCAGCCATCAAAAGCTTCATCGATAACCAGCAGGCCTAAACGGTCGCAGGCCTCCAGAAAAGCTTCCGAAGGAATGTTGTGAGCGGTTCTTACGGCATTAAATCCGGCTTCTTTCAAGAGCTCAACTTTTCGTTCTTCTGCACGGTCGAATGCTGCAGCGCCAAGGCATCCGTTATCGTGATGCACACATCCACCATTTAACAGAACCTTTTGTCCGTTCAACAGGAATCCATTTTCTGCACTGAACTCAATGCTGCGAATTCCAAATGTATTTTCAGTTTTATCTATAGTCTGCTCACCTTTTTTTATACTTACAGTTGCGTTGTACAGATTTGGTGTTTCAGGTGTCCACAGTGCCGGATTTTCAACAATGATGTTCTGCAAAATTTCCTTTTCAGAATTTGGTGATATTTCCACTTTTATATCGCTACTGCCAACAGATTTTTGAGCTTTATTAGTAATTTGTGTTGATAGTATGATTTCCTGTGGCGAAGATGTTTCGTTCTTCAGCGTAGTTTTAATTTCAACGGAAGCTTCCTGTTTACTGATAGTAGGTGTTGTTATAGTAACGCCCCATTGTTCAATATGCACCGGATCAGTGACGATCATCGACACATGGCGATAAATTCCGGAACCACTGTACCAACGGCAGTTTTTTTGCTGTGAATTATCAACGCGTACGGCGATTGTATTCTCTCCGCCAACATTCAGGTGAGGAGTGAGGTCGTAATAAAAAGATGAGTAACCGTAAGGATAAACGCCCAGCGAATGACCGTTTATAAATACCTCGGAGTTCATATAAACGCCTTCGAAATAGATGCTAACCTTTTTGTTATTCCAATTTGCCGGCACAGTAAATTGTTTTCGATACCAGGCAATTCCGGTTGGCAAATAAGCACCATCGTTACCTGCCGGGTTGGAAGGATCAAAATTGCCTTCGATACTCCAGTCGTGTGGAAGGTCGAGTATGCGCCACGATGCATCATCAAATTCCGGATCTGCAGCCTGAAAAACGTCTCCTAATTTAAATTTCCACTGCTTGTCGAAATTTTGTGTACGTTCAGGAGTTTTCTCTTCCCAATTTGTACATGCAAATACCAGAAGAACAAGAATAAAGGTGATGAATGATTTCATAGGTTTCAGATAATAATGCTTTGCAACTTTCAAAATTGACTCAATTAATTTACGACAATATAAAATATTCCGTTATTACTGAGGCACTAATCTGTAGAAAGTCATAAGAATAATCAGGAGAATATTACTCTCTTAAAAGCTGAATCAAAACCTCAGAAGTTTCTTACGTATCTATGTTTTGTCCGATGAGCATCATTTTCATCCCGTGAATCATATTTTAGCGAAACCACCAAAATTCTTACAGTTGCCGAGCAAATTCTTTAATCCACGCTTTCATTTCCTCGCCAATTTCCGGGTCTTTCAACCCAAATTCGATATTGGTCTTCAGAAAACCCATTTTGTTGCCAATGTCGTAACGTTTACCATTAAATTTCATTCCATACATTGGATGCGATTTCACCATCTCTTTCATCGCGTCGGTAAGTTGTACTTCATTGTTTTTTCCCGGAGGTGTATTTTCCAGGTAGTCAAAAATTTCAGGTGTAAATAAATACCTGCTGGCAACAGCAAGGTTCGAAGGCGCCTCTTCAACCGAAGGTTTCTCAATCCATCCATTGGCTTTTATTACATTGTCAGAAATGCTTTCTCCATCAACTACTCCATATTTACTAACCATTTCCGGCTGAACTTCTTCCAAGGCTACTACCGAACCTTTGTTTTTGTTGTACACATCAATCAGCTGTTTTGTAATCGGGCCGTCATCACTTTGCACCAGTGTGTCGCCTAAAAGAATTACAAATGGTTCGTTGCCTACATGGCATTTTGCATGAAGAATGGCATCTCCCAAACCGTTCATTTCTTTTTGCCACACAAAGTGAATGTTGGCCATGTTTGAAATCGAACGTATTTGGTCCAACATTTTCAGGTTATGCTTTTTCAGAAGCGATTCTTCCAGAATAGGACTTCTGTCAAAATGCTCTTCGATGGCACGTTTGCCTTTCCCAATAATCATTAAAATATCTGTGATTCCGCTTGCTACAGCTTCTTCAACAACATATTGTATAACCGGGGTGTCTATAATCGGGATCATTTCCTTGGGCTGCGATTTTGTGGCAGGCAGAAAGCGTGTACCATAACCTGCAGCTGGAATTACTGCTTTTTTTACCATTCTTTTTAATTATTAACGATGTTTGGTTTTATTACTTCAATATTATGATTGTTCAAAGTGTCTTTCAACTTGCTGAACATTTTTTCATCTTTATAAGTACCAATTATAGCACCTCCCGATCCTGTGAATTTTGCACTGGCACCTGCCGATCTGGCCATTTCAACCATTTCAATGTTGCCTTTGCTAATTGGGATGAGTGAATGCCGCAAATCAAAATTTTCATTGATTAACTGATGCATAGTATCATAATCATTAAGAATAAGTGCATCCTTAAATTCTTCTGTAATTTGACCCCAGCGTTTCATAGCCTGTAAAACTTTCTCTTCTCCAATATTAAAACGAGCTTTTAGGTTGTTGTGAACGGTTTCGGTGCCTTCAGATAGATTTTTTCGGTAGGCAATATAAAAACGTGGGAGACAGGCAGAGTTTAAAACCTGGTAATTTCCGTAGCCTTGTTTTTCCATTGTGCTTTTATCGAAATCCATAAATACGGGTTTTTCAAAAGCCTGAGCTACACGGTCTTGCAATCCTGCTGAAATTCCAAGCTCGCCATTTTCAACCGAAAGTACGAGGTTGGCAAAAACTGCCGGTTGAATATAAACCTCGTAAAACAGGCACATTGCTTTTAAAAATGCTGATAAAATAGCACTTGAGCCTGCTAATCCCAATCGTAGCGGAATATTTGAATTGTAACGTATGGTGAAATTTTTATTGGATAGCTGAATGTCGTTCTCAACACAATATTCGTAAAATACCTTAATCATGCCTTTTAATAAACGCATTCCTCCGTAATAGCCTGCAAAGTTTATATCTTCAACTAAGGCCTGCATATTTTTATACGAAGTAATATCGAGGCGCTGTGGTTTAATTTCTAACTCGGGGGTTTGATAAAGTTGAACATTTGCTCCAAAATTTGAAAAAACAAATGCAATGGTTTTTCCATAATATCCATCCGATGGATTTCCGATTACTGCGGCTCTGGGGTAAGAATATGTTTCAATAATCATTTACATTAATTTTAGCACTCAAAACTAACACTTTTTTAATTTTTTGCGAATGACAGTTGTTTCAATCAATTTGTTACATCTCTTTTTTAGTTTTGCAGGCGCAGTAGCCTTTTTAGGATTATATATGCAATTCTATTATTTTAGTATTTAAATATCAAGTAGTAAGACCATGTATCGAAAAACATCTCTAATTTTAATTTTAGTTTCTCTGTTTACATTTTTCCAGGCCTATTCTCAAAATACCGAAATCGTTTATTTGTCGGGTACAGATGCCGACAATACCGTTGAATGGGATTTCTTTTGCACCGATGGCCGAAACAGTGGTGAGTGGACAAAAATTGCTGTTCCGTCGAACTGGGAGCTTCAGGGTTTTGGAACCTATAACTACGGCCACGACTGGGCCAACGAAAATATTAAACTGGGAAAAGAACACGGCCTTTACAAGCACGAATTTGAAGTGCCACGCAGCTGGAAAGGAAAAACCATCAATATTGTTTTCGAAGGTTCGATGACCGACACAAAAGTAAAAGTGAATGGTAAATCGGCTGGCGAAATGCATCAGGGAGGTTTTTACCGCTTTAAATACGACATTAGCAAATTGCTAAAATATGGTCAACCCAACGTGTTGGAGGTTGACGTGGCAAAACATTCGGCAAACGAATCGATAAACCGCGCCGAACGTCAGGCCGATTTCTGGATATTTGGCGGAATTTATCGTCCGGTCTTTTTAGAAGTTCTTCCTGAAATTCATATGAGCAGGGTGGCAATCGATCCGAAAATGGATGGTTCGGTAAAAGTGTTGATCGATTTGAATGAAACAAAATCTGATTATGATGTATCAATCGGTTTGTTTGATTTAGATGGTAATGAAGTTGGAACAGCTATTCATTCTGAAATTGAAAAGGGAACAGATGAAGCCTGGGTAGCAGGAAAATTTGAAAATATAAAAGCCTGGAATCCGGAGTGGCCGACTTTATACAATATGAAAGTTTCGCTTAAAAAAGGTAGTGATGTATTACATGAAGTTACCGAACGAATTGGGTTCCGTACTGTTGAGCTGCGTAAACACGACGGTTTTTATGTAAACGGCGAAAAAGTGCTGTTTAAAGGTGTAAACCGCCACTCGTTCTGGCCCGAAACTGGCCGCACACTGAGCGATCGACATCACATCATGGATATCGAGCTGATGAAGGAAATGAATATGAATGCAGTGCGTTCATCACATTATCCTCCCGACAAACGATTTCTGGATCTTTGCGATTCGATGGGACTTTTTGTGCTCGACGAAGTTACAGGATGGCAGCAAGGTTACGATACTGTAGTTGGCCCGAAACTGATTAAAGAAACCATTTTAAAAGATGAAAACCACGCCAGTGTTGTTATTCTCGACCACGGAAATGAAGGTGGATGGGATTTCAGAAACGAAGAAACTTTCCATAAATATGACATACAGAAACGACCAGTAATTTATCCGTGGTTATTGCGTAATGGAGTAGATACCCACCATTATCCGGAATTTGAATATGCCATTGGACGTAGCATTTTTGGTAACGATCCGTTTATGCCAACCGAATTTTTGCATGGATTGTATGATGGTGGCCACGGTGCAGGACTGGAAGACTTTTGGAGAAACTACCAAACATCGCCTCTACACGCCGGTGGATTTTTATGGGTTTTTGTTGATGAAGCCATATTGCGTACCGATAAGCCGGGAACCATTTTTGATGGTGATGGCAACCACGCTCCCGACGGAATTCTGGGACCACATCGCGAAAAAGAAGCCAGCTTTTACACTATTAAAGAAATATGGTCGCCGGTGCAGGTTGAACCCGTAGCCATTGTGGAAAGCTGGAATGGCCGACTGTTTTTGTCGAACAAATACATTTACACCAACCTTAACCAGTGTTCATTTAAATGGGAGGCTGTAAAAACCGGTCTTATTCCTGAAGATGAAAAACAGCTTGGTGCGGGAACAGTTAAAAGCCCTGATGCCAAACCCGGCGAAACTGTACAAGTAGAAATTGAATTGAACAACGCGCTTCAGAATGCTGATTTGTTCCGTTTTTCCGCCATCGGTCCGCATGGCGAAGAACTTTATACATGGAGCTGGCCTGTTATTCAGCCAAAAGACAAAGCAAAAGAATTGCTGGCCGAACTCAACACCGGAAGTTCGGATATTTCAATTAAGGAAACCGAAGAAGCAGTTACAGCTTCGGTAGCCGATGTAGAAATTACATTCAGCAAAGCTGACGGAACATTGTTATCGGTGAAAAACGGAAAAGGAGATGTGTCGTTTACTGGTGGACCAGTTGCAGTCGGTGTTGAACACGAAGTTACGGAAACCGAATGGGAGATGAATGAAGATGGTAGTTTTCGGTTTGTGATAACCACCAAAACCTATCCGCGCAAGATAACCTGGACGCTCGAAAAAAGTGGTTTGTTGAGACTGGTTGCCAATCCGCTACGCGATGGAGTTTTTGATGTTGATTTTGTAGGTATTTCATTTAATTACCCTGAAGAAAAATGTACCGGCATTAAATATATGGGACAAGGACCTTACCGCGTATGGAAAAACCGATTAAAAGGCAGTGAGGTAGGAGTTTGGGAAAAAGCATATAACAATACCATTACCGGCGAAAGTTTCGAAAACATGGTTTATCCTGAGTTTAAAGGTTACCATGGGAAATTATATTGGGCAACTTTAGAAACTACAGAAAGTCCGGTAACGATTATCTCTGAAACCCCAAACTTGTATTTTCAGCTGTTTAAACCGGCAAAACCTCAATACGTTGCAGGCGGCACTTTCCCTGCATTTCCGGAAGGTGATATTTCATTTTTATATGAAATTCCGGCCATTGGAACAAAGTTTTTCCAGATAGATCGTTTAGGACCAACTGCAAAAAAAGGTATGTTCTTTGAACGTTGGGGCGACGACTCTTATCCGATTAAATTGTGGTTTGATTTTAGAGCAAAATAATCTGGAGTACTACTCACTCTATGCTGTAACAGACTCAGTATATTAAAAGAGGTATTTCTATTACGGATAATAGAAATACCTCTTTTATTTTATGATGGTGTGTTTGATTTATCCCTTGTTAGTTGGTTTTAAAACCATTAGGGCGCTTCCAACGCATTGGGGCAGCAGGTTCCGGTTTTAGCTCAAATTCATTTCCTTGCAATTTTTCAAGAGCTACTTCCACTGCTTTTTCCAATTGCGGATCTTTGCCCTGCAAAATAAGTTTTGGTTCCTGTATCACTTCAATATCAGGAGCAATACCTTCTCCTTCAACTGCCCATTCACCATCAACATCGAAGAAACCACCGCGTGGAGCAACAATACGTCCGCCATCAATTAGTGGAGGAGTATCCCATGTCCCGACTAAACCTCCCCAGGTTCGTGTTCCAATAAGTGGACCGAGGTCTTTTTCTTTGAACATATAAGGTAGTAAGTCGCCACCCGATCCGGCGCGTTCGTTTATTATCATCACTTTTGGCCCCCAAATCCCAGCCATTGGAGTAGTCCAGGGACGGTTGTCGTTGGCTTTGCTATTAAAGTAACCCAGTAAAGTACGGCTCATTACATCAATCATGTAATCGGCGGCCGAGCCACCGCCATTATTTCTTTCATCGAGTATAACGCCTTTTTTATCTTGCTGCGCAAAATAATAACGGTTAAACGATGCAAACCCTCCACCTCCGGTATTTGGTAGATAAACATAAGCCAGTTTACCACCGGACAGCTCATCCACTTTTCTGCGGTTACCTTCTATCCAGTCGATTGTTCGGAGGTTTCGTTCGCTTGAAATTGGCTCAACAGTTATTTCTATAGCATCATCTGGCGAGGTGGTTGATCCCACTTTTAATATAGTTTGACGACCTGAAGTCTGTTCAAACAAACTATACGGATTTACCGGTACTTTTAATTCAACTCCATTAACGGCAAGCAGATAATCTCCTTCGTTAACAGCTATTCCCGGAGCCGCCAAAGGCGCCTTGAAAGATGGATTCCAGCTTTCTCCGTTATAGATCTTTGCAATTTTGTAGTAGCCGTTTTCTTCAACAATGTCGCAACCCAGCAGACCAATTGGTACCCTGTCAATGTCGGGCATGTCGCCACCTGCAACATACGAGTGACCTATCGCAACTTCGCCGCTAATCATATCAATAATGTAATTCATGTCGGTACGATGTCGGGCATGTTTTACCATTGGTGAATACCAGTCGTAAATTTTATCCCACGGTGCACCGTGTACATTGGCTACATAAAGAAAATCGCGCATAAATCGCCACGAATCGTCAAACAGTTGCTGGTATTCTTCCGATGGAACGATCTTGATTTTCATATTAGTTTTCAGGTTACCATCGCCGTTTTTTGGTTTACTGCCGGTTCCTGCAATGGCCCACGAACTGCCTTTACGATAAAGCATGTTCTTTCCGTCGGTAGAAGTAACAATGTTTCTAACACCTGTTAGAAATTCTTCGGCTTTATTTTCTTTAGCTTCGTATTTGTGAATAGTCACTCCACTTTGGTTGGGTACTGACTCGGCAACAAAAACCGTTTTCTCCGGACCTTTAACCAGGGCCATATAATTTCTTTCCGGCATATTCAGTGCAACAATTCGTTCCGAAATGCCATCCATATCAATTGTTACACTTATTTCTTCATCTTTTTTATCTGTATCCTTGTCATCTGGTTCTTCCTGATCACCATTTTCCTCTTCACTATCTTTTTTCACTTCCTCATCATCGCTGGTTGGTAAAATAGGCGAAGCATCGTCTTTAGAAAGGACGATACAATATAAACTTCTTGTTACATCCGGATCGTAAGAGCTCATATCTAACCAACCGGTTGCCAGACCATAGTTTGTACTGGCCAAAATGTACATGTATTTTCCGCTGGCATCCCATGCTGGGGTTAATACATCGGCCATTCCATCAGTTAACTGAAAGGTTTGTCCACTTTCAACATTGTACACAAAAATAGCTTTAAAACTGCTGTTAAGCTGGCGTGCATAGGCGATCCACTTACTATCGGGCGACCAAACAGGTTGCATTTCGCGATTAGGATGTGCAAAAATGTCGGTTCCAACTTTTGTAACTGTACCTGACTCAAGCTCTATAACCCATATGTTATAATCCGTGTCGGTATAAGTTATTCTTTTACCATCGGGCGACCATTCAGGGCGAAAATAAAAAGTAGGATTTTCAAGCGCGTAGGTTTTTTTATCCTGGCCAAATTGATCGGCAACAACCAGTTTATATTTCTTGCTTTCGTCGTTAAACCAGGCAATTTTATCCCCATCAGGCGACCAAACCGGGTAGCGGTCGGCAATTCCCGATGTGTTGGTAATATTGCGCCATGTTCCCTTTTCTTTTGGAACTGTAAAAATCTCGCCGCGGTATTCAAAAAGTGCGCGCTTGCCGTTAGGTGAAATATTTGCATTACTGAGGTTGCCAGCCGAAACCGATTCCCAGCGTTCGCGGGCAAAATTCATATCTCCTTCTACATTAATAGCGAGTTGCTTTTCTTCATTTGTTTTCGGATTCAGATAATACAGGTAGCCACCACATTCATACACAATTCCGTCTTTGCAGGCATCAAGACTTTTTATATCAAATTGAGCCTGTGTGGTATGTTGTTTTTCTTCTTTGGTTTTCGGATCGAACGACCAAATATTACTGGCATAGTCACGCTCTGATAAGTAAAACACTTTATTGTTGTACCAAACCGGATCAAGATGACGTTCTTTTGTTGGCTGTGGTGTGCGAATTAGCTCTTTGGTAGTCATGTCGACAATCCAGACCGGCATTGCCTGCCCGCCACGATAATTGCGCCACTCAGGATCCCAGAAAGTAATAGGGATGTAGGCAATTTGTTTTCCGTCAGGCGAAAGTTCGCCAAATGCGGCACGAGGAATTTCGAGTGCTTTTGGCAATTCTCCATCTGTAGAAACTGTAAAGAATTTACTTGTTTGTGTAGGACGTGCTTCTCTTCCGGAACGAAACATTACCTTCCCGTCGGGTGTCCAACCTTGCACTATATCAGCTCCGGAATGCCAGGTTAAACGTTTTGGCGATCCTCCTTCTGCAGGAATCAAGTACACGTCGGTATTACCATCGTACTGTGCTGAAAATGCAATCCATTTCTCGTCGTTTGAAAAATGAGGATTACTCTCGGCGCCTTCGTTGGTTGTTAGTCGAATTGCATCGCCTCCCTCGCGATTAACTTTCCACAGATCGTTGGCATAAACAAAAACAATACTTTCGGACGAAATTGTTGGCTGACGCAACAGTCGGGTTCCTTGCGCACTGATATAGGACGTAAGAACTAACATCAGCAAAATAAATGACGTAATAATTTTCATAGATATTTTATTTGAATATTAGTGTGAATTATCTGATATGATGTGAAAGTCATTTGATGTGTATATTGTTCACTTGCACACTGTATTTGACTGCAATTGTGTGAAATGATTACATTTTGAAGGTACAAATTTTTAAATAATCGTGGAATTTGAAATGAGGGAAGGGGTTGGAGTGTGATTTGCAGGAATTGATTTGAGTAAGATTATTGGATCACCCGAAAAATCCGGTGGAATAAAAATTTTATAGAAGCAAGAGAAGAACTGTAATTTTCTGCCTGCCGGCGGCTTTCATCTTAGCCTTGAAGCAAAGACGAAACAGAAAATTCAAGGCTGCTTTTGATCCTTTCCCTGCGTTTTCATAAAACCTAAGTTCGGACGGGTGATCTCCTCGATTCCTCGGAGCTTCCCCTCTCACTAAGGTTTCATTTCAACTCCGGGCAACGATCAAAAGAGGCCCTCCATTTATGCAACGTCGCTGCATCGAAGCATGGCCTCGGCCGGTGAGCCGGAAAACAAGTGGTGACAACGTTAAAAAATTACTGCTGTTTGAGGAGGTACGACGAGTTCAGTAATTTTAGTCGGCATCGCGTAGCTTTTCCGAGGGAAGCGGGCGCAGCCTTGGGTTTTCTGTCTACTCTTTGGGCTAAACCAAAGAGTAGAATCCGGCTGATAAGCCAAAAGAATGTTGCTTATACTTGGTTGCATTTATTCAATATTGAAACTTCTGAGTGAGGTATTTTTTTCTTCTCCACCTACTTTTCAATGTGATCCAGATTATTGTTAATCCCAAGTATTTATGGAAGGGAGCAAAAAAAAGGCCTCCCGACGGAGACCTTTTAACTATTGCGATGCAATTTTTAGAATCTTTTTTCTTTAATACGGGCTTTTTTACCTGTTAAGCCGCGCAAGTAGAAAATACGTTTACGACGTACACTACCTCTTTTGTTTACTTCGATGCTTTCGATAAAAGGAGAGCTGATAGGGAAAATTCTTTCAACACCAATGTTTCCAGACATTTTACGAATGGTGAAAGTTTTGGTATTTCCACTTCCACGAAGCTGGATAACCACTCCACGGAAATTCTGAATCCTTTCTTTGTTACCCTCTTTAATTTTGTAGCTAACAGTGATCGTGTCACCGGCTTTGAATTCCGGGTGTTTATTTTCAACCTCGAATTCTTTTTCTACTAATTTAACTAAGTCCATTTTCTTAATTTTTAATAAGTTGGCAATGTATCCTCAAGTTTATCGGGACAGAGATTGCATTAAATCGGCTGCAAAAATAGTGTTTTTTTCAATTCGGCAAACTGTTTTACTACTTATTTTGCAATTATTTCGTTGGTATTCAGCCCAAAACATCATTCTTTTCTAATGGCTGTTTCCTTTTACTTTAAAATGATCTCCGGTAGCATTTATGATGGCTTTGTACCACCAGTCCGGATATCCTGCAAAAATTGGAGATGCAGGCATCCCGGTTTCGGTACGTGCAAATTCGCCGTTACTTTCGCGTTTAATGTTTCCATCGGTGTATTTTACGATGAGGTAATGATAAAGTTCTTTCCACCGGCGGGTCATATTTTCAGCCTCGTTTACCGAGAATTCTGTGATAAATTTTCGTGCCTGTTGCTCATTAACCGTATTAAACATGGTTTCTGCAGCTTTATCAACAACCGGAACAAAAGCTACAAATTTATCTTCCAATTCGCGCTGTACCAGTTTTATATCAACGATCATATCGCTGTAACGTAAATAGGCGTAGTTAGCCACCTGACTAAAAGTCCAGAAAGCTGATGTTTCACTGTAAGTCAATAAATCACCGTTTCCAACTTCAAAACATTCCGGAATTTCTGTAATTCCGCAATACATCGGAACGTAACAGCTCGAATAGGCATCGTCTACTCCAAACCAGAGTATTCCGCCAATAGGATCGGGTAGCCAGCTTCGGCTTTGTGCGACAAACGAGAATCCGGTTTGCTGGGTTGAGATCGCTCGTTCGTTGCAATATTCAACCGAATCTACTTCCCAGGTTAATCCACGCCAACGATAAGGCAAAGCATATGGTCCTGCGCCAATATCCTGTGTCATATCAAGTTCTGTTCCTTCAAAATGGTCGCGCATCATTGCCATTACATCCTGCACGTCGAGTTGTTTATCCGGTTTTATCCAAAGAGGTAAACGGTTGGATGGGAAGTTATTTTCACCGCCTGTTTCCACAATACCTTTTGCATATTCAGTGTACTGCTCCATGCCTCCGGCAACTTTGTTAAAACCTGCCCAAACACGCGCGTCGCAGAACCGTGCTGCACCAAAATCTACAGGTGCATAAACGTCAGAAAAACTAAAATCTTTATTGGTGCCGTTATACCAGCCTTTTTCGCGGGCAAACGAGATAACATCTTTTGAATACAAGCAATTTTTTGAATCGTTTAGCGGGAAAGTGGTTATGCGTGCCTGGTTGGCGTGGCCGCTTATAAAACCATCAGGAATTCGCATAGCCACCCAAACTGCTCCTTTTTCGCCTTGTCCTTTGCCAATCATCTCAAGTATCCATACTTCTTCGGGGTCAGCAATTGAAAACGATTCACCAGAACTGTAATAACCGAATTCTTCAACCAAACCGGTCATTACTTCGATTGCTTCGCGTGCTGTTTTAGCTCGTTGTAAGGTTACGTAAATCAAACTGCCGTAATCCATAATTGCACCGTCCTGGCTCGATAATTCGCTGCGGCCGCCAAAAGTGGTTTCGGCAATGGCCAGCTGATATTCGTTCATGTTGCCAATAACACTGTATGTATGTGCCGGTTGCGGAATCTCACCAAGGAAAATGCCGGTGTCCCATTCGTAAATTTTGCGCATGGCACCTTCCGGATGGTCAGCTGCCGGCTGAAAATACAACTCGCCGTAAAGTGTATGCGAATCTGCAGCATAAGTTATCATTGTTGATCCATCGACAGTAGCGCCTTTGGAAATTAAAAAGTTGGTACACCCGTTTGAAACTTGCTGGTTAAAAAGCATCAACGCTATAACCAGTAATCCTACAACTCTAATCTTCTTCATCTTTAAGTCTGTTTTATTTCTTGCAAAAAAGCAAAGATATATAAATGCCAAAATTTATAAAGGACAATTATCGTATTAACCAAGCCTTATTGCAAACAGTGCTTAATTTTATCAAATAAGCCTGAAATATCATTATCCAAACCAACCGAAAAACGTACCAATCCATCCGACAATCCCATTTCTTTTTGAACTTCAACAGGAACTTCTGACGATGTGCTATGTCCTGAACAACTAAAAAGTGTGCGGAAATAACCCAGTGATACAGCAAGGTAACCCACATTGGCCTGTTGCATTTTAAACATTACTTCGTTGGCGCGTTTTTCTGTTTTCAAATCGATTGACAGGATTCCTCCGTAACCGTATTCTTTATTCATTAGTTGTGTATGAAGCTCGTGTTGTGGATGACTTTGTAATCCGGTATATTTTATGGGAACTCCCAATTCTTCCAGTTTTGTGGCCACGTACATTGCATTTTTGCTGTGCTGTTTCATTCTTAAATGCAGCGTGTGCAGGTTTTTCAGAATGCTGGATGAACGCAGCGGATCGAGTACCGGGCCAAGCAACATTGCAGTTCCATCGTTTACATTCGAAAGCTGATTGATAAACTCATTCGATCCGCAAATGGCACCGGCTACGCAATCGTTTTTGCCGTTTATAAACTTAGTCATGCTGTACACCACAAAGTCGGCGCCTAATTCAGCTGGTGAAAAAATCATTGGTGTGAATGTATTGTCCACCATTAATTTTGCACCGTGTTCGTGTGCAATTTTTGCCAACTCCGGAACATCAGAAACCTGGAGCAGTGGATTGGTAACTGTTTCGGTATAAATTACTTTTGTATTGGGCTGCATGGCATCTTTTACCTGCTGGAGATTCGTGATGTCAACAAACGACACCTCGATGTTGTATTTTGGCAACCAGTTTTTCAAAAAAGCAAAAGTTCCACCGTAAGTAGTTACACTTGTAATTATGTGGTCGCCTGCCTTGCAAAGTTGTAAAATAGAGCAAGTAATAGCAGCCATTCCCGATGATGTTATCCATGCCGACTCGGTACTTTCCATCGCAGCAAGTGCATCGGCGAGGTATTTATTACTTGGATTCCAGTGACGCGAATACAAAAAACAGCCTTCCATGTGGCCGAGAAAAGTTTCTTCCATGGTTTCGCCTTCCAAAAACGTGTAGGTTGATGAATCGGTTATTGATGGATTTACGCCACCAAATTCGCCAAATTGCTGAATATCAAAAATTCTTTTTGCAGGATCTGAGTTCATGTTCAAAGTTTTAAGTTTGAGAGCAAGTTAGACGGAATGAAAATACGAGAGAATGATTTTTGTCTGCTAATGATCAACCCTGTTGTAGAATATGTATGGAAAGCGATGCAGCCTTATTTATGGCAAAAATATCACTCCACCGCAACTGTCTTTTCGTGCGCCGGTAACCGATGCCAGGCAGTTAATTTGTTCTTTCAGTCGAAGAACTCCCATAAATGCAAAAACAATAGCTTCTTTGAAATTGATCAGGTCAGCGTCCGGTAAAATAATCTGTGTTGAAGTTAAAGCCTGCATTCTTTCGATTAAAAAGGAGTTAAACGCCCCGCCACCTGTAACCAGCATTTTTCCATTTCCCGATAAGTCTTTCGTTATTTGAATAGCGATATGTTCGTAAATGGTACGCATTTTATCGTATTCGTTAATGTTGAAGTCATTTAATAATGGAAGAAATTCAGATTCTATCCATTCGCGACCTAATGATTTTGGCGCTTGTTTTTGGTAGTAGGAGAGTGCGTTCAGTTTTTTGAGTAGATTAGGATTAACTTTTCCTTGCCGGCCCAATTCTCCGTTTTTATCGAATGGCTTTCCAAAGTTTTCAGCCAGTGGATTCAAAACAATATTTACCGGGCAATTGTCAAAAGCTAGTCTTGTTCCATTTTCTTCGTACGAAATGTTAGCAAACCCGCCCAGATTAAGACAGTAATCAAATTCGGAAAAAAGCAAGCGGTCACCGATAGGAACTAGTGGTGCTCCTTGTCCTCCCATGGCAACATCCCCGGTTCGGAAATCACAAACAGTAAGGCAATTGGTTATAGCAGCAAGATGTGCCCCGCTACCTGTTTGCAAGGTAAATCCGTTTTCGGGTTGATGAAAAACGGTGTGACCATGAGAAGCAATGATGTCTGCAGCGAATTTTGATTCCTGAATGAAAACTGCGGCTTGTTCGCCCAGGTAAGTCCCGTATTCTGCGTTTAGCGCTGTAAGGTCAATTCCCGACAGTTTATGCGCTGATTCAAGCTGGTTTTTCCATTTGGAATTATATGAAATAGTAGTCGCTTCGTGTAATTTGTACGACCACTTTTTATCGTGTTCAGTAAATTCAACAGCGGCAATGTCCAGACCATCAAGTGAAGTTCCTGACATCATTCCAATGGCCTTTATCGTTTCTTTACTTTTTACAGAACTTATCATTTTTTCTTTCCTTTCAAGTGGTTTTGAACCTACTTCCAAAAGCGGGCTTCATACACCGAATTGTTATTTCGATAATCTGTAATTGTTAATTTAAAGGTGTGGTTTTTGCCAAGCTCAAACCTATCTTTATCGAAATAGTGTGTTATTGTTGCTGTTTTCGGATCGTATTCAAACAATGCCCATTTACCATCAAGTAAACCTTCTATCGATTTTATTCCTGCGAAGTCGTCTTTTATTTTGAAACGTATTCGGCTCGATTCAGTTAACTTGTTTTCTGCAATACTCAAAGGTATTATTTCCGGAGGAATTGTGTCAACAGTTACTGCATAAACGCCAAGGTTACGCGATTCTGTGGATACCCAGCCATCTTTGTAACTTCCTCCTGCAGCAGTGTATTCGCCCGTTATCGGATGCACATAAGCCATTATAACTTTCGATTGCAGTTGTTCGGGTAAACTGTCAACACGTAAAGCAAAGCGCGCATTTTTATGTAGCGGCACTGTATTGTTGTGAAAAAAGTGATAGTCGGTAAAAAATTTATCTGAAGCAGGTTCTGTTCGGTATTCAAATTCAAAATCAGTGTAGAGAGCGCCGTTTGGTATGTTTAAACTGACCGAATCGTTCCTGTAACTATTCGTTTTGTTAAAAGCAAAATGTATTGTAGCCGGCACCGAATCAGTATCCGGTTTCTTCTCTTTCCCAATAATTGAGAAGCTAAGCAACGACATATTTTTGTAGCTGTCCTGCAACTCTATCTGAACTTTTTCTGTTTCATTGTTTTTTGGCGAAATTCGTCCTTCAGTGCCGTTGTGTGTATAAATTGGCAGCTTATTTCCGGATTCGAGCCAGGTTTTTATGTAGCGGCGTTTTGCTGCTTTTAACTCGCTGTATACAATGTGACTATTTAAATAGCGGGTGTCGCTAAACGAAAACCGGTTGAGTGTGAATGTAAATTGTTCTTCATCGTTTACGGACATTCGAAGCAGATTAATGCCACATTTGTTATAGGTTCCATCAAAGTAATCGTTGGTTTGAATTGCTATTCCAATTTCGCCCCAAACAGGAATTGTGGGATTATTTTTTAGATGATATTGTCCGTCGTAAAACACCACCGGATAACTTTTTGCTGTCGGTGAATCTTCAACAAATGAATTTTTTGTAAGCGGTACAAGAAGAACAGAAAATACTTTTGGTTGAATATTGTCCGTAACCGGGAATCCAAAGAGTAATGGATTTAGTGGTTCTTCAGTTGGTGTATCTCTTATCTCAAAATGTAGATGCGGGCCACCAGAACTACCGGTATTCCCACTTTTTGCTATTTCTTCATCTTGCTTTACCGGAAACAGGAAAGACGGAATCTGCAAGTCAACTCTAAACGATTTTTTTTCGTATTGTTTATCTTTTACATACTTTTCCACTTCCGGGCTAAACTTGTTTAAATGGCCGTAAACACTGGTTGTTCCGTTGGGGTGATTAATATATAAAGCCTTTCCGTAGCCGGTTGGCGACACGGCAATGCGCGAAATATAACCATCAGCAACCGCGTAAACGGGTAGGCCTGTAACTCCCTGGGTTTTTATATCAATTCCGGAGTGAAAATGATTGCTTCTTAACTCAGCAAAACTGCCACTTAAAAGAAGCGGAATCTTCATCGGATCGGAGTAGTAACGTTGCTGGGCTGTGCAAAAGAATGAAAATGCCAGAAGGATATGTAGTAAAAATGTTTTCATTGTTGTTTAATTGGAGGGACCAAATTTAATTAAATTCTGGGTCATCACACTTTTTCGGCATAGTAACAAAAACAATTTTTTAGACCTGCTTTAATCAGAAATAAATCATTTGGCAATTGTTGATTAACATTGTATTGTTAGCATAAAATCAGTGCAATCAATTTTATTTGCTTTTACAATAAGGAAAAAAAGTTAACTTTGTTCGCGAAATGCAGCTAAAATGACCGAAGAGGATCACTTGCTACTAAATGATTTAAAGCGAAATACGCAGCGCCTGTTTGAAAAATATAATGCAGTTGAACAGGAGAAAAAAATGCTGATGAATGAGGTTGAAAACCTGAAAGCGCAAATAGATTTATTAGAGCAGGAAAAGATCGATTTAGGTCGGACGAACGAGCAACTGAAAATAGCCAGTCATATTTTATCCGGAAAGGATGAAAATGGTGAGGCTAAACAGAAAATAGATTTTTTGATACGGGAAATTGACAGATGTATCGCATTACTAAATAAGTAATGTTTTGAAAGATAAAGACTTTAGAATACATATTAAGATTGATGGGAGGGTTTACCCGCTAAACATCAATCGAGATGAAGAGGAGAGATACAGAAAAGCTGCAAAGATTGTTGAAGAAACAATTTCGGGTTTTAGAAAGATGTTTCAGGATAATGACAATCAGGATATTATGGCGATGACAGCGTTTCAGGTAGCATTAAGATATACCGAGGAACAGCAACGCCGCGATTACTCTCAGTTCATCGATGAGATAAAGGATATAACGGATGATATTTCTGATTTTTTAAAAGAAAAGGAGCAGAAATAGTGTCCAGATAAGATACCAATCAAAGCCCGTATTAGGCCTGTTCAAGCGAGAACAAGGTTTATTACGGGTTTTTTAGTAACTAATTATTTGAAATATGGAATTAATAATAGGAATAGCCGCTGGGTTTGTAGTTGGAGGTGCTTTGGCATATCTGGTGTGGGATAAAGCCCTGAAGGCGAAAAAGAATCGGATTATCGGTGAAGGCAAGTCCGAAGCCGAAGTAATTAAAAAGGATAAAATACTACAGGCAAAAGAAAAGTTCCTGCAGTTGAAATCGGAACATGAGAAGTACATTAACGAAAAGAATTCGCACCTGGCAAAGGAAGAAAACAGGTACAAACAGCGAGAATCAACATTAAATCAGCGTCGTGAAGAGCTGAATAGAAAAACTAAAGATTTTGAAACTACTCGCCGGGAAGTTGAAGCTATCCGCGAGAATTTGAATACACAACTTCAGCGTGTTGAGCACAAAAGTGAAGAGCTTGATAAAGTGCACAGACAACACCTTGAAAAGCTGGAACAAATTTCAGGACTGTCGGCCGACGATGCAAAAGAACAGTTGGTAGAATCCTTACAGGAAGAAGCCAAAACTGAAGCTGTTGCTTACATTAACGAGATAATGGAAGAAGCCAAACAAACGGCCAATAAAGAGGCTAAGAAAATTGTGGTAAAATCCATTCAACGTGTGGCTACTGAAACAGCTATTGAAAATGCCGTAACGATTTTCCACATTGAAAGCGACGAGATTAAAGGTCGTATTATTGGTCGTGAAGGACGAAATATCCGTGCACTTGAAGCTGCAACCGGTGTTGAGATCGTTGTTGACGATACCCCTGAAGCTATCGTACTTTCGGCATTCGATCCGGTTCGCAGGGAAATTGCACGTTTAGCGCTGCACCAGTTGGTGACCGACGGTCGTATTCACCCGGCACGAATTGAAGAGGTGGTGCAGAAAGTTAAAAAGCAGATTGAAGAAGAAGTAATTGAAACCGGTAAACGTACTGCCATTGATTTAGGGATTCATGGTTTACACCCTGAATTGATCCGACTGGTAGGTAAAATGAAATACCGTTCATCATACGGACAGAATTTGTTGCAACACTCGCGTGAGGTTGCCAACCTTTGTGCTACAATGGCCTCGGAGTTGGGACTGAATCCGAAGAAAGCAAAACGTGCAGGATTGTTACACGATATTGGTAAAGTGCCTGATGACGAGCCGGAATTGCCACACGCAGTGCTGGGTATGAAGCTGGCTGAAAAATACAAGGAGAAACCGGATATTTGCAACGCCATTGGTGCACACCACGATGAGGTGGAAATGCAAACATTAATGGCGCCTATCGTTCAGGTATGCGATGCCATTTCAGGTGCTCGTCCGGGTGCCCGTCGCGAAGTGGTAGAATCGTATATTAAACGATTGAAAGACCTGGAAGACTTAGCGCTTTCATATCCTGGAGTTATGAAAACTTATGCTATTCAGGCCGGTAGAGAGTTGCGCGTAATTGTTGGTTCAGAGAAAATGAACGATCAGGAAACCGAACAACTTTCTTACGATATCTCAAAACGTATCCAGGATGAAATGACTTATCCGGGACAGATTAAGATTACGGTAATCCGAGAAACACGAGCAGTAAGTTATGCAAAGTAAAACCTGAAAAGGTACATGATAAAAAAAACTTCGACCAAACGGTCGAAGTTTTTTTATGCCCTAAACAAATCAAGTAAGTCTTTTATCTTTCGCTCTTTTTCAGTGTAAGCTGCCGCATTGTACGCTTCCAGCATCGATTCCAGTAAGCGTTTAATAAACAGAGAATCAGTTTTCGGTTCTGCATATTTCTCAAACGGAGAATAGTCGTTTCTTTTTAAATGGTAATCAATTTCTTTTCGGCTGGTTATTGCGCCTTTGTTCGAAGGATTGATGTAGAACAACACTTCCGTATCTCGCGTTGATCCGTGTACTTTCTTGGCCAGTTCTGCATCAACAATTGCTACCAGCGGATTTTTTGGAAAATCAACCAGGTAGGCTGGTAACTCAATTGCCCTTGCAATAATGGTATAAAAGAGACTCATTGAGATGGGATTGCCGCGTTTTGTTTCAAAAATTTGATTTAAAAAACAATTTTGTGGCGAATCAGGGTTGCTCAAGTTTATGGAATAACCATTCAGGTTGAAAATAAAATGGTTTAGAATGGTTGTTTTTTCAAGTAGCGTTAATGAGTTATTTAATTCAAGCCAAATTGATTTTCTTAAGTTTTCTAACTTTAAGGTAAGGTTTAGGGGATTCAGATCGGGGTATTGAAACTTGTCAACTGCACAAAATCCCTCGAACAAATCCTGAGTCCCTTGTTTTTGTCCAATCCAGTTCTTTAATCCTGCATATGTTTTTTTGAACTGAAGACTTTGAATAATGTTTTCAATTCGGTTCTGACTGTTTTCATCAAAACTTTGTTCCCATTTTTTTTCCAAAACAGGAATAATCTGCTCATCTTCTTTAAGCAGTTCTTGTTCAACCATTTCAAAAACAGTATTATCGGGGTCGTCGAGGAGATTGATTAGGGCATCAAGTCTTCGTTGTTCCATAGATTAAGAGCTTAAGTTATCGAGTACTTCTTTAATAAGTTTCTTCATTTCGTCGCGGTAGTTTTCATTCGCGGTAAGGGTAACGCGGTTCGCAATAATTAAACATACCGTTAAAGCGTTGTGCCCGAGCATTTTTGACAAGCCGTAAATTGCCGAGCTTTCCATTTCGAAGTTGGTAATTCGCAAATTGTTGTGCGAAAATGTTTCAACAAGTTCGTTTAGTTCCGGAAAGGCCAGGGGTAACCTTAATTCGCGGCCCTGTGGTGCATAAAATCCCGGAGCTGATATTGTTACGCCCTTTTTAAATTTGTCGTCGGAAAACTTATCTAAAAGAACTTTCCCTGCATCAACCGTGTAGGGCGCCGCCAGCGAATTACTCCAATTTGTATGTTTCCTGAAAGCCATTTCAAAATCCATATCGCAAAACTGTTCGCGGTTGGCATAATAGTTTAGCAAGCCATCGAAACCAATCGATTTTTCAGAAACGACAAATGAATTAACCGGCAGATCTCTTTGTAAACCTCCCGAGGTGCCGATACGAACAATATTAAGCGATTCTGTTTCCGTTTTTACGGTTCGGGTTTCCAAATCAATATTTACAAGAGCATCCAGCTCATTCATTACAATATCAATATTGTCGGTTCCAATTCCCGTTGAAATCACCGATAGCTTATTTCCCTTGTAAAATCCTGTAATTGTTTTAAACTCGCGGTTCTGAACAGTAAACACAACTTCATCAAAAAAACCGGCTATGGTATCAACCCGCGCCGGATCGCCCACAAGAATAATTTGCCTGCCAATATTTTCAGGCCTTAGGTGTAGATGGAAAATACTACCATCATCATTTAATATCAGTTCCGAATGTTTGATCATAAGTCGTATTTATAAAGCGATCAAATCTATTTAAATTTATATGGAACACCAATGATGACAAGGAAAACATATAAACATCTAAGCGCAAAGCTTTTGTCTTTATGCTGTTTTTTTGTTAAAAACATTATATATGTTAAACAGAATTGCTAAAAATGAAGCAATAGCTTTAAATTCTGGGATTTGATATTAAAAAACACTTTAAATTTTTATTTTTGGTAGAAATACAAATCTAATAGGAACCAGATGTCATTTAAAATTTTTTCACTTCAGCTCACCGGCAAGATCAAATCTGTTGATGTAATCGAAAAAAAGAGAAAGCAATTGGCCGACGATTATGCCGCATTTCTGAAAACTGAAAGTTCGGAAGAACTGAAAGGATTTTTAGAATTGGAAGCATATGTACAATCTGCCGATTTTAAAACTAAAAAACAGGAAACTGAAAACCTGAGTTTTAAGGGAAGTGAGGAAGAAAAGCAATTAAAGGAGTTTCAGCGATTACAAAAATCAGCACGCATTAAAAACTACTTTAAAGCAGAAGGTTCGTCGGATTTGGTGCGTTACCAAAAAGATAAAGAATCGCAGAAACTGGCTGATTATTATGCCCTGGAACACTATGTAAAAGAAGGAGATTTCGAGAAGGATAAACGGGAAGTGAAAAGCCGGACTTTTAAAGGATCGTCCGAAGAAAAACACCTGAGTGAATTTAAAAAACTTGATAAGTCTGCTGGAATAAAAACTTTTAAAGAGCTAGATGGATCGGAGAAATTGAAAAACCATAAAGCTTTTGAAAACTCGGACAAATTTAAACGATACAACGAGCTGAAAACAACAGCTGAAAATGACAAAGAGAAGCGAAAAGAATTTAAAGCACTCAGCAAAGATCAGGCAGTAAAAAACTATTTCAGGTTTGAAAAATCGAAGAAACTAAAACTTTATCATGAAATTACCGGCAGCCATAATTTAACGCGATATAAAGAGCTGAAGGAACTGGTAAACTCTGACGATTTTAAAAAGAAAGTGGCTTACTTAAAAGACAAAAAGAAATTTGAAAAGAGTGAAGCTTACAAAAAATTTACTGAATATAAGAAACTTTCGTCCGACACAGTGGTAACTTTTGTCTTAAAATATGAAAAATCGAAGTTGTACAAAAACTACCTTGATGTAAAGGAGTCGTTCGATTTGAAACGCTATAACGAATTAAAAGAAATAATTGAATCGGAGGAATATAAAAAGCAAAAAGCCTGGTTGGAAGACAAAAAACGCTGGGAAAAAACGGAAGATTATAAAAAGTATAAGCAATACGAAAGCGACAAAAAGAATCCTGAGTTTGTAAGGTACTTCAAATATAAAGATTCCGCAGATTTCGACTTTTTCAAAAACTGGGATGTCGTTTTTGAAGATTCATTTACGGATAAAAAGCTTGATGAAAAAAAATGGATAGTTAGTTCATCAACTGCTTCGAAGACCTTAGGACAAAGTTATGCTATGCCAGGAGACTTAAGTATTTTTACCAACGGCGCCAATATCCAAACGGGGAATAAGCTTAGTATACAAGTTAAAAAGGAAACGAAACAAGGAATGGTTTGGCAAATGCCAGCCGGTTTTGTTCCCACTGATTTTGATTACACATCTGGGATGATATGTTCCGGAGAGAATTTTAAACTGGATGACGGAATTGTGGAAGCTAAAATCAAATTCAATCCGGTAAAACAAGTGGCCAGTTCATTTTATCTCTCGGCCGAAAACAATGTTCCGCGTGTGAACCTTGTTGAAATGGGCGCTAAAAATATGCTTGGTATTTACACTATGAATGGAAATGGAAAGATTGGATCGGAAGGCCTGGAAATTAATAACCTGAAAAAGGGAGATTATATTTTTACAATTGAAAAATCGGGAGCCAATTTTACCTGGAAGATTAATGAGCTGGAAGTGTTGCAACTTTCAAATAATGAGTTAAATGATGCCTTGCTATTAAATGCTTCAAGTTTGGTAGTGGAACCATTAACCGGCGGATCGACAAATTTTGAAGTAGAATGGGTAAAATGTTATAAAAAGAAATGATTGTAAAGGGGATGAATGTGAACTGGATGGATGAATTCAGTGGTGCGATTACTGTTTGCAACAGAGAAGGAACAATTGTTTACATGAACGACTTTTCGATTAATCAGTTTCAAAAATATGGTGGCAGTAATCTGTTGGGAACGAATCTTTTGGATTGCCATCCGGAGCCTTCTAAAACCAAACTCAGGGAAATGTTGAAAAATCCCATTGAAAATACCTACACAAGCGAAAAAAATGGCCTAAAAAAAGTAATCACTCAAAAGCCATGGTTCCAAAATGGTGAGTTTTGTGGCGTGGTTGAATTATCATTTGAACTTCCTGTAGATATGTCAAATCAAATTCGTAAATAAAAATCTGAATTATAAACCTCTTTTGTTGAATAGAATATATCCGAAATTAAGCGTTACATAAAGATTTGTGTTACTCTTTTCATAATAGTTAAATGATAGACTTACAGGGCCGATACCAGTTTGATAAACCAACGCTGCAAGTCCCTGGATATAATAATTGTCGATAAAATTATCACTTTCAACAGCCGACAGGTCAGCTTGTTCCAGTTCTTCATAAATAGGGAAAAATCCATAACCTTCAACACGTAAATGTACGTCGGGCGAAAAATTGAATATGGCTTTTAAACCACCTGCCAAATATTTACTTGAGTGAAACTCGTTGATAAATAATGATTTACTGTGAGGTGTTGGAGTGAATCCCTGTGCCGATAGTTTTGAAGACCGGTATGTTTGAAACAATTCTTTGTTACTTAAAAATGTTTCGAGGTGGGTACCCAGAACAACTTTTTTCCCTAATGAATAATATCGCAGCGAGTGGGCATGTACCTGAAAATAATTGTGATTGGTTGAAATAGTCGAGGATGCTGAACCAATAGTCCCTGGTGTGTATTTTTCTTCACCTGCAACAAATCTTGCATCAATACCTCGGTGAGCACCTTCTGTTGCATATTGTTTATAGTTTAATGAATTATTCTCGAATGCAATTTTAGAAACAAAAGCATTAAAACTTGAATTATTAGGTGTACCTCCTTCTTCTGTTTCTTCGGTCTGATAAAAATCGTTACTGGCAGATGAATACGCTGTGCCCGCGTATAATTTACTATGCAATCCCAGCGGGAATCCGGTTTCAACCCTGAAATTGGTTTCATCTTTAATAATATATGGAGAACGTACATCCTCAAAAATTAACTCGGTGCTTGATGAAAAATAATCCCAACGGTTAAACGTTAAATACGATTCAAGATAAAAGGGTAATGAGGTCGGGTAGTCGATCCTTCCTCCCAGTTTAAATGAACTGTAAAAACGACCAAAATATATGTTTGAATGTAGTGAATAAGCCCTGCTGTTGTACGTCCTGAAATTTATAGCTGCAAATCCCTGGTTTATGGGTTTGGTAGAAATGTTACCTCCGATGCTCAAATCCAGTCGTTTTTCAGGTTCAACTTTTAAATGCAAATCAAAAAGGCCAGTTTTGGAATTGTATCGTGTAATTGGTTGTATTGACTTCAGTTGTTCGTCGGCAACCAATTTAAAATATTCAGTTTTTAGTGTAGATAACGGAACAATATCATTTTTGTGCTTAATGCTCTGTATAATGAATTGACGTTGCATTGGGTCTGTAACGCCCTCAACCTGAATGTTTTGGAAATTAAGATCCGGTTTTTTGGCATTAAAGCTGTTTCTTTTTTCCTGAACTGTTTCCTGCGGTACACGACGATCAATCAGTTGTTTAATACTGTCAATTTTTGCCAGAGTTGTTTGTTCTCCACGGGCAAGTACCGTTTCAATTTTATTAAAATCGAGTAAGCCAACATCATCAAATTTTGTTTCAAGTAATATTCCGTCTGATGGTTTTATTTCAAAATTGGTTGGGCGCATTACCATATTCGAGATTTGTTGCATTACGTCATCAGCATCGGCAGCTTTAACGTCATCAGCAACTTTATGTCCGATAATAATATCCGGATTAAAAATCTCTTTCATGAAATCGGTTGGGAAATTATTCAGCAGACCTCCATCAAACAGAAGCTTTCCGTCAATTTCAATAGGTTTAAAATAAAGAGGAACAGTCATTGATGCCCGCATAGCATTACCCAGGTCGCCGTTTCGTAAAACCAATGGCTTGCTATTGTTCACATCGGCCGCAATACAAAAATAGGGTACCATTAACTGGTTAAAGTCGTAATTGCATGCTGCGCTGGTTGCTGCAGTAAGTTCCATAAAGGCAAAATCCATTTGTTCTCCTGGAATAATATTCGTTGGAGGCAGAATTTTTACCTTCTCATCCTTTTTGGTAACGCGTAATTGCACCCAGGTTGGGTCTTCTTCCTGTCTTTTAAAGTAGTAACGGTATTCGCGCTGTATTTTGCCAGTCGACCAAAAATAGAAGTCATCCGATTTAAAAAGTTCCTCCATTTCGTCGGCCGAATAACCGGCAGCATAAAGTCCGCCAACAATTGCACCTATTGAAGTTCCTGAAATATAGTCGATTGGAATGTCGTTTTCCTCCAATACCCTAATTACTCCAATGTGTGCCATACCTTTGGCTCCTCCACCGCTGAGCACAAGTCCGACCGATTGCGCAGTGCTCTGCAAAACGGCAAGAATTAAAATTAGAGCAACAAGTAGTGGTTTATTCATTCTTTTAAATGTTTCTGAACGCTATCAAAATTACAAAAACGAATAATTGTTAAATATAGAATAGCTTAAAATTTTATTAAAAACTGATTAAACTTAGTTTTACATAAATTATAGACTAAAATTTAGTATAACTGGTTGCTTTGTTGTTCAATTTTTTTCTTTACAACGTGAATATTAATAGTTTTGTTATACTTGTATTTCGTGAAAATGTGATGAGTAAATAGAAAACACGATCTAAAACAGAACATAAAACGTAGCTCTCATCGCATTGTTAAACGAGTTAAGGTAAACTTTAGATAACAGAAAAAATTTGAAACAACAGCTTGCCATACTATTCCTTTATTTTTTGTGTTTTACCGGAAATGCACAAAAAAATACTAAACCCGATTTTAGTTGGGGAAATACACATTACTATAATATGAATATCGGCGATACGGTTTGGTTTATGGACAAGGCCGGGGTGTTGCTCGATATTGAAAATCATTATAATACTTTAATTTTTGATACTGATACGATTGAAGTAAAAGTAAGCAGACGCAGTTTGCCATATGGCCTGGACGGTATCCGAATATTTGTAGCCGATAATAAAAATGTAAAGAAGCTTAGTCCAAATAAAAACATACACGGACTTTTAAAAAAGGATGCATTGATATGTTTGTCTGATAGCAAGAATTCTTTGTTATCGCCTGAAAGTTTTAGTTTCCCGGTAAGTTATAACGATGGATTTAACTGGAGCATGAATGAAGACAACTTCATGTTTTCGTATATGGGACAAAGTTGTGAAAACAGTAGTGAAAAGCTGAATACAAATGAGGGAATTGGGATTGCTTTAACCGATGCCCGGGGAATTCAGAAGCACTGGCTGGTTGCCATGGAAAACAGCACCGTTATTTGGATTGAAAATAAAAAGGAAGAATACCAAAAAAAGGAAGCCTGTGTGCTTTTACAAAGCAATTCAAATCCATCGGTTTATTACATATACGATCATTTATATCAAAATAATGTTGAGGTTAGAGAAGGGCAGGAAGTACGACACGGAGAGCTTTTGGGAACTATCTGGGGAGATGAAAACTGGGGCTATTTAAAATTGGCAGTGGTAAACAGTGATACGATTCCAACATACGAAAACAGGTTTGCCAACTGTGTTAATTTCTTTCCGCAACTCTACGAGTTATATTTTAAAAATACGTTCAATTTCTCGAAAACATTCACCCGGGGGAAGATTGAATTTGCACGTAAACCTGTTCATAATGGTAATCAGAAAAACATTATGTCATTTGAGGAGTATTCAGGAATGGGATGGAATTTGGGCAAGTGGAATTCTACGGAGAAGGTAATGTTTTGTAACAAGGGCGAAGTTGGGAATGCCCGTTTAAAAAAGACCTTGTTTGAAAATAGTGCCGCTGAATGTCGGAATCCAGATAACTACTACGATTATGAAATAAATGTACGAAACGGTGTTTATCGGGTGCGTGCACAAGTGGGAGATGTTGAAGAAGCATCGTGGCAAAAGATAGAATTTGAGGGAATCGAAGCTGCTACTTATGAACTGGCTCCGGGCGAGTTGAAATGGACTTCGGAAAAAGTGGTACGAGTTCGTGACCGCAGAATGACTATTCGTATTTATGTTGATCCAACAAATAAGGATGTTGCAGGAATAAGTGAAATTGTATTTCAACAGGCTTATTGAAAGCGAAATTCCATACCCGTTTTTACCTGCTCTGTTTTAAATGTTGAATGAAATAATGCCAGTGCCGGAAGAGTTGTGCAGTGCGACGGCAAAAGCTTCGCAATCTTATTTTGCTTGAAATATTCTACTGTTTTTAAAGTTTGTTGGTCTTGCCTTTTAAGGTGAAAACCTCCAATTACAGCTTTTATTTTATTTACTCCCGTAACTTTTTTAGCGTGTTCACAAATGTTACAAATGCCGGAATGCGAGCAGCCGGTAATTATAACCAGTTCGTTATCAATAATGGCTGCCAAAGCTGAATCATCGGGTATAAAATCATCAGAACCATCTGCAAATTCGAAACTGGTTGACTGGTTTTCAAAACTGTTATTTCTGGGAATTTCTCCGAGGAAGAAAAGGTTTTTTGTTAGTTGTATGGGCGATTGGCTTTCCTGCAGGTTAAATTGTTCGTCAATAGTTTCACGTGTTAATTTTAAACCAACAGTTGTGTGATCAGCTTTTCGGTAGCGTTTGACAAAACTGGCGGGATGCGTAATCAATGTTTTGTTACTCAAAAATTTTAAGCCGTTTCCGTGATCCCAGTGTCCATGACTTAAAACAACTGTTTTTACTTCATTTTCAATGTCGATATTCAGCCTTTCAGCATTTTTCAAAAACACATCAGAATGACCTGTATCCAACAATATTTTTTCGTTGTCAATCTCAACAAGGTAGGAGAGACCGTGCTCTGCAAGGAATTGTCCGCCGGCGGTGTTGTCTGTTAAAATGTAAATTGATAACATGTCTCTGAATCTAATCGTTGGTAATTTTTCCCCAAATGGTTTTTAAATTTAAACTAATTGGATGATCCGGCGCATATTCAACCAACGATTTTTCGTGTAACATGGATTCAACGAACAACTCAGAAAAAGGAATTTTGCCAATAAGGGGAATCCGATTTTCATGTAAGTAGTTCTCTACGATTGCTGTGAATTCACCATTTATATCGTATTTGTTGATAATTGCAAAAAGTGGAATCTCAAATGAGTTGACGAGTTTCACAAGTCGTTTTGCATCATGTAATCCAGAAACGGTTGGTTCAATAATTAGTAGTATCGCATTTGTTCCGGTGATAGAAGAAATGGCCGTGCAACCAATTCCGGGAGGGCCATCATTAATTATGAATTGCGCTTTATTTTCTAATGCAATTTCTTTTGCTCTTTCACGAATTCGGGTAACCAGTTTGCCTGAGTTTTCTTCTCCTGGCCCCATTTTAGCATGTACCATTTTTCCAAAACGAGTATTGGAAACATACCATTCATTATTCAGGTTTTTACTTATTTGTATCGCATAAGAAGGACAAAGTCGTTCGCATAAACGGCAACCTTCGCATTGGAATGAATTTACCTCTGGGAACCCTTCTTGGTTAGTGAAAATTGATTCAAAACGGCAAGCCTCCAGACAGGTTCCACAGTTTGTACACAATTCCTGATTGATAAATGCCAACGAACCGCTATCAAACCTGTGCTTTTCAGTTATTTTAGGTTTCAAAATTAAATGCAGATCCGCAGCGTCAACATCGTTGTCGCAAAATACGGTGTTTGGCGCTAACGATGCCAGTGCTGCAGCAACACTGGTTTTTCCTGCACCTCCTTTTCCGCTTAATATTGTTATTTCTTTCATCTCAGTTTAAAATTGTTGCCAGTTCCGCGATTACAGAATTATAAACATCTTCTACGTCGGCCGGAATATTTTCAAACAAATCGCCTCGTGAATAATTGGCCGCGTAGGTTTTCGAAAATGGTATTTTGCCCAATAACTTAATCTTGTTTTCTTTCAAAAATTGATACACAGCATCATTCCCTAATCCGGCTTTATTAACAATCACACCAAACGGTTTTTCCAATTCATTAAGTAATTCAACCGTAATTTTTAAATCGTGTAACCCGAAAGGAGTGGGCTCGGTAACCAGAATTACGTAGTTAGCAGTTGCTACAGCCTCTACAACCGGGCAACTCGTTCCCGGAGGTGCATCAAGTAATGTTATTTGTTGTTTTGAATCAGCTTGTTTTTTTACTTTTTTAATCAATGCTGTTTGCATGGCAGAACCGATCTCAAGACGACCTTCTGTAATTCCGGCTCCGAATGTATTTTGGTATTCAGAAATACGACCCAAAGGTTTTTGTATATGTTTTAGTGCATTGAATGTGCATGCCTCGAAACATGCACCACAAGAGTGGCAAAGTTCGTAATTTACTTCAGTAAATTTCAGTTTCTCAACAATACTTATCGCATTGAATTCGCACCATTCAACACATTTTTTGCAATAGGTACATTTTTCGTTATCAATTTTGGGAACGATGGAATAAACCTCTTTATCAGTTTCCTTTTTAGCCTCAGGGAAGAAAAGCATGTCGTTGGGCTCTTCAACATCGCAATCGATTAATTGCACGCTGTTATTATATTTTTTAGATAAAAAGTAGTACAGGTTTACCGACACCGTGGTTTTACCGGTTCCTCCCTTACCGCTGGCAATGGCAATTTGCATGTTTAACTGTATTTAAAAAATTCCCCGGAGTGTTGCTCCGGGGAATACCGATTTAGTAGCTAACTCTGAGTGACTATGAAATAAACTCAGAAAAGCGCTCTATCTATTGCGCGTGTTATATTATATTTTGTAAGCAGACAATGTACTGTACAAACTTTGTTAATGATCACAGTAATTGGCCGTAAACTCAATCGTTTTTTTTAGATATCCCTGTACTAACTCGGCTGCGGATAATTGAGGTGCACCAACAAAAACATTTACATCGTTATAGTTGAATATTTGGATAGCTTTATGGCCCATACCTCCGGCTAATACGTCGGTAACGCCTTTTTCTGCCAACCACTTTGGTAAAACTCCCGGTTCGTGAGGTGGGGGAGTTACCCGTTCTTCATTTGTAATTGTTGTCTCTTTGACATCAAGCAGTGCAAAATATTTACAATGTCCGAAATGTCCGTCAAGTATCCCGTTTTCATCAACAGGAACAGCAATTTTCTTACTCATACTTAATTGGTATTATTAGTTTTCTAAACGGCCAAATCCTCGACCACGTTCTCTTCCTTTTCCTCGTCCCCAACCTGTTTGTAAATTGTCGTCGCTTGCGAGGTTCCTTTTTCTAAACCCTCTGCCTCCACCGCGTCTTCCAAAGTTGGCAAATTGTTCTTCACTCAATGCAGTACTGCATCTTCCCTGTTTTCTTCCGGTTTGGGCTCCTTGTCCCATTGGTCCGGTTTTGTCTAATCCTGGCATCGTTTTAATTGTTTCTAATTGTTTTCAATTTTTAATATTACATCACTTACATTCAAGTTTTCGTCCTGTAATTCAATCATCTGAATGTCGAATTTCTCAAGCATATCTTTGGCTTTTGGACCGAAATGACCTGAAATGATTTGTTCTGCACCCAGTTCTGCAGCCATTTCCGAAGATTTTGTACCAGCTCCTCCGTTTGAATTTTTAAAGCTGTTTTCGATAAAATTTGTTGTGTGAGTTTCTTTGTCGTAAACGCAAAACCATCCGGCACGCCCAAATCGCATATCAAATTTAGAATCTACATTATCTCCGGAAGAAGTAATAATCGTTTTCATTTATTTAATTAACTTATGTTCTTTACAAAAATAGATATAATTGATTAAATAAACAAGAACAAAACGAACAAATGTTTATTAAAAGCAGGGGTGGTTTAATAAAAAAAAGAGATAAAAAATGCAGAATTATCCCAAAAAACTAATTCTGCATTTTTTATATTTGAATAGTACGATTCTTAATTTTCGTCTATCTCTTGTGTTTTCTTTTTAACTCTGTTTCCCAAAAGTAATGTTATTATACCCGCAAATATGGCAAACGATCCCATAACTTTAACTATCACCAAAGCTGATGTATAGGGCGAAGAAATTAGAATAATACCGAGAACAATTGAAAAGATTCCTCCCCAAATCATTGAACGTTCTCCGGTTTGATATTTTTTTATTCGGATGCCGGTGATAACATTGCTAATGCCGTTTATCAGAGCTACGACTCCCAAAAACCACATTAAAAACGAAGTTGTTAATACTGAACTGGAAAAAGGTTTCGCAACCACAATAATACCGGCAATAACACCAAGACCTCCTGTAATTAGACCCCACCACCAGTTTTTGCGTATATTTCGTTGTTTATAAGTATTATAGAGCGTAACAAAACCATCAATCAGCCAATATATTCCAAGTATAAAAAGAAGTGTGGTTAAAGTGGCTTGTGGAAACAAGAGCAATATCAATCCAATTACGAGCAATATAATACCACGAACGATAATGAGCTTCCATAAACTTTCGGCTACCTTTTTGTTTGTGTCGTTTGTCATTTTATAATTTTTAAAAGTGTTTGTTTGCGATTAAAGTTATGAGAAATACATGAGATAAACCAAGTAATTGTTACAAATAAAAAAGGTTGTCTGTACCAGACAACCTTTTAATTAACGCTTTTTGTTACAGAGCTATTCTACTCCGGCCTTTTCAAGGAAAAATTCCAATGGGCAAAATTTCGTAATTGCTGATTGAAACAAATTCAATCCAACAAAACCTGCCAGACCAAGCCAGTAAATATTAACGAATATGGCCAATAGAATGCTAGTCAACACAAAAACTCCTGCAACTGCGCGTATTATTCTTTCCTTCATTATATATTGTTTTTAATTATCATATCTATTTTAATCTCTTATACAAATCTCTCTATCGCTGAAATAAATGCACTAATAGGGCTTACTCCTTCGACTTCTTCATTGAATGATTTTATTCGGGCGAGGAGTTCATTTGCCTTGTCTTCTTCAAGAAAAGTAAATGAAATGAAATAACGGTACGGATTTTTTGATGATCCAAACCAGTTGGAAATGTCTGAATTTCCATCGGCACTCTCCATAAAACCGTCAACCGGTAACTCGCTGTAAGAATTTATCTTAATATCGCGAAAGATCTGCTCCAGCTCATGATGGTAAGCTTCGGCGCTTTGAATAATTACAAATTTCATTCGTTTATAGTTTTAATTTTTATTGGTAACTCACGGAACTCGCATGATGTCGAATTATACGATTTTATAGAAGGCAGTTTTAATGCTCGTTTCATCATTTTAATTTTCCTCCTCGTTAGTTAATTTATTTTCAGTTTCCGGAGCTTCAACAACCGGAGCCTCTTTAACCGGGTATTTTTTCTTCTCAGTCATGTAATAAATCAGCGGAACAATAACCAGTGTTAAGAATGTAGATGCAATTGTTCCACCCATAAGAGAAATAGCCAATCCCTGGAAAATAGGGTCGAATAAAATTACCACGGCACCAATTACAACAGTTCCGGCAGTAAGCAGGATAGGAGTTGTTCGCACTGCTCCGGCCTCAATTACCGCGTCCTTTAGCGGCGCTCCGTCTTTAAGCCGGAGATTTATAAAGTCGATGAGCAGTATGGAGTTTCGTACCATAATTCCCGCCAGCGCAATCAACCCAATCATTGAAGTTGCTGTAAAGAAAGCTCCCATTAACCAGTGACCGATTAGAATACCAACCAACGAAAGTGGAATGGCAACCATCATTACAAACGGAACCGTAAAGTTTTGGAACCATCCGATAATAAGCATGTAGATTACCAGCAGAACCACTGCAAATGCAGCTCCCAAATCGCGGAATACTTCGTAGGTAATTTGCCACTCGCCGTCCCATTTCAGGCTGTAATTATCCTGTACAAATGGTTGTTGTGTAAACTCTTCGTTCAGTATATAACCTTCAGGTAGTTGGATTTTATCCAGATTATTACTCATATCCAGAATGCCGTAAACCGGACTTTCCAATTTCCCCGCAATATCAGCTGTTACATAAACTACGCGCTTCTGGTTTTTACGATAAATACTTTTATCCTGAAGTTCTTCTTTAATTTCAACCACATCACCAAGTGCCACTTTCTGGCCGGTCATGCTCATGATGTTTATTTTTTTCAGGTCTTCAATACTCGAACGTTCATTTTCAGAAAAACGCAGCTGAATGCCAACCTGCTCATGTTCTTTTTCGGCATAAAGTTGTGTTACTTCCTGGCCGCCAAGTGCCATGGCAACACTATTTACTACCTGCTGTGTTGAAACACCAGCTAAAGCGGCTTTTTCTTTCAAAACGTTGAATTTGTATTCTACCTGGTCGTCTTCCATATGCCAGTCGATATCTACAACGTCGGCAGTTTCGGCAAACAAGTCTTTTACCTGGCGGGCCACTTCAATCTGTTCGTCGTAATCCGGTCCATAAATTTCAGCAACCAATGTTGAAAGTACAGGCGGTCCTGGTGGAACCTCAACAACTTTTGCGTTAGCATTGAATTTTTTAGCTAGCTGTTGAATACCCGGACGCATCGCTTTTGCAATGTCGTGACTTTGTGCTTTACGCTCTGTTTTGTCGGTAAGGTTTACCTGAATATCGGCTACATTCGAACCTCTGCGTAAATCGTAGTGACGAACCAACCCGTTAAAGTTCATTGGCGAAGCAGTTCCTACGTACGACTGGTAATTTATCACTTCCTCTTGTTGTGCAATGTAGGCTGCCAGTTCTTTTGTAACGGCTGCAGTGCGCTCCAACGTTGTTCCTTCGGGCATGTCAATAATTACCTGGAATTCATTTTTATTATCGAATGGAAGCATTTTAACAGCTACCATTTTAAAATAAACCAGTGTCATCGATGCCAGTAAGAAAAAGGTGATGGTACCTATAAAAGTCCAGCGTTTCCACGGTGACTCCAACATCGGTTTCATCGTTTTATAGTAGATCTTGTAAATCGGCGAATTTTCCAGTTTGAACGCCTTTTTAACTTTGTCGTTTTTGTCAACAACTTTCAATAAACGGAATGCCAAATATGGAGTAATAGTCAATGCTACCAACAGTGAAAAGATCATTGCAATAGACGCTCCAATTGGCATAGGGCTCATGTAAGGTCCCATCAAACCTGAAACGAAAACCATTGGCAGCACTGCCGCAATTACTGTAAATGTTGCCAGAATTGTTGGGTTACCCACTTCATCGATCGAGCGTAAAGCTGCCTGGATGAACGGTAATTTTTTCATTTTAAAGTGCCGGTGCATATTCTCGGCAATAATGATCGAGTCGTCCACTACAATACCCGTTACAAAAACCAGCGCGAAAAGTGTAATCCGGTTCAAGGTGTAATCGAGGAAATAGTAGCTGAACATTGTCAGCGCGAATGTGATTGGTACGGACAGGAACACAACCAGTCCGCCACGCCACCCCATGGCAAGCATAACTACAAAAGTTACTGCAATAATTGCTCCTGCAAGGTGCATCAACAGTTCTGATACTTTGTGCGATGCTGTTTCGCCGTAGTTACGGGTAACATCAACATGAACATCTGCGGGAATCAGGTCTTTTTCAAGGTGACTGATTTTTTCCAGAATCTGGTCAGCAACTTTCATGGCATCGGCTCCACGACGTTTTGCTACCGAAATGGTAACCGCAGGATATTCGCCCGCAAAGTCGCCTTTCTTTTCGTCCATCGATCCGTAACCAAAATTCACATACTGAATAGGTTCTTCGGGACCGTCAAGAATTTCGGCAACCTGTTTCAAATAAACGGGGCTCCCATTGTGGATACCAACAACCAGGTTGGAAACATCATCCGATGTTTGCAGAAATTCACCGGCTTCAACCAGATATTCCACATCATTCTTGTTAAAAGCACCTGTGTTAAATTGTTGGTTTGCAGTTTGTATTTTCTGAGCAATACTCAATGCATCAACATTGTAGCGGGCCATTGCTCCGTTGTTCAATACCACGCGGATCTGACGCGAGCGGCCTCCAATTACTTTTGTTTCTGATACATCAGTAACCTGTTCAATTTCGTTATTTACTTCCTGGGCAATTCGTTTCAACTGATAGTCGTCGTAATTTTCGCTCCAGAAAGTTAGTCCCAACACCGGCACATCGTCGATAGAACGTGTTTTTACCAAAGGCAAACTTGTTCCGTGCGGCATCTGGTCCATGTGCTTCATAATTTCGTTGTACATTTTTACCAACGAACGTTCGATGTCTTCGCCAACGTAAAACTGAACGATAAGCATGGCCTGACCCGGCATTGAGGTAGAGTAAACGTATTCAACTCCCGGGATATTGGCTACCACTTTTTCGAGCGGTTGCATTACGCGGGATTCAATTTCTTTTGGGCTGGCTCCCGGATAACTAAAGAGGATATCGGCAATTGGTACGTCAATTTGCGGTTCCTCCTCGCGGGGAGTCAGGTACGAGCTGTAGATACCGATTGCCATAAAAGCAATCATCAACAGCGGCGTTAATTTTGAGTTTATAAACTGTCTGGCTATTCCGCCGGCAAATCCTGTTTTCATTTTTCTTTTCTCTTAGTTGTTAGCAATTAGTGCTCCGTCAAAAAGTTTGCTGTCAGACTTCACAACATATTGTTCTCCATCCGATAAACCGGATATGATCTCAACTTTGTCGCCAAATGTTTTACCGGTTTTAACCCAGCGCAGCAGGGCATTTCCCGTTTGACCAACAGCATAAATTCCAACCAGCTGACCACGGTGGATCAGGGCTGATTCTGAAACGAGGATACGTTTTTGTGTTCCGTATTCGAACAATACCCCGGCATACATTCCACTGTATAATTTAACAGTACAGTTTTCAGGAACAGTAACCAAAACCTTTGCCATGTATTGGTTGCCGGTATTTGTTGTTGATGGATTTATCTCTATAATTTTTCCTTCCAATTCAGCATTTGCTGCAGTGAATTTTACTTTAACTGCATCGTTCAATTGAACTTTTGCGATGTCGGATTCAGGAATACGTGCAATAACTTTCCACTGCGACGGGCTTTCCATACTTAACAAAGGCATTCCCGGATTGGCCATGTCGCCTTCCTGTACAAATTTGGTTGTAATAACTCCGCTGTATGGTGCACGAATAGATGCATAACGCATGTTTTCTTCCACCTCGTTTTCCATTTGCTCAACGGCAGCCAAACGTGCTTTAGCCATGTCATAACGGGTACGCATGTCGTCCATTTCTTTGTCCGATACACTATTTTGTGTGTAAAGTACTTCGTAACGTTTCAGGTCTTTTTCAGCACTCTCAAAAGCGGTAGTTGCTTCAACTTTGCTTGCTTCAACCTGTGCTTTTTTAGCCAGAATATCCTGGTTTCTGATCTGGATCAACAGGTCGCCCTGGTTTACTTTCTGACCGGGTTTAACGTAAATACGCTGAATCTGCCCCATAATTCGGGTACTTAAATTACTTTGTTTGTCGGCCTCTAATTTGCCCGAAAAACTATGTACTACCGGGTAATCAGCCAATTTTGCAACAGCAGTTTGTGCCGCTACTTTTTCTTGTGATACCGTGGCGTGTTCTTTCTCTTTGTTACCACATGAGATTGCAATTACAGATAATATTGAAATTGCAATTATGAGTACTGATTTTTGTACGAGTGTTTTCATTTTAAATATGGCGTTTATTCGTTAATATCTTGTTCGATAAGCAATTCCATTTCAAATATGGCTTGCTTGTAATTATAAATTGATTGAATGTATTCTAATTCTTTTTGCGAAGTGAGGGCTTCTGACATCAGCAAGTCGGCAGTTTTTTCCAGTCCTTGTTCAAAACGGTTTGTCCGGATACGCAAAGACTCCTGAGCTTGATCTTTCGCAAGTTTGCTCGATTGGATACGGTTATAATTCAGTTCCATTTTCCGTGTTGCACGATTGATCTCTATCTGGCTCTGTGACAGGTAATCTTCGTAGTTAATTCGTGCTTCATCTAATTGTGCGGTAGCATGTTGAATGGCACCTGCATTTTTGTAACCACTGAATAAACTCCAACTTAATGAAGCTCCAACCATGTAATTATTAGCTGAAGTTCCAAACAACGATTCATCATTCCATTCAAATGCTCCGAAAGCATTCAGACGGGGAACAAATTTCATCTTATTCGATTTAACCATATTTTCACCGGCTTCAATTTGTTTTTGATAAGCCAGCATATCCGAACGGCTTTCAAGATTTACTGAATTCCGGTCGATAATAACCTGCATTGGCGGTTGGATAAGTGAATCAGTAGTTTCTATAATTTCGCTGAATTCCATGCCTAACAAGTAAGCCAAAAAGTCGTTGGCTGTTTGTCGTTGGTTTTGCGCTTCCAATAATTGGTTTTTTCGTTCTTCAACACGAACAGAGGCTTCCAGTACATCAGCTTCTTTTGCAAATCCCTGCTCGGCATTGTTTTTTGTTAATCGTAAAGCTTCTTCTGCTACAGCTACTGATTTTTCTAAAACCTCAACCGATGACTCGGCCAGCTCTAACATGTAGTAAGCTTTCTTCACTTCGTATTTAATATTGAGTTTAACCCTGTTATTCTGAAACGACATTGCATCCAATTGATTTTTGGCTGCCTTGCGGGCGTAAATTCCATCAAGGTTCAGCAATGGTTGCTGCAACTCGATTTTTGTTTGGAAATTCTCGATACTCCCCGGATCATTTAACAGATCAGGATTAAAATCTTCTTGTGTAACAATCTCCTGTTTTAGTTTAAAACCAAAGGAATTTAACGGGTCGTTGGTTGACATTCCAGTGTGACTCGCTTCAACTCCCGGTAAAAAAACAGAGTTTGTCATTCGGTAACGGGCACGTGCGGCTTCCACACGGGCTTCGGCACTTTTTACATTAAGGTTGTTTTCTTCGGCAAGGGTAAGGGCCTCGCTCAAACTTAATGGTCTTGGTTGTGCTATTAATATTGCCGGCGTTAATAACAGCAATAATAGTAGGTAATTGAATTTTTGTGTTGACATATTTGTAATCGTTTTTGATTCTTTTTTCGACGCAAATATATGTTATAGAATCTAAATATCTATATAAATAGATATATAAATAATTGATGACTCATTTTTGAAATCTATTACGACTTTAGGTTGTTGATTTGTGCGACTATTAGCATTCCAATATTTATGTAAAAACTAAGTGTAGTAACGTATTATGATTCTTATAGTTACTGTGAATTGATAAATTAATTCTATGAAGCGATAAAAATGATTTAGGGGTTGAGTTACATAGCAATTGTGAACATTATTTCAATGTTAACTGGAATTGGTTGGAATTTGTAAGGGTGTAGAAGTAGGAGAGAAGTTCCAATTTGTGTACAGAATTGGAAATAGGATGTCATCTTTTTACAGAGATGACATCCTTATAAAAAAGTATATTGACGCTATGTTTAGCTGTATATCAGCAATTGTGCTTTGGTAATACTAAATTCTTTTTCCATATCGAGCAATTTCTCGAGGCTGTTGTAATACACAGTCAGCTCAAATAGATACTCGGTTAACGAAATTGAGCCTTTATCCAGCGCTTTACGCAACAAGTCAAGATCGTTTTGCAACGATAACTGCTCCCGAAACTGTGCAATGTTTTGCTGTATTGCGATGGTTTTGGCATGTAACGTTTTCATCTCGTTGTAAAAACGCAGCTTTGCATCCGTCTCACGATGTTGCGCCGCTTCATGTTTTAACTGCGCATATTTCACCGTGTTTTTATTCTCAAACAATGGTATTGAAACGCCCACCGAAACACCCTGAAAATGTTCTCCAACTACTTTTTCGCTCATATAACCTGCATTTAGTTTGGGCAGACTTTGCGCTTTCTGCAATTGTGTATTTTTGTCAGAAATTGCAATTTCCTGTTCTAACCAGGCCAGCACTGGATTATTCACCGCAGCTTGTGCTACCCACTGCTCAAAATCATTATCGATAGGAACAGTTTGAAAAGTTGTTGTGCTAAAATCAACAGCATTTCCACCGTTTAATGTTGCCAACTGTTGCAGTAGTGTTTGTCGCTGAATTTCAATGTGGCGAAGTTCAGCTTCCGTGCTCAAAAGCGTCACCTTTGCTTTGTTTCTATCCAGAATATTGGCTTCGCCTGCATTGAGCTTTGTTTCAACCGACTTTGCGATCTGGCTGGCATTTTCCTGTCGTTTTTGGTATTCCGCCTGCAGCGCATTCTGATAGGTGAGTTCTGCACAAATCAGTCGCACCTGAAGGAAAATATCCATTTTTTGCTTTTTGTACTCCAGTTCAGCCTGCTCATTTTTCATGTCCGCAATCTGGTTGCGGTAGGCATAAGCCGATGGAAAATCAAACGACTGCTGAACGCTGATATCCGTGCGGTTGCCAATAGCTGATGGATCGCCCCACAAATAATGAAATTCCACTTCAGGGTTTTGCAGTTGAATACCTGTTTTATTGCCCATTTTTTCTGCGTCAACAGTCTTTCTGATTGCCGAAAGGGTGGTGTTGTTCTGTTCAATCTCAGTCAGCAATGTTTCGATGCTATTTTGCGCCGATAACAATTGATTTAATGCCAGAATTGATATAATTGTGAATATTAATTGTTTCATTTCGCATCCTTTTTCATGTTTCCATTTTTGCTTAACGCATAGTAAACGATGGGCACTACATAAATATTCAGAATGGTTGATGTGAGCAAACCTCCTAAAATTACCTGTGCCATCGGGCTTTGGATTTCGTTACCCGGTAAGTCGCCATTCATTGCCAGAGGAATCAGTGCCAATGCGGCTGTTAGTGCCGTCATTAAAATGGGTAATAAACGGTCTTTCGAGCCGTGTACCAGCGTTTCGTAAAGCTTTTCGCCCTCTTGTTCCAGACTTTGATAACGCGATACCAAAAGAATCCCGTTTCGTGTAGCGATACCAAAAAGTGTGATAAAACCAATAATTGCAGGAATACTCAGCATTCCGGAAGTAAGCATGATGGCAAAAATTCCACCGATCAGTGCCAGTGGCAAATTCAATAAAATAATCCCTGCCAATTTAAAGTTTTTGAATTCCTGGAATAAAAGCAGGAAGATGACAAAAAGTGCGGCAATAGAAGTGAGCAGCAACATACGCGAAGCTTTTTCCTCACTTTCAAACTGTCCGCCATATTCAACACGATAACCTTCCGGTAAGTCAATATTTTCGTTTACACTTTGTTTGATCTCTTCCACTACACCGTGCAAATCGCGACCTGCAACGTTGGCGGAAATTACCAGTTTACGTTTTACATTTTCGCGACTGATGGAATTTGGTCCGCTGGCCGAAACAATTTCTGCTACCTGGTTAAGTGGTACTTTTTTCCCATCGTAAGTATCGATCAGTGCATTTTTTATGCCTTCCATCTGGTCGGTGTACTCGGTTTTGTAACGAAGCAGCAAATCGTATGTTTGTTGCCCTTCGTAAATGTCAGCCATTTTTTCTCCGCCAAGTGCTATATCCACAAACTCGTTGAATTCGTGAATAGGAATGCCGTAGAAGGCCAGCATGTCGCGATTTGGGCGGATCTGAATCTGTGGAATTTCAACCTGCTGTTCAACGTTCACGTCTACCAGACCATTGATATCAACAATGTGTGCTTTAATATCATTACCCATTTGGAACATGCGGTTTAAATCGGAGCCAAACAATTTAATGGCAATATTGGCGCGGGTTCCCGAAAGCATGTGGTCGATGCGATGCCCCAAAGGTTGCCCAACGGTAAATGCAATTCCCGGAATTCCCAAAAGTTTGCTCCGAACATCTTGTAAAAATGTCTCAAGTTCGCGGTTGTCGAGTGCAAAATTCACGTCAATTTCGGCGCTATTGGTACTTTGCGAGTGCGTGTCCAGTTCGCCACGTCCGGTTCGTCGGGCAGTGCTGCTAACTTCAGGAATAGATAGCATTTCGGTTTCAACGAGTGTACCCAGTTTGTCGCTTTCTTCCAGAGATGTACCTGGTTGTGTAATAACCGATAATGTTAAGGCTCCTTCGTTAAATTCGGGTAAGAAACTGCGCCCAAAACCCGAGAAAATAAACAATGAAACCACAAACAAACCAAGAATCGGGAATATCACTATTTTTTTGTGGTTGAGCACCCAAATCAACGAACGTTCGTAACCAACAGTGAGATTTCGTGCCAGCCAGCTTTCTTTTGATTTCCGTGATAAATAGTTGTCGCCCGACAACATCATTTTCGAAAGTAGTGGCGTTAATGTCATGGCAACAATAAGCGACATAAACAAGGAAACGATGTAAGCAATTCCGAGTGGTTTTAGCATGCGGCCTTCCATTCCCGAAAGGAAAAAGAGCGGCATAAAAGCAACAATAATAATTAAAGTTGCATTCAAAATAGAAGCCCTGATTTCTTTTGATGCCTCGTAAACCACAATGAAAGAACTTTGCCGTTTGTTTTTTGGTAACAGGAAATTCTGCCGGAGACGTTTGTATACGTTCTCCACATCGATAATGGCATCGTCAACCAATGAACCGATGGCAATCGTCATTCCTCCCAAACTCATGGTGTTGATGTTAAGCCCAAGCAGGTTCAGTACAATTACCGACCCGAGTAAAGAAAGCGGAATAGCAAGCAGTGAAATCACTGTTGTTCTGAAACTTCCCAAGAACAAAAACAGGATAACGATAACCAATACTGCACCTTCCAATAGTGCGCGTTGTACGTTGTTAACTGAGGTTTCGATAAAATCCGCCTGACGGAAAATTTTAGTATTTATCGTTACATCGGGTGGTAGCATAGCTTTCATTGCTTCCAGCTTTTGCTCGATGTTTTCGGTAACGTCCAGTGTATTGGTATTGGGTTGTTTCGAAACCGAAATAATAATCGACTTTTTAGCATTGTGCGAAGCGTAGCCCATTTTAACGGCGCTGCCAATTTTTACTTCGGCAACATCGTTTATCCGAATCGGTTTCCCGTTTATTGTTTTTACAAAAGTATTTCCCAGTTCTTCGGGATTTGAGGTACGGGCCACTCCGCGCACAACATATTCGTTGCCATGCTCGCGCACGATTTTACCTGTTGAATTCTGGCTCATTTCGCGGCAGGCATCGGCCAGCTCGTTGATGGAAACACTGTAAAAATTCATTTTAAGCGGATCGGCCAGCACCTGGTACTGTTTGTAGTCGCCACCAATAATAGTTACCTGTGAAACTCCGCCTGTTGCCAAAATCACGGGCTGGATATCCCATTCGGCGATTGAACGTAATGTCATCAGGTCGGTAGAATCGGCTTGAAGGCTCATGAAAAATATTTCACCCATAACGCTCGATTGTGGCGCCAGAATTGGTTCACCTACATTCTCGGGCATGGCTTCCTGCACGGTAATTAGTTTTTCACTCACTACCTGGCGTGCTTTGTAAACGTCGGTGCCCCAATCGAAATCGACCCATACAAATGAAAAGCCGAGTCCTGAAGATGAACGCACGCGACGAACACCCATTGCTCCGTTTACTGCTGTTTCAATGGGGTAGGTAACCAGTCGCTCAACCTCTTCGGGAGCCATTCCGTGTGCATCAGTCATTACAATTACGGTAGGCGCCGTAAGGTCGGGAAACACATCAATATCCATGTTTTTTGCCGTGTATACGCCGAACACCACCAGAACCACCGAGCACAAAATAATCAGGTATTTATTGTTCAGCGAGAACTTTATAATATTGTTAATCATAGTGATTGTCTTTTAGTGAACATGTCCGGCATGCGGATCCAAAGCTCCGGTTGATTTCGCCAATTTTACCTGCGTCGCACCTATAGTTACAATTCGCTCATCGGCCGTTAATCCGGAAATTACTTCGGTGTGTAAACCATCCTTTCCACCGATTTTTATCTCGCGTTTTTCAAACATTTCGGGTGTTTGCTGAACGAAAACATAGTAAATCCCTTGTTCTTCCAACAAAGCACTGTTCGGAACGGTAATCGCTTTTGAATTGGTCATTGTTTTCAGAAATACTTCAACAAAAGTTCCCGGTGCAAAACCCGCATGATTTCCAATTTCAAGACTTACCGGAAACAGGTACGAATCATCGCTAGCCGATTTTCCATAAGAAAGGATCTTTCCGTTTAACTCATCCAACGTGTATGTTTTTTTGTCGTGTATGGTAGTGACGTTGGCTGTATTTATCGATGGCAACAATGAAAGGTATTTCTGTTGCACCTGCGCAGTAAGCAACAACTTATTGTTTTGACTGACGCTTATCAGCGGCTGACCGGCAGCCACATACTGCCCATTGCTCACAAAAATCTGTTTTACAAAACCACTCATTTTGCTTTTTACTATTTGGCCGGATTCGTTGAAGTTTTTCGACAAATTCTCGTAAACAGCTTTGCTTGTTTCGTAGGTATTTTTTGCGTTCAGTAATTCCTGTTCCGATACCAGACGATCTTTCACCAGCTCTGACTTACGCTCGTAATTGGCTTTGCTGGTTTCGTAATTGCTTTTGGCTTCAGCCAGTTGAACGGCAAAGTTGTTTTCTGCCATTTCACTGGAAGAAATTGTAAACATTTTTTCGCCATTGGCAACTTGTTTTCCTTCAACCAAATTGTTGTTGGAGAACCATACCAATCCCGAAGCTTTTGCAACGATAATCTCTTCTTCACCGCGTGCAGGTTCAATTTTGGCTACTGTTTTTATTGCAGGCCCAAACACTTGCACTTGTGGCAAAGCAGTGGCAAAATCAATCTTCCACGACTGTTCTTTTGTGAATACGGTAGCATTTACTGCTGACGGCTCATCTCCGTGATCGTGATGGCTGTGTAGTTCTTTGTCGTTGGCAAAAACGTCTACATCCGGGACGATTACCTCAAACTCTTCACCACCGGTTTCAATTTCAAAATACAATTTGCCTTCACCCGCCGTGGTAGGCTCAAGTTCGAAGTTGTAAATACCTTTGCGAGGCGGTTCATTTTGCGTTTGGCTTATCGTTTTGCCATTTACGACAAGTTTTGCGGTTATTTTTCCCGCTTCAAGTGGTTTGAAATTATTGAGAAAAGTAAAATGTGCCAGGATATCAGCATGTTCGCCAGCTATCATGGCATCAGCTTCCGCAAACAACTCAAAATCTTTGCTGTAAACGGTGTACTGGATTTTCTCGTGTTCGTGTTCGCTTTCGGTCGCTTCAGCTTCATGTTCATGATCATGTTCAGCTTCGCTATTATGGATTGAGTTTTGATGGCACGAAAACAACAGAAAAGCGATTGTTACCACCCATAAATATTTCAATTTCATCTTATTAAAATTATTTGTTTTCTATGGAATAAGATGGAACTCGCATGATTTTAATAATTCGCGTAAGTGCGAAAATTTTTTCATGCTCGTTTCATTTTTAATGCTATTTAATTTTCCAAGTAATAGAATGTATTCCGATTCAATTGAATCGGAGATGTGTTGGGGTGGAAAAATTAAACTACAGGAGGCGCGCGAAGCCCTTTTGTGGAAGTATAAATGTTTGTGGGGAGGGGAATGGTTCCTTCGATGTGATAGTGCCAGTTGTTTTCGCTTATACTGAGATCGGTATTAAACAGGCCGGTAATCAGAAACGAGCTGTTGGAGTCGTGTAGTGTGGTGATAATCAATGGCTGGTCGGCCCTGATTTGTTTCCCCGGAAGCACCAGCAGGTTGTGAAGTACACAGTCAGTTGATTCACTTTCTGAATGATCGTGTGTACAACTTGCCGTTTGAACAGCTGTTTCATGATGGTGATGAATACACTTACAATCAAATGTCTCGAATACTGCCTCGCCATTGTGCAAATGATGGGGAATAAAAGCATGCGACAGGATAATTGCTCCTGCAATAATCAGTAAAAAACTTCCGATATGGTTTATAGTTTTTTTCAAGCTTTAATCGATCAGTACTTATCCGACTAAAGCAAAAATAGTAAAAAGTTGCAGAAAGGGTGCTTTTGATTCATTTTTACAAAACTACAATTGACGGATGACATGTGTTAGTTTGTCTTTTATTTCGTGAGCAATTGGTTCGATGGCGGCGTTGTTAACAGCCATCATCGAAGCAAGCGGATCGATAGCGGAGACATTGATTTTGTTGGAATGTGAGGATTCCTGCACAACAACGTTACACGGAAGCATCAAACCGATATGATCTTCAGCTTTAAGTGCTTCAAAAGCTTTTGGAGGATTGCAGGCACCAAGTATTTTGTACTTTTTGAAATCGACATCCAGTTTTTCTTTTAGCTTATCGTGAATATCGATCTCCGACAGTACTCCAAATCCTTCTTTTTTAAGTTCTTCTTTTACTTTTTCTACTGCTGAGTCAAAGTCAGTTTCCAGTGTTGTTTCAATATAGTACTTCATCTTATAATATTTTAAAGTGTTGCTTTAAATGCTGTAAAACCATGCCATTTCTAACAGGTTTGCTTAGCGCTTTGTTTACGAGACCTATCGCTAAATAGTTGATATTTGATTGTAGAAATTTTACTACATGCTGCGAAGTCAGGCCACAAAAAAAAGGGGCTCATTTATCAATGGACCCCTCCTTTTTTTCAATAGGAATTAATGCATATGTCCTTCGTGACCCTTTTCTGTTTTAGCTTCTTTTGCACGGTCGTATTTGCAGCAGCCCGGAAGTTTGTCGTAAACCTCGTCTTTTGCTTTGTGCATTTCGGTATCGTGACCAACAGCTGCAACGGCCATATGTACTTTGTGAATGTTTGTTTTGGCATCGTCGAAAGTTACTTCCAGCATTTTAGTTTTTTTGTCCCAATCTGCTTTCGAAACTCCATCAACTGCTTTTACCGCTTTTTCGATGCGGGTTTCGCACATGCCACAGTTGCCGTAAACTTTAATTTTTTCCGTTTTATTTCCTGCAAAAACGGTAAATGCACCCATCACAAAAAGGGCTACTAAACTCAAAACTTTTGTTTTCATCGTGTAATTTTTTTAAATGATTAGTAATTAATTTTATCGATATAAACAGCACTCCGGCAAGGCCTCGTAAATAGCGTCGGGTGCTTTGTATTTTTCTGTATCATGACCAACCGCTGCAATTGCTTTCTGAACTTCATCGGATGATGTTTTCGATGCATCAAAATTCAGATGCAGGGTTTCGGTTTCACTATCCCAATTCGCAGACTCTACTCCTGCAACCGATAAGCTTGCTTCCTCAATTCTATCTTTGCACATTCCGCAATTTCCACGAACTTTTATCATTACATGTTCTGCTTTGGCCGTTTCTTTTTTCGCTGAATTCTGGTATTCAAAACGGTCGTAAAGACAACACTCCGGGAGTTCTTCATAAACGCTATCGGGCGCTTTTTCCAGTTCAGTATCGTGCCCCACTTCTGCAATGGCATGATGAACTTTTTCGAGTGAAAGACCATCTTCGTAATTCAAATGCAACTCTTTGGTTTCTGCATCCCATTCAGCAGAAACAACACCTGAAACCGATAATGCTGCTGCTTCAATACGGTCTTTGCACATTTCGCATTCTCCACCCACTTTAAACATGGTGTGTTCCTGCTCAATGTTTTTGTTTGAAAGGCTCATCATGCTTGCTTTGCCGGCCAGCTGTGCTGCCGCATCAATACTGAATGTGCCGTTAACAGCAATTTCTTCGCCTTGCTGAACACCGTTTTCAACCACGTAACTTTCGCCAAGAGCCGGACCCAGATCCACTTCACGCATGTTAAAATATACACCCTGACCGGTTTCCGATTTTACGTAAACAACCGAACGTACCCCCGTCCACATAACAGCTGTTTTCGGTACTACAAGCGCATCGGTTTGTGGCAATTTTGCCTCCACTTTTCCCGATACAAACATTTCAGGTTTTAGCTTTAAACCTTTGTTCGATTGAACAACACGCGCTTTAGCCACTCTTGTTTTCGGATTGATAACCGGATCGAGGTAATCAATCGTTCCTTCAAATGTTTCGCCCGGTAGCGATTCGATCGTATAACTTACTTTATCGCCTTTGTTAATCCAGGTCAAGTCCGATTCATATACATCAAAAAGAATCCATACTTTTGAAAGATCGGCAATCTCGTATATCGCTTGCCCCCTGCGCACATAATCGCCGGTATTCACTTTTTTCTGCGTTACATAACCCGAAACTTCAGCCCGAACATCGAATGTTTGCTGCGCTGTTCCTGAAGATAAAATTTGACTGATCTGCTCGTCGGTCAGCTTCCAGTTTTTTAGTTTCGCTTTGGCAGCCTCGAAAAGCTGAGGTTGAGAATCTTTAATCTTCTGTGCTTCAAACAATTCTTCCTGCGCAGTAACCAAATCAGGCGAATAAACCGACGCAATTACCTGGCCTTTCTGAACGTAATCGCCGGTAAAATTCACCAGCAAATCTTCAATCCTGCCCGGAATATGCGACGATTGTGAAAAAATCAATCGTTCATCTTCCTGAACTTTCCCGTTAAGTCGTACAACTTTAAGCGGTTCTACAGCTCCTACAATGGTGGTTTTAATATTGGCCAGTTGCATGGCAGTGGCCGACATGCTTACTGCGTTCGGATCAACTTCTCCATTTTGCTCTTCCTCCAGCGGAATTAAATCCATTCCGCAAATAGGGCAGTCGCCCGGTTCAGGCTGACGAATTTGCGGGTGCATAGAGCAGGTCCAGGTTGTTTCGCCGGCTATTTCTTCAGCACCGTGTTCATGCTGATGTTCTTCGGTAACTTTTGCCTCTGAACCACCAAATAAGAACCAACCAAGCAATAAACCAATTGCCAGTGTTGTCAGCACTATTAATATTGTTTTTCTATTTGTATGCATTGTTAATATGTTTTTGCCGTGATGTAATTAAGTTTTGCCAAAGCGGTTTGGTATTGCGTTTCTGCCGTGGCTTTCATTTTTTCGTATTTCAGCAGTTGTTGCTGCATGCGTAAAACTTCCTCAAAGTCTTTCCCCGAATTTCCGTAAGCGCTAAACAGGAGGTTCAGCGTTTGTCCGGTCTCAAGAATTTGCTCCTTGTACAAATCGATTAAATCTTTTTGCTGTTGCATCTGAAACCAAACAGACTCATATCCTGAGGTTAGCGAGTTGATGGTTTCTTCCTTTTGAAAGGAATATTTTTCCTGCATCAATTGCGCTTCTTTTTCAGCTGCTCTGTACTTTTTTCTGAAAATTGGAATGCTAACAGAAACCATAGGCATGAAAATATTTTTGCCATTGTCCTCCACTTCCATGTCAGTGCGTTTTCCAACAATTGCATAATCCAGCCCAACACCCACTTTCGGCAGACCTTGTTTTTGCGCAGCCAGTTCACTCTTTTTGCTTGCCTGCTGTTGTAGGTCGATTGCATCGAGCATCGGGTTGTTAGTCAGTAACGAATCTCTCCTGAAATTTTCAGGTAACCCTTCCATGGGCAGCGAATCCTGAACAACTACTGCTTCGTTCTCGTCTCTGTTGAGCAGGTTGTTGAACTTAACCAGCAATGGTTTTTCCTTTTTATTCAGAATTCCGAGATTGGTCTGTGCCTCTTTCAGCATAATATCTACCCGTAAAACATCGGTCATTGGCGAAACTCCGTTTTTAAATTTTGAGTTGGCAATGGTCTTATACGACTGTAGGATTTCGATATTTTCCTGTTCAATGGCTTTTAAGCGGTTCAACTCGATCAGCGGATAATACGCTTCCGAAACGCTGTAGTAAAGCCGGTTGCGCGCATCGAGAAATGCCTGGTATTTAGCATCGGCCATCAACGAAGCGGCATCAGCCTGGGCCTCCAACGTTCCAAACCACGGGAACATCTGACTAAGCGAAAACTTGGCACGTTGCGGTCCTACACGAGTTTCTACCGGCGAAATGAAATAGCCGAAAGAAAACGTAGGATCGGGTAACGAACTCACCTGTGGAACTATTTGCAGCGCAGCCTCAAAATCCTTGTATTTGGCCTGTAAACCCGGATTATTTTGGGCTGCAATTTCAAAGTAGCTTTCCAGTGTCTGCGCCTGCGTTACGCCTATTACTGAAATGAATAGTATTATACATGTTATTATCTTCTTCATGACTGTATCTTTTTAAGTTTTCGCTCTTCGCGGTAGCTATACAATACCGGAACAATAAAATAGGTAACGGCGGCAAAAATCATCCCTCCAAATGCCGGAATGGCCATCGGAATCATAATGTCGGCACCACGTCCGGTAGAGGTTAAAATCGGCAGCAAGGCAATAATCGTCGTTGCCGATGTCATCACCGCCGGTTTAATTCTTCGTTGTCCGGCTTCTACCACTGCAGCGCGGATTCCTTTCAGATTGTCGGTTTTATTTCGTTTAAAACTCTGATCTAAATAGGTTGCCATAAGTACACCATCGTCGGTGGCAATACCAAACAGCGCGATGAATCCAACCCAAACTGCTACACTCAGGTTTATGGTGCCCATCTGGAAAAGTTCACGAATATTGGTTCCGAAAACTGAAAAATCGACAAACCAGTTTTGGCCGTAAAGCCAGAGCATCATAAATCCACCACTGAAAGCCATGGCAATTCCGGTGAATACCATCAGCGAAGTGGATACCGATTTGAACTGGAAATAAAGAATCAGAAATACGATGGCCAATACCAACGGAACTACAATTGAAAGCCGTTTTTCGGCACGTACCTGGTTCTCGTAACTTCCCGAAAATTTGTAACTCACGCCTGCAGGAACTTGCAGATCTCCGGCATCAATTCGTTCCTGAATGACTTTTCGTGCATCATCAACTACGGTGACTTCCGAAAATCCGTCGTTTTTATCGAACAAAACATAACCCACCAAAAACGTTTCCTCACTTTTTATGGCCTGCGGACCTCGTTGATATTTTATGTGTACCAATTGGCTCAAAGGAATTTGTGCCCCGGTTGGTGTTTGTATCAGGATTTTTCCAAGCGATTCGGGATCGTCACGCAGTTCGCGTGGGTAGCGCACCCTCACCGGGAAGCGCTCGCGACCTTCCACCGTGGAAGTAATTTTCATTCCGCCAACAGCAGTTTCGATGGTCTGCTGTACATCTTCCACATTCAACCCGTAACGCGAAATTTTATCCCGGTCGATATCAAACAATAAGTAAGGTTTTCCCACGATACGATCGGCAAAAACAGCCTGTGCTTTTACAGAAGGAACCGTTTTTAGGATGTCTTCCAGTTGCAGGCCAAATTCTTCGATGGTTGTTAAATCTGGTCCATAGACCTTAATTCCCATCGGGGCGCGCATACCGGTTTGTAACATCACCAACCGGGTTTCAATTGGTTGCAGTTTAGGTGCCGAAGTAACGCCCGGAATTTTGGAAGCATTTACAATCTCATCCCAAATATCGTCAGGTGATTTAATTTTTTCACGCCAGTTGCGGAAGTAGTCTCCATTTTCATCCGCTATTAAATCTTCCCCGGTAATTCCACGTTGCAATGCCTCTTCGTTGCTGAGCTTTTCTCCATTCGTCAATACAAAACGATCCTCTTTATCCACCTGAAACCGCATGCGGTGTCCCTTTTCGCTTAAAATATACTCCGGTTTGTAGTTGATTATATTTTCGTACATCGAAATCGGTGCCGGGTCGAGTGCAGATTCAACGCGTCCGAGCTTTCCAACAGTTAATTCCACTTCAGGAATATTGGAAATCAGCATATCGAGTTGGCCCAGAACTTTCCGGTTATACTCAACACCCGAATGTGGCATTGAAGTAGGCATTAACAGAAAACTTCCTTCATCCAGCGACGGCATAAATTCTTTTCCAATTCCAGGAAATCCATGTGCCAGTTTGGACCAAACTTCAGTAGTGCGAATGTTCCATCCAACTTTGTCGAATCCGCGGGCTACAAATCCAAAAAGGTTATTGAAGCCCATCCAGGCAGTTATTCCCACAATAATCAAAAATGTAGGTATGGAAAGAAATGCTGCTTTGTGATCGAGGCACCAGGTTAATATTTTTTTGTAGTAATATTCGAGCAATGCAAAGGCTCCCAGGATAATCGTTAGCAGAATGGCAACAAAAACTACATTCATTACCATGCTTTTAGTTGGACCCAGCGGAAGCCAGTATTTTGCCAGAAGCCATGTAACGCCGATTAATACAATAACTATTTCAAGATATTCTATTAAAAAGTAGAAGGCTTTCCGCAAGCGAGTTTTCCAGCTCTGAATATCAGTTCCCAGACTTCGGTCTTCTGTCTTCTGTCTTCTAACATCTTTTAAAGTTCCTGCCAGTCCAAATGCCAGAATCATCATTCCTCCCCAGGTTTGTCCAAACACCAGCAGAATTATTCCAAGCGGGATTAAGATGATATTTACCCATTTTCGGATGACTTTGCTGTTAATGCGTATTCCGAAAAACCAGTGCGCAAGGGCGGGCATTATAAACAGCGAAACAATCAGTGCCGCTATTAATGCAAACGTTTTGGTGAAGGCAAGCGGTATAAATAATTTACCTTCGGCAGCCTGCATGGTAAATACCGGGATAAAACTTACAATTGTAGTTGAAACTGCGGTCAGGATAGCAGAACTAACTTCTGCCGAACCGTTATAGATTGTAGTAATCAGTTTTTGTTTGGGAGGTGCTTCCTTTGTGTGTTTTATAATGTTTTCGGAGAGAATGACTCCCAAATCGACCATGGTTCCGATGGCAATTGCAATACCCGAAAGCGCCACAATATTGGCATCAACGCCAAAGTAGCGCATGGCAATAAATACCATCAAAACAGCTATTGGAAGCAAGCTTGATATCAGCAGCGAAGCCCGCAGGTTATAAACCATAATAATAACCACAAGGATTACGATGAGCACTTCCAGCGAGAGTGCTTCTTCCAGCGTTCCCAGTGTTTCATAGATCAATCCTGATCGATCGTAAAATGGAACGATGGTAAGCTGACTCTCCACTCCGTTGGGTAGAATCTTGGACGGCAGTCCCGGTGCTATATCGGCAATTTTTGCTTTTACATTGTTAATTACTTGCAACGGATTGGCACCATAACGGGCCACTACAACACCTCCAACAACTTCGGCACCGTCTTTATCAAGTGCACCACGACGGGTAGAAGGGCCGAGGCTAACAACTGCGATATCTTTTACCCGAATTGGTACATTGTCCTGAACCGCAACCACTGCTTTTTCAATGTCTTCAACATTTTTTATGTAACCCAGTCCGCGAACGAGATATTCAGCCTGATTAATTTCAATGGTTTTCGCACCCACATCACGGTTCGATTTCTGAACAGCCTGCATTACTTTATGCAGCGGAATATTGTAGGCTTTCAGCGCGTCGGGATTTACATCGATCTGGTATTCCTGTACAAAGCCACCGATGGAAGCCACTTCGGAAACTCCTTCAGCCGCATTCAGCGAATACTTGACGAAGAAATCCTGCACCGTGCGAATTTCGTGCAAATCCCAACCTCCGGTAGGATTCCCGCCTTTATCGCGCCCTTCGATGGTGTACCAGTAAACCTGTCCGAGCGCCGTAGCATCAGGGCCCAGAGCAGGTTGAACGCCATCAGGTAACAGTCCCGAAGGCAATGAATTCAACTTTTCAAGAATCCGCGAACGCGACCAGTAAAATTCTACATCTTCATCAAAAATGATGTAAATGCTGGAAAATCCGAAAATGGATGAACTCCGGATGGATTTAACACCCGGAATACCCAGTAAATAGGTTGTTAAAGGATAAGAAATCTGATCCTCTATATCCTGAGGAGAACGACCCATCCATTGGGTAAATACAATTTGCTGGTTCTCTCCAATGTCGGGAATCGCGTCAACCGGCACCGGATCTTTCGGCAGTACTTTGGTGTCCCAGCCAAACGGTGATGTTATGATTCCCCAACTTACGAGAAGGATTAGCACCAACATCGTAACCAGCTTATTTTCAAGAAAAAATTTTATGATTTTATTTAGCATACCTTTTTTGCTATGAGATTATTACAATAGAAAATCGAGATCATGAGCAGTCATGATCAGATAATTTATCATAATAAAATCATAAAAGGTATAATTGCTCCTCAGCAAGGAACTCCATCACCGTTGGTGGAGGAGGATCATTTGTTAATTCAAATTCTTCAGTTAATTCGTTGGGTATAAGAATATCAGGATCAAGCAGCGTCTGATGCAAAACATCGATTTCAGCCAGTACCGGAATTGTAGAAATTACGGGTGCCGAAAAATCCTCTTTCACCTGGTAAAAATGATTTTCGTTGGAACAACATCCGCCATCGTCGCAGCACGAATCGGCTTCAGCAAAAATAGAAACATCAACCAGCGAACTGTGGCAATAATGTTTGCTCACAGCCAATCCCATTGTTGAAATCAACAACAGAGATGCTAAAATAATATGGTTGAGTTTTTTAATCATTTATTATTTAAACTTCACTAAATAAACGTTCAACAAAACTAAAAGGTTTAAACGACTTAGCCAACCGTTTAACAAAGCTTTAACATACTTTCGGGCTAAACCGCTTTGTAGCCAATCGATTCAACAGTTTCTTTTACTTTGTCTAAATCAATTTCGTCGCCTTCCAAAGTAACCGTTTTTTCGGCCAGGTTTACTACTGCACTATCTACAAATGCCAGTTTTTGCAGGTTATTTTCTACGTTTGCCTTGCAATGGTTGCAAGTCATTCCTTCAACTTTAATGGTTTTTGTTTGCATCATATTATACGTTAATTGTGTTTTTGCTTGTTGTTTTGAAGCTCTGTATTTTTGAATGTAGCCGTTTATGATCAATCCCAGAAGTAGAACTCCTGACGCAATTTGCCACCAATTCAGGTGAGTTCCGTGGTCGTGACCCAAATGTTGTTGAGTAATTTCAGTAAACCACTGCACGGGCAGCAGGTAATCGATGATCAATCCGGATCCCACGGCGCCAATAATAATTGTTACGAGATAAGTGAAAAGGCTTTTTTTTCCTAAAACTTTACCGATCATGGTAATTGTAGCTGCGTTGGTAGCAGGTCCCGCCATAAGTAACACAAAAGCCGCTCCGGGGCTGACTCCTTTTAAAATAAGGATGGCTGCCAGTGGAATTGAGCCGGTTGCACAAATGTACAAGGGAATGGAAACAACCAAAATCAGCAGCATTTGCAATATGGGCGACAGGTTTAAAAGTTCAAAGAAATCGTTGGGTATTAGAGCTGAAATAATGGCCGCTAAAACCAAACCGATGATTAGCCATTTTGAGATATCCTGGATGAATTCAACAAAACCATAACGAAAAACGTCTTTTATTTTTTGCCCCAGTGTTTTGGGTTTTGAAACCGTATCCGAAGTTTGCTGTGGCACTGATTCGTTTTTTGTTATTACGCTTGTAATTAAACCTCCTGTGATTCCAGTAATTAAAGCGGCAATCGGACGAATAATGGCGAAAGGTAATCCCATAAGCGAAAACGTTGCCAAAATGGAATCGACTCCGGTTTGCGGCGTGGAAATCAGAAACGAAACTGTTCCTCCTTTCGAAGCTCCGTTTTTATACAAAGCTGCTCCGGTAGGAATTACTCCGCAAGAGCATAAGGGCAGCGGAATTCCCAGTAAGGATGAATAAACAGAGGAACGAAATGGCGAACCATTAAAATACTTGTCGATTTTTTCGCGGGGAATAAAAGCATACAACAGTCCGGCAAAGAAAAATCCCAGCAAAAGATAAGGGGCCATTTCTCCTAAAATTGTAGCGAAATCGCCTAAAAACTTTACTATATATTGTTCTGCATGCATTCTATTAAATTTACAATACAAAGTAAAGCAGGATTCAGGAGAATTTGTTTACACTATTTTGGAAATGAATTATAAGATTTTGGGATTTTAAACCTCGTCAAGCGGTTTCCGCTTGTTTTCTTTCAGTTTTTTAAAGTGCGAAGGTGTTAATCCGGTTACCTTTTTAAATTGGTTGGAAAGGTGCTGAACACTACTGTAACCCAGTTGGTAAGAGATTTCGTTCAATGTAAGTTCTCCGTAAACCAGGAGCTCTTTAACTTTCTCAATCTTTTGATTGATGATGTATTTCTCAATTGTAATTCCTTCAACCGAAGAAAACAATTTACTTATGTAAGAATAGTCGTGACTAACATCGGATGCAATTACATCCGAAAAGTTTACCGGCTCTTTTTCTTCTTTCGAGTAGTGAATCTTTTCGATGATAATGGTTTTTATCCGGTCGATCAGCTGACTTTTTTTGTCATCGATTAACTCAAAACCATTGTCGTTTAAAACAGAACGCACTTCTTCGGTTTGTTCCTGGGTGAGACTTTCAGGAATGTCAACTTTCCCAAGTTCAATTGCTTCAATCTGAATGTCGAGCTTTTCAAGTTCTTCTTTCACCACTTTTATACAGCGGTTGCAAACCATATTTTTTATGTGCAGAACTTGTTTCATAAAGTTGAATTATGCGCTTAAGCGAAGCAGAAGGGAGTTAGCTTCAACTATTTGAACGATTGTTGCAGTGCAACCATTTTAATGGCTGTTACAGCAGCTTCGTCGCCTTTGTTGCCTAATTTACCTCCGGCACGGTCAAGTGCCTGTTGTTCGTTGTTGGTAGTAAGAACACCAAAAATAAACGGTTTGTTGTATTTCAGGTTCAAATCTTTTGTTCCTTGAGTTACGCCTTCGCAAATGTAATCGAAGTGGCGGGTGTCGCCCTGAATAACGCAGCCCAGCAAAATTACAGCATCAACGTTATCCAATTCTGCAAAATATTGTCCGCCCAACGGAAGTTCAAAAGTTCCGGGAACATATTTTACTGAAATATTCTCATCGGTGGCTCCGTGTTTTTTTAGTGTGTCAACAGCGCCGTTTCCAAGTGCCGATGTAATCTCCCAGTTCCATTCGGCTACTACAACGCCAAAACGCATGTTTTCTGCTGATGGTACCGAATTAATATCGTATGCTGATAAATCTTTTGTTGCCATAATTCTGTCTTTTTTTGATATGCTGATAAAGCAAAAGTAATGTTTATACAAACAAAAAACCCCTCCGAAGAGGGGTTTAACTATCGATTGAGTATTTCTTAGTTCAATTTTGTATTGATGCGTGCAATGTAACGATCGGCGCTTGAACCCTCAGTTGATGTAGGATATTTATTCTTAATATCTTCGTACAATGCAAGTGCATCTTCCAGCTCATCCATAGATTCCAACAGGTTAGCTGCTTTCATCATATAAACCGGAGTTGTCAATTCATTATCTGATAACGCATAAGCTTTTTTGTAGTGTTTAAGTGCGTTATCGGTTTCGCCTAACTCAAGGTAAGCATCACCTTTTGCACCTTCAGCTACAGGAGCCAAAAGCAAATCGTCGGTTTTAAAATCATTTAAATAATCCAGTGCTTCTTCGTACTGACCAAGGTACAGGTACGAAATACCAGTGTAGTATTTTGCACGATTAGCCGATTTTGTGATACCGTAGTCATCAATAATGTCAAGGAATCCAAGGTAATTTCCGTCGCCATTGATAGCCAGATTAAACGAATCTTTTTCGAAATAATTTTCGGCCATAAACATTTGCGATACTGCTTCGTCTTCTTTGGGCTGCACATAAAACCGGTTGAAACCAAGATAAGCGGCAACAACTACAATAATTCCACCAATAACATAGCTGATAATCTTCGAATTATCTTCAACAAACTGTTCCGTTTTTGTTAACGCACTTTCAAGTTCCTGTAAATTATCTTCTTGCTTTACATTCTTCTTTGCCATTTCTGTCTTTTTCAAAATTGTGCCGCAAAAATAGCTTTTTTTTCAAAACAGCTAAACCAATGCATCTATTATTTTGCAGAATAATCAACATAACATTGTTATTAACCGCTTTTTGTCAACATTTCTGAAATGTGCAGGCTTTTTATATAGTTTTGTACTTACGAAAACAAAGAAATAGATAATGCACATTGAAGAGATTTCAATTGTAAATTTTAAAAATATTCTGGAGGTTAAAGCCGATTTTTCGCCAAAGCTGAATTGTTTTATCGGTAAAAACGGTGCCGGCAAAACAAATATGCTAGATGCTATTTATTACCTGTCGTTTTGTAAAAGCTTTTTTAATGCCACCGATCAGCTAAATATCAATCACGATGAAAACTTTTTTATGCTGAACGGGAATTACAGCCGAATGGAATCGAAAGAAAGCATTAATTGTGGTTTGCAGAAAGGGCAGAAAAAGCAGTTTAAACGAAATACCAAAGTTTATAAAAAACTGCAGGAACATATTGGTTTGTTGCCTTTGGTAATGATTACCCCGTCGGATGTGAACCTGATTTTAGGAGGGAGTGACGAGCGACGTAAGTTTATGGACGGTGTAATTTCGCAATACAACCAATATTACCTCGACGATCTGTTGAAATACAACCGGGCACTGGCGCAACGCAACAACTTATTAAAACAATTTGCCAGCGAACGTTATTTCGACGAAGAACTGCTGGGCATTTGGAACGATCAGTTGGAGGAGTATGGAACACGCATTCACGAGGAGCGGACACGTTTTGTGGAAAAGCTGATTCCCGTTTTTCAGCGCTACTATAATTATATATCGGAAGGAAACGAAGTGGTGGAGTTGGTGCATCAGTCGGATTTATATGATTCGGATATTGAAACTTTACTTAAGTCATCGTTGCAAAAAGACCGGATAGTGCAGTACACCACGGTAGGTATTCACAAGGACGATTTGATATTGAATATTGGCGATTATCCAATTAAAAAATTGGGGTCGCAGGGGCAGAAAAAAACGTATTTGGTGGCGTTAAAACTGGCGCAATTTGAGTTTATAAAAGAGATCTCAGGTATCAATCCTATACTTCTGCTCGATGATATTTTTGATAAACTCGATCAGCACCGGGTGGAGCAAATTGTTACTGCTGTGGCGGGCGAACAGTTTGGTCAGATATTTTTAACCGACACCAATCGTGAACATTTAGATACCATTATTAAAAAAATGGATGCCGATTATCGTATTTTTAAAGTTGAAAACGGAAAAGTAGAACTGGCACAATGAGACGAAGCAATACACAATCTTTAAGCGAGGTTTTAAAAGAGTTTATTGAACAAAACCGAATGGAGCGAAAGCTGAAAGAGTTAGACATTGTTCAGGGCTGGGAGAACCTGCTCGGGAAAACCATTGCCCGATATACCCGGAATATTTATATCCGCAATGGAATATTGTATGTGGAAATTACATCGTCGGTAGTAAAAAACGAATTGTTTTTAATGCGCGAGGAGATCTGCCGTCGGATAAATGAAAACGCGGGTGATGAAATTATAACACGAATTGTTTTTAAATAACTAATTGAACTATGGATATTGACGAATTAAACGACAAGTTTGGGATTGAAGGCGAAATTGGTTTTATGGAACTCGATGGCGATCTGCCTTTTATAACAATAACAAATAAATATGCCGAAGCTGATATTTGCTTGTATGGCGCACAAATTACACGTTTCAGACCCATGCGAACCACCGATGTTTTGTGGATGAGCCCGTATAGCGTTTTCGAAAAAGGCAAGGCAATTCGTGGAGGTATTCCGGTATGTTTTCCGTGGTTTGGCCCGCATGTAAGCGATTCATCTATGCCTCAGCATGGTTTTGCCCGAACATCGATGTGGGAAGTTACCGAGGTGGAAACTTTAGATAGAGGGGAGAGTTACGTTTCATTGCAGCTAAAATCGTCGGAAGAAACAAAAGCCTACTGGCCTTATGATTTTGTTGCTGAAATAATTGTTGTTATTGGTGAAACCTTGTCGGTTACGTTAAAAGTTACCAATTCTTCTGATTCCGAAATTTCCTATACATCGGCACTGCACACGTATTTTAATCTTTCGGCCATTGAAAATATTAAGATCGCCGGGTTGAAAAATACGCATTACGAAAACCAACTGGATGGAAATCGCTACGTACAGGAAGAAGACTTACTTGGAATTTCGGAAGCTACAACGCGTCATTATTTCGACACGGAAGCCGATTGTGTTATTCACGATCCATATTTTAATAGAAGTATCCGCATTGCAAAAGAAGGCAGTAAATGTTCAACAGTGTGGAATCCGGGAGCCGAAGCGAGTGCACAAATGAACGACATGCCCAACGACGGATATGAAACTTTTGTATGCCTCGAAACAGTGAACAAGATCAACGATCAGATCTATCTTGCTCCGGGTGAATCGCACGAAACAACAGCAGTACTTAGTGTTGAATAACTAATTTATTCGAAATCGTAAAACCGTTCGAAGGTAGAAAAGAAAAAGTCGGCTTCGCGGGTTGCGTTTTCATCGCTGTCGGCGCCATGAACCGCATTTTCGGTAACACTGCAGGCAAACATTTTTCGCACAGTGCCTTCTTCTGCATTTTCAGGATTTGTTGCACCTATTAACTTCCGAAAATCTTCTATGGCATTTTCTTTTTCAAGAATGGCGGCAATAATTGGACCGGAGCTCATAAACTGCACCAAATTATCGAAGAATGGTTTGCCTTTATGAACTTCGTAGAATGCAGCAGCTTGAGTTTTCGACATCCGGGTAAGTTTCATAGCGCGAATTTTAAAACCGGCATCGTTTATCATTTTTAAAATTGCACCTTCGTAGTTTTTTCTAACCGCACCGGGTTTAATCATTGTAAAAGTTCTGTTTCCAGCCATTTTCAAAGTAGTTAGTTATAAAAATCAAATAAAAGCTTGTCTTATACAATATTAACAAATTTTGAGAACTATCGGTTTTCAGGCGAGGTAAGATTTTTTATCTTTGCCAATTCTAATTTTTGCAAATTTTGAAAAATACTGACATAGAGATTATTACATCTTTAAAGGCTTTGCTGACTAACGCAAAATCAAAGCTTGTTATCATTCCTCACGAGAATCCGGATGGCGATGCCATTGGTTCGGCGTTGGGATTAGGACAAGTGCTTAAAGATTTTGGGCACGAAGTAAAAGTTATTTCATCAAACGATTACCCCGATTTCCTGAAATGGTTTTCGGCAGATGTTCCTGTGCTTATATACGACAGGGAGAAAAAGGAAGCCAAAAAATGGTTGAAGGAAGCAGAAGCAATGATTTGTGTGGATTTTAACGAAGCCAAACGTGCAGGCAAGCTGGAAAAGAAAATACTCAACTTTACCAATGAAAAGGTATTGATCGATCATCACCCATATCCAAAGCAGTTTTGTGATTTTATGGTTTCCGAAACTTCTTACAGTTCCACCTGCGAACTGGTATTTGATGTTTTGATTGATACAGGTTTTAGCTCGTTTCTTTCGCAAAAAGCTGCAGAGGCGCTTTATACAGGTATTTTAACCGATACCGGGGGCTTTAGCCACAATATCTCGAAAAATACTTTTAAAGTGGTTTCGGAATTACTGAACCACAATATTGAAACGGATAAAATACAATCAGCAGTATTTCATAACTATTCGGCCGACCGAATGAAATTGCTCGGATTCTGCCTGAATGAAAAAATGCAGGTTTTTCCGGAATACAGAGCAGCCCTTATTAGTATCAGCAAAGAAGAGCTGGAACGATTTAACTTTCAGCCCGGCGATACCGAAGGATTTGTTAATTATCCGCTGTCGATTAAAAATATTGTTTTTAGTGCGCTGTTTATTGAAAAAGAAGGTTTTGTAAAGGCTTCATTCCGATCGAAAGGAAACTTTCCGGCCAATGCATTTTCAGCCAACCACTTCAATGGTGGCGGGCATTTGAATGCTGCAGGAGGAGAATCGGAATTAAATTTTGAGGAAACTTTATTAAAGTTCACGCAACTTTTACCCGAGTATGAACATCAATTGTTGGAGACAACAATTTAAAAAATGTTTATTATGAATTTGAAATTAGTTACAAGATTTGTTTTAGCGATTATTATCGGAGTTGCAGTAGTATCATGTATTGATGAAGGAGAAGAATACGTTCCGCCAACAAAAGCACAGGAAAATGCATTGTTGAACGAGTATCTGGATACGCTGGCCAACAGAGGACTGGATATTGATACTACTGCTTTAGGAGTTTATTATATCACTGACTCGGTTGGAAATGGTACATACCCGGTTGTAGGAGATACTTGTGTGGTTAAATACACCGGATTTTTTATTAATGGCAGTGTATTCGACAGTACCGGCGATGATACCTGGGAGTTTGTTTTAGGAACTGAAGGATTTATTGATGGTTGGAATGATGGAATGAGAGTAATCGACGAAGGAGGAAAAGCATATTTAATAATTCCATCGGAATTAGGTTATGGTCCTGACGGTTACGGAAGCGTTCCTCCAAATACTTCGTTAGTTTTTAATGTAGATATGGTGGAAATAAAACCACTTAATTAAATTTGCAGCAAATTGTAAGTTGAACCACACTGTTTTTAAATAATAGAAAATAATTAAAGTCAGATGAAGAAAATAGTATCATGGGTTATGTTATTGCTTGGGGCCGTTGCCTTTTTTGCCTGTAACGATGGAGTTGATTACCAAAAAATGAGGGATGAAGAGTTGGCACTGTTGGATGATTATCTGGCAATCTCTCATCCGGGAGCGGAACCCACGCCATCAGGACTTTATTATTTTAACGAAACCGGTACCGGAGAAGGTGATACCATTAAAACCGGAGACCGAGTTCAGCTTTATTATGCAACATGGTCGTTAATTGACGGGCCTGACAGTGTTTTGGTAGATGAAACAAATGGTTATTTGGATGGACACCGATACGAACCTTACGAGGTTATTGTTGGAACCGGTGGTTCAATTACAGGATTAGAAGAAGGCTTGTTGTATATGCAAAAGGGAACACACTCAAAATTGGTTATAAACTCCGAGCTAGCCTATGGTCAGCGGGGATCCGGTACGCTTATCGGAGCTTTTCAAACTATTTTAATGGATGTTGAAATACACAAGGTTATTCCATTTGAAGTTTCCTCTGACGAAGAATAATTTGCTCGTTGCAGTTTGCTATGAACAGAGCACAAATCGTTAAAAAATTACTGCCTGGTTTTATTCCTTTATTTGTTTTCATCGCTGCCGATGAAATATGGGGGACTAAAATCGGGCTTTTTGTTGCTATTGGGGTAGGAGTAGCAGAAATGGCCTGGATTGCAATTAAAGAAAAGCGATTCGAGAAATTTGTACTTTTCGATACTTTGCTGCTGGTAGTTCTTGGCGGCGTTTCTATTCTGCTCGACAACGATATTTTCTTCAAACTAAAACCTGGCTTAATAGAACTAATTCTGGTTGCTGTGCTTGCGGTCTCTGCATTTTCAAATGTAAATGTTATTGGCCTAATGGGGCAACGCTATATAAAAGACGTAACGTTCAATAGTGCCCAAATGCAGCAAATGCGAAAAAGTATGAAGGCGATGTTTTACATCTTTTTAGTGCATACTGTTTTGGTGTTCTATTCTGCATTTTACATGAGCAAGGAAGCCTGGGCTTTTATTAGTGGCGGTTTGTTCTACATTATTTTTGGCGTTTATTTTTTATACGAGTTACTGCGTCAGAAACGAAAACAAAAAGCGCTTGCAAACGAAGAGTGGGTGCCTTTGGTTGATGAACAGGGAAAAGTTACCGGGCAGGCGCCGCGCAGCCAGGTGCATAACGGAAGCAAATTGTTACATCCTGTGGTGCATTTGCATGTGCTGAATAACAAAGGTTCTATTCTTATTCAAAAACGACCGGCTGACAAACTGATTCAACCCGGGAAATGGGATACCGCAGTTGGTGGTCATATTTCCACCGGCGAATCGTTGGAACAGGCCCTTAAGAAAGAAGCTTTTGAGGAAATTGGTTTAAAAGATTTTTCGGTAAAATTGCAGAAAGTATACAAATGGGAATCGGAGGTGGAAGCCGAACTGATTTACCTTTTTACTACCTACGATTATAAAGGTTTTGGCATTCAATCCGACGAAGTGGAAGAGCTCCGTTTCTGGACGAAAAATCAAGTAGTGAAAAACCTTGGAAAAAATGTGTTTACTCCCAATTTTGAGGTGGAGTTTAAATTACTACAGGAACTCAAACTCATTTAAAGAACCTTTTTTTATCCTAATAAAAAGATAACCGGTTGTTTGTGCAGATCGGGTACACCAGCTTTTTTCCAATCCTGAATTGATTTTGTTTGTATAAACTCATTTTCGCCTGTGATATTAGCTGCTATACAAAATAATGTAGAGGGTGAACAGACTTTTAATATGTCGCTTACTAATTGGTTATTTCGGTAGGGCGTTTCAATAAATACCTGCGTTTGTTGGCTACTTCTTATTCTTCTTTCCAGGGTTTGTAATTCTTTCACTCGCTCCTGAGGTTTAACCGGCAAATAGCCTTTAAATGCGAAATTCTGCCCGTTCATTCCAGAAGCCATGAGCGCTAAAAGGATGGATGATGGCCCGACAATAGGGACAACTTTCATACCGCGTTGATGCGCAATTTTAACAACATCAGCACCCGGATCGGCAACGCCAGGGCACCCCGCTTCGGAAATTACTGCCACATCATGCCCATCAACAATCGGCTTTAAAAAGCGCGGTAAATCAGCAGCATTGGTACGTTTGTTTATCTCGTAAAAAGTACACGCATCGATGTTTATTTCGCGATTTACCTGTTTCATAAAGCGCCGTGCCGTGCGAATATTTTCAACGATAAAATATTTTGTATTGGTTAAAATTGGTGCTACCTGAGCTGGTAAAACATTCTGCCAGTCACCGTCGGCCAAAACATTGGGTACGAGATAAAGAGTTGCCATTCGTTAAAAGATTTTTGCAAAAGTAGTGATTATAGTTGTTTCACAATTGCTTTTGCTAATTTTGCCTGAAATGACAAATCCTTCAATAAAAATAAAAGCAACTTTATTGGGTACCGGAACCTCTCAGGGAGTGCCTGTTGTTGCCTGTGATTGTGATGTATGTACATCAAAAAACAACAAAGATAAACGGTTGCGATCTTCATTACTTATCAACATTAACAATAAAAATTTTGTGATTGATGCAGGTCCGGATTTCCGGCAACAGATGTTGCGCGAAAAGGTAAAAACGCTTCGGGCTATTCTGTTAACACACGAGCATGTCGATCATATTTTTGGTTTGGATGATATTCGTTCGTACAATTGGGTACAGAAGAATCATATGGAGATTTATGCAGAAGAACGCGTTCAAAAAGCCATAAAACGCATTTTCAATTATGTGTTTGCCACATTTAAATATCCGGGAATTCCGAAGATGGAACTGCGGAAAGTTGATGATGCTGCGTTTGCAATAGATGATGTTGAGTTTATGCCAATTCGTTGCTGGCACCACAAGCTGCCGGTTTATGGCTATCGGGTAGGGGATTTAACCTACATTACCGACACAAATTTTATTGAAGAAAGTGAATTGAAGAAAATTGAGGGAACAAAAATCCTGATCATAAACTGCCTGCGTAAAGAAAAGCATTTGTCGCATTTTAACCTGGAAGAAGTGTTGGAAATTGTAGATCGGATAAAACCGGAACAAACCTACCTGACACACATTAGTCACGCCTTTGGCAGGTACGACGATGTTATGAAAGAATTACCGCAGAATGTGTTTATGGCCTATGATGGTTTAAAACTGGAACTTTAGAGGAACTTTTTAAGATTGGCAAAATTCTCAATTTTGTTAGCATAATTTGAGTCGGTATATTTTTGCAGATGATCATAAATAACGGTGTCGATTTCAAGCTCTTTTCCGGCCTGAATTTCTGATTTTATATCGTCGCCAACAATTAAAACTTCTTCCTTTGGTAGTTTGTATTTTGCCAAGAGCCGTTTAAAAATATCTTTTTTAGTATCGTTTGTTTGTTGCAGGTCGAGAATAACTATTTCTTCAAAATCGTTGCGAATACCCAGGTTGTCGATTTTGCTGTGCTGTAGTTTGCTGAATCCCGAAGTAACCAAAAACTTTGTTTGCGGAAGTTGTCTTACCAGCTCATAATCCTGGAAATACTGCATCGGGTCATCATATGTAAGGTTGATGTGCACTTGCATGCACTCTTTCAACAACTGCCCGCTGAACGAAAATGCACTAGCAACTTTTTGAAATGGAGTGCGTTGGATTTCCAACTTTATAGCTTCAAAATCTCCTTCGTATTCGCCACTATCTTCAATAACAGCAAATAGCTTTTTAAACAATTTTTTTGCAATTGAACTTACCGGGTAAATGGTATTGTCAAGATCGAAAATCAATACGGATTTATTCATTTTGATTCATTTTTCGGTTGGTGACTAAATCAGCAGATTCGTTTTCAATAACAATTATATAAGTTTATAATGAATTTCGAATGTTGATTAACGAATTATGATTGATAAACTAAGTTCGACTCTTTTTTAATTCCTTTCTTCTAATCGCTATTCTAAAATCGTTAATCGATATTCATCATTTATAGAAGAGCTCCAGACTCATAGAGTATTATTCCTTGATTCAATCACATCAGGTTTAATACACGGTGTTTATGTCTTTGTTCGTAGCCAGGGAAGTGTAACTGATATTGCTGCTACAAGGTAAATAATTCCTGCCAACAAGAATGCTTTGTTTAAACTGATGTTGTCCGTAATCCAGCCCAACAGAGGGCCAATGCCCGCAAAAGCCATACGAATAATAAAATTCCTGACCGAAAGCATGGTTGCCCGCACTTCGCTGTCAGTGTAAAGATTAATGTAATTTTTGAAGATAGGAGTAGCTATACCGCGTGCCAGATAAAAGAGGAATAGGAATACAAAACCATAGTAGGAGATGGAAATACCTGCAAAGAAATAACCGAAAGAAAGTAGAAGAATAACAGCTAAAATCGACCGGCGTTTTCCCAGAAATAATTCAACTTTATAAGCAAAGACTGACGAAATCCCAACACTCAAATTCAGGACCGTCCAAAATATTCCAAACAATTCTTCGGGTAATCCAATTGCCACAAAAAATGGCTGAACTAACCAGGCAAAAGTGAGTGTAGCAGTTCCGGTAAGCGCCGAAAGCAATATAGCAACCCTAAGATTTGTGTTCGAAATCAACGAGTTTTTGATATTGCTAACCAATTTACTGATGGAGTGCACGTGCTCTACAGAATGTACTTTGGGTTCGATTAGTGTAAATGCCGCAGGAATTGCCAGGGCTGCCACTCCAAACTGAAAATAGAAGGGTGTTCGCAAACTAAAATAGACCAGTAATCCACTAACCACACCTGCTATGGCCTCTGCAAAATTTCCGGCAGATGTGATACGTCCTTCTTCGCGTGTGTATTTGTCTGTTTTATTATCCGCTTTCAGGCTATCATAAAGTAAGGCCGAATCTGCCCCCGAAATAAACGACAGTCCTATGCCCAGCACAATCTCAGCAGCAACAAAAGCCCAGAATTCATAGGAAAAACTGTAGATAAGAAAACCAACACTTCCTAAAATGCTTCCAAGAATAAGTGTTTTCTTGCGCCCCCAAACATCGGCCATCCACCCCGAAGGGATCTCCATAACAACCACGGCAACCGAATAAATGGCTTTTAGCACAAATAATTCGTACGATCCCAGTCCGTTACTTTTATAAAAAAGCAACATAATGGGCATTACCATATTAAACCATTTCGAGATTTTTATTAGGTAAAGACGCGGTATGTTCTTACTGAAATTTGCCATTTGGTAAGCCGCAAAAATAATGTTTCCTTTTTACTCGCGGCTTTTTTGTAAATCTTATTGTAAATTATAAGAATAAATACGAAATAGCTTTTAATTTGATATCAGAATTATATTTTTGCTTTCACAGACAAAGACAACTTAAAAGTATTAACAGCACAACATATTGTGCGGGAAGTATCGGTTTTGAGATGAACATGCGAGCTTCCTGAGATAACTATTTTACAATGAAACTAACAATTCCAGAAGGCTATAAGTCGGTTTTAGATGTACAACAAACCGAACAGGCCATTAAACTTATTAAAGACTTTTTTCAACAGACCTTGGCTGCCGAGTTGCGTTTGCGCCGGGTAACCGCACCTTTATTTGTAAAGCAGGGAACCGGTATTAACGACGACCTAAACGGAATTGAGCGCCCGGTGTCGTTCCCGATGAAAGATTTGAATGAAACCAGAGCCGAGATTGTTCAATCGCTGGCTAAGTGGAAACGAATGGCTTTGGCCGACCTTAAAATTGAGACAGGTTTTGGGCTTTACACCGATATGAATGCTATAAGGCCTGATGAGGAGTTAACGAATATTCATTCATTATATGTCGACCAATGGGACTGGGAACGAGTAGTTTCGAAAGAACAGCGTAACCTTGATTTTTTGAAATATGTAGTGCGAAAAATTTATTCAGCATTGGTGAGGACAGAATTCCTGCTTTGCGAGGCATATACCAACATTAAGCCTGAGTTGCCAGAAGAAATTACTTTTATTCATACTGAAGAATTAGCCGAAAGGTATCCCAATCTTACTCCTTTTGAGCGCGAAACAAAGGAAGCCAAAAAGCACGGGGCTATTTTCGTAATTGGTATTGGTGGCGAAATGCCAAATGGCGAAATTCATGATGGAAGGGCGCCTGATTACGATGACTGGAATACCGAAACGGTAAATGGTTTTAAGGGACTGAATGGAGATATTATACTTTGGAATAATGTATTGAATCGTGCCTTCGAAATTTCGTCAATGGGAATACGCGTTGACAAAGAAACCTTGCTGGAACAATTAAAATTACGTAATGCTGAGGAACGTAAAGGAATGTTGTGGCACCAGAAATTGCTGAATGGTGAACTGCCGCTTACTATTGGCGGTGGCATTGGACAATCGCGTTTATGTATGTACTTCTTACGCAAGGCCCACATTGGAGAGATTCAGTCGAGCATATGGCCCGATGCAATGATTGAAAAATGCAAAGATGCTGGAATTGAACTGCTATAGTAGTTCAAAATACAGGAAGTAGGATTAGAAGAAAATAATAAATAGAATTATTTAATAGTTGGTATTTGTTATTTGCAATTAGATTTATACTTTTGCAGCGCAAAATAAGGCTGCTCCGGTAGCTCAGTTGGATAGAGCAACTGCCTTCTAAGCAGTAGGTCATGGGTTCGAATCCCGTCCGGAGTACAAAAAAGAGTTAGATTAATTTCTGACTCTTTTTTTATTTATCAGCAGAGATAATCCAATCCGGATTTAATTTTCAGAAAGAGCAAAATAAAAAAAGGCGCCTGAATTGCGCCTTTTTTAAAGGGAAAATTTACTATGTATTGTAAATGAAATCATTAAAAATAGGGTAGGACATAATGGACGCTTTTTGAAGATGACTGATAATTTACAAACCCCTAAACACAAAACCAATCAAATACTAAGTCCTACCCTTAAAGTTTATCTTTTGTTTTACGAAGCATTAAATTGCTTAACTCATTTACAAGTTACAAAATAAAAAGACAAAAAAGAATTTTATTGTGGATTTTAACATATACAGAACGTTGAATATGTTCGTTACAAAAATCTCTGTTGGACCTGATCAATATAACGAGTAAGGATTGATCAGAAAGCGCAAACTATTCTTATAACTCCAATGTGAAATTTATCTAAAATCATTCCAGATAAGCTTGTCGTTCTGAAAAATCGGTCTATATTTGCGTTAAACAAATTCGACAAGAATGAACATTGAAACAAGAAATACTACTTCTTCTATCGCAGCAATCCGTTGCGGAGCTATGTTTATGTCGTCTATGTTTATGTTTATGCGCTAGCCTTCATTCGATGGTTATTCGTTGTTTGAGGGCATCTTAGTTAAGCGTTACTTTTCACAAAAGAAATTTTCAAAAAATATATTTATGTCGGATACTGTTATTCGATTTGGTGGAAGCCATATTGGCAACCAAATAGCATTACAAAATTTAAAAGTCTATCTAAACGGAAGTAAAAGCCGTAATTACGTGGTGGTTTCGGCCATCCCCGGTTTACTTAATCTCATTGAATCCAGTCTTGAAGAGGTATTTCAGAATGAACTGAATGAAGAGGAATTGTTGAATGAGATTTACGGATTCTACATCGGTGCAATTGATGAGCAACCGTCTGTAGCGTATTCAAAATTAGCCGGTCAGTTGGTTGGTTTGTTAAAAGGAATAGTGCTTATTGGCGATTATTCGCGTGCCTTAAAGGACCAGGTTCTTAGTTTTGCCGAGAAATTGTCGGTTGAGGTTTTATTGTCGCTTTGGGAAGAAGCAGCTATTATTAATCTGGAAGAAATTGCCTTGCAGGTATCATCCGATTTCGGAAATGCGACTTTTTTATCGATTGATAAGAATAAACTAAATGAACTGGATAATGGCGTTTACCTGATTCCCGGTACCTACGGACTTACTGAGAACAAAAAGCTGGCACGAACCGGAAAAACTGCAGCCGATTATACTGCAGCTTTTCTTACTAAAGAGTTGGGTATTGAAGCCTTAAAGCTCTGGGGCCTCGACAACGATTTCCAACGTGCCGACCCTTCAATTATAGAAGATCCAGCTATAATTCAGCGGCTAACATATTCCGAGGCCAGTGAGTTGGCGTATTTCGAGCATTATTCGTTTCACCCACGAACGGTTGAACCGCTGGAACATGCTCATATTCCGATTCAGGTACTGAGTACCGATACCACAGATGGCGTGGTTGAAACCACTATTAACACCGAAACGTACATCGAAGAGCAGATTGTGAAAAGCGTGGCTTGCACCGACGATATTTCGCTGTTAAAGCTCGACGGACCGGGTGTTGGTTTAAAACCGGGTATTCTGGCTAAAGTTACCAACCAGTTAAACGATGCCGGGCTGAACATTAAGTCGGTAATTACTTCGCAAACGTCCATCAATTTTATCTTAAGCAAAGAAAATGGCGCAAAAGCATTAAAACTCGTGCACAAATTGGGTTTCTCTGCTGTTACTGATATCAAGGTGGTAAACGATGTCGCACTGATTGGTATTGTAGGTCACGGAATGCAACAGGCGTATGGTGTGTCGGCAAAGATATTTGCTGCAGTGGCCAACAACAAAATTAATGTAATACTAAGTGGTTCCGGAGCATCCGACCTGGTAAGTTACCTGGTAGTTCAGGAAGCCTACAAAGAAAAAAGTGTGCGTGAAATTTATAAGGCTTTTTTCTAACCCTAAAAGCATCTTTTAAGAAGGTAAGTCCCCTTTAGGGGATTTAGGGGTAACAAGTTTCTAACTCAAAAAATTATAGTAAAATGACAACTCAAAAATTAAATTTCGAAACACTGCAGCTACATGCAGGACAACAACCCGATTCAGCAACTAACTCGCGTGCTGTGCCAATTTATCAAACATCATCGTACGTGTTTAACGATGCAGATCATGCAGCCAACTTGTTTGCCTTAAAAGAGTTTGGCAACATATACACACGTATCATGAATCCAACTTCGGATGTGTTTGAGCAGCGTATCGCAGCACTCGAAGGGGGAGTGGCAGCACTTTCTGTTTCATCAGGCCATGCTGCACAGTTTCTGGCATTAAATAATATTCTGGATATTGGTGACAATATTGTTTCTTCTCCTTATCTGTACGGTGGAACCTACAACCAGTTTAAAGTTACCTTTAAACGACTGGGAATTGAGGCTCGTTTAACGGAAGACCTTGAGGCTTCATCGTTCGAGAAACTGATTGACGAGAATACAAAAGCGATTTACCTTGAAACCATTGGAAATCCGGGATTTGTAATTCCTGATTTTGACGCGATTGCGGCGGTGGCTAAAAAATACGATATCCCGTTTATTGTTGACAATACTTTTGCCGGCGGTGGTTATTTGTTTCGCCCGATCGAGCATGGAGCTGACATTGTTGTGGAGTCGGCAACCAAATGGATTGGTGGCCACGGAACAAGCATTGGCGGTGTAATTATTGATGCCGGAACTTACAACTGGGGCAATGGTAAATTCCCCGGTTTCACTGAACCTTCAGAAGGTTATCACGGATTGAAATACTGGGATGTATTTAACTTCGATGGGCCATTCGGAAACATTGCATTTATTATAAAAGCACGTGTTGAAGGACTGCGCGATTTTGGTTCAGCAATCAGTCCGTTTAACTCGTTCCTGTTGCTTCAGGGATTGGAAACACTATCGCTCAGAATGGATCGACATGTGGAAAATACACTGGCACTGGCCAAATGGCTCGAGGAACATCCAAAAGTAGAGAGTGTAAATTACCCGGGATTGGAAAGCAGTCCGTCGTATGCCAACGCACAGAAATACCTGCCAAAAGGAGCCGGTGGTGTACTGTCGTTCAATGTAAAAGGCGATAAAGATACGGCTAACAATGTGGTAAATAACCTGGAGCTGGTAAGTCACCTGGCAAATGTTGGCGACGCTAAATCCCTGATCATTCAGCCGGCGGCAACAACGCACCAGCAATTATCGGAAGAAGCGCAGGCAGCCGCAGGTGTAACTCCAACGCAGCTGCGTGTTAGCGTTGGATTAGAGCACATTAGTGACATAATTGCCGACTTTGAACAGGCACTTGCTAAAGTTTAATTAAACAATTCACCTGCTGAATTCAAGTCAGCAGGTGAATAATATTTTCCAACTTCATAATGTTGGTTAATTTTGCAGCGCCAAAAAAGAATTGAGTATAGCAATTCTCGATTCAAACAAATTAAAATGTAAGAAAACATGCCACTAAATATAAATGATAAACTACCGGCAATTGACATACTTCGCGAGGAGAATATTTTTGTGATGGATTCATCGCGGGCATCGCATCAGGATATCCGGCCACTGAAAATTGTGATCTTAAACCTTATGCCGCTAAAAATAACTACTGAAACTGATTTGCTTCGGTTGTTATCAAACTCTCCATTGCAAATAGAGATTGATTTTTTAAAAATTAAGGGACATACACCTAAAAATACGCCGTCGTCGCATATGTCAGAGTTTTATCGGACTTTCGATGAATTGAGTAGTAAAAAATACGATGGTATGATTATTACAGGCGCTCCGGTAGAACAACTCGAATTTGAAGAGGTAACTTACTGGGGTGAAATGAAAGAGATCCTTGACTGGGCCGAGCACCATGTAACGTCATCGTTATTTATTTGCTGGGCGGCACAGGCTGCGTTGTTTCATTATTATAAGGTGCCAAAATATCCTATCGGTAAAAAAATGTTTGGCGTTTTCGAGCATCAATTGTCAGACAATACGCTGCCGATTTTCAGAGGTTTTGATGATGCCTTTTTTATTCCACACTCACGTCATACCGAAGTGCGTAAAGAGGATATCGAAAAAGTGAATGAGCTGCAAATTATTTCTTGCTCAGATGAAGCCGGAGTGTCCATCGTGAAAGCTAAAAACGGTCGACAATTGTTTATTACGGGGCATTCCGAATATTCGCGGCACACGCTGGACGGCGAGTACAAACGCGACCTTGCAAAAAATTTGCCCATAGAAATTCCTAAAAACTACTATCCTGATGATGATCCGTCGAAAACACCAGTTATGCGTTGGAAATCAACTGCGAATTTGCTGTTTTCGAACTGGCTGAATTATTACGTATACCAGGAGACTCCTTACGATCTGGAACAAATAAGTTAAGAATAAAGCTAATCGGGCTGGCTCCTTTTTCTATTTCTATTTTTATCTCGTAACTTTGAATTAGGAATAGATAAACTCAGTAATAATGAAAAATATAGCAGTAGTATTGGCCGGAAACGGCGTTTATGACGGAGCCGAAATTCATGAAGCAACATTAACGTTATTAGCAATTGCTCAGCAAGGAGCAGCCTATCAGTGTTTTGCTCCTGATGTTGAACAGGCACATGTAGTAAATCATATAACAGGTGAAGAGATGCCGGAGAAGCGTAATGTAATGATTGAAGCTGCACGAATTGCCCGAGGTAATATAAAAGCATTGTCGGAATATAAAGCTGCCGATTATGATGCTATCGTTTTTCCGGGGGGATTTGGTGCCGCAAAGAATCTTTGTACTTTCGCGTTCGATGGTCCTGATTGTAAGGTAAATGCCGACGTTGAGAAAGCAATAAAAGAAACAGTTGCAGCTAAAAAACCGGTAGGTTCCTTATGTATTTCACCGGCAATATTGGCAAAAGTACTCGGTGATGTAAAAGTTACAATCGGTCAGGATAAAGGAACTGCTGAGGCCATTGAATCTATGGGAGCCACACATGTAATTACAAACCACGGCGAAATTGTAGTGGACGAGAAGTATAAAGTAATAACAACACCCTGTTATATGCTCGACGCTAATATTTCACAAATTGCCGAAGGAGCAACAAATGTAATGGCTAAAATTCTCGAGTTAGCCTAATTTGTCAGCAATATTATTTTATGAATTCATTTCCCTATATCGACATTCACACTCATCCGTTTCATCAGGAAAGCGATACAATTACAGTTCAAAATATATTTCCGGGAGATGGCTTTGCTGCTTTCAATGGACGTAATTTTTATTCGGTAGGTCTTCATCCGTGGCACATTGGCAGTAAACAGGAAAATAATGAAGCGTTGCAAATGGTTGAGGAGGCACTTGAATTCGACCATGTAATTTTTGTTGGCGAGGCCGGTCTGGATAAAATAAACGGTGGCGATTTTATTGAACAGCTGCGGGTTTTTGAAGCACAGGCCGTTATTGCAGAAGAATATCAATACCCGCTAATCATACATTGTGTAAAAGCAATAAATGAAGTGGTAGCGCTTCGAAATAAAATGAATCCTGTCATGCCCTGGATTTTACATGGATACAGTGGCAGTATTGAACAAACAAAGCAATTGGTAGATAAAGGATTTCTCTTTTCGTTCGGTAAAATTCTTTTTCGCGAAAATGCAAAAGCTATAGAGTCATTTAAATACCTGCCTCTGAATAAAATCTTTTTAGAAACTGATGAAGTAGAATTAGGCGTTGAGAGTGTTTACAAACAGGCTGCCATCTTGAAGGATATTCCTTTAGAGAAACTTCGGGAGGCCGTTTGGAACAATTTTAATCAGATAGAAAAATCACTGATGCCTGGAAGAATGTAGCCACAATTTCTTTTCTTTGCCCCGTAAAATTATAGCATTTAAACAGTATGCACTGGTTGGAACGTACAGAGTTGTTGTTGGGAGAAGAAAAACTGGCCAAACTTAAAAGTGCCAATGTGTTGGTGGTTGGTTTAGGTGGAGTAGGAGCATATGCAGCAGAGCAGTTGTGTCGTGCCGGTATCGGAAAAATGACCATAGTTGATGGCGATGTTGTGGAAGAAAGTAACCGTAACCGCCAGCTTCCTGCATTAGTTAGCACAAAAGGATTGCCAAAAGCCGAAATTATGGCTAAACGTTTTTACGATATAAATCCTGACCTGGAGCTAACTATCGTAAACGAATTTATCCGCGATGAAAGAACAAATGAGCTTCTTGAAAGTCAACCATTCGATTATGTAGTAGATGCAATCGACACACTATCTCCTAAAGTATTCCTGGTGTATCAAGCTGTGCAAATGGGATTAAAGGTAATTAGCTCAATGGGAGCCGGGGGAAAAGTGGATCCTTCAAAAATTGAAATTTGTGATATAAAAAAGTCGTACAATTGTAAGTTGGCAAAAATGATGCGTAAACGATTGGGGCGTCTTGGAGTTAAAAAGGGCGTAAAAGTTGTTTTTTCTTCCGAGGAAATTGATGAAACAGCAGTGCGTTTAGAAGAAGGACAGAACAAGAAATCGACAGTTGGCACCATTTCGTACATGCCTCCTTTATTTGGATGTTTTATTGCCAGTGTTGTTATCCGTGATTTGACAGCAGAGTAATTGTATGTTAAAGAAATATGTTAATTTTAGTTTGTTAGTTCGAATAAAGGATTACCTTTGAGCCGTTAATTATTGGAAAACTCTGACAATTAGCATTTTGGTCTTTTTTTATTGATATTTGAAACCGGACAGATTATCTTTCTAGTGTTTTTCTCGCGTTATTTCAATCGTTATTTAAGCTTCTTTTATACTGTATTCAAGTAACTCCTGAATGAAATTCATGTTGATAGGTTCCTTCTGGTGGTCAGTAAGAGGATATATTAACTTTAAATAATAGTATAAAATGAACATTTACATTGGAAATTTGCCTTTTAACATGGGCGAAGAAGATTTGAGAGAAATTTTTGAAGAGTATGGCGAAGTTGCTTCAGCTAAAATTATCATGGATAAATTTACCGGAAGAAGCAAAGGATTTGGTTTCGTTGAAATGGAAGATGATTCGGAAGCTAACAAAGCAATCGAAGAATTGAACAACGCTGAAGTTGCAGGACGTAACATCAAAGTTAACGAATCAAAACCACGTGAAAACAACAACCGCGGCGGTGGTGGTTACAACCGTGGTGGCGGTGGTGGTTACGGACGTCGTGACCGTTACTAGAAAATTTGAAAATATTTTCTACAAAATAAAAAGGGTTTCCATTTGGAAACCCTTTTCTCGTTTTTAGTATTGTGTATGCAAAAATATGCTTATTCCGCAACAACTTCAAATTCAATCTCAACCACAACTTCTTTGTGTAGTTTGATTTTAGCTGTATGAGTACCAACTTCTTTGATGCTGTCTTCAGGAATAGAAATCTGTTTGCGGTCGATCTCAAATCCTTTTTTGTTGATCGCTTCAGCCAACTGGATGGTGTTAACCGATCCGAAGATTTTGCCTGAAGTACTTGTTTTAGCACCAATAGAAATTTTCTTGGCAACAATTTGCTCAGCAATTTTCGAAGCTTCTTCTTTTAGTTTAGCTTCTTTATGAGCACGTTGTTTAATGTTCTCAGCCAAAACTTTTTTGGCCGACTCGGTAGCAACAACTGCTTTTTGTGTTGGAATCAGAAAGTTACGTGCGTAACCACCTTTTACTTCAACAATATCGTCTTTGCTTCCTAAACGCTCTACGTCTTGTAATAATATAATTTCCATTTCAAGTCCTCCTCTTATTTCATCATGTCGGTTACAAATGGTAACAATGCAACCTGGCGAGCACGCTTAACGGCCTGGCCAACTTTGCGCTGATACTTTAACGAAGTTCCGGTGATTCGGCGAGGTAAAATTTTACCTTGCTCGTTCAGGAATTTTTTCAAAAACTCAGGGTCTTTGTAATCAACATATTTGATTCCGTTTTTCTTGAAACGGCAATATTTTTTCTTTTTGATCTCTACTGACGGTGGAGTCAGGTATCTGATTTCACTTCCTTGTGCCATTTTTTAATCCTCCTTTTTTTCTGATTTTGCTTTCTGAAGTTTTCTCCTCTTCTCGCTGTATGCAACAGCATACTTGTCGAGTTTTACAGTCATGAAGCGGATAACGCGCTCGTCGCGACGGAAATCTGTCTCCATTTTTGTAATGAATGCAGGATCGGCTTTGAACTCAAATAAGTGATAAAAGCCAGTAGATTTCTTTTGAATTGGGTAAGCCAGTTTTTTCATTCCCCAATCTTCTTCATGGATCATTTCACCTCCATTTTCGGTGATGAGATCCTTGAATTTTGTTACCGCTTCCTTTACCTGTGGCTCAGATAAAACGGGAGTACAAATGAAAACGGTTTCGTACTGATTCAACATAATCATCTAATTTTTAAATTATTAAATATAAATATCCAAAATTTTGGACGCGCAAAAATAGAAATAAATTGTTATTTATCAAACAGTTTCGAGGTTTTTCGCGTGAAAATTGACTTCGTTAACACATAGGGAAATTTTCCGGGCTCGAATGTATGCGTTTTTTGTAGAAACTGAATGATTTTAAGATTGATATAGATTGAAAAAGAGATTGACTAAAAAGTAATAATTTACCTTAAATCAATCTCTTTTAATTCTTTTGTATTTTGTCTATCCAGATTTGGCTCAATCTAATTCAATCTGAATTTCAATCTTACACTATAACGGAATATTTCCATGTTTTTTAGGTGGATTAGACTTTCGCTTGTTATGAGTCATATCAAGTGCATCGATTACTTTTTTACGGGTATCGCGGGGATTGATGATCTCATCGATGTAACCTAAGGATGCAGCTTTATATGGATTTGCAAATTTATCGCGGTAATCCTGTACTTTGGCAGCTTTTTCGTCATCAGTCATTTTCTCGCGATGAATAATGTTTATTGCTCCTTCAGGTCCCATAACTGCAATTTCAGCGGTTGGATAGGCCAGGTTTACATCGGCTCCAATGTGCTTGCTCGACATTACATCGTAGGCACCACCATAAGCTTTACGTGTAATAACCGTAATTTTAGGAACCGTAGCTTCTGCAAATGCATAAAGCAGTTTGGCGCCATGTTTTATAATACCTCCAAATTCCTGACCGGTTCCGGGTAAGAATCCCGGTACGTCAACAAAGGTTACCAGCGGTAAATTAAAAGCATCGCAGAAACGAACAAAACGGGCTGCTTTAACTGATGAGTTGATATCAAGTACACCAGCCAAATGTGCCGGTTGGTTGGCAACAACGCCCACCGGTTTACCTGCAAAACGTGCAAATCCAACTATCATGTTTTGAGCATATTGTGGTTGTACTTCCAGAAAATGCTTATTGTCGATAACATTCTGGATAATGTCGTGCATGTCGTAAGGTTTGTTGGGATCGGCCGGAACAATGTCTTGCAATTCCTCAATAATCCTGTCCGACGGATCGATTGTAGTTTTTACCGGAGGATCTTCAAGGTTATTTGATGGGATAAAACTCAGCAGTTCACGAACCATCATAATGGTTTGTTCTTCATCGTTTCCTGTAAAATGAGCTACACCACTTTTTGAGCTATGCGTAAGTGCTCCTCCTAATTCTTCTTTCGAAACGTCTTCGTGCGTAACGGTTTTTATCACCTCAGGACCTGTTACAAACATGTGACTTTTCTCGTTCACCATAAAAATAAAATCGGTGAGGGCAGGAGAGTAAACTGCTCCGCCGGCACAAGGCCCGAGGATAGCTGATATTTGAGGAATTACTCCCGATGAAATAACGTTGTTGTAGAAAATGTCGGCATAACCGGCCAAACTTTCAACACCTTCCTGTATACGGGCGCCGCCCGAGTCGTTTAAACCAACAACAGGAGCGCCCATTTTTAGGGCCAATTCCTGAATTTTTACAATTTTATCAGCATTTGCGCGACTCAATGAGCCGCCAAATACGGTAAAATCCTGTGCAAAAACATACACCAGTCTTCCATTTACTTTTCCATATCCTGAAATTAAACCGTCACCTAAAACTTTATTGGCTTCCATGCCAAAATCGTAATTACGGTGAGTCATTAATTTGTCGATTTCGGTAAATGTTCCGGGATCGAGTAATTGAAGAATACGCTCGCGGGCAGTTTTTTTGCCTGCAGCATGTTGTTTGTCGATTCTTTCTTTACCTCCACCTAACTCAGCTTGCGCGTTTAGTTCTTCAAGCTGTTCGTATTTTGCTTTTAAATCCATGTGTTTTCTTTTAGTCAAGTTCAATCAATACCTGGTTGCTATCAATGGTATCCTGGTTTGTTACATTTACTTTTTTTACTGTTCCGTCTTTTGGGGCTTTGTACTCACTCTCCATTTTCATGGCAGAAATAATGATTACAGTATCTCCCTCTTTTACTACATCACCTTCTTCTACTAAAACTTTAACAACTTTGCCTGGCATAGGCGACGAGATTTTATTATCACCTTGTCCGTTGCCGTTCGCATTTCTGTTTTGCAGGTAACGCGCTTCGGCATCAACTACTTCCACATCAAAATTATCGTATAAGGTATATGCCGTGTATTTTTTAGGAGTGGTGTCGGGAACCAATTCAATATTGTACGAGTGACCTCCTTGAAGAATTGAAAATGTTCCGTCGGCAGTATGCATAAGGTCGACATTGTAAACTTTTCCGTCCACTTCAATTTCAAGAATATTACCATCTTGTTTTAACAAGTTGACCCATGCTACTCTATCGCCAATTTTAATTTCAACAGCCATAATTTTTGTTTAAAAATGATTTACATACGAGATTTTTTTCCAGCGACTTTGTGCCGGAGTAAACTCTTTTGTTGCTGCCGAAACGTTACCTAACTTGTCGAGGTAATCAATAAATGCAGCTATAATAACCATATCTTCGGGATTGTCTTTTGAACTTTTAGAAAGCAATTGCTCTTGGTTCTTTTCGATAAAATGTGTGTCGTAATTTCCGGCAATGAAGTTTTCATTGTTCATTACACGCTCCAACATTTTTATTGAAGTTTTTACACCGGTAATTTTGTATTCATAAAGCGCCCTGCGCATTCTGGCAATGGCTTCATCCCTGGTTTTTCCCCAAACGATCAGTTTCGAGATCATTGGATCATAATAGATCGGAATTTCATAACCTTCGTACACATAACCATCGGTACGCACGCCTAATCCAAGCGGTGCCGATATTTTATAAACTTTACCAGCACTCGGCATAAAATTGTTATCCGGATCCTCAGCATAAACCCTGCACTCAATAGCATGACCTTTTTGTTTTAGGTCGTTTTGCCCAAACTCGAGTTCGCGACCTTCGGCCACATAAATTTGTTGTTTTACAAGGTCGATGCCTGTTACACGTTCTGTAATCGGGTGTTCCACCTGTAATCGCGTATTCATTTCAAGGAAATAGTAATTCAGGTCATTGTCAACCAAAAATTCGATTGTTCCTGCACCTACATAATTTACAGCTTTTGCTGCTTCAACAGCCGATCGCCCCATTTCATCGCGCAGTTCCTGCGTCATTAAGGGCGAAGGTGTTTCTTCAATCATTTTTTGGTGACGGCGCTGAACCGAACATTCACGCTCGAAAAGGTGAACGGTATTTCCATGCTGGTCGGCCAAAATCTGAAACTCGATGTGATGCGGCGAAGTAATGTATTTCTCAATATAAACGGCATCGTCACCGAAAGCGGATTTGGCTTCAGAACGTGCTGCACGAACTGCAGATACAACTTCCGACTCATTTTTAACTAAGCGCATTCCTTTTCCGCCACCACCGGCCGATGCTTTTATCATTACCGGAAGGCCAATGCTTTTAATTACTTCCAAGGCTTCTTCTTCCGATTTTATCTCGCCGTCGGTTCCCGGAACAACCGGAATTCCTGCCGCTGTCATTGCATCACGCGCCTGAATTTTATCGCCCATTTGGATAATCACTTCAGGAGAAGGACCAATAAAAATGATTCCTTCATCGGTACATCGTCTTGCAAAATCGGCATTCTCCGATAAGAATCCGTAACCCGGATGGATGGCATCGGCGCCACTTGCCTTAGCAATTTCTATAATCTTATCAACGTTAAGGTAACTCTCGCTCGATGGAGCTTTGCCAACATAATAGGCTTCATGCGCATATCGTACATGTAACGATGTTCTGTCGGCTTCAGAGTAAATGGCAACTGTTTCAATATCAAGTTCCCGGCAAGTTCGCATAACCCGAATGGCAATTTCGCCCCGGTTTGCGATTAGAATCTTTTTGATTTTATTCATACAAATTTGAAATCAATATAAGTTTAAGTCATCTCAATTTCTGCAAATAATAACTCTGTTTTATTAAAATTGTTTACGCGTAGCTGAATAAGGTTTGAAGTTAGCCTTAGATAAAAATGATTGAATCGCTTATTTGTTAATAAATCTAAAAAAGAGGATATTAAATTGCTTTTAGGTTCTGGAAATTTGAATTACAAAAGCAATGGTTCTAAAATTATATTTTTTATGATAAGCTATATATTTAAAGAATTATGATTACTTTTGTTAACCAATTAAAAACCAATCATGCTGTTAAGATTTGTGCAAACCTTATTTTTATTAACTGGATGTGTATGTTTTGTTAGTGCACAAAATTATAATTATACACTATCTGATGATTCGCTGGTAAATCATTATGCCAGTATAAAAAGGGTATATTATGCCACCCGTACTTCAATGGTACCAAAGATTGACGGTAAACTGAATGATGAGTGTTGGCAAAAAGTAGGTACCTGGGATGGTGATTTTATTCAACAGGTACCGCACCAGGCTCAGGCTCCTTCGCAAGAAACTGAAATTAAAATTCTTTACGACGATAAGTACCTCTATTTTGCAATTATAGCTCATGATAATGAACCTGGTGAAATGGACCCGATTTTGGGGAGAAGGGATGAACTAAATGGAGACGTGGCCGGAATTGCCCTTGATTCGTATCAGGATAAACAAACAGCTTTTGAGTTTAATGTAACATCGGCAGGTCAGAAAATAGACCTGATGCACATGGGAGAATATGGATGGGATTTTAACTGGAACGCTGTTTGGGATGCGAAAACTTCGTTGGGAGACTCGGCCTGGTATGCTGAAATGCGTGTTCCATTTTCCCAAATTCGCTATTCAAAAAAAGAAGAGCAGGTATGGGGAATGCATATTTGGCGCTGGATACACCGGCTTAGCGAAGAAAGCCAGTGGAAGCTGATTCCGATTGATGCTCCTGCAATGGTGTATATTTTTGGTGAATTACGTGGAATACAGGATATTCCATACAAACGAAACTTTGAGGTAATGCCCTATACAAGCGGTCAGTATTTCCCGAATTCGGAGAATAATGAGACCAATTTGGGTTTCGGTGTAGATGGCAAAATAGGAGTAACCTCGAACTTTACCTTAGATTACACTTTTAACCCTGATTTTGGGCAGGTTGAAGCTGATCCATCTGAATTAAACCTGACGTCATACGAAGTGTTTTATGACGAGAAAAGACCTTTCTTTTTAGAAGGGAACAGTATTTTGGAATACAACTCCGGAAATGATATGCTTTTTTATTCTCGCCGCGTAGGACATGCACCGAGTTACGAACCCTACTATGATGAAGAGGTTGGCGAAAGCCTTGAAATGCCGGATAACACTTCTATAATTAATGCATTAAAACTTACGGGGAAAAATAAGAATGGATTCTCTCTTGGGCTGGTAAATAGCATGACTGCGCGTGAGACTGCCACCATAAAATCGGCCGATGAACAAATTAAAGAAGCTGTTGAACCTTTCACTAATTACTCGATAGCACGTGTTAAGCAAGATTTTAATGAAGGGAGTACTGTATTGGGCGGAATTTTTACTTCCACCATACGTAATATTAAAGATGAAAATCTTGAATTTTTGGCTGACAATTCATTTGTTGGAGGGTTTGACTTTGAACATAACTGGAAAAACCGTAAATATTATATTGCCGGAAAAACATTTGCCTCGCGTGTAAATGGTAGTGAGGAATCCATAGCACGTTTGCAAAGAAATTCACGACATTATTTTCAGCGCGAAGATGCTGATTACCTCGATTATGATCCTACGAAAACCAGTTTAAGTGGCTGGGGAGGAGAGATCGGTGGTGGTAAGCGAAGCGGTAAATTGAGAATTACAGGAGACGTTGAGTGGCGTTCACCGGGTGTTGATCTGAATGATGTTGGGTATTTACGCCAGGCAGACTACATCGATCAGGATTTTAGAATACAATATCTTGTAAACAAACCCAAAGGGATTCTTTTAAACTATTCTTTTAGGTTGGCACAAGGTCACAACTGGACTTATAATGGCGATAATCTGAGAGATAACTTTAGTTTTACTGCAGCCAGTAGGTTTAAAAATTACTGGAGGTTTGATTTAGCGGCTTATCGTTACGTTAATGAAATTGATACCAGACGTTTACGAGGTGGGCCGTCGTTGAGAATTGACAATAGAAATCGTTTAGGAGCGGCTATACAAACCAATTCGCAGCGCGATTTTTTTGTTGGGTTACGAACCGACTTTTCCCGATCAGCAGATGATATTACTTATGAAAATTCGTATTCGTTTCAGGTGGATTGGAGAATTAGTACGCGTTTTATGCTGTCATCGCGTTCAACTTATGTGAAAGAGCAGGATAATAGCCAGTATCTTCGACGAACGCGAATTAATGATAATTCGGATAAATATGAATACGTTGTGGGAAATCTTTACCGGAAGACCTTCTATACTACATTCAGAGCTGAGTTTTTTATAACTCCCGAGTTGTCGCTTCAGTATTATGGAAGCCCCTATGTGTCGTCGGGTAAATATTTAGATTATAAACGTGTAAACGATTCGAAAGCCAATGAGCTGGATCAGCGTTTTGAAATGTTATCACGAGAGGGCGACCTTTTAGTTGATGGGCAAGGGAATGAATATCATGACTTTTCATCTTATGATTTTGACTTTAATTTTCAGGAATTTCGCTCGAATTTTGTTGCTCGCTGGGAGTATAAAACGGGTTCAACTTTTTATTTTGTCTGGAGTCATAATCGTAGCAGTTATCAGGATACTTACAATTCTTCACTTTTCAATAGCTTCAAGGATATACGTAAAATCGGTGCCGAAAATGCTTTTATGATTAAATTCAGTTACTGGTTCTCATTGTAAGTGAAATCTTTATCTTAGCCGCGTGAAATTTCAGCAGTATATTCCATTTTACAGGCGTAATCTGACTTTGGCACTTCCGATAGTTTTATCGCAAATCGGGCAGGTTACCGTGTCGCTTGCGGATAATATGATGGTAGGACATGTAGGTACTACCGAACTGGCTGCAGCGTCGTTTGCTAACAGTGTATTTATGATTGGGATGGTCTTTGGTATGGGCGTCACAATGGGGCTTACTCCACTGGTTGGAAGGGCTTTTGGTCAAAATGAGCTGCATAAGGCAATTCAATGGCTAAAGAATGGAATAATTACCCATTTGATTGCTGCGTTACTTTTAACGTTTCTGATGTTTTCGATTTATTTTTTTCTCCCTTTTATGGGGCAACCTGAAATGGTTTTGCACCTGGCTCAACCTTATTATCTCTTACTTTGCAGCTCTTATCTGCCCTTTATGTTGTTTTTTACATTGAAGCAATTTTTTGAAGGGATCGGTAATACCAAAATTGCTATGCAAATTACACTAACAGCTAATGTGATAAATATTTTGGTGAACTACCTGTTGATTTTTGGGAAATTTGGATTACCGGAAATGGGACTTATGGGGGCAGGTATAGGCACTCTCACATCCCGAATTTTTATGCCTTTATTATTTGTTTATTTTATTTTTCGGAATAATCGCTACAGAAGATATTTCGTTTTTGCTCATCATCAAAAGGTTTTCAAAAAGAATATTCAGGCTTTGCTACGATTGGGAATTCCTATTGGTTTTCAATTGATTGTTGAAGTTGCAGCATTTGGGATTGGTGCTGTAATGATGGGCTGGTTAGGAGAAATACCGCTTGCTGCTCACCAAATTGCACTTGGTCTGGCAACACTTACTTATATGGTTTCGTTGGGTGTATCACAAGCTAATACTATTCGTGTAAGTCATCAAATGGGAGAGAAAGACTACCTGTCGTTAAAAAGAGCCGTGTATGCATCAACGCATTTAGTGTTAACTTTTATGTCGCTTGCAGCTTTGCTGTTTATACTAGCTCGAAAGTGGTTGCCATACATGTTTACTACCGATGCTGAGGTGATTCAAGTTGCTTCGGGATTGCTTATTATTGCTGCTATCTTTCAACTTTTTGATGGGTTGCAAGTAATTATGCAAAGTACCCTGCGCGGAATGGCTGATGTTACCAAACCGATGTTTATTGCCTTTATTGCTTACCTGTTTATCGGTATTCCAACAAGTTATGTTTTTGCATTTCTTTTTGATGTTGGGCCACAGGGAATATGGTTGGGATACCTGGTTGGATTGGGAACTGCAGGTATGCTATTTTATTACCGCTTTAAATTATTACTCAGAAGCATTTCTTGAGAATGAATGTGGACAAAAAACATTCATGATTCCCGGGAATCACCAACAGGAATGAAAGTGAATTAACTTGCGGTATCTACGTACCAATAAAATTTTCTACTATGAATCCTGTCGAAGAATTCCCAAGAATCATTGAGCGAGGTTGTGGCCTTGATGTTCATAAGGACACAGTAGTCGCCAGCATCAAAGGTAAAGATATTGTTGAACGAACTGAAACTTTTGGCACATTTACCGAAGAACTTGAAAAGCTGATTGGTTTTCTCCAGAATGAAGGAGTAAGCCATATTGCGATGGAGAGCACAGGAGTTTATTGGAAACCTGTTTACTATGTACTTGAAGAATATTTTGAGATTTTACTGGTCAATGCCAGGCATGTAAAAAATGTTCCGGGGCAAAAAACGGATAAAAAGGACAGTGAATGGATTGCCAAACTTCTGTTGAGTGGCTTGCTTAAAGGAAGTTTTGTTCCACGTCAAGGCATAAGAGAACTTCGGGTTTTGCACCGCCACCGAAGAAAACTGATACATCAGCGTACTGCTGAAAAGAACCGTTTGCAGAACATCCTTGAAGATGCCAACATCAAGCTAGGCAGCGTAGTTAGTGATGTTTTTGGCAAAACAGGAACAGCAATTGTTTTGGCAATCGCATCGGGAGAAAAAGACCCGGGGAAATTATCAGAACTGGCAAAAGGATCTTTGGTCAGAAAAAAAGCCGAACTAAAGAAGGCTTTATACGGAAGGATTACCGAACATCATATTTTTATGCTTCAACTGATTCTTGCATCAATGGAACATATCAATAATCAAATTGACTGCATTGAAAAAAGAATTGACAAATATCTTAACTCCATGAGAAATGATGTTGAATTATTACTTACTATTCCAGGAGTGTCGGTACAAATAGCTGCTGGGATACTTGCTGAAATTGGAAATGACATGGTATTCTTTCCGTCAGCGAAACATCTTGCCTCATGGGCAGGCGTGTGTCCAGGAAATAACGAAAGTGCCGGTAAAAAATATTCTTCAAAAATAACACATGGCAACAAATACCTGAAAACAACCCTGGTTGAAGCTGCATGGGCAGCATCACATTCTAAAGATTGTTTAATGGCTGCAAAACATAAGACAATTGCCGCACGTAGAGGAAGTAAGAAAGCAAATATGGCAATAGGACATAAGATCCTGACGGCTGCTTACTTTGTTCTAAGGGACAAAACGCCTTACTTATTAAGTAGCCAGAACAAGGCAATTGAAGAACAAAGAAGATTAAAAAGAATACAACGGTTAGAAAGACAATTAGCAGATTTAAAAAGCGTCTATCAAAATTAAAAGGTCGTGGCTTTTTTGGTGATTAAATCCCGTACAAAAAACTGACATCAGACGCTAAGAACCAACAGTTGTTGCCATTGTGAGCACGTAGAAAAAATTATAATTCTTTTATAACCGAACTTTATTTTGGGGAGTGACTTTCAGAAAAAAAAGCGGGTTATCTTTTTTTGATAACCCGATTGTTCATAGTCTAGTTTAGTTAGATCAGAAAACTTATTGGTCTAATAGAGAAAAGGTAGTTTTTAGTTCTAATAAGTATCTAATTCGTTTTATTCATTAAGGCGATGCTAATATACTATAAAAATGACTTAAACCTTAAGTATTTTTTAAAATTAATTAATGTTTGTTAAAACAAACTCATTTTTATTGTTTAGTGCATTGATTGTCAGTAATTACGAGTTTGGCAATATGTTTTATAATAGTTTTGATTTTTTTTGAAAAAAATGGTGATTTGTTCGAAAAATGCTTTTTTACTGATATTCTGACAAAAATCATGTTTATGCTTGTAAAAGTTATAGTACCACATCTTGTCAAAATTTCTCATTAATGAAGTATATCTAAACAAAATTGTCCGCCTGTTTTTTATTCTAAAGTTTTTTTACACTATCAGAACAGCAGCCAATTCATTTATTTTTAAGGTTATTACCAAACGAATTAAAATGGTTAAAGCTAATTCGTCCGTTATTTTACAGGCAAATTTTGCGAAATCTTTATGTTATGAAGGTATGGCGATTCAGAATACTTTTGAGGATTGATTAAAATTTTCCAATTACCAACCTGAATCATTTTGAATAGTTTTAAATTGCATTGTCTTCACAGGCAGATTTTTTAATATTTGGTGGCGATCGATTGTGGTCGATATTTAATCTAAATTGAAGTATTTCAATTGGAGAGAAAGATACTGAGGTAAATCTTTTATAATTGAGTTAATGATATTTATATTTAGAAAAAATAATCATCTATAAAATGAGAGCAGTTGTATTGACCGGAATTAGACAGATGAAATTAACTGGTGTTCCGGAACCGTTGTTAACAAATGAACAAGATGTAAAAATAAAGCTGTCGACCATAGGTGTCTGCGGTTCTGATATTCACTATTATTCCGAAGGCAACATTGGTTCACAGGTTGTTGAATATCCATTTACGGTGGGGCACGAGTGTTCGGGTATAATTGTAGAATGCGGCAAAGAAGTAAGCAATGTAAAAGTCGGCGATCTTGTTGTGGTTGATCCGTCGGTGCATTGCGGAACCTGCGATCAGTGCCTGGCAGGACGCCCTCATACCTGCAGAAATAACAAGTTTTTAGGTTGTCCCGGACAGTTGGAAGGATGTTTATCTGAATTCATTGTTATGCCGTCATTCACCTGTATTCCGGTTTCAGGGAAACTAAATTCAATACAGGCGGCGCTGATTGAACCACTTTCAATTGGTGTTTATGCAGTAAAACTTGCTCAGATGCAGCAGGAAGAATTGTCGACTGCTATTTTGGGTGCAGGTCCGATTGGATTAAGCATTTTAATGAAGTTACTGGCCGACGGCGCAAAAGATATTGGGATGATAGAACCTTTGGACTATCGTTTAGATCGTGCTGAAGAGATTGGTGCTTCGTGGTTGGTAAATCCTAGTCGGGAAGATGTTATATCTGCAGTGAAAAAACAGGAAGAATTGTTAATGGATATTGTTTTTGAGGCCAGTGGCGATCAGAAAGCAGTAGACAATGCTATAAAGATTCTAAAGCCGGGAGGTAAGCTCATTTTAGTTGGTATTCCGCCAGATGCTAAATATGTATTCAATATGGATTTGATGCGTAGAAAAGAACTGACAGTAATAAATGTACGTCGGCAAAATCATTGTGTGGAAGAGGCGATTGAACTGGTTGTTTCAGGTGCCGTGCAAGTTTCAAAAATGGTTACGCATGAGTTTAACCTTGAAGAAACTCCCGTTGCCTTTGATATGGTTGAAGGTTATAAGTTTGGCGCAATTAAAGCAATGATAAATCTTTAGAAATAAAAAAAGGAAGCTGCTGCTTCCTTTTTCTTTTATATCATTAAGATACTTTTAAGCGTTGTAAGTTGACGATGCTGTGTCGCCACCACGACCTGTCCAGTTAGTGTGGAAAAACTCGCCGCGTGGTTTGTCCACTCTTTCGTAGGTATGTGCTCCGAAATAATCGCGTTGAGCCTGGAGTAAATTAGCAGGCAAACGTTCGCTGCGGAATCCATCAAAATAACACAGTGCCGATGTTAATGCCGGTACAGGAATGCCATTAGACAATGCTGTTGCACATACGCGGCGCCATCCTGCCTGGGCTTCTTCTACTTTTTGTTTAAAGAACGGATCAAGCAATAAGTTAGGCAGCTCCGGATTGTTATCGAATGCTTTTTTGATATCTCCAAGGAATACGGAACGAATGATGCAGCCACCGCGCCACATCAACGCAATTCCACCATAATTCAGGTTCCATCCATGTTCGCTGGCAGCTTCCATCATCAGGTTGTAGCCTTGTGCGTATGAAATAATTTTTGCACCCAACAATGCACTTTCTATATCGTCGATAAATTGTTGTTTGTCGCCTTTAAATTCAGGTTTCGGACCTTCAATAACTTTTGATGCCTGAACACGCAAATCTTTCTGAGCTGATAGACATCTTGAGAAAACCGATTCGCCGATCAGTGTTAAAGGAATTCCCAGATCAAGCGCTGAAATACCTGTCCATTTTCCGGTCCCTTTTTGTCCGGCGGTATCGAGGATCATTTCAACCGTTTCTTCGCCATTCTCATCTTTATAACCAAGAATGTCTCGGGTAATTTCAATCAGGTAGCTATCTAAAATACCTTCGTTCCATTTTTTGAATACTTCGTGCATTTCATCGTTGCTCATTCCCAGTAATTCTTTCATTAACTGGTAAGCTTCGGTAATAATCTGCATATCGCCGTATTCAATTCCGTTGTGTACCATTTTTACGAAATGACCGGCACCACCTTCGCCAACCCAGTCGCAACAAGGTTCGCCGCTTTCAACTTTTGCCGAAACAGCCTGGAAAATTTCTTTAACGTGTGGCCATGCATCCGGCGATCCTCCGGGCATAATCGAAGGACCTTTCAAAGCACCTTCTTCACCTCCCGAAACTCCCGTTCCGATGTAAAGCAAACCTTTGCTTTCCACATATTCCGTGCGGCGAATGGTATCAGGGAAATGTGAATTACCGCCATCGATAATAATGTCGCCCGGCTCAAGGTGGGGAATTACCATGTCGATGAAGGCATCCACAGGTTGCCCTGCTTTTACCAGCATCATTACTTTACGAGGTTTCTCCAACGAGGCACAAAACTCTTCGATTGAGTGCGCCCCGATAAAGTTTTTACCGGCTCCTCTGCCATTTACAAATTTGTCAACTTTCTCAACTGTGCGATTGTATACGGCCACTGTGTAACCTTTGCTTTCCATGTTCAGTACCAGGTTTTCGCCCATTACGGCTAACCCGATCAAACCAATATCTGCTAATTTCTTCATGTTATTGCGTATTATTTGTTTTTAATCTGAAAACCTAATTTTTCTAGTTTCTCCAATGATTTAGTTTCAATATTTTTTGCTTCGATGGTATATGTGTCAAACTCTCGGCGTACAGGATAATCTCCTCTCAACTGTTCAAATTTGAGTGGTGAATCGCGTAGATCGTCATCATCATTTTCAATGTCGTAAGTGCTCAAAATGGCTTCTGCCAGAATTGAATATTCACGGCGTTGAATGCCATCAATCTCGATGGTCGTAGTTGTCGGAAGTTCAACATCTGTTGGTGCCCAATTGTTGATTCCCAGGTCAAAAAATTTGCTGATTGCCTGCACACTCATTTTTGTACCATTAGCTTTCCCATCTTTTGAGTAGCCGGCAATATGTGGTGTACCGTATTCGCAAAGGTTTAAAAGATCGAGGTTTATCTCCGGTTCATTCTCCCAGCAATCGGCTATAAAACCTTTAATATCATTGGCTTCAATGGCATTGTATATGGCTTCTGAATCACAAACCTCTCCTCGACAGGAATTTATTATCAACGGATTTTTTTTGAGGTTCTGCAAAAAGACTTCATCTACCATGTGAAAAGTAGCGTCTTGTCCGGTCATATTCAACGGAACATGAAAGCTGATAATATCTGCCTCATTTTGAATCTTTTCCAACGATACAAATTCATCACTTCCTTCTGTTCTCTTACGCGGAGGATCGTTCAACAGAACGTTCATTCCTAGAATTCGACAAGTTTTTGCAACACGTTTTCCTACATTTCCCACACCAACAATTCCGATTGTTAATCCGGTAAGGTCGGTTCTTTTTCGCATTGCCCATGAGCACAACGCAGAAGAAATGTACTGATTTACACTCTCTGCATTACAACCCGGAGCATTTGTCCATTCAATTCCTGCTTCTCTGCAGTAATCTGTATCAATGTGATCGAAGCCGATGGTTGCGGTTGCTATATATTTAACTTTAGAACCCCGAAGCAATTTCGCATTGCAAATGGTTCTTGTTCGCGTAATAATTGCATCAGCGTCTTTAACAACCTCCGGTGTGGTTTCATTTCCCGGTAGGTAAACTACCTCTGCAAAAGGTTCAAGTGCACCTTTTATATATGGTATCTTGTTATCAATTATAATTTTCATTGGTCTTCTATTGTGCCTATTGTGGTTCAGCATAATAATCTTTCACCAACTCATCAAGTACCCAACTTGTGCGGGCTGCCGATTGAGCGGTGCTTACACATTTTCCATTTCCCAGTAATTCATTTACAACCTGTTCAACGAGGTTTTGCGAGATGTGCTTCGGATTCTTAAAACTTAGTTTTTCTGTTCCTTTTTGGTTTTTTACAATAACGTCGCCATGCGTGAAACAAGGCAAACAAATTTCGCCTTTTTCTCCGACAATCTGAATATGATCTTCCACCGATTTTTCATCAACTACAAAACACCAGCTTCCTGTTCCAACAATTCCTGATTCGTGTTTCCATACTCCTGTAACTGTATCTTCAGCAGGGTAGAGGCCAGCCAGATTAACTGCCTGTCCCTTTACTTCGGTGATTTTTCCAAATACAAAATCAAGGTAATCCAGTTGATGTGAGGCCAGATCGAAAAAATAGCCGCCACCGGCAATTTCAGGAAAAACATGCCAGTGCATTTCTTCCGGTTTTTGATTGGCTTCGCGAGCTTGTTTGAACAATTTAATATTCACCATTAATGGTTTGCCAATGCTGCCATTTTCTATCAATTCTTTTACTTTTAAAAAGGCAGGTAAAGTTCGCCGGTAATAGGCCACCCACAGCGGAGTTTTTGTTTCTTCAGCAACTTTAAGCATCTGCTGACATTCGGAATAGTTGCGCGCCATTGGTTTTTCAACGTAAACCGGTTTGCCGGCTTTTAGCGCTTCAATGGCATACGATGCATGGGTGTCAGGAGGAGTGGCAATATATACTGCATCTACTTCCGGATCATTTATCAACTCTGATCCATTGTTGTACCATTTTGGCACATTATGACGACGGGCATAATCTTCAGCCTTTTCGGTATTTCGGCGCATAACGGCAACCAATTTTGAGTTTTTGACCTTGTAAAAAGCCGGCCCACTCTTAACTTCTGTTACATTTCCTAAACCGATTATTCCCCAGTTGATGCTTTTTTGCTTGCTGTTATTACTCAACTTTGCTATTTGTTTGTATTAATAATCAAATCGTTCGCGATATGCCCAAAGTCCAATTGCCGGATTTGAAATATAAAATACTTCTTCTCCATCATTCATGATATTGAAGCCGTCTTTTAGTTTCTTAGGATCATATTTTGCTGTCACTTCATCGTAATCGCCAAACTTAAATCCAACACTCTCAATCTCCTGTTGGGTTACATTCTCTTTCCCTTTACCCGGACAATAGGTGATATTAAAACGCCCTTCAGATGAACCATGTATCAGGTGCGCAGCAGCCCCCAGGTTATTTTGCAGATCTTCGTTTTCTTTTACCAGTTTTAACGTGTGAGGCGTTCCAAAGTAGCCATATTTACGGATAAGCGCATCAATTTGCGGGTCTTCACCAAATTCCTTCAGTGCAGGAGCCAAAACGATCAATTCGGCGCCATCGGCCAATGCCATTCGCGTGCGATAGATACTTTTATTGCCCAGCCATGTACTTTTAAATTCGGTAGGATCGAGCCAGACTACAGCCTTTTTAATTGGTTTTTCTACCATCTCGAAGTTTACCTCGAGCGAAAGTTTTGCAGCTTTATCAAAAACATCAAAATCGTCGCCGATAAAGAGTCCGTACGTTTGCAGTTTGCCATCATCATTTAATCCAACAACGGTCTGCACATAAACGATTGGAAGATGATTGGAAAAATTCTCGGAGGCGTAATTAAAAACTTTACGAACAGGCGTATCTGCACGGCCCATCATTCGTTCCATACCGTAGGCAGCACCAATGTAATGGCTTTTGTTTATGCCTTCAGCACCACCGGTACCCACAAATATATTTTTATTGTAATTGGCCATACCGACCACTTCGTGCGGAACAACCTGACCAATCGATAATATCAGATCGTAATTACCCTCAACCAGAATTTTATTCACCTGTGCCGGCCATGAATAATTTACAGCTCCTTCCGAAACCTTTTTTACAAATTCTGCAGGAACGGTTCCTAACGTGATCACGTCGTTTCTCCAGTCGTGTTCACGAATCAGTTCAGTTGGCATTTTTCCAAACATGTGGCTGATTTGTTCCATTGTCATTGGCGTATGCGTGCCCAGGGCAGGAAGAACGTCGGTTAAGCGTTCACCAAAATATTCCCAGGTAAATTCTGTGAGCTCGCCAGCACGAGAGGGAAGACGTGTGTAATCCGGTGGAATTGCTAAAACTTTTTGTCTGGCTCCCATTTTTTCAAAGGCTTCGAAAAGGCCATTTCTCAGATCTTCAGCATTGAGTGCTATTTCAGTAGATCCTTTTTCGAAATATATCATTCTATCTGATTATTAAATGAATTGATTAACGTTTAACGCGTGCATTACCGCCCCAAACACTCCAAACCTGTTCTTCATCGGCAGGTTGAGCATAGTCGGTTAAAAATGTTGTTGCCAGTGCACCTGTTGCCCAGCCAAATTGTGGCCATTTTTCAGGTTCCCAGCCTTTTAATATTCCATAAAGCATTCCGCCAACAAAACCGTCGCCACCACCAATTCGGTCGAGTACGCGAATGGTACGTGGTTCAACCACATGCCAGTTATCGCCTTCCAACATTATGGCTCCCCAAAGGTGTTCGTTTACGCTAATAACTTCCCGGAGTGTTGTTGCAAAAACAGAAGCGTTAGGAAATGTTTCTTTTACGCGGGTGATAAGTCCTTTAAAACCATCGATTTTGGCGTTTAATCCTTCGCCACCGGCTGCAGGACCTTCAATTCCAAAACAGAGCTGAAAATCTTCTTCATTGCCGATAAGAATATCAGAAACTGATGCAATTTCAGTAAAGTCCTTGCGAAGTTGTTCCTCGCGACCTTTCCAGAATGAAGCCCGGTGATTCAGGTCGAACGAAATCTTAGTCCCGTGTTTTTTGGCTGCTCTTGCTACTTCTAAACAAAATTGCGTTGTCTCAGGCGAAAGTGCACCAATCAGTCCCGACAAGTGTACAATTTGCACGCCTTCTTCGCCAAAAATACGCTCCAGATCGAAGTCTTTCACATTTAATGTGCGACCAACTTCTCCGGCACGATCGTTAAAAACACGTGGTCCGCGACTGCCATAACCACTGTCGGCAATGTTTATCTGATGGCGAACACCCCACGGATTTTCCTGTTCCACTTCAGGGCCTTCATAATCCATGTGACGGGATTTTAAATTGCTTTGTATAAATTTTGCAATAGGACTGTCTTTTACAAAAGTGGTGAGAACTTTCACCGGCAAACCCAGGTATGAAGCGATACTTGCAACATTGGTTTCGGCACTGGTAGCATATAAGGTGAACCTATCGCTTGAGTGAACGGGTTGCCCGTTTTCAGGAGTAATGCGTGTTCCCATACTCGTTGGAACCAGCATGGCATATTTACAATTTTGTTTCAGTTTCATATTTTGTGATTTTTTTATACAATAAAAAGCTGTTTTGATAGCTGGTTGTTTTTTCGAAAATCTAAGCAACTATAATTTAAACGCCACCAAATGCGCTGTATCCGCCATCAACAGGAATTACAATTCCGGTAATAAAATTCGATACATCAGAGATCAGGAAAAGCGTTGCGCCCTGTAAATCTTCAGGTTCTCCAAATTTTCCCATTGGTGTGTTGTCAACAATTTTCTGTCCGCGAGGAGAGTAGTTACCTGTTCTTTCATCCATCACCAAAAAGCGGTTTTGGTGTGTGATAAAAAAGCCCGGAGCGATTGCATTTACGCGGATGCCAACTTTTGCAAGATGCACGGATAACCACTCCGTGAAATTATTGATTGACGCTTTTGCAGCCGAGTACGCCGGAATTTTTGTAAGTGGTTTATACGAATTCATCGACGAAACATTAAGCACCACGCCTTTTTTATTTATTAGCATATCGCGTGTAAAAACCATCGTTGGTAGCAAAGTCCCTTTAAAATTCAGGGCAAAAACCTTGTCGAAACCTTCCATTTCCAAACCATAAAAGGTATCCTCCAGGTTGTCCATGTTTTCCTCGGTCATGGTCTCCACTTTAGTTGTTGCCTGTGGACTATTTCCGCCGGCACCATTAATCAGAATATCGATTGGCCCCAGTTGTTTGTTGATTTCATCTTTGGCAAATTCAAGCGATTCTTTATCGAGTACATTGGCAGCTATACCAATCACTTCGGCTCCTGATTCGGCAGCTATCTCTGCTGCTACTTTATCGGCCACTTCTTTATTAATGTCGGCAATTGCGATTTTGGTTCCAACCGAAGCGATTGCTTTTACCATGGCGGTACCCAAAACTCCTGCACCTCCTGTAATTACACATACTTTGCCTTTTAAATCGTTAAATGATAGTGCTTCCATAAAATCTACTTAAATTCTTTATAATAATCAACGTTCTCTTTTGTTACTATATCAATTGATGTGTAACTTTCTTTTTGGATTTTCCTTTTTTGAACCACACTTCTGAATAGCTTATTAATGGCATTGTAGCCTTGTTCTTCGGGGCGTTGACATATAAGAAATTGAACCCTGTCGTTTTTTAAACATTCGATATTTTCTTTTAAAAGGTCGTGTCCGATCACCTTCATGTCAGTTAGATTAAGCTTGTGTATTAAACGACCAACATAGAATACTTTGGAATTGGTTACCAGGATTCCTTTGATGCTTTTTTCGATGATATTTTTCTCAACAATTTGCATCCAGTCGTCATTGTCCGTGTTCGAAATTTCTACGGTAAACAACTCGTGGTTGTTATTCTTTTTTTGCTTAAACCAGTCGAAAATGCCCATTTCGCGCTGTACCAAATGGTTCTGATTATCCATCTCTTTGGCAAAGTGTATAACCAATATATTTCCATCGGAAAGCATTAGGTCGAGAAGTTTCCCCGAAACCAGCCCGCTTTGATAGGAATTCTGCCCTATATAGCTCAGTTGTCCTGCATTTTTTATTTCCGAATCAATAAAAACAAATGGAATTTTCAGCTCCTTCAATTCTTCGATAAAAGCAGCTGCCTCTTTTTTGAAAAAGGGAGCCAGCACAACGCCGTCGGGTTTTATGGTGAGAATCTTATTGGCTTCTTCAACAAAACTTTTCGAATCGGCTTGGTTAAATGTAAACGACTCGATTTGTAAACCATATTGCGGCAATTCGGTAATTCGTTTGTTAATTCCTTTTATTGGTTTTGTCCAGTAACCTTCACCCGATGGTGGTTGGGGCAGGAGCGTAGCAAATGTGGCCGATTTTTTAGAAGCCAATGTACTTGCCAGAATATTGGGCTGGTAGTTCAGCTCTTCAACAATCTCAAGAATCTTCTTTTTTGTCGCTTCAGCAACCTCGCCACGGTTGTGCAAAACCCTGTCAACAGTGCCAATTGAAACTTTTGCTTTTTCGGCAATGTCCTTAATCCGTATTTGTTTATTTAGTTCGATAGCGTTCTAATTTTCGAGATTAATTTTATTAATCTCAGTTAATCGCTTTCAAAACTAAACAAAAATACTAAGATTCCGTGTTCGTACACGGAAAAATTTTTGCAACATGTTTTGCAACATTTACAAGAATGAAAACACTAAAATTTGGCCAGATTCTGATCAGGCTTTTCTTCCAGAAGATGTGGATTTTTTAGCAAGTATTTAATATGGCGGAATAGTCGTCCACCGTGTGAACCGTCAACTACACGATGGTCGAGAGTTGCAGACAGCAGCATAATACGGCGCGGAACAATTTCTCCGTTAACAACAGCCGGTTTGTTCTGAACAGTTCCAAGGATCATCACCAGCGAAACATTTGAAGATGGCAGCAGTGAACCATAACCTGTGTCAAGTCCAACAGTGCCAATATTTGAAACTACGTATGAACCGAAACTATTTGAGTCGAGACCGATTCCCGGTAAGGAAATTCCCCAATCGATGGTAAGCACACGGTATAAACGGAACAACCACTTTCGGAAAGGCCACGGCACACGCGCCAGCATATTTTTCGATTGCATTTCGTCGCGCTCGTTTCCTTTTCTCGATTGGCGAATATGTTCTGCAATTTCGTCAGTAACTTCCTGAATGGTGCGCTGATCGGCGTTTTCAACTTTTACCGAACCCATTTCGCCGCCGGCGAGCAAAACACTTACAACACCGTCAACCTGTTTGCGCTGGGCAATTTTCGAGCCCTTTACAAAAGTATTAAGTTCGGGTACTTCGTTGCGAATTGCTCTGCCAATAATTAGTGTAATGATATATGTGAGTGTGGTTTTTAAGCCTTCTTTCCTTTTTTTAGCAATGTATTTCTCAATGTCGGTTACATCCAACTCAACCATGCCATATATTTTGGAATCGGTAGGTTTTTTGTAAATGGTTGACGCTACCTTGCGCCAGTCTGAATTATAATCAATATGCTCCATATAACGATTTTAGGTATCAATCGTTTTCTAAAAAAAATCGAATAATTGCGGCTTTAGGTCGCAAATGTAACGGTTTCTATGGAAATCCATTAAGAAATCACTTATCGTTTTTAGTTTTTTATACCTCAATGAATTTTGGTTTATGGAAACAATTGAAACTGTGGGGGTAACGTTTATAATCTGATTAAAGCAAAATAGAAAAGTAGGTGAGCTAATGATTTTAAACAGTTTGCATATTATATAAAAAGAATACATTTGTTACCTTAAACTAAACTGTAACTAAGCCTTTATTGTGTTTGTTAATGGATCGCAATCTTGAATCTATATTATTTCAAAGACTTAAAGAGGGTGACTATGAGTCCTTTAATCGTATTTTCTTTAAGTACTATCAACCACTTTTTCTTTTTGCGCAAAAATTTGTGACAGAAGACCTGGCTAAAGATTTAGTTCAGGATTGTTTTTACGAATTATGGAAAAGAAGGAAAACCATTGATATAAAGACAACACTTTCTGCCTACCTTTTTTCGATAGTAAAAAATAGATGCTACAAATATTTTGAGAAGGAAAGATTAAAAGCCGGCAAATTGAATGAAATAGAACTCAGATTGAAACAGGAAGAATTAAATTATTTTCTTCATTCCGAAAAGAGTGTTCTTGAGTTTGAAATCAGAGACCGAATTAAAAATACACTTGATAAATTACCGCCAAAATGTGCCCAAGTGTTTAACGAGAGCAGGTTTAATGGCTTGTCAAATAAAGAGATAGCTGAAAAATACGATCTGTCTCTAAAATCGGTCGAGAAGCACATTTCAAAAGCCCTTAAAATCTTTCAGAACGAATTTAAAGACCTTTCCTACATCTTTTTTCTATTCAATTTTCAAAATAATTACAATTAGAGGTAGGGTAAACTTCACCTATAATACTCCTATTAGAGATGAACGACAAAAACGCTGAAAATATCAATCAGTCTATTCTGCATTTTATTCAGGGAAATGCAAACGAAAATGAACAAACTGAAGTTTTAAACTGGATAAATGAAAATCCGGGAAACAGAAAAGAGCTGTTTAAGCAAAAAGATTTGTGGAATGCTGCTGAAATTGATTCGGACAGATTGAAAGAACTAGAAAACAATGAATGGCTTGAATTGCAACACCGAATAGATAAGGCGAAAGTAAGACGCGGATTCTTTAAAGAGTTTGTAAAAATTGCAGCAATTATTGTTGTGGCTTTAGGAGTTGGCTGGATGAGTCATTATTTCTACACCGAGGCAGCTTCGGCACGCAAAGTTGAAATGCGAACTGTGGAGGCAATAAAAGGACAGATTAAAGAAGTGTTTTTGGCCGATGGTACCCATGTTTGGTTAAATGCCGGCTCACAGCTTTCATTTCCATCTGACTTTACAGAGAAGAACCGTGAAATTAGCCTGCACGGCGAAGCTTATTTTGAAGTTACCTCGAGCGAGAAAAATCCGTTTCTGGTAAAAACAGGAAACCATATCGTAAAAGTTACCGGAACCAAATTTAATATTTGCGAATACCCCGAAGATAAAATGATTGAAACCACGCTGGTTGAAGGAAAAGTAAAAATCATCTCAGGCAATTTCTTTAAGGATTTGTATCCCGGCGAACAGTCAACTTTCTACACCGAAACGGCTGAAGTTATAATCGGCGATAAGGATTTTGACATTTATACCGCCTGGCGTGAAGGACGTTACGAATTCCGCAACGAATCGGTTGATAAGGTTTTTCAGATTATGGAACGCTGGTGGGATGTGGATATCGACTATAATAAAGAGGAATTTAAATACGAATATATCTCGGGAGTACTGAGAAAACATAAACCAATTAAACAACACTTTGAAGTTATCAATGAGTTAGTCCCGATTGATTATCACATTGATAACGACGACATCACAGTAACACTAAAATAAGATTAAAAACACTAACTAAACTACTTATGCCTATGATATGAAAATCCTACTTTCCACAAGAAAAACGGGAAATACGCCACATACTTCCCGTTTAACATTACAAATGTAATTTTTTGATTTATAAATTAAAATCGTAGCGAAACTATGAAAAAAAAACTAATCCACCTCTTTCTTTTTGAAAGAAGAAGGGGGAGAAAACTGTTTCTTGTTATGAAACTATCCCTTTTTTTAATTTTAATAAGCTTAGTCAGCGTATCAGCCAGTGTATACTCGCAATCAGTGCGAATTGACATGGAACTACGCGATGCATGTCTCGAAAATGTTTTTCAATCCATTCAGGATCAAACCGAGTTTGATGTTTTTTATAAAAACGAACATCTGCCTCGTTACAAAAAGGTTGATGCTGTTTATGCAAAAGCAACTGTTGAGCATGTGTTAGATGATGTACTGAGTGGTACCGGTTTAAAATACAAGGTGTTCAACAAGGACATTGTGATAACTAAAAATAACACCGGAAACGGAAGTATGCAGGCTCAGCAGCAAAATACGGTTCGCGGGGTTATTACCGATCTGGACGGAATGCCTTTACCGGGTGTTACCATTGTTGTAAAAGGAACTACAAACGGTACAGTTACCAATTTAGAAGGAGCGTATTCGTTGTCTGGTGTTCCTGCAAATGCTACTCTTCAATTTTCGTTTGTTGGCATGCAACCTCAGGAAATAGAAGTTGGTAATCAAACCGAAATAAATGTTACCATGCTTGCCGATGCTATTAATGTTGACGAAGTAGTGGTTGTAGGTTATGGTACTTTAGAGAAAAAAGAAGTTACCAGTTCGATCACTTCTGTAAAATCAAAAGACCTTATTCCGGGAGGATCAGGAAATCCGCTTATCGGAATGCAGGGAAAAGTTACAGGTTTAAGTATTCAGTCGACAAACGGAACCAGCCCGAACGCCACAACATCGGTGCAGTTACGTGGTGTTGCATCGGTTTTGGCCGGACAAGGACCACTTATTGTAATTGACGGAGTACCCGGAGGAAGCCTGAACTCGGTAAGCCGCGAAGATATTGAATCGATTGATGTGTTGAAAGATGCATCGGCCGGAGCAATTTATGGTACGCGTGCTGCTGGCGGTGTAATTCTTATTACAACAAAATCGGCAAAAGCAGGAAAAATCCGTTTGACATATACATCGGAGTTCACCACGGAAACTATTCGCCGCAAACCGGAAGTTTTAAGTGCCCAAGAATTTGTAGCCAACGATTTGGGAACGGATTACGGAAGTTCTACCGATTGGTACGACGAAGTTACGGTTGACAATCCTTTCAGTCAGCGTCATCACATCAATTTGAGTGGAGGTTCTGAAACATCACGTATTTATGCCACAATCCTGAAATCTGACCAGGAAGGTATTGCCATTGGCGATAAACGGGAAGAAATGGGCGGTCGTATTAACGCAAACTTTACTTTAATTGATGGATTTGCCGAAATTATTGCTCATGCCGATTACCGCAAAACGAACAGCAATCGTTCGCATAATGGTATTTTCGATATGGCTTTAAAACTCAATCCTACACAACCAGCTTACGACGATACACAAGTTCACGGTTATAATGTTTGGACAGGTGGTTGGGAATATTACAACCCGGTTGCCGATATTAATTTGCGCACTGATCAGGGACACTCCACAAACTTCCTTGGTGATGTTACATTAAAACTGAATATTACTGATAATTTAAGTACCCAGGCGATGATCGCGCATCGCGCAAACGAGTATCGCAATATTTTGTACTACTCAGCGCAACACAAAGAATCGCTGGATAACGCGAGAGCAGGTCGTGCCGAACAGTCGTATGGTCGTAACATGGATAAAACTTTCGAATGGCTCACAAAATACATTAATACTTTCGGAGAACATTCAATTAACGCTGTAGCCGGTTATAGTTTCCAGGAGTTTAACGCTGATGGTTTTAATATGGCAAACTATGATTTTCCGGTTGACGGAATCGAAGCCTGGGATATGGGAAAAGGAACATTCCTTTCGGAAGGTAAAGCCGGAATGGGATCGTGGAAAGATCCACGCGAAAGATTGATCGCGTTCTTTGGTCGTGCCAATTATACTTTCCGCGAAAAATATATTCTTTCGGTAAGTGGACGTTACGAAGGTTCTTCGAAATTCTACACCGACAACCAATGGGGATTCTTTCCTGCAGTATCAGCCGGATGGCGAATTGGTGACGAAACTTTTATGAGCAGTCTTGATTTTCTGAGCGACTTAAAACTGCGTGGCGGTTATGGTGTAACCGGTAACCAAAGTTTTGCTCCGGGTGCAGCAACACGTATGTATGCTTCGGATACCTGGTGGTTGGTTGACGATGAATGGATTTATACTTACGGATCAGCCCACAACCAAAACAAAGACCTGCAGTGGGAAGAGAAAAAGGAATTTAACGTTGGTGTTGATTTTGGATTCTTTGACAACAAATTGACTGGTAAGTTCGATTTATACGATCGTAAAGTAGATAAAATGATTTACGATATTTCAGTATCTGTGCCACCTGCAGTACACGACAAAACAACCATGAATGTTGGTAGCCTGCGCAACAAAGGATGGGAGGCCGAAGTTAATTACAATGCAGTAAATTCGGCCAACTGGGACTATTCGACAACGTTCCGTATTTCACACAATAAATCAACTCTGGAGTCGCTTTGGGGCAGTCAAACTTATTGGGATAGGGTAGGATTTCCTGCTCCTGGCTCTCCGGGTAATGCTGTTCGCCTGTTCCCCGGACAAGACATTGGTAAGTTTTACGTATGGCGATTTGCCGGTTTTACAGAAGAAGGAAACTGGATGTTGTACGACAAAGACGGAAATGCGTTTGATGTAACTCAGCAAACAAAAACTAACGACGACAAAGCATTTGTGGGTAATGCAATTCCAAAAGTACAAATGTCGTGGAACAACACCGTTAGTTTTAGGAACTTCGAATTGGAAGCCTTTTTTACCAGTTGGTTAGGACACGATATCTATAATACTATTGATATGTATTATGGTTTGCCAAATGTTGAGGAACAAAACGTTTTGTCGCATGCGTTTGATAAAAACAAAGATGTTACAGGCGAGAAAGAGCTTTCCGACTATTGGATTGAAGACGGTGATTTTATCAAGCTGAAAGCCTTAACACTGCGTTATCGTTTTGATACCGGAAACATCAACTGGTTGCAAAATGCCAATGTATATGTTACCGGAAGAGATCTGTTTACCATTACGTCTTATTCGGGAATGGATCCGGAGTCGAACATAAATGGTTTGGATCCCGGTTTCGAGTGGCATAATAACATTTATCCACGTACCCGTACCTGGACTTTGGGTGTGCAATTAACTTTCTAACCTTTAAATTGAATTGTTATGAAAATTAAATCATATAGTTTACTACTAATAATGTTGTTGTTTACCGGTGTGGCCTGTACCGACCTGGAAGAGGAATGGTACTCTGCCGTTGTTCCGGAAACATTCTTTAAAACTGAGCAGGACGTAAAAGCTGCTTTGTACCGTTCTTTTACCCACGCACGCTGGTATGTTCAGGAAGACAGATGGCAACTGCAGGAAATGACTGCCGACCAGTTTGCCATTACAACCAAAGGTCCGCACTGGTATAACGGAGGTGAAAACTACCGCTATCACTATCACCAATGGACAGTTAACGACGGTTGGATCTGGCAATCGTGGAGAGGTTCGCTTATGGGGGTTGCATTGGCTCTAGATACCAAACAAGACCTTGAGAACCTCGACTACAGTACGGTAGGTTTAACAGAAGAAGACAAAGCATCGCACGTTATGCAGTTGCAAACGCTTATTGCGTATTTCTATTTGCGTGGTCTTGATTTCTTTGGCGGCCTTCCGATTTTTACTTCAAACGAAGGTGAAAATATTCCGAGAAGTAGCGATAAAGAAACCTTTGATCATATTGAAAGTTTGCTTTTGGAAGCGATTCCACAGTTGCCTAAAAAAGTAGCCGGAGAGAAAGAGGAAGGCGCACTTCGCAGGGGAGCAGCGGCGGCCATGTTGGCACAATTGTATTTCAATGCTGAATCGTATATTGGCGAAAGCCGCTTTTCAGAGTGTGCAACAATCTGCCAGGGAATCCTGAATGGAGAATACGGTGATTATGATCTTGATCCAACCTGGTATGGAGCTCTTGGCTTCTACAATAACGAATCGCCGGAGGTAATCTGGTCGGCTCCATCGGAGTTTAATAAATTGCAGTACGATTGGATGTGGAACCGTTTCTACCACTACGAAACTTACAAGTATTTCGGTTTGGATGGCGGTGCCTGGAATGGTCATCACTTGCAACCATCGCGCAAACCAACCGGCGAATTGTATACCGAATTCAAATTGGGTAATCCTTACGAAAAATTCGATGATGGTGATTTGCGTAAAAAACCATACCTGTACAAAGGCGGCGGAAAATACGAGGGAATGTTCCTGGTTGGCGATCAAATCAGCCCATACGGAACTTCTTACGGAACGCAGGAATACAAAGACGAGGTGATTTCGTTTGTTGATATGGTAGCCACTTTCAAAAAAGTTGGCGACGAATATCCTGATATTGCATCGTTACCATCTACAATGGCTGACGGTGAAGAAAACACCGGGGTTCGTTTGGTAAAAGCTCCAATGCCAAACCTTGCTGACGAATCGTTACGCTGGGGGGCTGATAACGTAATAATGCGTTTGGCTGAAGTTTATTATATGCTGGCAGAGTGTAAATTACGCGACGGCGACAAACAAGCTGCAGCAGAATTAATTAATACTGTTCGCGAACGTAATTTTGAAGATGGTAATGACCCAAATCCTGTAACCGCAGATAATTTGGATGAATACAGAATGCTGGATGAGTGGGGCGTAGAATTTCTTGGTGAAGGCCGACGTCGTACTGATCTAATCCGCTGGAATAAATTTGTGAATGACAATTGGTGGGATCACAGCGCTTCAAATTCGGAGCATTTACGCCGTTTCCCTGTGCCTCAGGATGCACTGTCGGGCAACAATGCACTGGAACAAAATCCGGGTTACAACTAAACCTAATATAGTCTGGTTATTAGTTTATGAATGGAGAGGCTGCCTGCGGGTGGCCTTTCTTTTTTTGGAAGATTTCTCAAATTGTTTTAAGTTTATTCATCTAAATCAATTGCTTATAAACTTATACACATGCAAAACAGAAGAAATTTTCTTGCCACTATTGGTACAATAGCTGCCGGCGCAGTTGTTTCAAATCCATTAAAAGCAGCTGTTCTTTCCGAAGGCGAAAAGCTGAAAATGGTTTTGGTAGGTACCGGAATTCGCGGCAACAGTTTTTGGGGAAAACGACTGGTTGAGGAATATGGAGATATTCTTGAATTCGTGGCTTTGGTTGATATCAATCCTGGCAGGCTACAATATGCGGCTGAATATATCGGAGTTGGAAAAGACTGTAAAACTTACACTGATTTTGATGAAATGATAAGTGAGCAATCGCCTGACTTAATAATAGTGACAACACCGGATGCAACGCATCATCAGTACATTGTAAAATCGCTTAAAAATGGCGTTGATGTGCTTACTGAAAAGCCGTTGACAACTGATGAAGACAAGTGTCAGGAAATATTGGATGCCGAACGAATTTATAAACGAAAAGTAATTGTTGGATTCAATTACCGCTGGAGTCCTTACAATACCAAAATCAAGGAGTTGTTAATGAATAATACGATCGGTAAATTGGTTTCGGTTGATTTCTCCTGGATGCTGAATACCAGTCACGGAGCTTCGTATTTTCGTCGTTGGCACGGACAGCGCGAGTGGAGTGGAACTTTACTGATTCACAAAGCCACTCACCATTTCGATTTGTTAAACTGGTGGATCGATTCCGATCCGGATGAAGTTTATGCAACCGGAGATTTAGAGTTTTATGGTAACCGCCCGGAGAAAAGTGGCATAAATTGCCGGTCGTGCGATGAAAAGGAGAGTTGTCCTTTCTTCTGGGATATAACTAAAAGTCCTACGGAATTCAATCTTTACGCAAAACACGAAGAGCTCGATGGTTATATTCGCGATAATTGTTTGTTCAGGCCGGAAATAAACATTTACGATAAAATGAATGTAAATGTGAAATACGCCAATAATGTGTACCTGAATTACATGTTAACAACCTACTCGCCTTGGGAAGGCTGGCGTGTGGCATTTAACGGTACCGAAGGACGTATTGAAGCATTTCTGGATGTGCCTTACCTGGAAGATGTGCAAATATCACAGGAAGACATGCACCGGGCAGAAATGGATCAGAGTGAAAACCAGCAGCAGATGATGAAGCCTATTATTCTGCATAAATTGTGGGGCGAACAGGAAATTATCAATGTGGGATACAGTCGTGGTGGCCATGGTGGCGGCGACAAACGATTGCATGATCATATTTTCAGAACACCCGACGCTGAAGATGAATTCCAGCATTTAGCCGGAACGCGCGATGGAGCTATGTCAATTCTTATTGGAACAGCTGCCCGAAACAGTATTGAATCAGGGAAACCGGTGAATATAGGAAGTTTAACCACTTTGCAACCACGAAGCAAACGATTAACGTAATTTACTTTTCTACCATAAAATAAAAAACGCAGTCAACGGTTAGTTGCTGCGTTTTTTTATGCTTTGTAAAAAGTTGTTTCTTTTAATCTTTTTTCACTTCCGGTATTTTTTCGCCTTTTGCAAATCTTCTGATTTTAATATTCAGATAGGCAAAAAGAATAGTCATAAACGGACTGATGATATTAAAAAAGGCATAAGGAGCATACGACCATGTATCAACTCCCAGCACTCTTGATTGTGTTGCTCCGCAGGTATTCCATGGAATAAGAACAGAAGTAATCGTTCCACTGTCTTCCAGTGTTCTACTTAAAACTTCAGGCTTTAGTCCCTTTTCCTCATAAGTCTTTCTGTACATTCTTCCGGGTACAACCAGTGCAATATATTGGTCGGAAGCTGTGGTATTGAAAAAGATACAAGTTCCAACAGTAGATGCCACCAAACTTCCGGTGCTTTTTGCATATTTTACAATCGGCTGGGTAATGCGTTTCAGCAAACCTGCCGATTCCATCACGCCACCAAAAACCATTGCCGAAAGTATGAGCCAGACAGTGTCGAGCATTCCTCGCATTCCTGAAGTGCTTAGCAAGTCGTTTACATTTGCATTTGAAGTGGTCAGGCTAACATCTCCAAACATGGCCTGCATTACCGAATAATACGATGCTGTTCCGTAGTTTTCAACGTTACCTGCAACAGCATTTATTATGTCGGGTTGAAAAATTATAGCAAACAAACCGCCCAATAATGTGCCAATTAATAGCGATGGCAATGGGGGAACTTTCAGTATGATAACTGTAATCAAAATCACAGGTACCAAAAACAATAAAGGACTGGTGTTAAAAGTAGCGTCAATGGCCAGTTTTACATCTTCAACATTTATTGATGCATTTGAAAAATCGTAGTTAAATCCCATGATCAGGAAAATAATCAGGGTAATGGTCATGGTTGGAACCGTGGTAAAGGTCATATAACGAATATGAGTAAAGAGATCTGTACCTGCCATTGCCGGGGCAAGGTTGGTGGTATCACTTAACGGACTCATTTTATCGCCAAAATAGGCACCACTAATAATGGCTCCGGCAACAACCGCTTCGTCAATACCAATTGCTTTTCCAATTCCAAGTAGCGCAATTCCAATGGTGGCGATAGTAGACCACGAACTTCCGGTAGCAACACTAACAATGGCACTTACAACAACTGCCGTAAACAAAAACAATTTTGGGCTGATAATATCCAAACCATAATAAATCATTGCCGGAACAACACCGCTAATCAGCCATGTTCCAGCCAGTGAGCCGATTAGTAACAGGATTAAAATGGAGGGCATCGCCGAACCAATTGTCGAAACGATTTTACTACTAATTCTATCCCAGCTAAAACCTAAACGGTAAGCAACAACTCCGGCAATTGCCGCAGCCAGCATCAATGCAACCTGGTTGGCACCGGCTAAAGTATCGTCAAAAAGTAATACGTTTAGCGTTAATAGCCCAATTAATATAAGTATAGGTAACAATGCCAGGAAAAGTGATGCTTCGCGTTTTGTTGTCATATATTAGCTGATAAATAAATGAAGCGCCAAAATAACATATTATAGTTGAAAAATGTAATAAAACACCGCTGAAATTGTGCATTTTGTAAAAAACAACCACTAAAATAAAAACAAGCTACATTTTATATAATGGATAATTATTTGTTTTTATTTTCGTTCTTTGTTAATTAACAAATTGATATGAAGCAGGGTTTTACGAAGATATTTACCGTTTTAATTTTTCTTATTTGTGTAGGCCAGTCAATGGCCCAGCGTGCCAATGGTTTAGCTGTTGAGGGTACAATTACCGTTCAGGAAGGATCTCCTGAAGGTGCAATAGTGCAAATGTTTCGCGATGGACAGCGCCTTGATAATTACGGTGTTGGTGCCGATGGAAAATATAATGTTGAGTTGAACTGGAACCACAAATGGGAATTGATTTTTCAACATGAGGGAAATTTTAGCCAGAAAATAGTAATTGAAACAGCTGTTCCCCGAGCCGTGCTAAATGCCGATCCAAAATTTCCACCTTTTCCGATAGATATAAATTTGTTTACTGAAATTCCGGGAATTGATAATTCGTTTGCAGAGAATACGATTCTGAAAATATTCTATAGTCCGAGTGTTGACAATTTTGTAAAGGAACTGTATTACAACGATGCGCAAATTGAGCGATTGATTAATCAGGCAATTGCACAGGCTCAGCAGGTTGATGCAAATGCCGATTTTATGGCACGATTAACTCGAGCTGAGCTGGCAGAACTTAGGAAGGAATACAATGAGCTTTTGGAACAAGCCGGAAATGAATACAGCAATGAAGAATTTCTTGAGGCACTGGATGGCTACAAAGCGGCAAGTAAAATATTTCCGAGTGAACAGTTCCCGAAAGACAGGATTGCCGAGATAAATGATCTTCTTGGTTTAATAATGGCCGCCGAAGATTTGGATGCAGCAATGCTCGCACGCTTTAACAAATTGGTTCAGGAAGGTGATTTACATTTCTCAAATCGACAGTTGGCTGAAGCTAAAAACTCATACAACCGCGCACTGTCTATAAAACCTTTTGATCAGTATGTAAACGATCAGCTAAAAAAGATTGCAGATTTACAACAACAGCAGCGTGTTGATGGCGATTATCAAAACCTTATAGCACAAGGCGATCAGGCAATTGATGAACTGCTGTTTAATGAAGCGTTGGGACTATTTAACAAGGCCCTTGAAATAAAACCAAACGAGCAATATCCGAAAACGAAGATTGCTGAAATAAACGGATTATTAGCTGAACAGCGAAGAAATCAGGAAGATCAGAAAAGTTATGATGATGCAATGACCGAAGGAGAACGCATGTTTACGAAGCAGTTCTATGATCGTGCATTAACTTCTTTCGAAAATGCTCTTTCATACAAACCAGGCGATATTACAGCTACGCGCAGGATTGAAGAAACCAAAAAGGAAATGAAAGACATCCTTAACAGGATGGAGTTCGATAAATTTATTGCTGCTGCCGATAAAGCCTACAAGCGTGAAGAATATTCGGAAGCTTTGTCGAATTACGAGCAGGCGCTGGCTTTAATACCTGATGAACCAAGAACTAAAAAGAGGGTGGAGGAGATCAGTGAGATTCTTTATGCCCAAAACAGTTTTAACGAATTTGTTAGTCAGGCCGATAAACAATTTGATGCACAAAGTTATGCCAATGCAAAAACGCTTTATGAGAAAGCTAACGGTTTAAAATCGGGTGATAAGCATGTTGAAGAGAGGATTCAGGAAATTAATGAAATTATTGCACGGCAAAGTATTGATCAACAATACGACGAGATTATCGCTCAGGCAGATAATATGTTGGAATTAAAGAATTATGATGATGCCAGAGGTAAATACAACGATGCACTTCGAATCAAACCAAGGGAGCAATACCCAAAAGATAAGCTGAATGAAATTTATTCTGCGTTAAATGAATTAGCGCGTTTAGATAGAGAATATAATGACTTAATTGCCGAGGGGAATCGTTTGTTTGAAAGAGATGATTATGTGGATGCTAAATCTACATTTGCTGAAGCTGCCCAACTGAAACCGGAAGAAACTTATCCGCCTGAGATGATGAATAAAATTGATGGTTTGATTGCAGAGCAAGAACGACTGGCTCAAGAAGCCGCCGAAGCCGAAGCAGCCCGTTTGGAAGCCATCCAGGCAGAAAAAGATAAAAACTATGCTGATGCCATTGCCCGCGCAGACGAATTGTTCACTGCCGAAAATTATGAAAACTCGCGTAACGAATACCGCGCAGCATTGGATATAAAACCGGAAGAAACATATCCGCAGCAACGTATTGATGAAATTGGAAACTTGCTGGCTCAACTTTCAGCGGCGCAAAAAGCATACGAAGAAGCCGTAGCCGAAGGCGACCGTGAATTCCGCCGCGAAGGCTGGGATGCCGCAATTGCAGCATACAACACGGCCAAACAAGCCAAGGCTGATGAAACCTATCCGGATGAACAACTGGCAAAAATCGATTCGATTGTAACCACACGAGAACGTTTGGCGCAAGAAGCCGCCGAAGCCGAAGCAGCGAGATTGGCCGCCATCCAGGCTGAAAAAGATAAAAACTACGCTGATGCCATTGCAAGAGCAGATGAACTGTTTACCGCTGAGAGCTACGAAAACTCGCGTAACGAATACCGCGCAGCTTTGGATATAAAACCGGAAGAAACATATCCGCAACAACGCATCGATGAGATTGGAAACTTGCTGGCACAACTTTCAGCGGCGCAAAAAGCCTACGAAGAAGCTGTAGCCGAAGGTGACCGTGAATTCCGCCGCGAAGGCTGGGACGCTGCCATTGCAGCATACAACACGGCCAAACAAGCCAAGGCTGATGAAACTTACCCGGATGAACAATTGGCAAAAATCGATTCGATTGTAACCACACGAGAACGTTTGGCCAGAGAAGAAGCCGAAGCCGAAGCAGCCCGATTGGCCGCCATCCAGGCTGAAAAAGATAAAAACTACGCTGATGCCATTGCAAGAGCAGATGAACTGTTTACCGCTGAGAGCTACGAAAACTCGCGTAACGAATACCGCGCAGCTTTGGATATAAAACCGGAAGAAACATATCCGCAACAACGCATCGATGAGATTGGAAACTTGCTGGCACAACTTTCAGCGGCGCAAAAAGCCTACGAAGAAGCTGTAGCCGAAGGTGACCGTGAATTCCGCCGCGAAGGCTGGGACGCTGCCATTGCAGCATACAACACGGCCAAACAAGCCAAGGCTGATGAAACTTACCCGGATGAACAATTGGCAAAAATCGATTCGATTGTAACCACACGAGAACGTTTGGCCAGAGAAGAAGCCGAAGCCGAAGCAGCCCGATTGGCCGCCATCCAGGCTGAAAAAGATAAAAACTACGCTGATGCCATTGCAAGAGCAGATGAACTGTTTACCGCTGAGAGCTACGAAAACTCGCGTAACGAATACCGCGCAGCTTTGGATATAAAACCGGAAGAAACATATCCGCAACAACGCATCGATGAGATTGGAAACTTGCTGGCACAACTTTCAGCGGCGCAAAAAGCCTACGAAGAAGCTGTAGCCGAAGGTGACCGTGAATTCCGCCGCGAAGGCTGGGACGCTGCCATTGCAGCATACAACACGGCCAAACAAGCCAAGGCTGATGAAACTTACCCGGATGAACAATTGGCAAAAATCGATTCGATTGTAACCACACGAGAACGTTTGGCCAGAGAAGAAGCCGAAGCCGAAGCAGCCCGATTGGCCGCCATCCAGGCAGAAAAAGATAAAAACTACGCTGATGCCATTGCCAGAGCTGATGAACTGTTCACTGCTGAGAGCTACGAAAACTCACGCAACGAATACCGCGCAGCTTTGGACATTAAACCGGAAGAAACATATCCGCAACAACGCATTGATGAAATTGGAAACTTGCTGGCTCAACTTTCGGCGGCGCAAAAAGCTTACGAAGAAGCCGTAGCAGAAGGCGACCGCGAATTCCGCCGCGAAGGCTGGGACGCCGCCATTGCAGCATACAACACGGCCAAACAAGCCAAAGCTGATGAAACCTATCCGGATGAACAACTGGTAAAAATCGATTCGATTGTAACCACACGAGAACGTTTGGCCAGAGAAGAAGCCGAAGCCGAAGCAGCCCGATTGGCCGCCATCCAGGCAGAAAAAGATAAAAATTACGCTGATGCCATTGCCAGGGCAGATGAACTGTTCACTGCCGAAAATTACGAAAACTCACGTAACGAATACCGCGCAGCTTTGGATATAAAACCGGAAGAAACATATCCGCATCAACGTATTGATGAAATTGGAAACTTGCTGGCACAACTTTCAGCGGCGCAAAAAGCGTATGAAGAAGCAGTGGCAGAGGGCGACCGTGAATTCCGGCGCGAAGGCTGGGATGCCGCAATTGCAGCATACAACACGGCCAAACAAGCCAAGGCTGATGAAACCTATCCGGATGAACAACTGGCAAAAATCGATTCGATTGTAACGACTCGAGAACGTTTGGCGCAAGAAGCCGCCGAAGCCGAGGCCGCAAGACTGGCAGCCATCCAGGCAGAAAAAGATAAAAACTACGCTGATGCCATTGCCAGGGCAGATGAACTGTTCACTGCCGAAAATTACGAAAACTCACGCAACGAATACCGCGCAGCTTTGGATATAAAACCGGAAGAAACATATCCGCAGCAACGCATTGATGAGATTGGAACTTTTCTGGCACAACTTTCAGCGGCTCAAAAAGCTTACGAAGAAGCTGTAGCAGAAGGCGACCGCGAATTCCGCCGCGAAGGATGGGACGCCGCAATTGCAGCATACAACACGGCCAAACAAGCCAAGGCTGATGAAACCTATCCGGATGAACAACTGGCAAAAATCGATTCGATTGTAACCACACGAGAACGTTTGGCGCAAGAAGCCGCCGAAGCCGAGGCCGCAAGACTGGCAGCCATCCAGGCAGAGAAAGATAAAAACTACGCTGATGCCATTGCCAGTGCAGATGAACTGTTCACTGCCGAAAATTATGAAAACTCACGTAACGAATACCGCGCAGCCTTAGACATTAAACCGGAAGAAACATATCCGCAGCAACGCATTGATGAGATTGATCGTATAGTAAGGGAATTAGCAGCTGCTAGAGCTGCCCGGGAAGAGTTGGATAGAAAGTATGCAGCCCTGATTATGCAGGCTGATCGTTTCTTCTCTGCAAATAGTTACACGTCATCAAGAGAGAATTATACAGAGGCATCCACACTAAAACCTGAAGAATCATATCCAAAAGAAAAAATTGTAGAAATTGATAGAATTCTAGAACAACAAGCTATCGATGAAAAATATAGAAGTGTAATTGTTGTTGCTGACGGGCATTTCAGAACACAATCGTACGATGATGCACGTTTACAATACGAGATTGCATTGGGTGTAAAACCCGATGAAGAATATCCAAAATCACAAATCAGGAAAATTGACGAAATTCGTGAAAATGAGCGCCAACGTATTGCTCAGGAACAAGCTGCCGCTGAAGATTTGGAAAGAAGGAGGGAGCAGATCGCAGAAATGGAAGAAGAGTTGGATGAACAGCGAATTCTGGAAGAATCGGGATTGAATGCACTTTACGATGAGATCGTGAAAAAGGCAGACGCTTTCTTTGGTGTTAAGCAATATAACGTATCAAGAGCCTGGTATTATAAAGCACAGGATTTAAAACCTGAAGAAACTTATCCACCAGAGCGCATTGCTGAAATTAATCGAATTCTCGGTCAGATGATGTTAAGTGATCGTGATAGGGAATACCAGCGTTTTATTGATTTAGCAGATGAAAGTTTAAGAAATAATGAATTGGCTGTAGCAAGAGGCTGGTACAACCAGGCATTGGGTCAGAAAGACGAGGAAGCTTATCCGAGGGAGCAATTACGTGAAATTGAACGCCGTGTTGCTGAGCGTGTTGCAGGTCAGAGCCAGCAGCAGTTTGAAAACTATAAGTCAACTGCAAATAGTGCTTTTGAAGCGGGGAATTATAATGTAGCTCGATTCTGGTATCGTAAAGCACTGGAATTACGATCGGATGATGCAGAGGTTAAAGCAAAACTTCAGGAAATAGATGCATTAAAATAAAACAATAAAAGGCCGGAAAGTGATAAATTCCGGTCTTTTACATTTTTAGACTTCTCTACAACTTCGAAAATTCTTTACTCAAACATTTTAACATATCTAGATCAAGCGATTCAGAGAATATGCGTATTAAATGGATTAGTTTTCCACCGCTGTAAACTGCGCCCTGCTCTGCGTCGAAAAGTTTGCATATGCCGTTATATCGTATTTGAGCAATGGATGCCTCAAACTCCTCTGGATCAAAATGCCTTTCTACTACAAAATATCCTTTGTGTTCTTCGATAAGATCTAAGTAGAAATTGGGTTCTATTTCTTCCAAAACAAAAGGTTTACTAACAATTGTTTTAACCCGTTCATCCAAATGAATTTTTTCAACAAACTTTATGTTTTTTTCTTGTAAGCAAATTTCCAATTTTGCCAGTTGACTGTAATCAGGGAAGTTCTTTATTCGGATTGCAGGATATTGTTTACCCCCTGATTCAACAATTGCACAGGCTATATTAATACGTTCAAAGAGACATTTTTCCACACTCGACGAAAAACAAATTAGTTCCTCCAAAAAATGAAATTTTTTAGTAAAAAGGAAGATCGAATTGGGTTTTGCAGTTCTTGGAAGTTGGCCGTAATAATTTGCATATGGGGTAGAGGCTTCTGCAATGTAAATATTGTCGGGGATGTTCAGTTTTATTTGTTCCAGCTTTTCGTGTTTGATGATAATTCCGCTAAGATGTATTTTCTGTTTCATCGTTTTAGTTTTAATGATCGTTGAGTTGATACAAAAAACAATATTTGTACAGAATGATACGGTTTCAAAGGGTAAATGTTATACCATTTTACAACATCATTTGCTCAAAAAGTTTACTATTATGTTTTAATAATAGTCTGAATTTATTCTAAAACCTAGTAGTTATCCGTATTTGGGGATGATTGATTATTTCGGACAAATGTAAAAATAAAAGTGTTAGGAATTATTTATTTTTTAGCAAGCCATAAACATTGGTAAGCTTTTAATTTGTTTAATGTGAATTCAGAGTCTAAAATTAAATCGAAAGAAAATTCTTCGGGTATTTCAATTTCCTTTTCTTCATCACAAAGGTTAATAATCACCAGAATTGTCTGATTTTGTGATTTTCGTTTTATTGCAAAGAAATCATTTCCAAAATCAAGAATTTCCTGTTGTGCATTCGGATGAAACGCAGTTTGTTTTTTCCGAAGCTTTATAAGTTGTTGTAACGATTCAAAAACTTTTTTCTGAGGAGTATCATCAACGAGTACTTCCTGTAGCTCATTCAGTTCCCATTTGCGGCGATTTATAGTGCGATTGTGTTGTGTTTTTTTAACTCCTTCGTAATAATTTGGAGTAGCTGTTAAACTGTGAATATAAAATGCCGGAACGCCTGCCAAACTCATCATACAAATCTGCGAAGCCAGAAATCGTTCAACCTGAAACTGATCCTCGCCCTTTAGTGTTCCCTTAAGCGCATCGAAGTAAGTAATGTTTAATTCGTAAGGACTTTGACTGCCATCAGGATTTGATTTGTAGTTCACCATGCCGCCGAAACCTTTCATGTTTTCTACCAGCGTAATTTTTTCATCATCAGGCAAAAGCCCTTCAAGCGGACGAACTCCTATACCGTCGTGCGATGCCGTAAAATTGAAAAATGTTTTATTACCATCGAGATGCGGCAAACTTTTTGCCCAGCTTGTAAGGTAACTTGAGTTAGCAGTGTGTAATGCATGTAAAAGCAGGGGAGGCAGACTAAACTGGTAAACCATGTGTGCTTCGTCGTCGTTGCCAAAATAGCTTAGGTTTTCTTTGTTTGGCACATTGGTTTCGGTTAGAATTATCGTATTCGGATTAATAAATTCGGCAACATCGCGCATTAATTTAACCACCTCGTGTGTTTCCGGTAAATGCAGACATGTGGTGCCAATTACTTTCCATAAAAATGCAATGGCATCTAAACGAATTATTCGTGCTCCCTTATCGATGTACCCCAGCAGAATATCCATCATTTCAATGAGCAGGTCTGGATTTGAAAAATTCAGATCCACCTGGTCGGCACTAAAAGTTGTCCAAACATGTTTTGTGCCGTTGGCTGTTTCGTATGGTGTTAAAAGTGGAGTGTTTCTTGGGCGCGTTACCTGCGACAAATCAGTTTCCGGTTCTTCTGTGATAAAATAGTCTTTGCCTTTCCCGTGTTGCTTTAAAAAGTTTTTAAACCACTGGCTTTTACTCGATGCATGATTAATTACCAGGTCGGCCATCAGGTCGTAATCTTCAGTAAGTTCTTTAATGTCGTACCAATCTCCCAAATCCGGATTTACTTCTCTGAAATCGATCACTGAAAAACCATCATCGCTACTGTATGGGAAAAACGGCAAAATATGTACAACGGTCAACTGTTCTTTTAAATTGGCATTAAGAAAGGCGTGAAGCGTTTCCAAAGGTGCTTCATCTTCTTTTTTTACGCTGTCGCCATACGTAATGAGAACAACATCGTTTTCATTCCATTTTGGCCCTTTTTTACTGGCTATCTGGTACGATGAGATAACATGAAGTAAATCTGCCAGGATAGTTTTCGCATAGTTATCCTTGTAGATAAACTTTAACCGATTCTCGATTTTTTTTATGAAAGCAGTATCGGGATTTATCATGTGTGTGGTTTTTATAAGATGTTATTATCAGCTTCTACCAAATCGTAGAATTCTTCCATAATCTCGGGGAAGGCACTTTGAACACGTTTCCAACTAGGCATAAGAGGCACAGTATCCGGATTGTTAAGATAATCAATCCCGGATTGATATACGTTCTTAACAAAAAGATCGATCACTTCCTCTTCTTTGTGGAAATCGTATGACAGGCCATTCATTGCAGCATCAGCCTTATATAAATCTACAAATTCGAGTGCAATGCGGTAATACGTTGCCTTCAGTGTGCGGAAAAATTCGGGAGTTAGTGTAATTCCATCGGTAGCAAGTTTACCAAAAATAGCGCGTGAAACATCGCGGCTCATTTTCGATAATCCTTTCTCTGCATCCTCGGCAGAGAGCGATTGATGTTTGTGATCATAACGGTCTGCAATTTCAACCTGACAAATCCGGTTGAATGAGTTGTTTCGTTCCACTTCGTTTAATATCCCGATTTCAAGCCCCCAGTCATACGGAATTCGAATGGTTTTGATGATATCTGCACGCATCGAGAATTCGCCTGCCAGCGGGTAACGGAAACTATCTAAATATTCTAAGTAGGTATGATGTCCCAAAAGTTTTTTCAATGTTCGCAACAGCGGCGTTACTAACAAACGAACAGCACGCCCGTGCATTTTTTCTTCATCAGTTCTGAAATAGAAACCTTTGCAGTATTTAAAATTAAATGAAGGATCGGCAACCGGATAAACAAGGCGTGCCAGCATTTCGCGGTTATAGGTAACAATATCTGCATCGTGCAGGGCAATCGCTTCAGATCGGGCTGATGCAATCATATAACCAAAGCAAAACCAAACATTTCTGCCTTTGCCGGGAACGTTTGTAACAATGTTCTTTGATGCAAGCTTTTTTTTAAATTCCTGCATACGCGGCCCGTCGTTCCATAACACACGGTGATGTTGTGGTAACTCTGCAAAAAATTCAAGTGCGTTTTTATATTCATAGTCATCGGCACGGTCGAGCCCGATTACAATCTCGGATACATATGGAATGTCTTTTAAAATTGATACGATGTCTTTTAGTGCCTGACGCGATAGCTCTGAATATAAGGAAGGTATGATTAATCCTATGGGACGTTTTTTACTAAATTTTTCAAGTTTTTGCTCCAGTTCTTCGTAAGGTCTGGCACGCAAATTATGCAGTGTTGCTACAAATCCATTTTGATAAAAATCTCCCATTTTCTAGTATTTTATGTGTGTCAAATAACTAATGAATGTTGCTGCTTGTTCAGCGACATTCTAAATATAAACAAATAGTTGTTTTAAACGCTTTCCTTTCAAATTGAAATAGTTCGTTTATCTGCATAATTAACATGAATAATAAGCTCTTTACAACTCGCGCATATACATGCTTTTAATAATTGGTTCGAGCTTATCAGCAATAATTTTATGATCGAGTTTTTCTTTTAATACCTGCAGATTGTGCATTACAACCTTGTTTCTATATGGAATATCGGTAAGTAAGCGATAAGCAGAATTAACCAATTCTTCAGTTACGCCACCGCCATCAATTGCCGGAAGATCAAAACCGTATTGCTCAATTTCTTCTTTATAAACCTCGTATTTGTTAATTACTGCCGGAAGTCCGTACGACATCATTTCCAACAGGTTGTTTCCAAAACCTTCCACATCACTGAAATAAGTTCCAATACCACCATGAGCCGCAATAATTGATGGTACTTCTGCAAATTTGTAAAACTTCCTGTCCACAATTATATCGCGGTGCGAAAGAATGTTGTGTTCGCCAAAAATCAGCACTACGTTACTGTCGGGATTCGCTTTACAAAGCTCGGTGTAATGTACGTAAAGATTGTTTAGGTACTGGTTTTGCTCGTCGCCCGAATGACCACTAACGATTACCGCCACGCATTTTTTCTCGCGGTTTTTGGTGAATTTCTTTTCCAGTTCAAAAGCCAAATCAATGGCCAGTTCAATCTTTTTACGCGGAACAACGCGGGTGTGTTGCAATAAAAGTACGGTATCATCCATTGTAAATCCACGGCTTTCAACTTGTTGAACAAGGCCAATGTCGTTCATAAACGAGTCGTTGTAATTGTCTTGAATCGGACAAATTAAATCCTTTGATTCAACATCCAGTTCTTCCCAGTCCCATGGAATTTCGCAGGTATTCGGAACAACCGTTGTTCGCAGTTTAAAGAATTTCTCCAGTTTACTGGCATTGTGTTGTTCGAAAAGCCTTTTCCCTAAATCGATTTGTTGTTTATTTATAAATGCAATGGAGTTTACAAATGTTACACCTGGCAGATATTTCAAATATTTTTGTATTACTTCATTAGGATTCGAAAAGATATCACGCTCGAAATACGAGTCGTGCCACCACACCATTAATTTTGGCCAGATAATTCCTTCGGCACGCAATTCTTCAATATAATATCCCAAACCAACGGCAGTAATAAAATTATACGGATGCGACGTATTGTGCGCAATAATCAGGTCGATATCGTTTTCATCTACCCACTCCTGAATTACCTTTTTTGCATACAAGGCATTTTCGTGAATCATTTCATCTAAGCCTTCTGCATCCGGATTATTAAAATTATTTAAGATTGTTTTATGTGCCTCACTTTTGTGCCAGAATACATCGTTTGTTTGTGCATTAAAACGTGGCGATGAATGTGCTGCCAAAAAGAAGAAGTTTCCAATATTAATGTCGAGGTGTTCCGACATGGCTTCAACTGTTTGGTCGATTACAATTGAAACTCCATCGTTTTTGCCTATTAAGGAATGAATAATTCCTACTCGTAACTCGTTTAACTTCATCCTATAATTTTCGTAAGTTGTTTTAAATCATTGATAATAAAGTCGGGGAATAAACCTTTCACCCGTTGATCGTCTTCGCGCAGGCGCAGCGAGCGTTCGTCGCCGGCGAACAGCACGGTTCGTAATCCTGCTTTTGTTGCGGTGTAAACGTCTTTTAACATGTCGTTGCCGACAAATATGGTTTCCGACGGCTCGATGTTGTACTTGTTATTAAGCACCGGAATGAACTTGTCGAACAAAGCTGTATCGGGTTTTGCACGTAATTCTTTGTAAGAGTATACCGACAGATCTTCATCAAAAAGATCGATATGTTGATTGGTAGAAAATTCACCGGTCAGAAAATAATTCATGATAATAGGCGTGTAGAATTGAGCATTGGAAACGATACCAATAGGTAATCCCATTTCTTTTATTTCAAGCAGTACTTCCTTCATTCCCGGCATGGGGTAAACCCGGTTGCTTAGCAGCTCGAAAACCATAATGGTATCTTCCCACGATTCGTTGCCAGTCAGCTTTATTAATCCGCTGTTTTGAGCCGCTTCAAACATTCCTTTCCACACTTTAAAAATATCAACATCAGGGAAAGGGTGTCCTTTTGCTTTTAGCGCTGTATGTTGCTGTTTTACCTGCTCTTGTAATTGCTCCAGCAAAAAACTACAGGCTTGTTCTTTACAATTTGTAAAGTCGAAACCACCTGCTTCCATAGCAGCTCGCATGTTGTCTTTATTTAGCGATGCCTGGTCTATATCTCCCGATGATGAAATAAGCAATGTTCCGTAAATATCGAAAATAACTGCTTTAATTTTTTCCTTTGAATCAGTTTTTAAATTGGGGCAAAAAGTTGTAGGAATGGGTGTTAGTTGCTCCGAACTAACCAACCATTTTTTTATATCGCTCCTGAAGTTTAATGCCATACCCTTTTAAAGAATAGTTGTTTTTGATAATTGTCTTGTTTTTCTCAGTAATGTGCGACTTAACGTCACTAAACAAAGTGTTTAGTATGGGGTTTTGTTCAAATAGTTTTTGTTTTTCTATCTTTTCGCTTAATACGCCGGAAATGATCTCCATTTGCATTTTCAGATTCAGATCTTTGAAATCTGTTTTTATTCCGGGAATGTTCATTTTATAATAGAGGGTTGGAAAAAGAAAACCATCATCTTTAAAGTCCTTGGTAATGAAGTCGATATCGCGACCAACGACAGGTGTGTCGAGTAACCATGGTTCAAGGTAAACCATTCCAAAACCTTCTTTATAACTGGTAGTGATGCAAAAATCACTGCCACGAAGTAATTTTTCGAAGTTTACTTTTGTACCTGCTTCAAAAACTACATTTATCTCATTATTGCTGCAGAAATTGATCCATTGTTTGTACATCTCAATTTCAACCGGATTTTGTGGTGGTTGTGTTACGGCAAAATTTGCCCGGTGCCTGAACAAAATGGAAAGCAATATAAACTCACCAATATTTTTCCGCTGAATTACTCTAACCGGGTAGGTAACCAGTAGTTTGTTTTCATCAATTCCCAGTTTGTTGCAAACGTCTTTTTTGGCCACTTGTTTTTCTGGTATATCCTCAGAGGCATTAAATGTTACCGGATTAGGCAACCATTCAATTCGGTCTTCAGCAACACCAAGTTCTTTTAGCCGGTCAAAATCGAATGAGTTCAACACTCCATAGTGATAATTGGGCAGTTTCGGATAAAGTACTTCGTTGAGTTTCTGAGAGAAATTACCATAAATAATTTCTTTCAAAAAAGAATAGTTACTTGGCCGGTCTTCAGCAAAATCGTGGGCGTGGTTAAACACCTTAACGCCTTCTTTAGCTAACAGGTAGACGGCATAGGTAACAATCGGATTTTTACCCAGGTTAAGGTTGTGAAAATGTAAAACGGTATCGGGTGTAAGATGCTCGCGAATTTCACGATGTATTTTGTGTAACATTTCCATTGCTTCCTGGTCGGTGTATTTCCGCCGTTCCAGGTAATTCAATTCGGGAATGATATGTAGATCCGCATTTTTCGATGTTATTTTATCGGCATCGGGACAAGCCCCAACCAAAACCTTTATTTCTTCGCCTTGCAGACTGTTTATTTGCGATTCAATAATCCGGGTAACACCACCAGGATTTAAATGACTATGTGCAATTACTATTGGCATAATGTAAGTTTATCGATAAAAATAGAAAATCGTTGCAAAAATGTTTCTAAGAATCTATTTTTAGGAAAAGTTTAACTAAAACCTAAGACCTATGAAAAAAGTTCTCACTTTTTTGTTTTTAGCAATATCTATATTTGTATCTGCACAGGATTTATCGTATCGGTTGGAAGAATTAACCGCTCCCGATTTTATTCAGGCCGTAGAAAAGAGTTCAAAAACCTGCATTATTCCTATTGGAGTTATGGAGAAACACGGCGCTCAGTTGCCATTGGGCACCGATCTTTATTTGTCGCGCGAATATTCGCTTCGTGCAGCCGGGCAGGAATATACGGTGGTTTTTCCTTGGTACTATTTCAGCCAGATTAACGAAGCACGTCATCAGCCCGGTACTATTTCATATTCGCCCGAGTTGATTTGGAAAATGTTGCAGGAAACATTGGATGAACTGCACCGAAATGGATTTGAAAAGATCATAATTGTAAACGGTCACGGCGGTAATAATGCTTTCCTGAATTATTTTGGAATGGCTCAACTTTCGGAACCGCGTGGTTACTCTTTGTATTGGTTCAGACCGGAAGATAACCCGGAAATAAATGAAAAAGCAGAAGCTTTAACACGCCACGATCCTTACGACGCACATGCCGGAAACAGCGAAACATCGGCAATGGTTGCAGCCCAACCCGATGTTGTGCATGTTGATCGGGCTAAACAACAATCTGGTGTTAATCAGGACCGAATGAAAGAATTGAAATATGTGTATACCGGGATTTGGTGGTACGCCAGTTATCCGAATCATTACGGGGGAGAAGCCTGGGATGCCAATGCTGAAGCAGGAGAATTGTGGATCAACCATACCGTAGATCAATTGGTTGAAATGATAAAGCTGGTGAAAGCCGACACGGTAGTTCCGGCTTTGCAAGAGCAATTCTTTAACGAAGCGGCTGATCCGTTGAAAACAAAACAATAAGTATTTCGAGTTAGATAAAAGATTCCACCATTGACTTAATGGTGGATTTTTTTTGTTTGATAGTGTGGAACGATTGATTTTACATAGATTATAAAAATATGAGAAGTTGCTAAATTCAGACAAATTTATCTTTACTTTGCAGCCGGAAAAGAAACAAGAAAAGTTATGGCGAAGAAAAGGGTAAATGTGGTCACCATGGGATGTTCGAAAAACCTCGTTGATTCGGAGGTTTTACTGAACCAGTTGGAGAAAGGTAAGTTTGAAGTTATGCACGACTCAAATGAAACCAATTTTGATGCAGTTTTTGTAAATACCTGTGGTTTTATTCACGATGCCAAACAGGAATCAATTGATATGATTCTGGACTATGCCGCGGCTAAAAAACGTGGTGAAATCGATAAGCTTTACGTTATGGGATGTCTCTCGGAGCGTTACCACAACGACCTGGAAGCTGAGTTGCCCGAAGTAGATAAGTACTTTGGTAAGTTCGATATGAAAGCCATGGTAGAAGAGCTAAAAGTGACCTATGCACCTGAATACATTTACGAGCGTAAAATTACCACGCCATCGCATTTCGCTTACCTGAAAATTTCGGAAGGTTGTAACCGTTCGTGTTCGTTTTGTGCCATCCCAAAAATGACGGGACGCCACAAATCACGAACCATCGAAAGCCTCGTGATGGAAGCACGTTACCTGGCCAAAAAAGGAGTAAAGGAACTGTTGTTGATTGCCCAGGATCTTTCGTATTACGGAATCGATTTGTACGGTAAAAACCAGTTGGCTGAACTGATAAATGAGGTTTCGAAAGTGGAAGGAATCGAGTGGATTCGTTTGCACTATTTGTATCCTACAAAATTCCCGATGGAGATTTTGCCGGTAATGCGTGAAAATCCCAAAGTGTGCAAATACCTTGATATGCCCTTGCAGCACATCTCAAACCGCGTATTAAAAAATATGTTACGCCATGTTACCCGCGAAGAAACAGAAGCTTTAATTACCAAAATTAAAGAAGAAGTTCCGGGAGTAGTTATCCGCACAACTATGTTGGTTGGTTTCCCGGGCGAAACGGAGGAAGATTTTAACGAGTTGAAAGAATTTGTGCAGGAGCAGAAATTTGGCCGACTGGGTGTTTTCCCGTATTCGGATGAAGATGGTACCTATGCCGCCAATAAATTTGAAGACAATCTGCCCGACGAAGTAAAACAAGCTCGCGCCGACGAAATCATGGAAGTGCAGCAATTCATTTCAGCCGAACTCAACCAGCAAAAAATAGGGAAGGAGTTCGAGGTGATTATCGATCGGGAAGAGAGTGATTACTACGTTGGACGTACCGAATTTGATTCGCCTGAAGTTGACGGAGAAGTTTATATTACCACCGACGAAGAATTAAAAAACGGCACCATTGTTAAAGTGAAAATAACAGGTGCCGAAGATTATGACTTGTACGGAGAACTGATATAAAACTGGATTATAATTTCTGCATCTCCATTTCATTTATTTCTTTTCCCCAGTTCGGATGAAGCGATGACTCGGGAACGAATTTGTCGAATTTTTCTTTCGCTGTTTCAAAATGAGGACGGGCTGCATCAGCTCCACCGCCAAATTGCTCGGGCATATTGAAAAGTGTAATAGCACGTAAATAATAGCTTCTCGGATTTTCCGGATTTAGCGCAATTGCTTTGTCGATTGCTGCATTCATTTTTGGCATGTATTCCATTCCTCTTGTCATCGGATCAACTGTAATTCTCGAAGGAATAAGAAATGCCAAAAGCGAATATAATTCCGATTCGTCAGGCGCAATTTTAAATGCCTTATCCAAAAATTGTTGCGCTTTATCCAGGTATGCATCTCTCTTGTTAAGGTCCTGATCGAAATAACTGATCACGATCATCGAGTACGACGCGTAGTACAACGGCAGCCACTCTTTTGTTTCTGTCATGCTGATTCGTTCAAAGGTATTTGCGGCCTCCTGAAAGTTGGCTATTGTTTCGGAGCTTTCCATTTTTTCGAGGGCAGCTGTCATCGCTGCTTCGTAATTTTTTCCTTGTGCCGCGGCAGTCAAAACTACCAGACTAAAAATAAGTGTTAATAAAGTTTTCATGTGATTAATTTTTAAGTTTATAATTGAAATGATAGTAGAAATACAATGAGTCGTTTTTGGCCCGGAACGATGGGCTGCGCCTGGTAAACCCCTTTGTTGTCGGGTGTTTGCGCGTAGTTGTACCCAAATACATTGTTAAAACCCAATGCATTATTTACGATTACGTGCGCTACGGTTTGCGTATTGAAAAGGTAAAACAGGTGTGTGAACCCGAAACTCACATCGTTATAGGTTTTGGTTTTTCCGGCCATAAATTCAGGAGTGTTAGGATCATTGAAAGGACGTCCGCTGGCAAACGTATAGGAGCCCGAAATAAATGAGTTGATCTTTGTAAAATACTGCTTGTAAACCACCGATAGGTTGTGTTTCGATACGTAGTGTGGAGTGACTTTCATCGGGTAATCGCGGTAATTTCTTTTTGAATCTATGAAGGAATACGAAATCCAGTAATCGGCTTTTCCAAATTGTTTTTGGTCGCGCCAGAAAACATCAATTCCTCTGGAATAACCACTGCCGTTATTGTTGTAGTTTCCTGGTTCTGCTGAAAATTCTTCATCAAATTTTACCAGGTCAGAATAGTTTTTATTGTAGGCTTCAATGCGCAATGTGCGGCTGTCTTCTTTGTACTGCCATGTTAAAATGGAATGCGTTGAAGTTTCCGGTGCTAGTTCATCGGTGAATTTCAGATAATCATCGTTTGGATTTTGAAAGAACTTTCCGTAAGCTGCCGAAAGCTGGCTGTTCTTGCTCGTTTTTACAGCTGCCGAAAGACGCGGGGCAACATTTAATTCATTGATCAGCGAGTTATATTCGGCTCGCAGGCCGGCTTTTAGAGCGATTTTTTTTGTCACTTTCCACTCCGATTCTGCAAAGCCTGCAAACAGGTTGTTGTTGAATGAAAGATTAAAATCTCCATTCATATCAATGTCTTGGTCATACTTATAAACTAATGCTTCTGCACCAAAAGTTGTAGTTACATCTTTAACCGAATAATTAGAAAGTGTAAGTTTCAGTTGGCTGCTGTTTCGTGAGGTCGCGATATCGTCCGAATCAATATCCATATTTTCCCGATCGATATTAAAAGCAAAGCCGGTTTGTATCATCCAGTCGTCATTCAGCATTTCGTTGTAGGTGGTGTTAGAATACAAATTTTTATTGCCCAAAGAAACTTCCTGCATTGCAGATTGCTCAATGTTGTCGTACAGCAAACTGCTGGTATCGTAATTAAAACTCGCAAAAGATTTTATCATTCCTGTTTCGCTGGTTTTGTGCCGGAACATCATGGTTGAACCGACAATAACGGGAACTTTCACCCACTCAACATTTTGCTTAAAAATCTTATTACTAAGTGCAGTATTGAGGTACTCGCCACTGATAGACAACGATGTATTTTCCCATCTTTTTGCATGAGATCCTTGCAGTCCGACTGAAAGTACAGAAATACTTGATTTGGTTTCCGGTTCAAGCGCAAAAGTATTTAATGCCACAATCGAAGAAAGTGCTTGTCCGTATTCGGCCGAGTAACCTCCGGTGCTAAATACCGATCCGTTAAAAAGGATAGGAGAGAACCGGCCTCGTGTAGGCAGATCGGGCATTTTCGAGTAGTATGGCGTGTTTACCAGCATGCCGTCCATAAAGGTTTTGGTTTCGTAGCTTTCGCCACCGCGAACAAAAAGTCGTCCTTCTTCACCCACTGTATGCGAACCGGGTAATTTGCCAAAAGCACCAAAAATGTCGCCGTTGGCACCGGCAGTTAATGCAACATCGAGCGGTTTTAAAACCACGGATTTCTTTTTGTCGCTGGCTTCAAAAGTTCCGGCGTTGATTATTACTTCGTCTAGTTCGCTAATTTCCTCAATCAACACAATTTTTAAACCTGAAACTTCTACTGTGAGGTTCAACACTTGTCCATATGTTTCAAACCCTACGCAACTGGCAATTAATGTTTGTTCGCCACTTGCATCTGTTTTAAAAGTGAATACTCCAAGACTATCGGTTGTTGTGCCATCGTAAGTTCCCTGTATAAAAATATTCACCCCGGAAAGCGGGCTGCCTGTTTCTGCTTGTACAACTCCTGAAATTTTCACCTGCGCATGAGCGAACAGAATGAGAAATTGAAAGAGTATTATTAAACGTGTTTTCATGGTTTTTTCTGTTTTATTGTTTTCGTACTTCAAATATCTTTCAGAAACAGGAGGGGGAAAAATAAAAGAATACGGTCGGGTAGCTTTTTACCACGAACGGTAAAATACCATGACGAACCGGATGACGATTTTAAATAAGAAAAACCGGGAAGGAGTGATTAGGAGAAAGGGAGATTCAGTTCAATAAGGTTGCAAATAAAAATAGCCGCTCCATTGGAACGGCTATTTTTACTGTATTTTGTAATTCGTTGGGTATTTATTCATAAACACGAATAATCTCCCCGGTACGCAAACCTTCAACACTTCGCTCGTAGCCTTTGGCCACTTTCTGCATCGAAACAGGAGTGTGCCCAGGGAATGCAGCGCCAAGTCGTTCTGCTGAATCTTCAACCAGTTCTGGAGAAACCACATTTAGCCGGAATTCATTTCGGTGTTCCTGCGAAACGGCCAATACAAAACCATGAATGGCATTATTTGCCATAGCCGAGTTGGTTGCCCCCATTACCGGATCATCGGCCAAAACACCTGTTGTTAGGGTAATAGAACCACCTTCATTTAAGTATTCTTTGCCAATTCGAACAATGTTGACCTGGCCCATTAATTTACCTCTTAGGCCAACATAAAAGTCCTCTTCCGAAAGTTCGGCAAAAGGTCCCCATTTTGTTGCTCCGGAGCAATTTACAATGGCATCAACCTTACCGATCTTTTCAAACATATTTTTTATCGATTCAGAACTTTCCATATCAACCTGCACATCGCCATTGCTGCGGCTGGCAGTAATCACCTCGTGCTTTTTCTTAAAATGGTTGGCAACAGCACTGCCAATTGTTCCTTGTCCTCCAATAACTACTATTTTCATGCTTTTAATTTTTCATCCTAACAGAATAATTACCATGTTGTTTAATCCTGTAAACCTTGCTGTTCTCATCGCGCTCAAAAACAACTGTTTCACCTAATTCTTTGTCTTTTCTTATTCTTTTAAAAGTGTCTCCTTCAATGTGTTTGTAAAACGTTAAAGTTGGAGAATTGGTCGGTAAACTCATTGAGACCAGTTGTCCGTTTAATTCTCCATAATACACTTCGCTCCACCAGGGTTGTTCAGTATATAAACCACTGTATTCATCCAAATCTACTGTTCTCTCTTCAGGCTTGTCTTTTACCTCTGACATGATGTTTTTTATGCCTGATATATATTTTGCAGGGGTAGTTCCACTGGCATTTATCATCACCGAAAAAGCCAGTTTTTCTTTCGGATAAATCGATAACTGTGTGCGATAACCCGGGCAACTTCCACCGTGTCCAACTACAGTATTTCCTTTTGCATCCTTACGCACCGAAAAACCCAGTCCCCAACTGCTTTCCCAATCCGGATCGAGAAAATGAACACGTTGCATATTTTGCAATGTAGATGGTTTTAGAATTTCTGTAGTTGTAGTGTCGATTAATCTTAATTGCCACGCTGCAAACTTGGCCAGGTCTTCAACATTAGAGGAAAACCCTGCTGCAGCCTTTATTCCTTTTGCCTGAAAGAAATTTACTTTTTCGCGCTGTCTGTCGCGTTTTTCAGAACTAAATCCCAAGGACAGTTCGGTTCCGTATTTGTCTTCGGGTAAAAACGGTCTGGTATTGTTTAGGCCCAATGGTGTTAAAATATTTTCCTGAATGTAATCGTTGTAAGCCATGCCGGATACTTCCTTTACCACTTCTCCTAATAGCGACATTGCCAGGTTACTGTATTGCCAATAGGTTGATGCAGGATATAAAGTTTCCTGTGTTTTTAGGTCGGTTTTAACGGCGTCGCTTGTAGGAAACGGAAAGTCGGGGCCAGTCCAGTATGGATGTGCCGATTCGCGCGGTAATCCCGACGAATGGGTTAGTAAAGATCGTATTGTTATGGGACCACTGGCTGGAAATTGTTGCTCCAGATCAAACCAAGGCAGGAGGGTGTGGATTTCATCATCGAGCCTTAACTTACCTTCATCGTATAGTTTCATTACTGCTACAGAAGTGAATAATTTCGAGATGGAACAAATACTGTAAAGTGTTGAAGGTTTAGTTTCAACTCCTATTTCAGGATTGGCATAACCAAAACCGGCTTTCCAGAGTACTTCCTGATCTTTTAGGATTATCGCCGAAAGCCCGGGGAGATTCTCGAAATCTTTTTGTGCTTCCAGCCATACTTCAACCAACTTAAAAGCATCGGTGTAATCTTTTTCTTTTTTCTGTGAAAAAGCGATAAGAGTAAATGCAGAGAAACATAAAGCAAATAACAGTTTTTTCATATTTTGATACATTTAATTGAGTAAAAATTTAATCCGATTTTTTACTTCGAAAAGAATTCCTTTTAATAAGGAATTTGGACATCAATTGTTTAAAGATAGTTTTATTTATGCGAATCCTGCACAAGAAAAAAGGCCGACAATAGTTGACTCATTTTATTTGGAATATAGGAAATTATAAAAGTAGCTAAAAGACTGGGGGAATATAAAATGATAAGTTAATAGGACAATATTTAAACAATTAATTTTAAATGTTTTATAGTTAGGATTACAGATATGTGCTTTTAAAATGAGGGTAAAACGAAACCTAGTGCTTGTGATTAATGTAAAAACATGTAGTAGAGAAACTAATCTGAAGAAGGAATTCGTTTGACGATTCAGTTTAAAAACAGTAAAACTTAAATTGTTATGCCAGTAAAAAAACTTAAAACTTATCTTGATGAAAACAAGGTAAAGTATGTTGTAATAAAACATTCAAGTGCTTTTACAGCTCAGGAAATTGCAGCAAAGAGTCATGTTTCGGGAAAAGAGTTTGCAAAGACGGTAATTGTAAAGGTAGAAGGGAAAATGGCTATGGCAGTGCTTCCCGCATCGTATCAGGTAGATTTTGAATTGCTCAAAGAGATCTTTGGATCAGCACATGTCAGCCTGGCGAAAGAAGCCGAATTTCAACGTTTTTTTCCCGACTGTGAAATAGGAGCGATGCCACCATTTGGTAATCTCTATGATATGGAGGTTTTTGTGGCAGAAACCCTGGCCGAGGATGATGAAATTGCTTTTAATGCAGGCAATCATACCGAAATGATTAAAATGAGTTATGCCGATTTTGAGCGTTTAGTTGAACCACGCGTTTTCAAGTTTTCGTGGAAAACTGTTTCAATGCCCGGCGATCCAAGTGAAAGATGGGCGTTGGAATAAGCACAAAAAAAAAGGATTTCTTTTGAAGAAATCCTTTTTCTATATAATGATTGCTATTTTTCTTACATTAAGAAGCTCAACAAAATACCAGCTGCAACTGCCGAACCAATAACACCTGAAACGTTTGGTGCCATTGCGTGCATCAACAAGTGGTTGGTAGGATCTTCTTTTAATCCCATGTGTTGAACCACCCTCGCACTATCGGGAACGGCTGATACACCGGAAGCTCCAATCATTGGATTGATTTTGTTCTCTTTTTTCAGGAACAAGTTCATGATTTTAGCACCGGCAACACCACCAGCTGTTGCAATTACGAACGAACCGGCTCCCAGCGCAAAAATCTTGATAGACGCAGGAGTAAGGAACACGTCGGCCTGAGTAGATGCACCCACTGTAATTCCCAGTAAAATGGTAATTACGTCAATTAACGGGTTAGCAGCCGTATTGGCCAAACGTTTTGTAACACCCGATTCTTTCAGCAGGTTACCGAAGAACAACATACCAATAAGTGGTAACGCTGATGGAGCGATATATGCTGTCAGGATCAAACCAATAATCGGGAACAATACTTTTTCCAGTTTTGAAACCGCGCGAGGAGGTTTCATCCGGATCAGACGTTCTTTTTTTGTCGTCATTAGTTTAATTACAGGTGGTTGAATAACCGGAACAAGAGCCATGTATGAATACGCTGCAATGGCAATCGGGCCAATCAGGTTTTTCACCGTGGTTCCATCGGGTAATACGTTAACACCGTTTGCTAATTTCGATGAAATAAAGATCGCAGTAGGACCGTCGGCACCACCAATAATACCAATTGCACCTGCTTCAGGTGCGGCAAATCCTAAATAAATCGCTCCAAGGAAGGTAAGGAAAATACCGATCTGTGCAGCAGCACCAAGTAACATCAGTTTCGGATTCGAGATTAACGACGAGAAGTCGGTCATAGCTCCAATACCAAGGAAAATAAGTGGCGGATACCATCCCTGAACCACACCCTGGTAAAGAATATTCAGTACCGATCCAGGTTCGTAAACACCCAATTTCAGGTTAAAGTCGGCTACCTGGAACATTGGAATGTTACCGATTAAAATACCGAATCCGATCGGAATCAGCAGCATCGGCTCAAAATCATAACGAATTGCGAGGTATATAAAAATCAATCCCACAACCATCATAATAATGTTTCCCCATGCAATGTTGGCAAATCCCGAAAATTCGTAGAAGTTGAACAATCCTGCTACTGCACCACTGTATAGTTTGTAAGTATATCCATCGCCGGTTAATTCCCCTTCCGCATTCAATTTCAGAACACGGTTAGGAAGTTTTACCTGTTGGGATGTAATGTTATACCCTCCCTGTTGGTTTGGATCCTTGTTGGTCCGTAACTCAGTAATTGGAACAGAATTGAAATGCAATTCAACCTCGTTGCCAATAACTTCATAGCGGCCTGAATAGCGTTGTTTTGCCGAGTCAAGAAGAAAACCTCCGTCGGTTTCAAAAGTAAATGTTTTGAAACGCTTAACTGTACCAGGATTTTCTTTTTGATCAGGTTCTCCTTCTTTATAAGTAGGAATAGGAACATATCCATCGGAATGATTTACCCATTTCCCGTTTGTGATTACATCGCTGAGTTTTTCCGGCTGACCCGCAGCAAATACTGAAGGCGCAAGAAAAATCAATACGAATAATAATTGAAAAATTTTTCTCATGTCAGCAATGTATAGATTAACCAATTTCAATTAAAACATCATCCTGAAGCACGCTGTCGCCCACACCAACTTTAATAGCTTTAACTTCGCCGGCTTTTGTGGTTTGTACCTGGTTTTCCATTTTCATGGCTTCCATAACCATCAGGTTTTGGCCTTCGGTAACCACATCGCCAACAGTTACATTAATTTTCAAAATTGTTCCTGGTAGTGGTGCTGTAACTTTATGTTTTCCGGTCGATTCTGATTTTTTTATCTGACCTTCTCCAGGCATCTTTTCAACCGGTTTTCTAATTAGTTTCGGAGTTTTTGATGTTTTAACTTCTCCGTGAATCTCAACCTCGTAAATGGTTCCGTTTACGTCCAATTCTGCAACATTGTCTTCAATGTCTTTTAAATGAACATCGTAATCGTTACCTCGTATTGTGAATTTATATTTTTTCATCGTTTACTTTTTTTACTCTTTCTATTCAGAATTATTTATCGTGGCCAGTTGTTTTGTACACTGTAAATTTTTGAACTCCATGGAGAGTAAGATTTTCTTACCTTTTTAATGGTAACAATGTTACTCTCTTCGTCGTGCAGTTCGTTAAAGTACATGTGCAGGGCTAAACTGATTGCTGCAGTTACGTTACCTTCCATGTAATCTTCGTCTTTTTTAACTTCGGCCTGCCCTTTGGTTTTGTTTCTTTTCAGCTTCTCCTTGTTGAATTTCATGTTAATCAACTTTGGAGTATTACTAAACACAATAACCAAACAAGTAAGCGCAGTAAAAACAATACCGAATCCAACGATTGCAACCGTGTACCCAAACTGAACAGAACTGGCTAATAGAATTGATAATGGTTCCATAATTTGTTCTGTTTTTAAAGTGGGATATTTGAATGCTTCTTCGGTGGATTAACCAGCTTTTTGGTAGCAAGACTTTGTAATCCGCGAATAATTCTGAATCGTGTATTTCGAGGCTCGATTACATCGTCGATGTAGCCAAAAGATGCAGCCTGATATGGATTTGCGAATTTCTCTTTGTATTCCTCTTCATGGTCGGCAACAAATTTAGCACGCTCCTCTGCGTCTTCAATGTCGCGCAATTTTCTTCCGTGAAGTACTTCAACAGCACCTGCAGCACCCATCACCGCAATTTCGGCAGTTGGCCATGCGTAGTTAAGGTCGCCACGCAATTGTTTACTCGACATTACATCGTGTGCACCACCGTATGATTTGCGCAATGTGATGGTAATTTTTGGTACAGTTGCTTCTCCGTATGCAAACATAAGTTTTGCACCGTGAGTAATAATACCACCATATTCCTGACGACTACCTGGCAAGAATCCCGGAACATCAACAAGAGTGATAATTGGAATATTGAATGCGTCGCAGAAACGTACAAAACGAGCTGCTTTTACTGATGCGTCAATATCAAGAACACCGGCTAAATAGTTTGGCTGGTTGGCTACAATCCCTACAGGCTGTCCGTCGAATTTAGCAAAACCAACAACGATGTTTTTCGCGTAGTTACGGTGAATTTCAAGGAACTCGCCATAATCTACAATGGTGTGAATGACATCTTTTACTTCGTATGGTTGGTTCGGATTATCAGGAATGATCTCATTCAAGGCATCTTCTAAACGATCGATTGGGTCTGTATTATCAGTAACAATCGGATCTTCCAGGTTATTTTGTGGAAGGTAGCTAATCAGTTTACGTAAAATTGAAATACCTTCCTGTTCGTTTTCAACAAGGAATTGTGCAACACCTGATTTTGATGCGTGAACTTTACCGCCACCAAGATCTTCAACTGAAATGTCTTCGCCGGTTACCGTTTTAACAACTTTTGGTCCGGTTACGAACATGTACGAGTTTTGCTCGGTCATCATGATAAAGTCGGTTAGGGCAGGAGAGTACACTGCACCACCGGCACATGGTCCGAAAATAGCTGAAATTTGAGGAATAACTCCCGAAGCCAAAATGTTACGCTCGAAAATTTCTGCATAACCGGCCAGCGAGTTCACACCTTCCTGAATACGTGCACCACCCGAGTCGTTTATACCAATTACCGGTGCTCCGGCTTTCATGGCCATATCCATTACCTTGCAAATTTTCTGTGCAAAGGTTTCTGATAACGATCCTCCGAAAACGGTAAAGTCTTGTGAGAAAACGTAAACTACACGTCCGTCGATTGTTCCGTGACCGGTAACTACGCCATCGCCCAAAAACTTGGTTTTTTCCAAACCAAAGTTTGTACAGCGGTGTGTAACAAACATGTCGAATTCTTCGAAACTTCCTTCATCAAGAAGCAATTCGATTCGTTCGCGTGCAGTAAATTTGCCTTTTTTGTGTTGCGCTTCAATTCTTTTTAATCCACCACCCAGTTTTGCTTCAGCTCTTAGGTCGATTAACTTTTTAATTTTATCCTGGTTGCTCATAAAATCGGTTATTATAAGTGTCTTTACTCTTTTCCGCAAATTTCAGTTAATACCCCCATTGTAGCTTTTGGGTGAAGGAATCCAATATTTAATCCTTCGGCCCCTTTACGCGCTGTTTTGTCGATCAGCTGAACGCCTTTTTCTCCTAGCTCATTCAACGAATCGTTTACATTGTCAACAGCAAAAGCAAGGTGGTGTACGCCCTGACCTTTTTTCTCAAGGAATTTACCAATTGGTCCGTCAGGACTAGTTGATTCCAATAACTCGATTTTAGTGTCGCCAACCTGAAAGAAGGCGGTTTTTACTTTTTGGTCTGCCACTTCTTCAACGGCATAGCATTTTAGACCCAGCATCTCTTCGTAGTATGGAATAGCTTCCTCTAAACTATTCACTGCGATACCGATGTGTTCTATATGTGAAATGTTCATCTTGTAAATAATTGTATTCTTGAAAATAAACAGAATTTGAAGCGGATCTTACAGTTTTTTCCAATACGAATCGTTTCGCTTTCTGCTTATTTAGAATGGTTATAAAATATTAATAGTCAATTTTTTAAACTCCAACAAAGTTATGGTTCTTAACAATTCAAAATCGTGAAAAACAGAAAACCTGTTTTTTTGGTATCATGAATTTAGAATTACTTAATATTGGCTTGTTTTAGTAATTTTTGTTGGTGATTTTAGTCATAAAAAAAGCAGACTTCCGTCTGCTTCTTTAAACATATGTCTTTTATTCATCCCATACATAATGGAAGTGAGGACCAAAACGTTCAAACGCTGCTTTGTCCAAACTCTCCTGATGATCAGGGTGAGCGATAGATGTCAATAGTTTTGCTCTGTCTTGCATTGTTCTTCCATACAAGTTTACTGCACCGTATTCGGTAACTACCCAGTGAATATTAGCACGTGTACTCACTACGCCTGCACCAAGCAGTAATGTTGGAGCAATTTTGCTAATACCTTTAGCAGTTACAGATGGTATTGCAATAATTGGTTTACCACCTTTACTTAATGATGCACCACGCAAAAAGTCGATCTGACCACCAACGCCCGAGTAGTGAGTTGTTCCGATAGAGTCGGCACAAACCTGTCCGGTAATGTCGATTTGAAGTGCAGAGTTAATTGCTGTTACTTTTGGGTTTTTAGCAATAACACTTACACGGTTGGTATATTTTACATCTTGCATTAATACACCTGGGTTGTCGTCGATAAAATCGTAAAGGCCGGTAGACCCCATTAAGAAAGTTGCAACCATTTTACCTTTGTCGATTTTTTTGTTTCGACCGTTAACTACTCCTTTTTCTACCAGAGGAAGAATTCCATCGGCAAACATTTCTGAGTGAACACCAAGGTCTTTGTGGTTGCCCAACATGCTTAATACAGCATTTGGAATAGCGCCAATACCCATTTGCAGAGTAGCACCGTCTTCTACCAACTCGGCAACATAACGACCAATTTTACGATCGATTTCGCTAATTGCACCCGGAGCTGGAGCATACAGCGGACTATCGTCTTCAACAAATAAATCGATGTCGTTTATGTGAACCATTGCATCACCAAAAGCACGTGGTACGTTCGGGTTTACAATAGCAATTACGGTGTCAGAATTTTCAATTGCTGCCAAAGTGGCGTCAACAGATGTTCCTAACGATACATAACCATGTTTATCGGGAGGACAAACCTGAATCATGGTTACATTTACTTTTAAATATCCTTCACGAATCAATCGTTGGGTTTCCTGAAGAAAAACAGGAATGTAATCGGCATAACCCGCTTGAGTTTGTTTTCTTACGTTTCCACCAACAAAAAATGATTCTAATTGAAAAATTCCTTCTAAGTCGGTATCAGCGTATGGAGCAGGTCCTTCGGTATGGATGTGCTGAACACGTACGTTGCGGAATTCTTTGTTTCTTCCTCTTTCAACCATTGCGTTGATAAGAGGGTGTGGTGTAACAGCCACACTGTGAAGGTGAACTCGGTCGTTCGATTTGATAACTTTTACTGCATCGGCAGCTGAAATGAATTTTATATTCTTCATGCTTTATCGGATTTAAAATCGGCTAATAATTTCAGGTGCGCAAAGATAGAAAATTCTAAATCTTGGAAGTTATTCGAATATTATTATTCGGTGTTCGAATCTATTTGTAAAGTATTTGTTAATTGCAACTTTGCTAAGTTTATTTGGATTAAGAAAAGATAATCATGTCATCAGTTTTAAGTTATGTCAAAATTATTAGCACAATACTAATTGATTATAGAAAAATGTGGCACATGCGCTAACATTTGTATTTAACATTCGATTTTTAATTCGTTAAGAAAGACCTAATATTAGGTCTTTCTTTTTTCTTATTGAGGTCTTTTTTCTACTTTTAACCTGAAAATATAAAACACGAATATCATGTTGAAAGAAAAAATGTTAAAAGCATTAAACGAGCAAATTAATGCTGAACAATATTCATCATTGTTATATCTCTCAATGTCAGCATATTTTAACGATATGGGCTTACCTGGTTTTGGAAACTGGATGTATATTCAATTCCAGGAAGAAATGACACATGCCAACAAATTTTTCAATTACGTAATTGAAAGAGGTGGAAAAGTTAATTTGAAAGCAATTGATCAAATGCCAACTACCTGGGATGGAGTTATCGACGTATTTGAAAAAACACTTGAGCACGAGCAGCTTGTAACAGGATTAATTAATGATCTGGTTGATATTGCTATTGAAGAGAAAGATCATGCAACACAGAGTTTCCTTCGCTGGTTTGTTGATGAGCAGGTTGAAGAAGAAGCAAACGTAACAGAAATTTTAGATACCTTAAAACTCATTAATGGCCAGGGTAATGGTATTTTTATGCTCGATCGTGAAATGCGTAATCGCACATTCGTTGATGATACCGCTGCAGCCGAATAAGAATGAACTGATAAATAAAATTCGAAGGCTGCTTTTATGAGCAGCCTTTTTTATTTTTAATTATGGAGCCCAAAGAACAAATATTTACACGATACGACCAACTGAAAGAATTTTGCCAGTTAACCTGGGATGATGCATCTTTTTATAAACTTGAAAATGCTTTCGAATTTGCACAATCGGTTTTGGGAGAAACACGGTTTTCGCATGGAGAAGTAATTCTTAGTCATTCGCTTGAGGTAGCTTCGATAATTGCCATGGAGATTGGTCTTGAACCGGATTCAGTGATCACAGGATTGCTTCATAATGTGATGTATGCAGGTTTGGAAGAAAAACCAACACATGACGATATTGGGCATAAATTTGGGAAACATATACTTTCCATTCTCGAGGGAATGGCAAAAATTAATGCGCTGGGTACGGATACCATCGATTTGCATTCGGAAAATTACAGGAAACTGATGCTGGCATTAGCCGGAGATGTTCGGGTAATACTGGTTAAAATTGCCGACCGTCTGCAGGTAATGCGAAACCTGGAGGTTTACAGCAAAGAAAATCGAGAAAGGCTTGCAAACGAAACACAGTATTTATATGCTCCTTTGGCACACCGTTTAGGATTATACAATATCAATTCTGAAATGCAAGACATGTGTCTGAAGATTCAAAAGCCAGATGAGTATAACCACGTAGTTGCCTGTTTAAAGGAGACCGAAAGAGAACGTGCAAATTTTGTTGCCGAGTTTGTAAAACCAATTGAGAAAAAGTTACAACAACGAGGAATGAAATTTTCGATGAAAGCACGTACCAAGTCTATTTCTTCGATAAATACGAAAATGCGCAAAAAAAATGTGTCGTTTGATGAAGTAATGGATTTATTTGCCATACGTGTAATACTCGATTCTGAACCTGAAAATGAAAAGGCAGATTGCTGGACGGCTTATTCCTTTGTTACGGAAGAATATCAAACCAATCCAAACCGATTGCGCGACTGGATAACAATTCCGAAATCAAATGGTTACGAATCGCTGCATACCACGGTTATGGGGCCGCATAAAAAGTGGGTTGAAATACAAATCCGCACAAAACGAATGGACGAGGTGGCCGAAAAAGGATTAGCAGCTCACTGGAAATACAAAGGAGGAAAAGAATCGAGCTTTGACTCGTGGTTGGCGGGAATTCGCGATATTTTAGAAAATCCGGGTTTAAATGCGGTAGATTTTATCGATCATTTTAATACCGATATCTACAGCGATGAAATATTTGTTTTTACTCCGAAAGGCGATTTGAAAAAAATGCCGGCAGGAGCAACAGTTTTAGATTTTGCCTACGAAATTCATTCACGCATTGGTGATACCTGTGTAGGTGGAAAAATAAATGGTAAAAAAGTTACCTTAAAACATCAGCTGAAAAACGGCGACCAAATTGCAATCGACACCTCGAATAATCAAAAACCTAAGTTAGACTGGCTGGATTTTGTTGTTACCTCGAAAGCTAAAAACCGGGTAAAAGCAAGTTTAAACGAAGATCGTAATCGTCAGGCAAATGATGGGCGGGAAATGTTGTTGCGCAAATTTAAAAACTGGAAACTGGATTTAAACGACGATGCGATACGTAAAATTCTGAAGCACTTTGGCTTTAAGCTGGCGGTGGATTTCTACTATGAAGTGGCAATTGGGAAAATTGATACACTGGAAGTAAAATCGTTATTTGTTGAAAAACAGGAGGAGGATTCGGCTAAAAAAACAATTGAAGATATCCTCCCTCAGAATGATGCCCGAAGTCTGACCTTCGAAGGAGGCGATGATTTCCTGATTATTGATAACAATTTAAAAAATGTAAATTATAAACTGGCCAAATGCTGTAATCCTGTTTTTGGCGACAGAATATTTGGTTTTGTTACCATAAATGAAGGAATTAAGATTCACAGAGCAAACTGTCCGAATGCCCCGCAAATGAAGGAGCGATTCCCATACCGCATCATTAAAACGGTGTGGAAAGATAATACGGGTAATAGTTCATTTTTGACTTCACTGCATATATCAGGAACTGATGAAATTGGTATTGTATCTGAAATTACGCACATAATTGCAAAAGATATTGGTACACAAATGCGATCAATTAATATTTCGAGTGATAAAGGTAATTTCGAAGGAATATTGCAGGTGTCAGTCTATAATCTCGATCACCTCGAATTTCTTATCCATAAACTAAAAAAGGTAACTGGTGTTATTTCTGTAAGTAGGGGAGAGAAATAGGAATGAAAAATTTAGGGATTAAAAATAGCCTGGATACAATTACCGATTTATTGAATGCCGAAAAAGCAGAACAAGCTAAAGAACTGTTTAATGAGCTTGAAATTCAGGAAACTGTTGATTATTTTTTGCTGAAAGGAAAACTTGAACAAAAATACCAGAACTGGGGAGAAGCAATAAACGCTTTTAATAAGGTTTTGGAAATAGATCCGCAAAATACCGAGGCAGCAAACAATCTTCATCTCATTGATAATATATTGAATTTCTGGAATCCAGATTTGCTAAATCCTTAAAATTTAAAAAGAAAGTAAACAATTTAAAGTGGTATTGTTTTTGTTTTTATAGAAAGGATTGAAAAAGAGTCGAGAATCTTAGTTGCTGTATTTTAGGTTTTTAATTCAGAATTACTATTTTTGGGGCTCATCGACGAAATTTAGACGAGAATTAAATTGAATTATAAAATATTAAAAAGTAGTTGAAAAATGAAAAGAGTAGTATTGTTAATGGTGATGGTGTTTATTTCTGTAATGTCATTTGCCCAGGATTCCAGTGAATTAATGACCCAGGCAAATGCCGCTGTAGAAAGCAAAGACTTTGAAAAAGCAATTGAATTATTCGAGTCAGTGTTGGCCATTCCTGATCACGGACAAAATGTTGATAACATTAATGCTGTGCTTGGTCAGTTGCGACCAGCTGTTGCTAAAACTAAAGCATCAGATGCAGTAGATAATAAAGAGTACGATAAAGCAATAGAACTGTATAAAGCTGCTATTGCAGATTATCCTGATGCAGGTATTGAAGAACAAGCCGGTAAAATATTTTATAATGAAGGAATTAAAGGCTACAAAAGTGAAGACTTTGTAGAGGCTGCTAATTGTTTTGCTATTTCTCAAGTTGATTTTAACTATGAAAAAGCAGAGAAATACAAAAGCGCTTCATTGAAAAAAGCTGCCGAGGCTTTAGTTGCTGAAGGGAAATCTTCAATTGATGGAGTAAGTGTAAGTGAAGGAAATAAGGCTGAATTGTTGGAAAACCTGGCAAAGGTCTTTTTCACACAAGGATATGAAAAATACCAGGCAGGAGCTGCAACCATTAAAGAAGCAACAGAAAAAGTTAATGCAGGAAGTATCACCACTTTAGATGATGAATATACAAGTGCAGTAGCCGAAGGTAAGAAAAGCTTCGAGCAAGCAATTCCGCTGTTGAAAAAAGCATTGGAAATTGATCCTAACAATGCAAATGCTTCAAAAGTACTGGCTGCTTGCGAGCAAAGTCTATAAAAAGATATTAAAGAAATAGTGAAAGGTTCAGAATAATATTCTGGACCTTTTCTTTTTATAGGATATTTGAAGTTGTAAAATCACACAGTGGCGGGTTACCTTAATCACTGAGTAGTAGATGGTAATTGCATTCCATGATGTAACTGTTTGAACTAAAATGAATTAAATTTGATATTTTATATGTTGCGAAATCATATGAAAGCCTGGCAAATGCAGAATAAAAGCCAGCGTTGGTCCTTGATTGTTGTAAAAATTAATATTGAGTAGATAATCGTTTTAAGCTCTCAAAAAATAGCATATATTTGCAGGCGATTAAGTAGAAATCTAGCTTTTTCCTGAGTATTAACACTGAATTGTTAATTGTTTTTGCAAAAATTGGGTTAACTGCTTGATTATTTTCTAAAAAAGTATTTTCTTTGCACTCCGTTTTTAGTAATGTGTTTATTTTGAACATCAAGAAATTAAAAAGAAATGTCACGAGTTTGTCAAATAACAGGTAAAAGAGCAATGGTGGGTAACAATGTTTCTCACTCGAAAAGAAGAACTAAAAGAAAGTTCGATATAAACCTGTTCAAAAAGAAATTTTATATGCCCCACGAAGATCGTTGGGTGCAACTAACAGTATCTGCTGCCGGTATGCGTACGATTAATAAAAAAGGCATTAAAACTGCTCTAGCTGAGGCACAGGAAAAAGGTTTTATTGGTAAATTTTAAAAATCTTAAGCAATGGCAAAAAAAGGTAACAGAGTGCAGGTGATATTGGAATGCACCGAGCACAAAGATAGTGGTATGCCAGGCACATCGCGGTATATTACTACAAAAAACAGAAAGAATACACCGGATCGTATGGAGTTAAAAAAATACAATCCTATTCTTAAGAAAGTAACAGTACACAAAGAAATTAAATAAATTTTTTAGACATGGCAAAGAAAGCGGTAGCATCACTACAAAAAGGTGCCGGTAAAGGTTACGCTAAAGTTATCAAGATGACAAAATCTGATAAAACAGGTGCATACTCCTTTAAAGAAGAAATGGTGCCAAATGACGAGGTTAAAACCTATTTCAAAAAATAAGAAAATATAACTGTATAACAGGGAAAGCTTTCATGTAAGATGAAAGCTTTTTTTGTTTCTAATAAGAATTGGTAATTTTAATGTTTCTTGTACCCCTTAAATCATTTTTTGTACTATTTTAGGACCTGCAAATCAAATTAATATGGCCTTATTCGGAAGTTTTAGCAAAAAGAAAAAAGAAAATCTCGACGAAGGATTATCGAAGACCAAAGAGAGTGTTTTTAAGAAGTTGAGTCGTGCTGTTGTTGGTAAATCAAAAGTTGATGATGAAGTTCTTGATAACCTGGAAGAAGTACTGATTACCTCTGATGTTGGTGTAGACACTACGCTAAAAATAATTGAGCGTATTGAAGAACGGGTGTCGCGAGATAAATACATGGGAGTTAGTGAGTTGAATAATATTTTGAAAGAAGAGATTGCCACACTTCTTGAGGAAAATAATACGGCCGATGTTTCAGATTTTGAACTTCCGGAAAAAGAAGGGCCGTATGTAATTATGGTTGTAGGTGTAAATGGGGTAGGAAAAACCACTACCATCGGGAAACTTGCATATAACTTTAAACAAGCCGGAAAATCGGTTGTTTTAGGTGCTGCCGATACATTTAGAGCAGCAGCAATTGAGCAGCTCGAAGTTTGGGCAGAAAGGGTAGATGTTCCTATCGTAAAACAAAAAATGGGGTCCGATCCGGCATCAGTGGCATACGATACATTGGCATCGGCAAAAGCAAGCAACGCCGATGTGGTAATTATAGATACTGCCGGCCGGTTGCACAACAAAGTTGGTTTAATGAACGAACTGAGTAAGATCAAAAAAGTAATGCAAAAGATCGTTCCCGACGCGCCAGACGAAGTTTTACTTATCCTTGATGGTTCTACGGGCCAAAATGCATTTGAGCAGGCAAAACAGTTTACAAAGGCTACTGAGGTTACAGCATTGGCATTAACTAAACTCGACGGCACAGCAAAAGGCGGTGTGGTAATCGGTATTTCTGATCAGTTTAAAATTCCGGTAAAATATATCGGTATTGGCGAAAAAATGGAGCATCTCCAGATTTTCCGCCGAAAAGAATTTGTCGATTCTCTTTTCTCTTAAGTACGTGTCTAATGTACGGGTTCAATAAGGTAGAAATAAAGTCGCATATTCAGTCTGAAATAGAAAAGACAAAAAAGCAGATTGAAGAATACAAAGAGTTGACAAAGCCGGTTGAACCTGAAAATGCCATTGGACGAATATCGAGAATGGATGCCATTAACAACAAGAGTGTTACTGAAGCTGCATTGAGAAAAGCAAAAGATAAACTTGAAAAGCTAAATTTTGCTTTAACGAAAGTTGATGATGAGGACTTTGGTGTTTGTATAAAATGTAAAAAATCAATCCCTCTCGGAAGAATTCTGATAATGCCCCAGGCGCGTACCTGTGTTAACTGTTCACATTAATTTTTTAAAGTTTTTTGGTTTAGGCTGGTTGCTTTATGTTCGAAAGAAGCTTGATTAGCTGTTCTTTATCAATTGGTTTTATAATAAAATCGTCACATCCGGCAGCCAGTGCCTGTTGTTTGTAATTCTCTTGTGCATAAGCAGTTTGGGCAATTATGTAAATATCTTTATTGAAAGCTCTTATTTGGCTGGTGGCTTCAAATCCGTTAATCTCGGGCAGTTTAATATCCATTAAAATAACATCTGCATCGGGATTTTCCTGCACAGTTTTAATGGCTTCTATACCGTTTTTTGCCCATTTTAAACTTATCGACACACCTGAGAGTATGTGTTTTAAGAAATCGTATGAAATCTCATCATCTTCAGCAATTATTATCTTTAAATCGCTTAAGGTATGTTCATTCGTGTTTTCTTTTGCGAGCGATTTTTCTTCTTTTGCTACGTTTTGTTTATACGCATTTGGAATACTTAAAGTAAATGAAGTGCCTTTTTGTGGCTCTGATTGTACACTGATCTCACCATTTAATAATTGAATATATCCTTTCGTAATGGAGAGTCCAAGCCCGGATCCCTCATAACCACTTGAATGTGAATGGTCGGCTTGTACAAAGTAATCAAAGATGGCTTGTTGCTTTTCAGGTGCAATTCCTATCCCTGTGTCGCTTACTGTAATTTCTATTTCAGCTGAATTGAATTGATAGGCAATCTTTACATATCCCTTATTTGTAAATTTAATAGCGTTTTTAATGAGGTTGGTTAAAATGGAAGTAAGCTTATATTTATCGCTAAAGAAATGTGCGGGTGCCTGAGATGCATCTCCTTCAATCAGCAATTCAATTCCTTTTTCCCGGGCTTCTGCCATAAAGAACTCTAAGAGATCAGAGATAATTCCGATTATATTTATTTCTTTTATCTGAGCTTCTTCATTTCCCGATTCGATTTTAGAAATATCAATAATATTGTTTATCGTACTTAGCATTCTGTCTCCACTCTGCTGAATGATATTGATAAACTGAAGTTCCTCTTCTTTTGAAAAATCCTGTGTTTTTAACAACTCTGCAAACCCAAGTATCCCATTCATTGGTGTGCGAATTTCATGGCTCATGTTTGCCAGAAATGCTGATTTCATTTTATCGCTTTGTTCTGCCTTATTTTTTTGCTCAGAAAGTTCATGCATAATTCTGGAGTTCAAATCGAGTTGATGTTGCAAGTCTTGGGTTTTATTTTGAACTCTGGATTGCAAAATGCGGTTAATAATTATCAACAGCAGAATAATAGTTATTACGATAGCACTTATAATAATAATATAGCGCCAATAGTCGCTCAGGTCATTTGATTCCTGATCGTATTCAGCCAGCCACTTATCATAAAGGCGTTGGTATTCGCCATTCGAAAGCAATACCTCAGTTGCATTATTGACAATTTCAGCCAACTCTTCTGAACCTGCAGAAAACATAAAACCCATATTGCGTTCCAATATGCGGTGATTAGTGGATTTTATGTATTCTTTCTGATGTTTGCGAACGTAATACATTCCGCCAATGCGTTGTGCAATGGCACAAGTTATTCGTTCATCGTCGAGCAATTCAATTAACTGGTTGTAGTTTTCGACATAAACAAATTTCGTAGCAGGATTGATGCTTAATATATATCGGGTAAGAACATCGTTTTGCCAGAGTGCAACAACGGGTTCTTGAGTTGTACGTAGTGTTTCTAAAGTAATATTTTTTTGAAAATTGCTATTGTACAAAAAACAATGCGAAGTATTGATTACCGATCTTGAATATATATGTTCACTATCAGGAAATCCGGGGTAATGAACACCGACTAAACCATTGATTTTATTTTGCTCAAGTAACCTATTTACGGTCTGCCAATCTGAGCCTGATATTTCAATCTGGTTGCCGTACATTTCATTGATGGCTTTAACTAAATCAATATTAAAGCCTACTAGTTCACCTTCTTCATTGGTAAAGTTAAACGGAGGATAATTGTTACTGGCCTTAATTTTATATTGAGCGTATAAATAATGGCTACTAAAGAGAAATAATGCAAAAATGAAAACTATTCGCATATTCGGAAATTTTGAAACAAAACTAAAAAGTTTTTTTGAAATTTAAATTCATTTTAAATTTATGCAATTATCATAAATACGAAATAAGTTATTTATAATGAGATTTAATAATCAGAACGTAATTTTTGCGGAGGTTGAACACAGGTTGTCCGATATTTTTAAGGAGGCCGTAAAAATTTCATCGTCTAAAACCTTATCAGGAGGTTGTATTAATCACGCATCGAAAATTGAAACAAATTTGGGTAGCTTCTTTTTGAAATGGAATTCAAATTGTGAAAACGACATGTTTACAAAAGAAGCACAAAGTCTTAATGAATTAAATAAAGCATCAAATGAGCTATTAAAGATTCCCAGAGTATTTTTTGCAAAAGAACTCGATGAAACTCCAGCTGTTTTAGTGATGGAGTATCTCGAGCCGGGTGGATCAGACCAATCGGAGCAATTAGGACGGGGATTAGCGCACATACATAAATATCATGAAGATAATTTTGGCTTTCATGATGATAATTATTGTGGAGCAACAAATCAATGTAACGAATGGAAAAGTAACTGGATTGAGTTTTTTCGCGATAACAGGCTTGGATATTTGTTAAAGCTGATCCAGCTTTCAAGGCCGATTGGTAGCGATTATATGAAATTATTTGATGCTTTACTGACCAGAATTAATAGGCTGATACTAAATGAAGAAAAAGCTTCATTAATACACGGCGATTTATGGTCGGGAAATTATATGCTTACTGCACAAGGTCCGGCACTGATCGATCCGGCAGCAAGCTATTCACACCGCGAAATGGAGTTTGGAATTATTACCATGTTTGGCGGATTTTCAGCACGGTTTTACGATGCCTATAACGAAGTTTTTCCTTTGGATGTAGATTGGAGAGAACGAAATCAGCTTTATCAGTTATACCATGTTTTAAATCATTATTGTTTGTTCGGTGGTGCATATTTGCAACAGGCAGTTTCAATAGCCAAGCGATATTTATAAACTTCTTTTAACTCATTTACTTGTATTTGTACGGTTTGTTTTTGTAACTTATAAGTTATAATGCAAAAGGTTACGGCTATGAAAGATGAAGTTTTTGAGATACCGTACAGAGCTGAGCTTTGTTATAAGAAGAATAAAGGGTTGATATTACCAGAGGATGTGCCGTATATAGGTATGGGAGCTTCACATATTGCAACCGAGGCATTTCGATTTATGGGAATAAACTTTTTTCCCGAGAAAGCTGCAGAATATTTTAATTACCTGCTTAAGTACAAAGAACCTGATAAAGGAGTACTAATTTCTCAATCAGGACATAGTTCTGAAACACTCTGGTGTGCCGATTATTTTAAATCGTTTACTGCTGTGGTTAACGACGAAAATAGTCCGTTGGGCAATCATCAAAACTGCACGAAAAAAGTGTTATTGTATTCAGGAGAAGAAAATCACATAGCCACAAAAACATATATAAATACCTTGTTGGTATTATACCTTGGATTTGGTTTTGATCCGGTAGAAGCTGTTGATGCGCTTAAAAAACACCAGTCAGATTTTGATGACTTAGGTATGGAAGTAGGTAAACTAATTTATACCAGAACAATGCGTAAAAAACGATCATGCCTTTATATTCTTGGTAATGGGCCGAATATAGCAACGGCAAATGTTGCTGCTTTGGTGTTAAGCCAGGTAACACGAATGCCGGTTTTAAGTATGTCGGTTTCGCAGTACGAACATGGATTTTTGGAAACTTCAAGAGAATCAATGGTAATTGCAATAAATCACGAAGGAAGAGAAAGTGCCCGAACAAAAAGACTGTTGCGTAAAGTAAAAAATGCTGGTGCCGATACTTTTGAATTATCAAATAAATATGTGGAAAGTATTTTTAGCCCGATAACCCTGCCAATGCCATTTTATTTTGCTGCTGCCTATCTGTCCGAAAGGTTGAAGGTTAAAACGTTGTTTCAGGTGGGAAATAAAGTAGTGAACAGTGTCACTCCCGATAAAAATAATGATTAAAGCCATTGCTGACGGTTAGGTTAATGCTTAAATTAGCGCCAAAACCATAATCCGTTTTTAATGATCGCACAAAAGGTTAAGGAAATCACTCCGTTTATCGTTATGGAGGTGCTTGAAAAAGCTGCTGAAATGGAACAGCAGGGAATAAATGTTATCCACCTGGAAGTAGGTGAACCCGATTTTAGCGTTCCACAATGTGTTTCTGAAGCAGTACAAACAGCCTTTAACGAAGGTCGTACACATTACACACATAGTCTTGGAGACCCTGAACTCAGAAAGCAAATTGCTGAAAAATATAAGGAGGAATACAATGTTTCTGTTTCTCCCGATCAGATAATCGTTACTTCCGGTAGCTCGCCGGCTATTTTATTAACGCTTGGAGTATTGTGCGAAGCTGATGACGAAATTATTATTTCCGATCCCGGTTATGCCTGTTATGCCAATTTTATTCGTTTTATTGGTGCCAAACCAATAAATGTTCCCGTTTACGAAGAGGATGGTTTTCAGTATCGATACGAAGAAATTAAAAAGCGGATAACAAGTAGAACCAGGGCAATAATGATTAACAGTCCGATGAATCCAACCGGTAATTTATTGTCTCTTGAATTAATGAGAGACCTGGTTAAGTTTGAAATCCCGATTATTTCAGATGAAATCTACCATGGTTTGGTTTACGAAAAACCTGCGCATTCTATTCTGGAAGTTACTGATAAAGCCTTTGTGCTAAATGGATTTTCAAAACGTTACGCCATGACTGGTTTACGGCTGGGTTATGTAATAGCGCCAAAAGATTATGTGAGATGTATGCAAAAAGTGCAACAAAACCTGTTTATATGTGCCAGCTCTACGGCTCAGCGTGCAGGAATTGAAGCTTTAAGATCGGCAAAAACCGATGTAGATAAAATGCGCGAAACCTATAATAAACGCCGCAAATATCTGATCGAAAGATTATCGGGGTTGGGTTTCGAAATAAAAGTGAAACCAACGGGGGCTTTTTATGTTTTTGTAAATGCCAAACACCTTTCCAGCGATAGTTATAAACTGGCATTTGATATTCTTGAAAAGGCGCATGTTGGAGTAACACCCGGAATTGATTTTGGACCAAATGGAGAAGGCTTCCTACGATTTTCATATGCCAACTCAATCGAGAATATTAAAGAAGGCATGGATCGTTTAAAGGTGTACCTGAAAAAATATCACGATTTGTCTATTGATTAAACCGGTTGAAATGGACGATTTCATCCAGGGGTTTCCGCTTCTTATCGGGCCTTTTGTTGTTCGGATAGCCAAGTGGTAATAACGCAATGGGTTCTATATTGTGCGGGAGTTTTAGTAACTCTGCACAACGATTTACATCAAAATTACAAACCCAACAAGTACCCATACCAAGTTCAGTGGCTTTTAACGTAATATGGTCGATTGCAATTGCCAAATCAATATCCGCAGAATCTTTTCCATCAGAAGATCGTTTCCACGATTGCGAGTGGTCGGCACAGGCAATTATTACAACAGGTGCAGTTTTAAACCAACTCCGGTCGTAACATTCTTTTAAATCGGCAAGTATTTCATGTTCCTGAATGACGATAAAGTGCCAGGGCTGAAAATTCACAGCAGAAGGAGCCATCCTGGCAGCTTCCAGTATCTCAAGAATAAGCGTTTTTTCAATTTCAATGGGTTTGTAATCCCTAACGGAATAACGGTTTTTAATAATATCAGATAATTCCATATTTAAAGTCAACTTTTTTCATTTTAAAAGTGTAAGCAAAATAATGGTTTTCTGTCAATTTTTCATCTCATTTTCAAATTTAAATGTAAAGAGTGTAAGGTAAAACTGAAATGTGCTTAAAGTCCATTATTTTCAAGGTTTTAAAGGGGTTTGAAATGTGTTTTAGAGCATTGTTTTTTGTTATTGCAGGAATAAAAATTGTGGTTCATTTGCACGAAAATTAAACAATAGAGGAATTAAAGTTGAACCTTAAATTTTAAATGTCATGAGAAAAGTAAATTTTATAATCGCAATTGTTACATGTTTTGTAATGGCAAGCTCAGTTGCCAGTGCAACCGGAATACGTACCGAGTTTAAAGAATTTGAGATTACCCTTGTGAATGATTTATACATGGGTAAAAAAGTTGATGCAATTTGGACCTTGAGTTACGACCAAGCGGAAAAACCGGTTACGGTTGTTAAAAGGAAAACCATTGAGGGAACTGAATATGTGGTAAGTTCAGAGTTTTTCGCTGTTCGTTACGTGGCTTCTGCCTCTGGTTTCGGCGCTAAAGAAGTAAGAAAAGCATGGAGTGGGGTAAATACCCGTATTAACCGCGCAGTAATAAACCAAAAAGAACTGAAAAATCAGGAAATCATTTCGCCAAATAAGGTTGATGATAAAATGGCGCTTGGTTTAATTGCCAACTATCTTCCTGATTTACTAAATGATGGATACACTCACTTACTCAATTAATCGCAATAAATAGAAGTAATTTTAATTTGTAAAGCCATCCGTTATCGGGTGGCTTTTTTTGTTTTTGATACCTATACAGCAATTGTAACTGAAAAAAGTGCAGAAATTTCATCGATTAAATCTGTCGTTTATTGACAAAATTATAATTGCATTTATAGTGCCTGTAAAGTGTGTTTTAATAAAATGTTTTCCAATTAAAGATTAATTGGTGTTATTTATTGCTAATTGAAAGAGAAACCGACCTGTAGCTTTTAAAATGTAAAAAACAATATTTTTCTGTGAACGGAATCTGTTTTAGAACAAAGGTTTCTGATGTCACGAGAATGTAATTGGTGCGTCAATAGAGTACAAATAATTACGAAAACAATTACAGTTAGAAAACAAAAATTTAGAGTCATGAAAAAATTAAATTTATTATCCGTTTTAGTTTTAGCATTCTTGTTGGTTTCAGTTAGCGTATCAGCTACCGGAGTACGCACCCAATTTAAATCTTTCGAGATTGATGAAGTTGATAATCTTTATATGGGGAAATCAGTAAAAGCACTTTGGACCGTAAGTTACAGCGCCAATGAAGATCCTGTAACAGTTGTAAAACGTAATACCTTAGCAGGTGTTGAATATGTTGTGCATTCAAAACATTTTCAGGTAAGTTATGCATTAACTGACGAAGGATTTGGTGCAAAAGAAACCCGCAGGTCATGGAGCGACGTTCCCAAAAAAATCTCAAGGGCAGTTATAAGTCAGGAAGAATTGGCACGTCAAAAAGTAATTACTCCTAACAAAGTTGATGATGAAACTGCTTTAGGTTTAATTGCAAGTTATCTACCTGATCTTATTAACGATGGTTACACTCATCTTTTAAATTAAAGAGCAACGCAAATTTTATTTCATAGAAAACAATTTTAGAATAACCGCGAGAAATCGCGGTTTTTTTATATGCAGCCACAAACAAATCCGTCGGCCAGACTGTCGAGAACCTCTTTCTCTTCTTTTTTCTCTGCATCAGTTCCTTTGCATTCTAAACAAACCTGCATATTTACACGCTGGTTTAGTTCAGAGTTGTCAGAAGTGATTGCTTTCTTACAAACAAAGCAGGTATTTTTTAAATCTCTCATTGCTGATATTTGTGCCAAAAGTATTAAAAACGAACGACATGTTTAATTGCTCATCAATATAATGTTCCTGGTTATTATGCGTTAATGGCAGGTGTTCTGTCATGAAATTGGAATTATAAGCTGTAAATGTGTCTGCTTTTAATAACTAAAACTATTTGGCATAATTATTAGTAATAAGTAAAACGATTGTTTTTTTAGCCTGTACAATTAATTACATTTGCACAGGTTTTATTATCGTTTAAAATAAATTGCAGAAATGGCATTTGTAAATAAAATCCTGGGAAAAATTCTGGGAAACAAATCGGAGAGGGATATTAAAGAGATAACTCCTGTTATCAATAAAATAAAAGAGGAATACGATCGCATATCGAAACTGTCGAATGATGATCTTCGTGCAGAATCAGCAAGGCTAAAGCAAATCATAGCTGATAGAATTAAACCTGAAGAGGATGAAATTGCAGCATTGAAAGTTGAAGTTGAAGAAGTCGAGATTCAGGAAAGCGAAAAAATATACGAGCGTATTGATAAGCTGGAAGAAAAAATTGATGAGAAAATTGAAGAGGTTTTAAACGAAATTCTTCCGGCAGCATTTGCAGTAGTTAAAGATACTGCCAGACGTTTCTCCGAAAATAAAACCATTGAGGTAGAAGCGAACGATTTCGACCGCGACCTGTCTGCTTCGCGCGATAGTATTAAAATCAATGGTAATAAAGCCATTTGGGACAACAGTTGGCTTGCCGGAGGAAACATGGTTACCTGGAATATGGTGCATTACGATGTACAGCTCATTGGTGGGGTGGTGCTTCACCAGGGAAATATTGCAGAGATGGCCACAGGTGAGGGTAAAACACTTGTTGCTACATTGCCTGTGTTTTTGAATGCACTTACCGGAAAAGGAGTACATGTTGTTACAGTAAACGATTACCTCTCGAAACGTGATGCCGAATGGATGGGGCCAATGTACGAATTTCATGGTTTGTCGGTTGACTGTATCGATAAGCATCAGCCAAACTCTGAAGCCAGACGAAAAGCCTACAACTCAGATATTACTTTTGGAACGAACAATGAATTTGGTTTTGATTATTTGCGCGATAACATGGCCATCAATCCTGAAGATTTGGTACAGCGCAAACACCATTATGCCATTGTCGACGAGGTTGACTCGGTTTTGGTTGATGATGCACGTACTCCACTGATTATCTCGGGACCGGTTCCAAAAGGCGATAATCAGCAATTTGAAGAACTTAAAGGGTATGTTGAAAAATTATACCGTGCGCAACGCGAACTGGTAAATAAAGTATTTATCGATGCCAAGCGCCTGCTTACAAAACCTGATGCAACTTCAGAAGAAAAGAAAGAAGGAGGTTTGCTTTTATTGCGTGCCCACAAAGGGATGCCTAAAAACAAATCGATCATTAAGTTTTTGAGTGAGGAAGGAATGAAAGCTGTTCTGCAAAAGACCGAAAACCTTTATATGCAGGAAAACAGCAAGAACATGCACATTGTTACCGACCCACTGTTTTTTGTAATTGAAGAAAAACAAAATTCAGTAGAACTTACCGATAAAGGTATCGATCTGGTATCTGCAGGATTTGAAGATACTGAATTCTTCGTTCTGCCAGATATGGGAGGAAAAATGGCAGAGCTTGAAAACAGTGGTTTGCCTGCCGATGAATTGCAGTTGGAAAAGGATAAGTTACTTCAGGATTATTCTGTAAAATCGGAACGTGTTCATACCATAAACCAGCTGTTAAAAGCTTATACCATGTTTGAAAAAGATGTGGAATATGTGGTAATCGATAATAAAGTGAAAATTGTAGACGAGCAGACCGGTCGTATTATGGAAGGTCGTCGTTATTCCGATGGATTGCACCAGGCAATTGAAGCTAAAGAACAGGTGAAAGTTGAGGCTGCAACCCAAACTTTTGCTACTATTACCTTGCAGAACTACTTTAGAATGTACCATAAACTGGCCGGTATGACGGGTACTGCAGAAACAGAGGCAGGAGAATTGTGGGACATTTACAAATTGGAAGTAGTTGTAATTCCAACTAACCGTCCGATCGTTCGCGACGATAGGGAAGATTTGGTTTACAAAACAAAACGCGAAAAATACAATGCAGTTAGCGACGAAATTGTTGAACTGAACAAGAAGGGCCGACCGGTACTTGTGGGTACAACTTCTGTAGAAATTTCGGAATTGTTAAGCCGAATGCTGAAAATAAAAGGCATTAAGCACAATGTATTAAATGCGAAATTACATGCCCGCGAAGCTGATATTGTTGCCGAGGCAGGTCAGTCAGGTGCAGTTACAATTGCAACTAACATGGCTGGTCGTGGTACCGATATTAAGCTTACTGATGAAGTGAAAAAAGCCGGAGGTTTGGCGATTATCGGTACCGAACGTCACGACTCCAGACGTGTTGACAGGCAGTTGCGAGGACGTGCAGGAAGACAGGGAGATCCGGGTTCTTCGCAGTTCTATGTATCTCTTGAGGATGATTTAATGCGTTTATTTGGTTCCGATCGAATTTCAGGAGTTATGGATCGGCTGGGATTGGAAGACGGAGAGGTGATTCAGCATTCAATGATCTCGAAATCGATTGAACGTGCACAGAAAAAAGTAGAAGAAAATAACTTCGGTATTCGTAAGCGTTTATTGGAATATGATGACGTAATGAATTCGCAGCGCGAGGTGATTTACAAAAAACGCCGACACGCATTGTATGGCGAACGATTGGAAGTTGATGTATTGAACATGATGTATGATTCGGTGGAAGATCTTGTTAACGAATATCATGGTTCTGATATGTTCGAAGATTTCAACATGGAACTGATGCGTTTGCTTTCGTTGGAGTCGCCGGTAAATGCCGACGAGTTCAAGACGCTGAATCCTGCCGATATAGCGCAGCGTATTTACGATAAAATGATCAATAATTATAACCGTAAAGTTGATGCTATTTCGCAGCAGGCCTACCCGGTTATTAAAAATGTTTACGAAACAAAGAAAGAGGTTTACCAGAATATTGTTGTACCAATTACCGACGGTAAACGCGTTTTCCAAATTATTTGTAACCTGGAGAAAGCATACAATAATAAAGGAAAAGAGTTGGTGAAATCTTACCAGAAACAAATCGTTTTGAACACCATTGATGAAGCATGGAAAGAACAACTTCGCGAGATGGACGATTTGAAACAGTCGGTACAGAATGCGACCTACGAACAGAAAGATCCATTATTGATTTACAAGTTTGAGTCGTTCAACTTGTTTAAGGTAATGGTTAATAAGGTGAATAAAGATGTTGTTTCTACATTGATGAAGGGACAGATTCCTATTCAAAATCCTGATCAGGTACGCGAGGCAGAAACACGAAGAAGAACCGATATGAGTCGTTATAAAACGCAAAAATCGGAACTGCCAACTGCCCAAAATGCAATGGAAGGTGCAAACACCGAAACTGCAGAGAAAGCAAAACCACAACCTGTAAAGGTGGAGAAAAGAGTGGGGCGTAATGATCCTTGTCCTTGTGGCAGCGGTAAAAAATATAAACAATGCCACGGCAGAGGTGTTTAATACTCCATCAACATGATTAATATGATCAGTTTATTAAACTTTATACATTGGAATGTTGATCCTGAGATTTTTAGCCTAGGACCATTGTCGATAAGATGGTATGGCTTGTTATTTGCATCAGGATTTTTGATCGGGTATTACATTGGCGAACGCATGTTAAAGTCGGAAGGTGTAAATCAGAAATGGATTGACAGCCTTTTCTTTTACATCATAATTGCTACTGTTGTGGGGGCTCGCCTCGGACATGTTTTGTTTTACGGATGGGAATATTACTGGCAGCATCCGGCCGAAATTATAAAAGTCTGGCATGGCGGATTGGCAAGTCACGGCGGAGCAATTGGTATTTTAATTGCCATGTATCTGCATTCTAAAAAAGTGACCAAACGAACGATGTTGTGGACACTGGACCGAATTGTTGTTCCTACAGCTTTAGTGGCCGCTTTTATTCGTACCGGTAACCTGATGAATTCAGAGATTTATGGTATTCAAACCACATTGCCCTGGGGAGTTATTTTTGAACGTAATGGCGAAACTGTGGCTAAACATCCAACGCAGGTTTATGAAGCATTATCTTACCTCGTTTCGTTTGTGGTGCTCACTTACCTCTACTGGAAAACAAAGGTAAAAGACAGGCCCGGATTAATACTGGGAGCATTTTTTGTTTTGATTTTTATGGCTCGGTTCTTCATTGAGTTTATAAAAGAAGACCAGGAAGCGTTTGAAGCCGGAATGGCATTAAACATGGGGCAGTGGTTAAGTGTTCCATTTGTATTGGTTGGTGCCTTTTTGATTTACACAGCGATGAAAAGACCGCCGGTAGTTTTTAAGAACTCTTAGAAATTAATGTTAAAACTAAATAAAGGAGCTGTTAGTATTTTGTTGAAATATAGAAAATAACTTATTTTGCAGCTCATCAAGAATTTAAGAAGTATGTTAGAGATAGGAAAATATAAAATGGTGAAGTTGACGTACGATCTTCGTATCGACAACGAGCAAGGAGAGTTGGTTGAACAGGCTACAACTGAGCAACCACTGGAGTTCCTTTACGGAGCAGGAATGATGCTACCAAAGTTCGAATCTGAATTGATCGGTTTAAAACAAGACGATCCGTTCACGATTAAAATTACCAGTACCGATGCATACGGTGCAGTAAACAACGAAGCGGTTGTTGAACTGCCTAAAAATGTATTCCTGGTAAATGGTGAATTCGACGCAGAATTGATTAAAGTTGGAAATACTGTGCCGATGATGAGCAGTAACGGCCAACGCTTAAACGGATTAGTACTTGAAATAAGTGACGAAACCGTAAAAATGGATTTTAATCACCCACTTGCAGGCGAAGATTTGTTTTTTGCCGGAAAAGTTATTGATGTTCGCGAGGCATCAGACGAAGAAGTTGCTCAGATCCTCTCAGGTGGAGGCGGCTGTGGCTGTGGAAGCAGCGATGGCGGTTGTAACGATGGTGGATGCAACGATGGTTCTTGCGGAACTGAAAGCAGCGGCGGCTGTGGTTGCGGTTGCTAATAAATTTTGATAATAAGCTCAATTTATTTATTTTAACCCTGTTTTCATTACATAATGAAAATAGGGTTTTTTTCATTTATAAAAATGCTGTTGTGAAACGACTCTGATTGAGTAAATGTTGTTTCATTTTAAAACTCTTAATGTTACGCAAGTAACATACAATAATTAGCTAATGAATACTTTTGGAAAGATATTTCGCTTAACCTCTTTTGGCGAATCTCACGGACGGGGAATTGGAGGAATAATTGACGGTTGTCCGGCAGGCATTGAATTGGACATCGATTTAATTCAAAAAGATCTGGCAAGAAGAAAGCCCGGACAATCAAAAATCACCACGCAACGAAAAGAACCCGATCAGGTTGAATTTTTATCGGGTGTTTTTGAAGGAAAAACACAAGGTACGCCAATCGCTTTTGCCATTTGGAATAAAGATCAGCACTCAAACGATTATAATAATCTGAAAAACGTATTCAGACCATCTCACGCGGATTATACCTACATAAAAAAATATGGTACACGCGACCATCGCGGAGGTGGACGCTCATCGGCACGGGAAACCATTGCACGAGTTGTTGCCGGAGCAGTAGCCAAGCAAATTTTAGCAAAAGCCGGAGTATTGGTGCAGGCTTTTGTTTCCCAGGTTGGAGAAATAAAATTGCAGAAAAGTTACAAAGAACTTGATCTCTCAAAAACAGAAGATACCATTGTACGTTGTCCTGATAAAGAAGTGGCTGACGAAATGATTGCCCGTATTGAAAAAGCCGGTCGTGAACACGATACAGTTGGTGGCGTAATTACAGGTGTGGCAACCGGAGTACCGGCAGGATGGGGCGAGCCGGTGTTTAACAAACTACATGCCGATCTTGGTTTTGCCATGCTTGGAATAAATGCGGTAAAAGGCTTTGAATACGGTTCTGGTTTTGATGGAACAAAACTAAGTGGATCAGAGCATAACGACATTTTTATAAAAACAGAGGACGGAGTTCGTACTAAAACAAATAACTCCGGAGGAATACAGGGAGGTATTTCCAATGGCGAAGATATTTATTTTAATGTTGGTTTTAAACCCATTGCAACGCTTCTGAAAGAGCAGCAAACCATTGATAAAGAAGAAAAAAGCATTACAATAAATCCTAAAGGAAGACACGACCCATGCGTTTTACCTAGGGCCGTTCCCATTGTTGAAGCGATGGCTGCTTTGGTTTTGGTTGACCACTATCTATTAAATAAACTTAACACGATTTAGTATGCCAAGAAGAAAAAGAAACAGAAGAATTCAGGTGCCGCCCGTAATTAAAGGGATGTCGGTTTATGGAGTTAGAGGACGAAAAACAAATGAGGTAGTTCTTCATCTTGAAGAATATGAAGCCATTCGTTTGCTCGATTACCAAAACCTTACCCAGGAAGAAGCGGCTGTATTTATGGATGTTTCGCGCCCGACATTAACCCGGATTTACGAAGAAGCCAGAAATAAAGTAGCAACTGCTTTTGTGGAAGGAAGAGACCTGATTTTCCGTGGAGGCGACATCTATTTTGATAAAAATTGGTACAAGTGTAACAGTTGTAAAGCTAGTTTTAGCGATTACACCGATGAAAATGAAAAATGTCCGGTTTGCAGTTCTGAAGATTTGGTATCGTTAAATGATTATTACATGGATAAATAAACCGGCAATGGTTTAAATTCTGGCTTATCTAACTTTTCAAAAGGCTTAAATAAAAATAGAAAACCCCGGCTCAACAGCCGGGGTACCCAATTAAGTTGTGATAAAACCAGAGCCCTAGTACACTAGGATAACTGCAAGATACAACTATATGCTTTTCAAGTCAATACTTGATTTCTCGTATAAAGTCAATAATGCCTTTTATAAACCTTCATATCGTAAAGTATAAGCGGTTTTTATTGATTTTCAGTATTTTCTGAGAATGTTAATATTTAATATTTTTTGTTAAACTTCAAATAAACGCATTTATCATATATTTACTTCCAAATTAGTTTAAACATGAAAATTCGAAAACTGTTGCGCATTTTGCATCGCGATCTTGGATACTTTATCGTAGGAATGACAATTGTATATGCGGTGTCGGGAATTTATTTAAACCACCGGCACGATTTTAATCCAGACTATAAAATAGAAATCATTGATTTTACTCACAATCTGGATCCACAACAATCTTATGATGATGACGAAATTCGACAGATAGTTGAATCCATTCAGGATAATGTGGTTTATAAAAAGCACTATATTGATCAGGATGGAGACATCAGAGTGTTTGTTGCAAACGGAGAAGCAGTGATGGATACCGATTCAGGTGAGGGGAGAATGCGATACCTGCAGCGCCGCTCATTGATATTTGGCATGAATAAATTGCACCGGGCAACTATGGGAGTTGTCTGGAAATGGGTGAGTGATGCAATGGCTGTAATACTCTTATTTGTGGCAGTTTCAGGATTGTTTCTACTGAAAGGGAAACGTGGATTATTACGCTGGGGGTGGTGGTTAACAATTGCCGGCTTTGTTGTACCTTTACTGTTTATTATTTTTTATATTTAGAGCATCATTAAAATCCAAAACATTAAAAAATGAAAAAAATTGCATTAATCAGTTCATTCGCACTCATTTTATTTGCTTGTGGTCAGCAATCTAAAACCCAGGAGCAAACAACTGAAGTGGAGAAACAAGCAGCCGTGGTTTTAACGGTAGATGAATTACTTGAAAAAGCACCGGATTTGGCAAATAAAGAAGTTGCAGTGAAAGGTACTGTATTTCATGTATGCCAACAAGGAGGCGAACGCTGCTTTTTAATGGGAAGCACGGAAGATTTTTCAATTCGAATTGAAGCCGGTGAAAAAATAGGAGCTTTCTCGCAAGAACAAATGGGAAGCGATTTGCAGGTGGTAGGTATTTTAAAAGAGGTACTTAATGAAGCAGATGCTCACAATCCGGGAAAAGAACACGGTGAAGAAGAAGGACATACTGAAGATGCAGAAACTGAGGCTGCGCATCAGGTTTTAGCCGAAAACCAGGAAGCTGCAGAACGTGTGTTCTTTATCGAGGGCCTTGAAGTGAAAGAGATGACAGAATAGTTAATCGATACTTACAAAAGAAAAAAGGAAAACAATTACTGTTTTCCTTTTTTTGTGTCGTTTGCCGGAATAAAATCCAGCGAAACCGAGTTGACGCAATGCCGCGTATCTTTATCGGTAAATCCTTCACCAAAAAATACATGTCCGAGGTGCCCGCCACAATTGGCACAGGTAATCTCGGTACGTCGTCCGTCTGCATCAAGCGATCTGTGCACAGCTCCTTCAATCTCATCATCGAAACTTGGCCAGCCACAATGCGAATCAAACTTATCACTTGAATTGTACAAAGCCGCCCCACATTGTTTACACACATATGTACCTTTTCCTTTATGGTCGGTATACTTTCCGGTAAACGGTCGTTCAGTACCTTTTTCTAAAATTACGTACTTTTCAAATTCATTTAATTTGTTGTATTCCATTTTTTTAGCATCTTGAATAGGTTGCTCATTTTGAGCATAACTGCCAAAACTCAACCCCAGAATAATTAATATAACAATTGCTTTCATAACTCTTATAACAACTTAGTGTTACAGTGGTTTATCCTCAGTCGTTAAGAAATGTAAAGAACAAATCTGAATAATACTACCTTTGGGCATTTAAACAAAACATGAATATTTCAATACTTTACCAAGACGAAGCAATTATTGTGGTTGAAAAACCTATCGAATTGCCGGTGCATAAAAATGATTTTATGCCAAACGATGCACCTTATTTAACCAAATTAATTGGAGATAAAACAGGGAAGTGGATTCATAATGTACACCGTTTGGACTCAAAAACCTCCGGGGTGATTGTATTGGCTTTTTCTTCAGAAGTGGCCAGTGTTTTAACTAAGCAGTTTGAACTGAAAGAGGTGAAGAAAACTTATTATGCAATTGTCCAGGGTAATCCGGGAGAAGGAACATTTGACTCGAAGGTGTTGGTAAAAAAGAAATCGAAGTTTAAAAAACCGGCAGTAACGCACTATAAAACCATTAGAACCATTCAAACCAAATTAGTTTCAAAAGATAAAACAGATATTGAATTAAGTTTGGTGGAAATTAATCCCGAAACAGGTCGTTGGCACCAGTTGAGACAGCATTTCGCGAAAAACCGTTTTGATATTATAGGCGATACGCATCATGGTGATTTTACTTTGAACAAGATAATACTCGCAGAAACAAACCTTCGACGATTATTTTTACATGCCGCGAAGCTTGAATTTAGACATCCGGTAACTGGAGATCTGGTTTTGTTCGAATCGAATATTCCTGTAGAATTTGATCAACTTCTCAATTTTTACGAGGCAGATTAGAGTCAATTTTAATATTTCTGTTCAAAAACTTAAGTTTTCGTGTAACGATAAAATAAGCTTTACGTCTTATTCAAAAAATAAGTCATGAAACGTATAGCTTTTCTTTTATTAAGTGGTCTTTTTCTGATGACCTCATGTGTTTACGAATCTGGAGTCTCCGAAGCCTATACAAAATATCGTTTTAAAGATGGTGTAACCACCGTTTCTGTTCCGGGATGGGTAATTCATTTGGCGGCCGGAATAGGTGATTTAGAAGACAGTGAACGAGATTTGTTAGAGAGTATAGACCGCGTAAAAGTGATAGCAGTAGACGATGATAATTTAAATGCACATATCGATCTTCACGAAGAATTCTACAAAAAAATAAGTGAGAAAAAAGATTATGAACAACTTTTGGTGGTGCGCGAGGAAGACCAAAATGTTACCATTTTCGGGCGAATGGACGAATCAGTAATTGAAGAAATGGTAATATTGGTTGGTGGCGACGATAATGCACTTATATACGTAAAAGGCGAGATACGACCTGAAATATTAAACGATCATATAAATTTATCCAATCCGGATAAGTTTTTAAGTCTGGGGCATTAAACTCAGGACATAAGAATTTGATTAAAACATCATATAAAGTTCTTTAGTTTTCACTAAAGAACTTTTTTTTATGTACTTCCGCGAACTGCATTAACTGTTCTGCAATCTCAGGATGGTCAAGAATTACATTTTTTGTTTCATACGGATCATTTTCCATGTCAAACAAGGAAAGCTCAATTTTAGCGGAATAATCGTATTTGCCTGGTGTTCCGTCTTTTCCTTTAATGTCCGTCATTGTTCGGTAATTATGGGGTAGATGTAATTTCCACTTTCCATCGCCCGATAGTATTGCCTGAAATTCCCGGTCGTTGGTATAAGCATAATAATCATGCGGATTTTTAGCATCTGGGTTTCCGGAAATGATATCCCAAACGTTTTTTCCGTCAATTTCTGTTTCTGGAAGTGGAATCTTCGCAATTTCACAGAGTGTTGGCAACAAGTCAATAGTCATTAATGCCTGATTACATTCCTGGTTTCCTTTCAATTTGGCCGGATACTTGATTATTGTGGCAGAACGTGTCCCTCCATCAAATGTAGTTCCTTTTGCTTCGCGAAATGGTGTGGTGCCGGCGTGATTGCCGTAAGCAATCCAGGGGCCGTTATCCGACGAGAATATCACTATCGTGTTGTCCTCAACTCCATTCGCTTTCAAAGCTTTATTTATTTCTCCAACCGACCAATCAAGCTCAGTAATAACATCGCCATATAATCCAGCTCCTGATTTTCCTTCAAATTCAGGGCTGCAGAACAACGGAACATGCGACATGGCATGTGGTACATAAACCAAAAATGGTTCATCTTTGTGTCTCGAAATAAAATCAACGGCGTGTTCAGTATACCACTTTGTTAGCATTTTCTGATCTGTTGAGTCCACGTCTTCTATGGTAACTTCTCCGTTCTCCCAATATTTTAGCGGCCACTGTCCCCAGTATTCCGGACTTTCCGGATGGTGTCTCCACATATCGTTCGAATACATAAGTCCGCAGGTTTCATCAAAACCCCGATTATGAGGACGCGTTTCCGGCTGATCGCCACAATGCCATTTGCCAAATAGTGCTGTTTTATATCCGGCATTTTTAAAGACCTCTCCAATAGTTGGAAAAGTAGTTTCAAGACCGCGATCGCCGGGACCGTGTGCGCTAAAAACTTTTGTTCGCCCGGGGTAGCATCCTGTAATTAATGCCGATCGCGAAGCAGAGCAAACGGCCTGTGGTACATAAAAGTTTTTGAACATTATTCCTTCTTCCGCCAGCTTTGTAACATTGGGCGTAACAAATTTTGTCTGGCCAAAAGGAGTAAAATCGGAATAGCCCGAGTCATCGAGAAAAATAATTACAACATTGGGTTGTTTTGTATCTTTATTAATGTTGAAACACGAGCTAATAAACAGCCCTAATACAGTTAGGCAAAGAATTTGGTTTAAGTTCATCATGTATAAATTTAGTTGCTGCTAAAATAATATTTCTGTCATAGTTCAAAAATGACAGATCAAAGAGTTATATAAGTTTTTTAAATTAGTAAAAAGTTTTGGAATGAATTTTACCACACTTATCATACTTCTATTGGGTGGACTTGCATTATTCCTGCATGGAATGAATGTTATGACCGACGGGCTAAAAGCGGCAGCAGGAAGCAAGATGAAGTCGTTTTTAAAAGGAATGACCCGAAACCGCTGGACCTCTCTGGTAGCAGGAACGGGAATAACTGCAGTAATACAATCTTCATCGGTTACAACGGTTCTTGCAGTCGGTTTTGTCTCTGCCGGACTTATAACTTTTCAAAGCACGCTCGGAATTATTCTTGGTGCCAATATTGGAACTACAATAACAGCACAAATAATTGCTTTTAAAATTACCAAAGCGTCGTGGTTAATGATTGCCGTGGGATTTTTAGGCAGTTTTATCTTTAAAAAAGAAGGAATTAAAAATGCCGGAACAATCCTGCTGGGACTGGGACTGGTTTTTCTGGGGATGAGTGTAATGAGCGATGCAACTGCCCCTCTAAAAAGTTATGAGCCTTTTTTGGTGTTAATGGAAGGTCTGGATAATTATATCTACGGGATTATAATTGGAGCACTGTTTACAGCCCTGGTACAAAGTTCTTCTGCAACAACCGGAGTAGTAATTGTACTGGCTTCTCAAGGATTGATCGGAGTTGAAGCATCAATCGCTATTATTCTGGGAGCTAATATCGGAACATGTGTTACGGCACTTCTGTCGGCTCTGGGAAAACCAAGAGCAGCTCTGCGTGTTGCCGTTGCCCATATATTTTTTAAAGTTATTGGTGTTTTGCTATGGTTCGCTTTTATTAATCAGCTTGCCACTGTGGTAGAGCATATAACGCCGGGAAATACAGCTCGTCAGGTTGCTAACGCCCATACCATTTTTAATGTAGCTAATACTGTTATTTTTATTTGGCTGGTGAATCCGATTGCCAAACTGGTAAACTGGATGGTGCGCGACAAGAAAAAGCTTCAGGAGCGATTATTTACTGAATTACACGATTTCTATCTGGAAGATATGGAGCTTGCTTTAGAGTTATCTCAAAATTCAATTGCGAAGCTGGGAGATAAAACATTTGAAATATTAAAGGCTGGAATTCCATTGGCACTGTCAGGTAATCGTCAACAACTGGTTGAATTGCGAAATAAGGATACACTCATCGATCTTGGACATGCCGAGATTTTAACCTTTTTACAAAATATTCAAAGCCGGTCGATTAGTAAAGATCAAACTCATGTGCTTGAGCGACAGATAGAAGCAGTTAATGTACTTGAATCTGCAGCCGATATGGTTACCACTTCATTGGTAGAAGCTGCCGAACATCGAATAGAAAAGGGGTTTGTAATCAGTGAGAATACAATAGATCGGATTATAGAAGTGCATAAAATGGCGTTAGAAGCGTTTGATAAAGCACTCCAACATTATGGAGTGGAAGGTAAAATAAGTGATAACTCGCTGGAAAAAGACCGCTTTAAAGAAGCATTGCAAGATGTAAGGCTTTATTTGATAGAAAGACTTTCGGAAGCAGGAGATGACCGAATTACAATTTATCGTTTTGAATCGGAAGTGCTGGAAGGAATAAGGCGTTTACATGCTTTGGCAAGGCGGTTAAAAAGAAAGGCGGGCTAACTTCTGTCTCCATAGTAACCCGCCATCTCAGAGTTGTACGTTGCCAGTACTTATCTTTTAATCACCTTCTTATTAAATGTTTGCGCTTCGGTTTTTACAACCACCAGGTAAATGCCGGGAGCCTTATCGCTCATATCTACTGTTGTTAGCGGTGCGTCAATTGGCTGTTCGGAAACTTTTTTTCCTACCATATTGTAAATTAAATAAGTAGCTTGTTCTGAAAAGCCTGATAATTGCAAATTCAGCTGGTCGGTTGTTGGATTTGGATAAATTGTAAGATCCAATTCTGCTAACCATTCGGATGATGCCTGTGGCATCGACGATTGCATCATTTTTGGTGCAAACGAAACCAAATAATCTTCAATCTCTCCCATAAAATCATTATCGCAAGATGCAGGAGAACTACCAACTTTCATAGAAATACGCATCCGTGTTGTTTCGGTAACGTACGAAGGAATAGTAATACTTTCAGAGATTATTCCTTTTTTGTTATTTAAGGAAAGTACCGTTTCGTCGGAATCATCGAAATCGCCATCGTTATTAAAGTCAATCCAAATTCGCCAGAAATTGCGACTAGTTGTTTTACTCGGAGCCAAATTAACAACGTAAGAACCACCCGCATTTAGTGTAAATGGATTGGTATCGAATGAATATCCATCGCCAAAACTGTTAACCGTCAATGCATTGCCAATATTCACGTCTTTTATGTAATAAAGCGTACTACTAATTAAAGCCGGTTCGCAATAGTTAGACGGGGTAGGAGATGCATCATTTTCAGTAACTGTAATGTAAGCTGTTTTGTTAAGTTCCGATGTAGTGAAACCTGATTTGTATGCTATCAGGGTGACGTCGTATGTACCACCGGCTGCATAAGTTACCGTTGGATTGGGATCGGTACTCGCTGAAGGTGTACCACCCGGAAAATACCATTGGTAACTGTCAGGATCATTCTCTGATAAATTCGAGTACTGAACGGTTTGGCCTGCTCCAATAGCCGTTGAACTTGCAGTAAAAGCTGCAACAGGAGGCAGAGAAACCGGTTCTGAAATTACGATTGTGTAATCTTCAACTTCTCCCGAGTTGTTATTACCACAAGCTGTTGGACTTGCACTTCCCATAGCTACACGCATACGGGTTGTAATCAAATTATTCGGGATGGAGATGGTTCCACTAACAGATGATTTCGATTTGCTTGAACTAAAGACCTTTTCATCTTCCGTAAAATTCATGTCTGAATTGTAATCAATCCAAATGTCCCAATATTCAAAACTGCTTTTTCCGCTAAATCCCGGAGTTAAAGTAACACTGATGTTGCTTCCTGTATCAAAACTAAAAATTGTTGCTGTGTTGTCAGCATAACCATCTTTGCCAGAAATATAACTGTTATTTCCCATATGAACTTCAGCAATCCATTCATCCGTTGCATCTGGAGTTGGAATGCAATATTCCGGATCAGGAGCTGCTTCAACTGTAATGTAATTCTCAACCGTTTTTGTATGATTACCGGCTGCGTTGGTAACCGTAAGTGAAACCTTATAGCTGTTTGGTGAGGAATAAGTAACTTTCGGGTTCTTTTCGGTTGAAGTTGAAGGATTACCTCCTTCAAATTCCCATTTCCACGAGGCCGGTGTGTTTTTCGACTTGTCAGTAAATGAGATTTCACCACCTTCAATAATTGCAGTTAAATCTGCTTCAAAATCGGCAATTGGTGCTTCAAGTGTGTCCTCAACTGTTATATAAGCACTTTTTGTGACCGTATTTGAGCCTCCGTCGTTGGTAGCCGAGAGAGTAACACTATAAACACCCGGATTGGCATAAACAACTGTTGGATGTTGATTACTAGATGTTGCCGGCGAGCCTCCGTCGAAAGTCCAGCTCCACGATGTTGGACTATTTGCAGACTGGTCGGTAAAAGAAACTTGTTGTCCTTCTGGAATTCTCGTATTGTCAGCAGTGAAATTCACTATCGGTGCATCCAGCGTATCCTGAACAGTTATATAAGCCGTCTTTGTAACTGCATTTGAACCTCCATCGTTGGTTGCAGACAAAGTTACACTATATACACCTGGCGTAGCATATACCACCGTTGGATTCTGTGCGGTTGAAGCCGCTGGTGATCCTCCATTAAACGTCCAATTCCATGATGTTGGTGTATTTGTAGACTGATCTGTAAATACAACTGAATTACCTTCCGGAATATTGGTATTGTCAGCAGAGAATGCTGCAACAGGAGCTTCAACTGTGTCAACCACTGTTATACAATTCGTAATGGTTTTAGTATTCGTGCCTCCCGCGTTAATAACAGTAAGTGTAACATCGTATGTTCCAGGTGTGCTGTAAACTACTTTAGGATTTTGTACATCTGATGTGGCTGGTGTTCCGCCTTTAAAAGTCCAGCTCCAGGATGTGGGCTCATTGGTTGTTAAATCAGTAAAAGAGACTTCAGAACCTTCGTTGATAGTAGCAGTAGTTGCTGAAAAATTAGCCGTTGGAGCAGTAACAGGTTCGATAACCGAAATGTAATCTGTTATCGTTTTTGTGTCTTCTCCATTAATACTCGTAACGGTAAGACTTACGTTAAAAGAACCATTCGTATTATAACTTACCGTTGGGTGCTGTTCAGTAGATGTTGACGGAGTTCCACCTTCAAAAGTCCAGCTCCAGGAAGTTGGAGTATTCGTTGAAAGATCGCTAAAATTAATACTTTGACCTTTGTTAATAGTTGTACTGGTTGATGTAAAATTAGCAACCGGTGCCGGTGCTCCGTTAAGGGGCATGCAATAACCATATTCATCCAGTGGCCCTTTGGTTGGGTCAGAGTCATCACCATCAGCTAGATCCGGACATTCCGGGCAATTGGCTGGTTTGGTCCTAATCCCCAGAAGTAGTAGCCGTCGCCGTCGTTGTCGGTACACTGTACTTCGTAATTGTTTACCTCACTGGTTATTGGGGTTTGGATTGCGTGTGTCCATCCAATATTTTCAATGGGAGTTTCAATATAAACATATCCTTGATCTCCATAATATGGGCCCCAACTATTTTTGAATATCCACACTGTTTTTCCAATTAACGGATTCCCGGATTCAATAGTTAACCAATTACTGGTTTTGTTAATGGCATCACGATAATAGAACGTATCTCCTTCATTAACAACTTTGTATCCAACTAAAACTATAGCATGACTCCAATTGATAATACCACTGCTAATTGCACCAAATGAAATTAACATGCTTTTTAAATTGTCTTCAGATTTTAAATAAGGTGAGTATCCAAAATCAATTCTTCCTCCAATTTTTATCAATTCTGAAGGATTGTTTGATTTATTTGAGCATGGATCGTCATATGCTGTATATGGGAATGCAACTTCGTCAACAATCCCTTGCGATGAAATATAAGATAACGCATCTGCAGGCATTCCTCCAATACAGTCTCCTGCGTTGCTGCATGATAAGACGTCTTGCTCAGATAAATCCATGTTTATTTGTTGGTTGTAAAATAGGTTTACCATTGCTTCTGTTGCTCCGGTTGATGCAAAAGCCCAACAAGAACCACAACCTCCCTGATTCGTTACTGGTGTAATCCAATTCTTTCCATGTCTGTCACGCCAGTCCCAACTATCTGTATATGGGCTTGTTGCGGTGGCAGATTTCTCTGTTGTGTTTATGGCTCTACTTGTTTCAGTAGAGATTACTCCTCCGGCGTAAAATTCAAAACCGGAAGGAAAGGTGCTTGAACCATACAATTTTTTACGCTCAGCATAACTTAATTGGGATACACCAGTTTCTCCAGCTACCCAGTGTTGCCCTTTGGCTTTCAGGTTTTTATTCAATCGTTGAATTTTGTCTTTATTCTGGGCAGTTTGTTTCTCTTTTTTCTGTTTGTTATAATTTGAAATTACATCGCCTTTGGTAGCATAGGAGAGATGATTAAGCCTCACTGTAGCGTCTTTTACTTGTATTTCAATGGCATATGGAGTTATACCATTTAATAACGCAGTTTCTTCTGCATGACCTTCAAATGAAACTGAACTCCCGTCAATATTAGGATAACTCTCTAATAAAAGGTATTCGTTGAAATTGTTGTCAAGCAATACCAAACGTACTAAACCTTCTTCTGATGTAAAATCGATTTTTGCACTGGCCGCAAGGCCATAGATCTTTTTGCCCTGTCCATTAAATGGCTCAATTTCTGTTGATTCTGAAAATATCTCATCAATTGTAACCAATTGATGTTCATTTGCTTCTAAGCTGAATGGTGAATTTTGGGCAAACGTACTTTTTCCAATTAATGCTATAAATAGCATTAGCAACACTAACTCTGGTTTTCTCATTTTTGTTTTAATCTAGTGGTCCATAACTTCTCCTGTATCAATGATTGGCATTGATAATTCTCTCAAAGCGTTACAAAAATTCTAATAATAGAATTCTCATCACAACTTAATCATACATAGCTAGACTTTTTGTCCTTTTTGAAAAATTAAAAATACTTTGGAAACAAAAGCGTCTACTTAATCAGTTCTATTTAAAAAGGTTTGCGAGGGTAAATCTAAGGTACTGATTATTAACTTGCAATAGATTTTTTAAACAGCATGCTTTTTAGAATTTTTTTTAAGTGTTAATTTCGGCTTAAACAGCTAGTATTTACTAAGTATTCAGCTCGATTGAAACACGCCGAAAAAAAAATAAAAAAGTTTCGACAAGAACTGTAAGTGTTTGATATTGTGAACATTCGGATTCTTATGTAAAGTTTTATTGCCTAAATGTATCAGTAAATTGGATGCTTGCTGTAAGTTTCTGAATAGTTAAATATCAGTAGAAGTGTAATATATTTGCTCATTTTCAATAAGCCATTATTCAGGTTAATGGAACTTCTACTTTTAATATCGTTTTAATTCAAATAATGAATCAGACAGTGGGTAAAAGATAATGTTGGTTGATAATAATATCCTTTGCATTGAGGCATAAAATTGCTTTTAAATAATGAAAGGAAATATAGAACAGTACTAAAATAACGAGTTCAGCCGTGTTTTAATAAAATACCAAATGGTATTATATTGCGGAAAATTACGAAATTTTTTTTACGGAAAATTACGGATTGACATACTAAGTAAAAAGTAGTATATTGTACTTATAAATCACGTAATTACAAACTCCTCCCCTTAATTAAACAATTAATGGAATTCCCTGTGTGATTGGCATTATACCATTTTAGGGTGTTAATGATAAAAAATAGGGGTTATTATGTGCAACATCGCTATACTGGAGAACTATTCTCTTTTTTGTTCCGGAATAAGATCCGTTATAGAAGAGACCGGGGAATGCAAAATTGTATTCGAATCAAAGACTATCAACGAGTTTATGGCCAAATTAAGGTCGGAAAAACCTGATGTGATTATTATAGATATTATTCACTGTTTGGATGAAGGCATAAGTACGATTAAAAAGATTAGACGCAAAACTTCGCGAACGCCAATTTTACTGGTTTTAAGTGTCGACTATTCCGACTTTTTTGAAGAGTATATCAGCCTTGGAGTAAACGGTTTTGTATTTAACGATTCGGGGGCCAATAGTCTGGTTGATGCCATAAAAGCATTAAAAAATGGTGGAGATCATTTCCCCCCACGCGTATGGCAACTGCTAAAAAAATACTTGCGAACGAAAAAGGTTCCGGTATCAATTGAAGAAAAACGAATTTTAACAAACAGGGAACTTGCCATTTTAAAACTTTTTTGCAAAGGTTACACTTATAAAGAAATTGGTGCAAAACTAAACATTAGTCCACGAACCGTAGAATCGCATAAAAAAAATATTCAAACAAAATTAAGCGTACGATCTACAGCTGAAATGATCGAATTTGCATATCAAAATAACCTCTGATAATTTCTTTTTTTACGACGAAATTATCGTCATCAATTTCCGTAAAATTCCCGATTGAATTCCATTTTATCTTGTGGTAACTTGTATAAACAATTCTGAATGAGTTGTATGAAATGATAAATAAGGGTAGAAATTACGTCTTGCCCCAGATGTAATTTCGTATAATCATTATGAATACCTTAGGACGCGTAGAAGAATAACTTCTCACTTTTTGAAGATGAAGATAATTGAGTAAAACAAAGACTAAAACAAACTTGGTTTTCAAGATTATTTTTTAACTCTTCAAAATTACAGTATGAAAAAAAATTACTTACTTTTTAGAAAGCTACTCCTATTCGCGTGGTGTTTTGCATTGCTGTTTTCATTTAGTAATGCGCGAGCACAATCAATTGACAAACTTGAACAGTTTGCCAACGGAGCACTCAAGGATTATTTAATGGCTCCAGCAGCTGAGTTAAGTGGAACTGACTGGGTTACTGGTAATGTTAATGCTGCTAAAGCACATTACACTTGCGGTATGACAATCCCTTATCGTTTACAGGCAAGTGGATTGGATCCTGATTCAACTTACACAGTTATAATTGGTTATGACATAACCAAGGGATTTTTGCATGCTATTGATTTTCTTACGTCATATGACCGAGGTCACAACCATCCTCCTTTGCATATCCCCCAGGATATAGAAGATGTAGTTAGTATGATTTTGGTTGGTACTGCTTTGGAAAATATGACAGTTTCTCAAAATTCTGCTGCATTACCGGCACCGACAACAAATAACGTTCTTACACCATCAGGATATTATGCACCAATTGGTAATACAAGTGGAAATCCATTAGATCTTGTTGACTTAAGCGATGCTGGTTGGCTGCAATCAAATGACGATGGATATGGTGAGATTGATATATTTAACGGTACAATCGTCGGTGTAGAACTTATTGAAGGTGATCATACAGGAGATACAGAATCTGAATATTTGAAAGTTGATTTCATGGTTGATCCAGGTCAGTCAATAGTCGTATTGGCTTGGGGTGGCGATATTGCTTGTCCTGAACTATGGGGAGAAGGCAATTCAGCTGAGAACATTAATGGAAGTCCTTACCACATGTTTATCCATGATTGTATTGGCCTTTCAGGATGTGGTAATAAAGAAGTACAATTATCTGCAACTGCTGTTATTAACCCACCTTCATGTCCTGAAGGTGGTATTTGTGCCGATTCAAATTATGATCCTGCACCTTGTGCAGTTGACCCTGTTCTTGTAGGTAGCCACCAATATTTTGCTATACCGGAAGAGTCAAATGCAACTTCTTATTCGTGGTCGTTTGGGACAAATACAGCGGGTGCAACATTTGTTGGTGCAACCGATGGTTCAACTGCTGAAGTAATTACCACTGGCAATGGCACCTACACAGTAATCGTAACACTTAGCAATACAAGTGGAATTGATGTTGATTGTGAAGCGACAATTGATGTGCGCAACCCGGCAGCAGCCTGCAGTGTTGCCACAACACCGGCTTCTTGTTTTGGCTCGGCCGATGGTACAGCTACCGCTACGGTTACGCCTGGAACAGGGATTGGGCCTTATTCTTATACATGGACAGCTGTAGAAGGCGGAGTAGTGCCTGCAGGTCATGAAAATGACAATCCACTAACCGGACTAGTAGCCGGAAGATATATTTGTACAGTGGTAGATTTGGGTGACGATAATAACGATACCCAATGCAATGAAGTAGTTGTTGATGGAAGAGAGGTGATTCTGATTTGTCCAAATGATACAACAGTTGCAACTTGTTTGGCATCTACTGAAATTGAAACAGCATTTGATGAATGGATGGCAAGGGGCGCAGTAACTGGAACTGACTCTTTACTTACTACTAATTGGGATAGTGTAACGTATCCTGATGCGTGTGGAGATACTGTAACCATAACCTGGACCTTGCATGATGAATGTGCAAATCCAAATACTTGTTCGGCTACATTTAGGTTGCCTGCGCCACCTGCAATTAGTATTGCACAAGCTCCACAAGATACCATGGCAATGGCCTGTGATTATGATGATCAGTCATCAGTTGAGACAGCGTTTGCCAACTGGGTAGCCAATCAGGAGGCCAATTTGGGTCTTAGTGGCGGATGTAACCCAATGGTTAGCAGTGATGCAGACCAGGTAGATCTGAATAATTTCTGTTTGGGAGATACGGTAACTGTAAACTGGATGATTACAGACAAATGTATTGATCCGATACCTGCCAGTGCCGACTTTATGTTGCAGGCAGTACCTGCAATTAGTATTGCACAAGCTCCACAAGATACCATGGCAATGGCCTGTGATTATGATGATCAGTCATCAGTTGAGACAGCGTTTGCCAACTGGGTAGCCAATCAGGAGGCCAATTTGGGTCTTAGTGGCGGATGTAACCCACTGGTTAACAGTGATGCAGACCAGGTAGATCTGAATAATTTCTGTTTGGGAGATACGGTAACTGTAAACTGGATGATTACAGACAAATGTATTGATCCGATACCTGCCAGTGCCGACTTTATGTTGCAGGCAGTACCGGCAATTAGTATTGCACAAGCTCCACAAGATACCATGGCAATGGCCTGTGATTATGATGATCAGTCATCAGTTGAGACAGCGTTTGCCAACTGGGTAGCCAATCAGGAGGCCAATTTGGGTCTTAGTGGCGGATGTAACCCAATGGTTAGCAGTGATGCAGACCAGGTAGATCTGAATAATTTCTGTTTGGGAGATACGGTAACTGTAAACTGGATGATTACAGACAAATGTATTGATCCGATACCTGCCAGTGCGGACTTTATGTTGCAGGCAGTACCTGCAATTAGTATTGCACAAGCTCCACAAGATACCATGGCAATGGCCTGTGATTATGATGATCAGTCATCAGTTGAGACAGCGTTTGCCAACTGGGTAGCCAATCAGGAGGCCAATTTGGGTCTTAGTGGCGGATGTAACCCAATGGTTAGCAGTGATGCAGACCAGGTAGATCTGAATAATTTCTGTTTGGGAGATACGGTAACTGTAAACTGGATGATTACAGACAAATGTATTGATCCGATACCTGCCAGTGCGGACTTTATGTTGCAGGCAGTACCGGCAATTAGTATTGCACAAGCTCCACAAGATACCATGGCAATGGCCTGTGATTATGATGATCAGTCATCAGTTGAGACAGCGTTTGCCAATTGGGTAGCCAATCAGGAGGCCAATTTGGGTCTTAGTGGCGGATGTAACCCAATGGTTAGCAGTGATGCAGACCAGGTAGATCTGAATAATTTCTGTTTGGGAGATACGGTAACTGTAAACTGGATGATTACAGACAAATGTATTGATCCGATACCTGCCAGTGCGGACTTTATGTTGCAGGCAGTACCGGCAATTAGTATTGCACAAGCTCCACAAGATACCATGGCAATGGCCTGTGATTATGATGATCAGTCATCAGTTGAGACAGCGTTTGCCAATTGGGTAGCCAATCAGGAGGCCAATTTGGGTCTTAGTGGCGGATGTAACCCAATGGTTAGCAGTGATGCAGACCAGGTAGATCTGAATAATTTCTGTTTGGGAGATACGGTAACTGTAAACTGGATGATTACAGACAAATGTATTGATCCGATACCTGCCAGTGCGGACTTTATGTTGCAGGCAGTACCGGCAATTAGTGTTGCACAAGCTCCACAAGATACCATGTTTGCCGACTGCTCATTCGAGAGCCAGGCAGAAGTAGAGGCCGCCTTTGGCGCTTGGGTAACTGAGCAGGAAACCAATCTGAGTCTTGGTGGCGGATGTGCCCCAGTATTAGCCAGCGACAGTGCCGAAGCAGTATTAAACGATTACTGCATGGGAGATACAGTAACTGTTACATGGACGGTAAACGACTTATGTCTGGATGAGATAGAAGTGAGTGCCGACTTTATGTGGAAAGGAGATCATGAAGCACCTATTGTAGACTCAATTCCATTTATTGATTCTATTTGTAATATGGATCCTGAACCTGAATTATGGGCTTACTGGACAGATAATTGTGGTGGTTCGGATAGTACATCTGCTACTCCTATTTGGGTCGAAGGTGATTGCCCTGCAATATATGGTTATACTTTTAAAATTTCTGATGATTGTGGAAACACGACCGATACTACAGTTTACGTTAAAAAGTGGCAGGAACAAACGGGTAAGTGCGAAACCGTATTTGGCCGAATGGTTGATGGTGATGAGAATGTATTAATCGACTTCTGTAGTGACGGTATATTTAAAAGATGGGGCTGGACGAATAACATCACAGAAAAGAATATAACCTATGAACTAGATTTGTATGCGGGTGCTGCTCATTGCGATATAACAGGAAGAGAACCTGTTGGCACTGTAGAGGTTAAATGGAGTAATGACAGCGTATATGTTGATTACATTATGCTACCGGGTAATTACCTGGAAGAAGTGCATGTTTATGTTGGTTACGACAAATATCCTGTAATGAGTAAGGGTAAAAAACCAAAACAAACAGTTGCACCAGGTCAGTATACAGTTGTTGTAGAAGGCGAAGGTAGTTACACTAGTGCTCATGTTGTCATTACAAATGTTGTTGAGGACGATTTCTGGATCATTGCTCACGGAGTGGCTTGCGAACTTACTTGTGTATGTTTCGATGATGTGGAAGTAGGTAGCGGAGGCGTTCTTACTGGTAGTGGTATGCTGATGGAAGCAGAAGCTATACCAGAGATGGATGGTCAATTGTATAAACAACATGCAATTCCAAATGGTCCGAAGAAAAAATCTGCAGATATAATTCTCGGTGTTGAACCTGTAATTGAGGATGGCGAATTTAAAGTATTCCCGAATCCATTTGATGAAGTCGTGAACTTTGAATTTGTTCCTGCAGTTACTGGTCATGCCGTACTGGAAATTCATAATATGCTTGGACAACGAGTTGTCAGATTACTTGATCAACCGGTTGAAGCAGGTGAATTGCAACGCGTAGAATTCAGACCTGATTCAGAAATTTCAGGAATGTATCTCTACAAACTGGATATCGATGGCGATGTCCGGATTGGAAAACTTATTTACCGTAACAGATAAATACTTTTTCAGAATCAATAAATTACAGCTTACTGAAACAGTAATTGATTTCGGGAGGTTCTACTAAAAGTAAGATGAGAGGCTAGCTCAGAGGAGCAGCCTCTTTTCTTTTATCTGTATGTGATCTGATATAATTCTTAAACCTAAAAATTATGAATTATATAAAATCAGAATTTTGTGGATTATAAATTCTTTGATTGAAGATATGATTGTTTCTAAACCCAATGTGATTTAATGCTTTCAACGCAACAGAATGTGATGTTGAAGTAAATACCAGAGAGGAAGGAGTACTTTATAAAAAATAATTGGAAAGATTTGAAAATGCCTAAATCAATAGGGTAGAGACAAACAAAAAAAGGGAGCATACCATATATTCTATTAACTCTATACCCAGACTAAAGGTGAACGATTAATATGATATTGGTTTATATCAAAGGTAAAAGAATACTGAGGGAAAATTCTACTTACAAAAGTTGTAATGTTTGGAAAAGCAAGATTGTAAACGTCGGGAACGTTGCATTTATTTCTTATCGAATTAACGCTGGCAAGCAAAAACTATCGAAAGGTCCTTGCCGGAAATAACATACTGAACAACGCTGTTAAGAGAAGTTCTAATTTTGAAGTAATCTGAATTCATTGATTACACAACTATATTAAACAGCTATCAATCACACTCACATATTCAGAATGTTCTGCTTTCAATCCGGTTATCTGCTGATGATTTCCTGCATTCTGTTTCCCCTGTGCAAACATTCTTTGTTGGAGTCTGTACAATTCCGGGCAAATTGAATTATTACGACCCAATTAGGATGCATTGAAGGAGTCGACAAATTGCTCACATCATGATTTTTTCAAATCAGTTTGACGAAGATTCAAGTTTATAATTTCAAGAATACGGAGCCTTGTTCAAAAGGAGTTAGTTCCCCCAACCAGGTGGTTTCGGCTCTTCATCAGCCTTAAGGTTCATATTGATGTTAATTTCCTGGGTACCTCCATTACTGCTGATTGTAATTATGCCTGTATAATCGCCGGGCGACAAATCTGTTCGATCCACTGTAATTATGATTTGATCTGTTTCTGATGTGGTTTCGCCAGACTGTATATCAGTCGTTAACCAACTGATTTCTTCAGTTAATGTCCAGGTTAAAAGGCCACCTCCAATATTATTTATGTCAATATATTTTTCTGTTGAAACAGAATCAAAATCCAGGAATACTGGGGAAACTGAAAGTTCTTCCGGGATCTGTAATACTTCAATGTAATCAGGCTTAGCTACAGTGTCAGAACCAAAACTGTTGATTGATACCAGTTGCACGGAATACAAGCCCTCAGTTGTATAAACGTGAGATGGATGCTGAACACTACTTGTATCTCCATCACCAAAATCCCAAATCCATATGGTTGCGTATTTGTAGACAGGTCGGAAAAGTTAATAGTATCACCCGCGTAAATTGTGGTCGAGTCTGCAGAAAATGCTGCAACAGGAACTAATGAGTTAACTGTAATGAAGTCTTGCTTAACTATTGTGTCAGCTCCATAACTATTTGAGATCGTTAGTTTAACTGAAAATGTTCCTGCAGTCATATAAATATGAGATGGATTCTGACTAGTGCTGGTTTCTCCATCACCAAAATCCCATTCCCAAGAGGTTGGTGAATTGGTTGACTGATCAGAAAAGTTTATTTCATCTCCCTGGTCTATTAATGTTGCAGTTGCAGAAAAGGCAGCAATGGGAACCAAAGAATTAACGGTTATAAAGTTTTCTTTCACAATTGTATCTGATCCAAAACTATTCGAAACAGTTAATTTAACGGTATATGTACCAGCGGTTAAGTACGTATGAGATGGATTCTGAACGTTACTGGTACTTTCGTCACCAAAATCCCATTCCCATGAGGTTGGTGAATTGGTCGATTGATCAGAAAAAATTATTTCATCAGCCTGATCAATTATTGTCTTATTAGCAGAAAATGCTACTTCCGGAACTAATGAATTGACCGTTATGTAATTTTCTTTTGTTAGCGAATCTAATCCAAAACTGTTTGAAATCTTTAATCTAACAGTATATATGCCCGCCGTTAAGTACTTATGGGATGGATTTTGAAGACTACTGGTTTCTCCATCACCAAAATCCCACAACCATGACGTTGGTGAATTTGTAGACTGATCAGAGAAAATAATGTTGTCGCCCTGTTTAATTGTCGTCTTATTTGCGGAAAAAGCCGCAACAGGAACCAATGAGTTAACCACTACATAACTTTGTTTTATCTGTGAATCTGATCCAAAATTATTCGAAACCGTTAACTCGACGGTATAAATACCAGCGGTTAAGAATGTGTGTGATGGATTTTGCAGAGTACTGGTACTTCCATCACCGAAATCCCACAGCCATGATGTTGGTAAATTTGTAGACTGATCAGAAAAGACTATTTCATCACCCTGGTTAACTGTAGTTTTATTTGCTGTAAATGCAGCTACCGGAACTGATGAATTGACCGTTATATAACTTTGTTTTATCAACGAATCTGATCCAAAACTATTAGAGGCAACCAGTTTAACGGAGAATGTTCCGGCTGCTAAGAAAGTGTGATTTGGATTTTGAACTGTGCTGCTATTGCCATCCCCAAAATCCCATTCCCATGAGGTTGGAAGGTTGGTAGACTGATCAGTGAAGGTTATTGCATCGCCCTGCTTAATTGTTGTTTTATTTGCTGAAAAAGCAGCTAGAGGTACTGATGAATTAACTGTAATGAGGTTTTCTTTCACAATTATATCCGATCCAAAACTATTAGAAACTGTTAACTTAACGGAAAATGTTCCGGCTGTTAAGAAAGTGTGAGATGGATTCTGGACATTACTCATAATTCCATCACCAAAATCCCATTCCCATGAGGTTGGGAGGTTGGTAGACTGATCAGTGAAGGTTATTGCATCTCCCTGCTTAATTGTTGTTTTATTAGCCGAGAAAGCAGCTACAGGAACTGATGAATTAACGGTAACAAGGTTTTCTTTCACAAGTATATCCGATCCAAAACTATTCGATACGGTTAATTTAACCGTAAATGTGCCAGCCGTTGAGAAAGTGTGAGATGGATTCTGGACACTACTGGTAACTCCATCACCAAAATCCCATTCCCAAGAGGTTGGAAGGTTGGTAGACTGATCAGAAAAACTTATAGCATCGCCTTGCTTAATTGTTGTTTTATTGGCAGCGAAAGCAGCTACAGGAACTGATGAATTAACAGTAATAAGGTTTTCTTTCACAAGTATATCCGATCCAAAACTATTTGATATGGTTAATTTAACCGTGAATGTGCCCGCCGTTAAGAAGGTGTGGGATGGATTCTGATTAGTACTGGTACTTCCATCACCAAAATCCCAGGTCCATGAGGTTGGAGCGTTGGTGGATTGATCAGAAAAGCTAATAGCATCACCCTGGCTTATTGTTGTTTTGTTTGCAGTAAACGCTGCTACGGGAGCTAACGAGTTTACTGTGATAAAGTTTTGTTTTAAAATTGTATCAGATCCAAAACTATTGATTGCAATAAGTTGTACGGAAAACACGCCTGCTGTCATGTAGTTGTGAGATGGATTCTGGACATTACTGGTACTACCATCACCAAAATCCCAAGTCCATGAAGTTGGATTGTTTGTAGACTGATCGGAGAAAGTTATAGCATCACTCTGGTTAATTACTGTTGTATTTGCAGAGAATGCAGCTACAGGAACTGATGAATTAACGGTAATAAGGTCTTCTTTCACAAGTATGTCTGATCCAAAACTATTAGAGGCAGTTAATTTAACGGTAAATGTACCGGCCGTTAAATAGGTATGAGTTGGATTTTGAAGATTACTGGTTTCTCCATCACCAAAATCCCATTCCCATGCTGTTGGATTGAATGTAGACTCATCCGAAAATGTTATATCATCGCCTTGGCTAATTATTGTTGTATTTGCCGAGAATAATGCGACGGGAGGTATTGGATCGATAACCGTGATAAAGTCAATTTTTACAATTGAATCAGATCCAAAACTATTTGAGGCAGTTAGCTTAACTGTATATGTGCCGGCTGTTGAAAAGGTGTGCGATGGATTTTGAGTAGTACTGGTACTTCCATCACCAAAATACCAACTCCATGCTGTTGGATTATTTGTAGATTCATCAGAAAAGATTACATCTTCGCCCTCGTCAATTGTGGTCTGATTTGCTGAGAAAGCAGCAACGGGAACAGATGAGTCTATTACTGTAATATAATCGTCTTTTATTATTGTATCTGATCCAAAACTATTAATTGCTATTAGTGTAACTGCATAAAAACCTTCAGTCAGATAGATGTGGGAAGGATTCTGCACATCACTGGTATTTCCATCACCAAAATCCCATTCCCATGAAGTAGGGGAATTGACAGATTGGTCAGAAAAAACGATCGTATTACCCTGGTTAATTGTTGTAGCATTAGCAGAGAATTCGGCAACAGGAACTAAAGAGTTTATTGTAACAAAATTTTCTTTTGCAATTGTATCTGAACCATAACTATTCCATGCAATCAATTTCACTGTATAAGTGCCGGGTAATAAATAGGTATGAGATGGATTTTGAACAACGCTGGTTTCTCCATCACCGAAATCCCATTTCCATGATGTAGGGAAATTTGTAGACTGATCAGAGAATATTATTTCATCACCCTGGTCAATTGTAGTAGTATTTGCAGCGAATCCTGCAACGGGTACTGATGAGTTTACTTCAATATAATCTTGTTTAATGATCGTGTCGGAGCCAAAAGCATTGGTCGTAATAAACTGTACGGCGAATATTCCAGCTGTTGAGTAAATATGAGAAGGATTTTGAATCGTACTGGTATTCCCATCACCAAAATCCCAATTCCATAAAGTCGGCGAATTTGTAGATTGATCAGAAAATATTATCTCATCACCTTGGTTTATTGTAGTCTTATTTGCCGAAAATGCTGCATCCGGAACCGATGAATTAACCGTGATAAAGTTTTCTTTTACAATTGTATCTGATCCAAAAGTATTGACAGCAATAAGTTGGACCGAATATGATCCTGACGTTGAGTAAATATGGGATGGATCTTGAACAGCACTGGTATCTCCATCGCCAAAATCCCATTTCCACGAAGTTGGCGAATTGGCCGATTGATCAGAAAATATTATTTCATCACCCTGGTTAATTGTAGTTTTATTTGCAGAGAAGTCTGCAACCGGGACAGAAGAGCCAACTGTTATAAAATTTTCTTTTACGATTGTATCTGAACCAAAAGTATTGACAGCAATAAGTTGGACCGAATATGATCCTGATGTTGAGTATGTATGAGAAGGATTTTGAATCGTACTGATTTCTCCATCACCAAAATCCCATTCCCAAGAGGTTGGCGAATTGGCCGATTGATCAGAAAATATTATTTCATCACCCTGGTTAATTGCAGTTGTATTTGCCGAGAAGTCTGCAACAGGAACAGAAGTGTTAACGCTGATAAAGTTTTCTTTTACGATTGTATCTGATCCAAAAGTATTGACGGCAATAAGTTGGACAGAATATGATCCTGATGTTGAGTATGTATGAGAAGGATTTTGAATCGTACTGATTTCTCCATCACCAAAATCCCATTCCCAAGAGGTTGGCGAATTGGCCGATTGATCAGAAAATATTATTTCATCACCCTGGTTAATTGCAGTTGTATTTGCCGAGAACTCTGCAACAGGGACAGAAGAGTTAACGCTGATAAAGTTTTCTCTTACGATTGTATCTGAACCAAAAGTATTGACAGCAATAAGTTGGATTGAATATGATCCTGATGTTGAGTATGTATGAGTAGGATTCTGAATAGTACTGGTTTCGCCATCACCGAAATCCCATTCCCACGCCGTTGGCGTATTGGCCGATTGATCAGAAAAGATTATTTCGTCCCCCTGGTTGATTGCAGTTGTATTTGCAGAGAAGTTTGCAACGGGGACGGAAGAGTTAACGGTGATAAAGTTTTCTTTTACGATTGTATCCGAACCATAAGTATTAATGACTATTAATTTAATAGAATATAATCCTGATGTAGAGTAAGTATGAGATGGATTCTGAACGCTACTGGTACTTCCATCACCGAAATCCCATTCCCATGCTGTTGGTGTATTTATAGACTGGTCAGAAAAGGTTATTTCATCACCCTGGTTAATTGCAGTTGTATTTGTTGAGAAGTCTGCAACGGGGACGGAAGAGTTAACAATAATAAAGTTTTCTTTTACGATTGTATCAGAGCCAAAAGTATTGAATGCTATAAGGTTTACTGAAAACACACCGGCAGTCATGTAAGTGTGCGATGGATTTTGAATCGTACTGGTACTGCCATCACCAAAATCCCATTTCCAAGATGTTGGGGAATTGCCAGATTGATCAGAAAAGGTTATGTCATCACCTTGGTTAATGGTTGATGTATTTGCCGAGAATCCGGCAATTGGAGCCAGTGAATTGACTGTTATATAATTCTGCTTTGTTCGTGAATCGGAGCCAAAACTATTTACAACTGTTAGTTTAACGGTATAAATTCCAGGGGAAAAATATGTATGAGTTGGATTCTGAGTATTACTGATATTGCCATCACCAAAATCCCATTCCCAAGATGTTGGTGTATTTGTGGACTGGTCAGAAAAGGTTACCGCATCACTCTCGTTAATTGTCGTTTTATTGGCTGAAAAATCAGCCAGGGGGACATTAGAAGGATATACGGTAATATAATCTTCTTTTATAATTGTATCTGATCCGTAGCTGTTGCCGGCAGTTAGTTTTATGGTGTAGTTTCCGGGTGCTAAATAGGTATGAGCTGGATTCTGAGAAGTACTTGTGTTTCCGTCGCCAAAATCCCATTCCCAAGATGTAGGAGAATTGGTTGATTGATCAGAAAAGATTATCTCATCTCCCTGGTTAATTGTTGTTTTATTTGCAGCAAATCCTGCGGCAGGGATTAATGAATATACTGTGATATAGTCATTGACTATCAAGGTGTCTGAACCATAGTTGTTTCCTGAAATCAATGTAATTGTGTAAGTTCCTGCTGATAAATAGGTATGAGATGGATTTTGAATACTGCTGGTGCTTCCGTCACCAAAATCCCAGGTCCATGATGTTGGATTATTTGTAGAGCGATCGAAGAAGCTAGTGTTACTTCCTTCAACCAAAATTTGTGATGACACATCGAAATCTGCAACAGGAAGATAGTTTGATACATCAAAAAACAACGTATAGGTTTTATTACCATTTGGCTTGTCGTGCAAAACATCTGATACAATATCTTCCGTATATCCTGTAAAAGAGAGACTGTCACCAATAGTGTATTCAAAGTTGTTGTATAAATTTTGACCAGATTTAAGCTCATTATTCGATAACGGAGTGTATGAATTTCCAATCAGTTTTAATTCAGATATATTACTGGCTTTATTGCATATGAGCTTCGCGTTTAATTGCAAATTTGGTGAAGAGATCGTTAAAAACAGCATTCCTTTTACGCCCGACTTCAATAGCAGTTTATTTTCTCCAATATTTATATAATTATCCCAATGGGCTATCTTTCTGCCATTTACATCATATACATTGATCTGTGCCGGCTCATAAACGGTTGAATGAAAAACAATGTTAACCGAATGATCAAAGGGATTGGGGTAAATTACGATATCCCTGTTACTTTCTAATTCTGAAATTTCAATTGAAGTGTTTAAGATGGAAAAGATATTACCGAAAACTAACGTGTCAGTTCCGTTTGTGTTGTTGTCTATTTGAACCTTATCAACATTTAATGGCGCTTGGTTAAAACTGTTTTCACCCAAAAAAGTAAAAGTAATATTTTGGCCAAAAGCGTGAATGTTGCATATGGCAATAAGAATCGAGAATATTAGTAAGTGTTTCATTTTCGGTTGTTTAAAGTAACTTAAATGAGTAGCTGTTAACTGGGAATTCACCATCTATTTAGTCCAGATAATTTTCTGACTATGATTGTATGTTTCATTCATGATATGAACGATATAAATTCCAGGTTTACCTGAAAAGTATATCAAGTTGTTATTTCCATTGTAAATTTCCTTTGAAATTAAGATGCGACCTGAGATATCAAGAACATTCATTCGGGCCGGTTTTTCATCAGATGAAATCAAACGTATATAACCATTCTGACGGTTAGTTCTGATTTCAAAAGGATTGGTAATGTCAACTATCTTATTATGTGTAACTAAGTTTTCGCTGGTGTGTAAGTATAGTGTTCCGGGATTCTTATATTTTTCAGAATATACAATTGAATATACATTTCCGGATTTCAAAGATGTAAATGATCCTGTTATTTTATCCTCCAGGATAATCTGACAATCTTCCGGAAGATTGAATGCTTTTGAGGAAAAAATAATTTTACTACCCAATTGAGCATCGAGTCCTATCGGTATAACCAAATTATCATAGTCAGTTGGAAGACACTGAATTGCAAAATCAACTCCATTATCATCTACAAGTCTGGAATATAACGCAAAATCCGGGTTTGGTTTGAACATTCCTGCATCAAACGTCACATCAAGACCATCTGTCATTGAGGAATTAAACTTTATCAGCGTACTACTACTTTTGCCTACGCCAGTTGCCGTAAGTTGTATAACAGGCCATTCTGTTTTACCGGATTTTAAAGGAGTAGACGACTGATGAGTTTGCATACCTTTTGTGATGTTGAAAGTTCGCGAACTATTGTCCTTCGCGCGCACAAAGAAGCCTTGGCCAGCTTGAATATAGTCCTGATCCAGTGTTTCAGCGGGATTTCCTCCTGAATTATTAATGATCACATACTCACCTGAAGTTCCTGAAGATGGATCCCACAAATAAAGCCCTGCATAGTTAGGATCCATGTTTTCTATATTGGTTGCTGATAAAAGATGTTCTGCACTCGCAGCTGCATTTGTTGCATCTATCGATGAAGTAAATGGATTTCCCAGCAAATTCCATCCTCTATTTAGATATGAAATTGGAATATTGGTAACATCGTTTATATTAATTTGTCCTGTAAAAGTTATAGTTCCTGCAGTTTTCCTGAGAATTGAATAACCAGTGCCTAATAATAAGTTAGAGCCGGGATCACTGGTAGGATAGTTATCCCAATCATCATTTTCCTCAATATATTTGGCGATTGCATATTTTGAAGCATTTGTCGCAATATTATTTTCTACAGAGGTAACTAATGTCCAGAGGTCTTGTCCTGAAACAGGAGAGCTAACCAAATGCCAACTGTCTCCACCTGATAAATGCCGTTCAAAGTTAATTGTCGCATCAGAGTTTCCTTCAACAATTAGTGAACCGTTAATAGCTTCGCTGGTAGAAGTTACAGTAACCTTACCATTGTTTTTTAAATTGCCACTTACTGTCAATTCTCCACCTCCTGTTATCGTTAAGTCACTACCAGATTCAACAGTCAGGTTCTTACAAGCGGCTCCACTATTATTAATAACAGGATGAATTGCAGAATCCGGAATCAGAGCATTATCATAAACAGATGGAATTGTGTCTAATTCCCAGTTTGTTTTGTTTAGCCAGTCAGTGTTTGTTTTTCCTATCCAACGGGTTGTTGGAGTAAAACGGTACAATAATCCATCGTTAATGTAATCTTCCATGCCACTAAAACCAATTTCTTTATCAACCTTGTAACTATATGTTGGTAGCGATCCCGGGGTTATGGACATAAAACTATAGTCACGTTCGTCGTTTAGGCCAATATTTATTCCTTCATCGGAAAACGACCACCAGCTGTTAATTGATTCATCATCACCATACCTAAATTCAATAACATTTGTTCCTTCATATAACCAAACCTGAAATTTTAAGTGAAATCTTTCCAATTCATCTAACCAAAATGTCAGGTCATTAAATTCAATTTTTAAAACTCTACTGCCGGGTGATCCGGTTAATTCATAACGGATTCCTCCGCCTTCATTAATAGTCAAATCATCCCATAGCGGTGCAATAACAAGCTTTCTGTAAGAACTTTCAAAGTAATTCCAGTATACATCTTCATTCCATGCAAAATCTTCATCTAAAGTAACGAAGCCATTTGCACAAACTTTAAATTTTGTATATGGTTTGTAGTTATAAATAAATGTAAATCCAATCGGAATTGCCTCCGAAAGGCCATCGTCCCAGGTGTCATAATCCGGATCGCCGACAAATAATTCGATGGGAGATGTGGTTAGTGCATTGTAAGTATTTCCATTACTATAGGAGAAGGTATAAAGTGGTTGGGCTTGCAGGATGAATGAAAAAAATACGAAGAAGGTAAAGATTATAATTTTGTGTAAAAATGGGGACTGTTTTTGGTGCGTTTTAAAGTGATTTTCCATATACAAAGATTTAGTTATGGTGTCTGAACTTATCAGTAAATAACATAGGGATTAAACAGTAACTAATAATTAAGACCACTTAATTTATTTGATATAATTTAAGGATTATAAACGATTCTTCCAAAAAATAATGTCCTGATTTAAAGTGATGTAGACGTTTTGAGATGAGAATAAAATACCATTATGGTTTTTTGTTCAGTATAGCAGATTATTCTTTTGTATATTTCAATTAAAGATATAATTTTTAATTCCTGAGAATCTAAAACTACAAATGTTAGAGGCCAACACTTAAGAGTACAAAATTAATGGGAACAAAAAATCACATATTTATAGCCACCAGTATCGACGGTTTTATTGCGGACAGAAATGGAGGCATCGAATTTCTTCAATCTGTCCCCAATCCGAAAAATGAAGATTTAGGTTACAACCAGTTTATTGAAAAGATAGATGCCATTGTAATGGGGCGGAGGACTTTCGAAGCGGTGTTGGGATTTAATATTCCGTGGCCATATCAATTGCCTGTTTTTGTGGCCAGCTCGACTCAGAAATCAGTTTCGGATGATTTGAATGGGAAAGTGGAAATTGTAAACGGAACTCCCTTTGAAATTACTAAAAAGATGACTGAAAAGGGATTTCGAAATATATACATTGACGGAGGAACTACCATTCATGGCTATTTAAAAGAAGACTTGATTGATGAAATGGTAATTTCCACAATCCAGGTCGTTTTGGGAGGAGGAACTCCACTGTTTGGAGCGTTATCGCAAGCGCTCGAATTCGACATGATTTCATCTGAAGTTTTTCTTGATGCTATAACACAGGTTAGGTACCGGCGAAAAAGATGAAATTAATTTTTAGATTAATTTCTTTTTCGTTTTACTCCGCGTAAAGGTTCTGCCTCCAGCGGATTATCAGGCCAGTGGTGCTTGGAGTAGCGTGCCTTTAATTCCTTTTTAACTTCGAAATAGGCATTGTTCCAAAAGCTGCTCAAATCGTCCGTTACCTGAACAGGCTTAAAACCCGGCGATAAAAGATGTAACAGAACTTTTACTTTGCCTTTGTTTACTTTTGGTGTTTCAAGCAAGCCAAATACTTCCTGCAAACGAACAGCCAGAATTGGAGCTTCTCCATTTGTCCGGTATTTCAGCTTTATATTCGATCCGCTTGGAACCTCAATTTTCTCTGGTGCCAGCTCATTTAATAATTGTTGCAATTCATAATTCAGGTGATGTTGAAGTACTTCTTTTAGCTTGATCTTTTTCAGATCTTCCGGCCGTTTTACTGTTGTCAGATAAGGAGAAAGCCATTCATAATTCGTTGACAAAAGTTGGTTTGTACTCACATCGGGCCAGTTATGTTCTTTGTCCCAAATTCTTAAACTGTTAATACGGTTTTGCCATTGTTCTACATCAGCATTAAAATCAAGTAACCAGCTTCCTTCATTTTTTACTGCATCCGAAATGGCTTTTAGTTTTTTGTCAGGATCGTAATTTTGCAAAGGCTTTTGCTGAAGGATAATACTACCGATTCGTAACTCTGCGAAAGCTGAAAATCCGCCGTGTTTTGTATCCCAGTTTATGGATTCAACGGTTTTTACCATTGGAGCCAGATCTTTAGGATTTAATGGCGATGCCAAAAAGATTCGGCCAACACCATCGCGGGCATTAACACTTGCAATGGACAGCCAATCTTCGTGTGCCAGATCGTCTTCGTGCCCGGCAGCTGCAATATTCCCGTTTGCAAGTTTAAACTGTGCATTATTGCCCGGAGTAGCGTGTGCAATCCGTTCAGGATAGGCATAAGCCAGCAACAAACCTGTTTCAAAAGGATCAGTTGCAGAATTGTCTTCATCAACATTTAGCATTTTTTGATACTGCAATGAAATCTTCGCGATGTGTTTTAGCCGTTTGTTTTTTAAGCTTCCGGTGCGGTAACGGCGTAAAGCATCAATACGCAAATTAATGTCAATTCCGGCATCACGGTTCAGCGGATCGCGCTCTTCCAATATCGCGGCAATATCGCAACCAAGAGCTGATAATTCTTCTTCGCGCGCCAATAATAGCATGTGTGCCAGTCGGGGGTGACACGGTAATTGATGAATCGCTTTTCCGTGTGCTGTAATTTTTCCTTCTTCAATGGCATCCAGCTGCTCAAGTAATTCATTTGCCTGTAAAACGTGTCCTTTGGGAGGAGGCGTTAGCCATGTAAGTTTATTAATATCATCAACACCCCATTTGGCCATTTCGAGTGCTAGCGAAGCCAAATCTGCCTCTTCAATTTCAGGTGTTCGATGTTTACTCAGCCGGTGATGTGTTGCTTTTGTCCACATGCGGTAACAAACCCCGGGACCAAGTCGTCCTGCTCGTCCTGCCCGTTGATCGGCCGAATCGAGCGTAATATCAACTGTTTCAAGTCGCGAAAGACCAGTGTTTGGATTAAACTTGAGTGTTCGACTAAAACCACAATCCACTACAACTTTTACGCCCTCAATCGTAAGACTCGTTTCTGCAATGGACGTTGCCAGTATAATTTTTCTTTTCCCTTCGCGATTAGGCATAATAGCTGCAAACTGTTTTTGTGGGGGCAATTGCCCGTATAACGGATGAATTGCAACTCCTTTGTGTTTACTTCGCAAAATACTTTCGCAGGCTTTAATTTCTGCCTCACCAGGTAGAAAAACCAAAATATCTCCATCGTTTTTATCGAATGCTTTTGTTACAACGCGACTGGTCAACTCCGGTAAAAGTCTTCTGTCGTTTTCCCCTTCGTAATGAATCTCGACCGGGTACTGGCGTCCTTCGCTTACAACTGACGGAGCATTCAGTAGTTTGGTCAGTTGCGGCATATTTAATGTGGCCGACATGATCATTATACGCAGGTCAGGACGCAGTATTTGCTGAGCCTCGCGCGATAACGCCAAGGCTGCATCAGCAAAAAGACTACGTTCGTGAAACTCATCGAAAATTACAATGCCAACACCTTCCAGTGCATTATCGCTTTGTAACATACGTGTGAGAATTCCTTCGGTAACCACTTCCAGTTGTGTGTTTTTGCTTATGCAATTGTCGAACCGAATGCGATAACCGACACTTTTTCCAACAGGTTCACCTAAAAGTTCTGCCAAACGAGTGGCAATACTTTTTGCAGCCAGACGGCGCGGTTCAAGCATAATTATTTTTTTCCCTTTTAGCCAGCTTTCTTCAAGCAAAACAAGTGGTAAAACGGTACTTTTTCCTGCTCCCGGAGGAGCATGTACAATTAAAGTATTCTCTTTCTGCAAATGTTGTTTTACCTCGTCGATTACTTCAACGATGGGTAAATTGGTTGTATGTGGATCGAAATTCAAAGTATCGTATTTAAGCTGCAAAAATAGGGCGTTTTTATAAAAAAAAACAGAGGATGAATCTTATTCATCCTCTGAAATAGTTATGATAGTTTAATTATTAGTCTGCTATTTCAATTCCAACCGGACAATGGTCGGAACCCATTACTTCATTCAAAATGAACGCGTTTTTAACTTTTGGTATAAAGTTTTCAGAAACCAGGAAATAATCGATTCTCCAGCCTACATTTTTGCCTCGTGCTCCGGCCCGGTAACTCCACCACGAATATTTGTCAGTAGTTTCGGGGTAAAAGTGCCGGAAAGTGTCAATCAGTCCACCCTGTGTAAAACGATCCATGCCGTCAATTTCTTCTTGCATGTAACCGGCCGATTTATTGTAATTTGGTTTTGGTCGTGCCAAATCGATTGGGCGGTGGGCAACATTAAAATCGCCGCAAACAATTACCGGCTTGGTTTCTTTCAGTTTCTTCAGGTAATTGAAGAATGCCAAATCCCAATCCTGACGGTAATCCAGCCTTTTTAAGTCGCTCCCTGAATTTGGTACATACACATTGACTAAATAAAATTTGTCGTATTCGAGACATAAAACACGACCTTCGGTGTCATGAATTTCAATTCCAATATCGCGTGAAACGCTGATCGGTTCTGTTTTAGAAAGGATCGCTGTTCCCGAATAACCTTTTTTTACCGCAGAGTTTGAATAAATGTGGTAGTCGTTTATCGGTGTCAGTGTTTCGGCTACCTGATCATCTTGTGCTTTAGTTTCCTGCAGGCAAAGAATGTCTGCATCGAGTTGTTTAAAATCTTCGAAAAAATTCTTTTTGGCTACGGCACGTATTCCGTTTACGTTCCAGGATATTAATTTCATTTCTTTTTGATAATTATTTTCGGTTAAAATAATAATTACAGTTAAACCGAAGAAGTGTTCAGGACAAAAAGAATTAAAAAGCCCGGACAAAAGCCCGGGCCCAAAATATGTTGTTTTTTGAAGTTATTGGAGTATCAAACTCATCGAATCTATTTAGAATGAGAATCCCAACTCTAATTCAAACTGATTCATTTCAATGTCTATAGTTTGTCCTGATGGTGGATCAAGAGGGTTCGGGCCTTCTACATTGCTGTTCATTGCATAATTGAACGCAACGTGGAATTGGTTACCTGAGTTCCCAACTTCTTTTGAAAAACCAAGAGCGATCTGGTTTTCAATTACACCCGGAGCAAGGATATTAAACATCACTTCTGAAGATTGAATTGGATTATCGCCAATTGAAAGTCCGGCACGGAATTCCCATGTGTCAACACCTGCATAGTTAAAACCAAGTTTGTAAACCATAATATTGTCCCATCCAAAACCGGCTCCATCGTCTGCTCCAAGTTGAGATGTCATCAGGTTTGGTAACATTGGGTTGCCAATTGATTTTACATCGCCAAACATTATTTGTTTTACATCGGCCATAACGGTAAAATCTTCAGCAACTTCCCATGCAAAACCTGCTGTCCAACTTGAAGGGATGTCGAAATCTCCTTGTTCAGCAAAAAGGCCTGAGTAATCGTCGAATTCGCTCATCCAAACTTTCGATTGATAGGTAAAACCTATTGAGAAGTTATCAGTTAATTGACCGAGGTATCCGATCTTAAATCCATAACCAAAACCACTGTCGGTGCCATTTCCGGATACAGCCGCCGGATTTGATGAGAATGCACCAAAAGCCATTAATCCTTTTGCTTCGAAATATTGATAAGCTAAAACACCGGTTACACCAATACTGTGTTTTTCACCCAGTTTCTGCGAGTATGTAATATTTCCGTACATCTGCGCAAGGTTAACGCCGGTAGTTTCCGACATTGGATCGTAGAATGTTGCTGTTGGGTAATCAGTGTTCATTCCTCCATTTCCGAATAAGGCAGCTGAAATACTTGAATTATCGCTAACCATCCAGTTGGCACCTGCCGAAGGCATTAAAAATAATTTGCTGTCGCTTTCAATTGTACCCGGCATTAAACCGAAAGTGCCTTCCATACCTGATGGATTACCTGTAACGGTGTATTTCCTGTTTGGATTAAAAAAGTTAACTCCCAACTGGTATTTAGTTCCTAAAAATACATTTCCTGCAGGGTTTCCATTAATTAATGATCCCTGATAAAATGCAATTCCTGCACCTGCTAATCCTTTATTTACGGTTCCGTAGCCAACGCTGAAATAGCCATCGGTAGCAGCTGCCTGAGAAGTAATAAAAAGACCTGCGAAAATTAACACAAGACCTTTTACAAAATTTAAGTGTTTCATTTATTAATAATTTTAAGGTTTCGGCAGTAGATGAGATTAGTACAAGTTGTTTAATACACTTTGTGAATAACAATTTTGTTGTGCCAAAATCATGATGCCAACTCATTTTATTGTTAGATGCCACAAAGGTATTTCTGAAATTATAATCACCTTTAAAAGCATTTATGATACATATCATAAGAGTAACATAAGTTAGAAATACTCGTATATCCGTTCAAATAGCGAAAACACTTACATTTTGATAAAATGTTGGTTCGTAGAGTTAACAAAACACTAAAGAATTACTGTTTTATCGTTAATAAAGAAATTTCTTAGGATTGAAAAAACTTCATTTCCGTATTTTTGTTAATGGATTAGAAATACAATTATTATGAGTAAAAGTTCTGCGCCTTCAAAACAACAAAAAAGAGACCGTCGGGATATGATTCAATATATAAACCTTCAGTTGGCCTCTTTGGGTCAGCCTACGTTTATGGATCATTCTGATTCCGGCACTAAATATGCAAATGCTAAATTTCAGACTTTAACCGAAGGTCTGGTAAAAAGCTTTAGAGAAAAATCGCGTTTGCTGAGCGAACACATGTCGCCGGCCGATGCACGTATTCAAAACTTTATAGACGACTACCTAAAGGAACTTGAGTTTGAAAAACCATACCGTTTGCCAAATAATACGCTGGTATTAAACCAGAAAAAAATGGCTCGTGAGTTAAGTTTACCTCCAAATGGTAAGGAGTTTAAAAGCGACCTGCTAAGTTCTTATCGTTTAAAACAGGGAATTCTAAACAATCCGGCCAAGGATAAACGTACAACAAAAGGTACTTTCCATATTGTTAGAGGCGGACTTCCGGTTCCAACAGACAAGAAAGAGGTTCCAAAAATTACTTTCGCTCATTTGCTGCATACTGCTCTTAATCCTACCGAAGAGTTAAAGTTATTGCCTTTTACATCAGCACAGGATGAAAAAGCAAAGGTGATGGTTTCCCTGTTGCTGCGTCCCGTAGTTTGTCCGGAAGTGCCTGGTATTATTAGTGAGAAAAGCATGGAAGTGCGTTTCTTTGCTCCGGGAAGTTTGGTAAGTAACCTCGACTTTGTGGAAACAATTTTTGGCAATGCCGGCGATCCAAATCTTGCAGTTAACGATGCAGCATTGGATATTGAGCATTGGACCGGTCATACCGGTTGTATAATTTTGGCACCGCATCTTACCAAACTAAAAAAGAAAGATGTTGGTCTTCCTCATTACGACGATGCATCAGAGCGCCAAAAACGCGACGGCATGTGTTGGAAGGATGAGAACGAACTTTACAACGATGGATCGGCATTTAAACTTACTTGTCGCGACGAACGCGGGGTAGTAGTAACAATAATTGCCGACAACTATTACGGATACTCCAAAAAAGAGATTAAAACACAAATCAGCTATTCGGCCAATTTATTCGGATTGGTTGAAGAAGAACATGCCGGTGGAGCTATTGCATTCCCGCGTGGAAACATGAGCGATAGTGTGTTTGGCGGTAATTTTACCAAGAAATTCGATTTGCCTTATTCATTTGAAGAAGCTAAAAAATTATTGGGCGACAGAATCGAAATTCAGGAAGGGAACTATGCTGTCGATAAAAAATACCCGGATATAATTTACATTCCGGAGAATGCTGATATTGATGTGGAGAGCAGCGCTGTTAGCTGGACATATAAAAACAAAGATTACAGCCTGAGACTTTCGCCGCAAAAAATATACGTACATCCAACCGGTCACAAATTTCAGTTGGTGAAACATCCTACTCAATCAATGTGGCGAATTATCGACACAGCTCCCGAAGGAATGTTCTGTCATAAACCAAGTACGGTTTCGGGAGGTGGAAAATCAGAAATCTCGAAGTCGATGCAGAATGCAATTAAGTTTGGCTCTTTCTACATCGAGGATCTGGAAATGGTTGAGAATAAAGTCGACGAAATTATTAATAAAGATTATTCTGATCGTTGGAAGAATATTCGTCCTGATGCTGATCCGTCTCGCTCGTTTCTGAGCAAAGAGCGCACATTGGGATCGGCAGTAAAATTGCTAACGCCATCTGATCAGTATAGCGATGAATACAATAAATTTCTGAAAGAGTTACCAAACAATGTTCGTACGCTGGCCTTTTTTGTTAAACGTCATTACCGGGGAAACGAGGAGCGTGGACTTAAATGGCGCGAATTGTTTAATGTAGAGGTGGTTAACGGTCGTCCGGGAAATGTTTTACGATACAAACACAATCCGATTACAGCAAGTTATGTACGAATTGGATTTAACGAAGAAGGACGTTGGTACTTACATAAATTACGTTCCGACTTTGTTCCCTCGATGAAAATTCAGACAGAAGATGATATTTCGGCTACAATAACAGTACCGTCGAGCCAGTTGAAAAACCTGAACAAGGAATATTCTAATCCAAGTGTTAAGTTGGTTGCGAACTGTGAAAGTTACCTTTTCCAGCGTCCTGACGAAGCAGTTATCAGAGGTTACGATAAAGAAGCTGAAAAAGAAATTGTAGATAACAACACTTTCTTAACGAATTATGAGCCACTAACTCGCGAAAATGCGCAGGATTTGTTAGATAATGCCATTAGTTTTGAAAAATACACGGAGCCGGTTAAGAACTTTATAAAAGAAGTGGCTGAAAGTAACAGTGATAATTACTTTGTTACTCCATCGCATCCGAGAATTGTAAATGGCGAGCCAACGAAAAATCCTCGCTATCTGCAACGAAATATTTTCAAGAACGAAACACAGGATTCGTACCTCGGAGAGATTGGCGTACGGTTGTATCGTAAAATAAAAGATAAAGATCCTGTTGTGTGGCCTGTAAATGCTGTGTTACCGGGACGAAGAAACAACCCGGCAGATAAAGATGCAGGGATTCGTCCGTTGGCGGTATACAATCCAATACATTACCAGGAGTTGCCTGAGTTGTTTATGGACTTTATTGCAAGTATTACAGGAAAATCGCCATCAACCACCGGTGCAGGATTAGAAGGTGCGCTTACAAAAGGACCATTTAATATGCTGGTTCCAACTTCCGATTTGAATAATGCACTGTTGTCGTATATTCTTACCGAATACCAGGGATTTAGCTCAGCAGCCGGATATATTGGCTCCGAAAATCGTTTCGATCATGATATCAGTATTCTTATTCCTGAAATTTGGGCTCGTCTAGTTCCTGAAGATCGCGATCCGAAAAAACTGATTGAGAATGGTTGTTTGGAAAAACTGGAAGACTTTGAATATAAAGGACAAAAAGTGTTGGCAAGCCGATTAGGCTATCGTATAACCGAAAACTTTGCTTTCCGATGTATGAACCGATTATTTGACGAGCCTTTGGCAGTGTTTAACGAACGTATGCTGAAACCGGAATTGCAGAATATGGATGATTATGTTGATGGTATAAACAACATTACAGAAGCCATGCAACGAGCTGCACAGCCATTCTTTGAAGATGGAAGTGTGGAGGGCGCCATTCCACCGTTAAAAGTATTATTGCATATTATGGCTTACGGTAATTATGAAGGAAAAGACATCAGCGATCCTGAATTGAGAAAACTTTTCGAAAGGGAAGAAGTAATAAAAAGCGACTGGTACAAAGCTCGTTTGAAACTAAAACAGGACAAAGATATTGCCTTCCAGATTGAGCAAATCGGTTATTTGGAAGATTTCAAATCGAATCCGAACAATGCTGCGTTGGTTTCAGAAATGGATGTTGATAGTCGCTTACAGCAAGCGAAAGATCGCTTGAAATACGTAGAATCGAAACAATACTTAAAAGAATTGGTTGGCACCATTGGTGTTGATCCGCTATTTAAGAAGTAGAAAGACAATCAAATAAATGTACAAGGTTCCGTTTGTTAATTACAGGCGGAACCTTTTTTTTGGTATAAACAAAAGGTGGCGTTTGAGGTTAAATAGTTATTGTAAAACTATACTATCCATTAAATAGACATAAAATATGAATTCAAGGAAACTCTCGATCATTACTGGAATCAGCTATTTGATCATCTTTTTTGCTGCGATATTTGCCAATTTTTTTGTATTGGAATCACTGAAACAGAATCCGGTTGAAACCATTAGACTTCAAAATATGGTTGTTCGATTTGGAATTTTAGCCTTTCTAATTACTGTATTATTCGATGTTGTAGTAGCTTGGGGACTATTCGGATTATATCGTAAACATATTTATACACGCCTCAGTACTTATTTCAGAATTATGCACGCAGCTATTATGGGGGTTGCAGTTTTTGCGCTGGTTCTTACGCTTAATTCCGACTCCGCTGACGAAATTTTACACCAGGTGAATGTATTTGAAATCATCTGGTTGATTGGCCTGTTCTTTTTTGGCGCGCATTTAATCCTTTTGTCTGTCATTATTCAAAAACCAAAATGGATTGCAGTGTTTCTGCTAATTGCCGGAATAATGTATATGGTTGACACTTCAGCTCATTTTCTATTACCAAATTACAGCGACGTTGCAGGAATATTTCTTGCATTGGTAGCAGTACCAAGTATTTTGGGTGAAATGGCATTCTCTGTTTGGTTATTGGCCAAAGGAGGAAAAAACGGGCTACTATAAATATTTGCCCACAGGCAATTCTATTTTAAAATCCCGCTGCCTGTCCGTCTTTGCGCGATTCGGAAGCACCATAAAACACTTTGTTTTCCTTGTCCCACATTATGGCCTGGTAACCACCGTACGGCCCAAGTGCATATCCAATGCGGTGTCCTTTGCTCATTAGTTCGCGAATGGTCTGGTATTCAAAACCACTTTCCAGTGAAACACGGCCGCCATCGTTCATTTTTTCGCCGGTTGGCTGGCTCGAGCCGTCGTGACTGATGCGCGGTGCATCGCCGGCTTCCTGCAGGTTCATCCCAAAGTCGATCAGATTACAAACAATCTGAACGTGTCCCTGTGGTTGCATCGCACCGCCCATTAATCCAAAACTAATGTATGGTTCTCCATCTTTTGTAATAAACGCCGGAATAATGGTGTGGAACGGGCGCTTGTGTGGTTCGTAAACATTCATATGGCCTTCTTCCAGTGCAAATAATTCGCCACGATCCTGAAGTATAAAACCGAGTTTTCCGGGAGTCATTCCCGATCCCATGCCACGGTAATTACTTTGAATTAGCGAAACCATATTGCCATCTTTGTCGGCTGTTGTCAGGTAGATGGTGTTGCCTTGTTCCAGCTCGCCGGCTGGATAGGAGCGCGCTGCACGATTTGCATTGATCAATGCCGCTCTTTCTTTTCCGTACTCTTTTGATATCAATTCGTCAATAGGAAGATTATTAAAATCCATATCGGAATAGTATTTTGCGCGGTCTTCGTAAGCCAGTTTTTTCGCTTCAATAAAATGATGCATGTATTCAGGCGATCCAAAACCCATGCTTGAAATATCATAATTCTCCAAAATATTTAGCATTTGCAAAACGGCAGTTCCCTGCCCGTTAGGTGGAAGCTCCCAAACATCATAACCACGGTAATTCGTAGAAATAGGTTCTACCCACTCTGAGTGATGATCTTCGAAGTCTTTCATGCTTAAAAAGCCACCCTGTTCTCGCACATAGTTTACAATCTTTTCGGCAATCTCACCTTTGTAAAATACATCGCGTCCTTGTTCTGCAATCAGTTTAAAAGTGCTGGCCAGGTAAGGATTTTTAAATACTTCACCTTTTTTAGGTGCTTTTCCGTTGGGCATAAAAATCTCTTCAAATCCCGGGTACTGACTTAAAAAGGTGCTGCGTCCCCAGTAATATGCAATAAGTTCAGTTAACGGGAATCCGTTTTCGGCATACGAAATAGCAGGATTCAAGACTTCTTTCATGGGAAGGCTGCCGAACTTATTGTGTAGCTCGAACCAGCCGTCAACACAGCCCGGTACAGAAACCGGAAGTGGTCCGTACGACGGAATCTTCTCGTAACTGTTTTCCTTAAAATAGTCGAGTGTTAATTCGTAAGGCGATCGTCCGCTGGCATTTAAGCCATACAATTTTTTTGTTTCGGCATCCCAAACAATGGCAAATAAGTCGCCACCCATGCCGTTTCCGGTGGGTTCAACCAAACCAAGAACGGCGTTTGCGGCAATAGCTGCATCAATGGCATTTCCGCCGGCTTTTAATATGTCAAGTGCAGCCTGTGTGGCCAGTGGTTGACTGGTACATGCCATCCCGTGTTGTGCGATTACCTCGCTGCGTGTGGCAAAAGTTAGACCTGTAATGCGATCTTGTGCAATTAGTTGCAGTGAAAAAACAAAAGTTAAAATAGACAGCGCAATTTTTTTCATGTTGTTGTATGAATGATTTATACCATTAAGAAATAACGAAAGCTCTAAAATAAGAAAATTTTCTTGCATCTATTTCTTGTTTATTCAGGCTAAACTATGAACTTTAAACCCTGAACGAAGAACCAAGGTATGGAACGATTTCTCTCGCAATGCGCAAAATATATTTATCAAAAACATAAAAACGAGTTAAAAGATTTGTGTGTGGTTTTTCCGAACCGAAGAGCCGGCGTATTTTTTACTCATTATTTGCAGAAAACGGTTGACGGGGCGGTAATTGGCCCGAATACAACCACGATAAATGAGTTGATGGCTTCGTATTCTGTCATGCAAAAAGGCGAGAAACTACAACTGATTTCTTTGCTTTACGATGTGTTTCTGAAACATACGAAAACTACTGAAACCTTCGATGAATTTTACTTTTGGGGCGAAATTCTGCTGGCCGATTTTAACGATATTGATCGCTACCTGGTAAATGCCAAAGATTTGTTTACCAATGTTTCCGATCTGAAAGAAATTGAATCGGTGTTTGATTACCTCACCGACGAGCAGAAAAAGGCGCTGGAGCAGTTTTGGGGAAGTCTGGCCGTTGTGGATAAAAAAGGTTTCAAGGAAAAATATATTTCGATTTGGAATAAGCTGTATCCCGTTTACCATGATTTTAAACAGCAGCTGGCCGAAAAACAATTGGCTTATCCCGGCATGCAGGATCGGGAAGTGGCTGAAAATCTAAATGATGAAGAAAAGATTTTTCCGTACAAAAAATATTATATCGTTGGACTGAATGCCTTGAATGCCTGCGAGAAGCGATTTTTTAAGCATCTGCAAAGCTTGGGGAAAGCTGAGTTTTTATGGGATTACGATGAATCGTATCTTGATGATCCACAAAATGAAGCCGGCCATTTCCTGCGAACTAACCTGCTGGAATTTCCACAACCCGACGATTTTGAATTGGATACTACGCAGTTTAACCATCGGAAAAACATGAAGATGGTAGCTGTTTCTTCGGTTTACGGGCAGGCACAGCAGATTCCGAATTTTCTGGATGAAACAAAAAAATCGTACAAAAAAGAGTTTGACAATACGGCTATTGTGCTGGCCGATGAAAGTCTGTTGTTTTCGGCTCTCGGCGCGGTGCCGGCGAATGTCGACAAGGTAAATGTCACCATGGGGTATTCGGTTCGGAATTCGGTGGTTTACGGCTTTTTAATGTTGCTGGTGACGCTGCTGAAGAACAAGCGAAAAGAAGGCGAAAGTTATGTGGCCTATTACCGTTATGTGACTGATGTTTTGAATCATCAGTTGTTGGGTGACACAGCGAGTGAGGCGAGTAAAGCGTATATTAATCAGTTAAAGAATAACAACCGTATTTCGGTGCCGCTTGCAGAGATAAATTTTTCGCCGCTACACCAACAAATTTTTGAATTGCCTGAAAAAACAGCAGATTACAGTGGATACTTTTTAGATGTGCTAACGGCGTTTTATGGTCATTTAAAACATACTGAGATTGACAATGCCATGCTTTTGGAGCTGATTTATTCCATTTATCAATCCATTGAAAAGCTAAAAGCTGTTGTTGATGATGTGTTGAGCGAGCAACAGCGAGAAATCAGTGAAGCTGTTTATTTCAGGTTGTTTTCACAGTATCTTGGGCAGGTTTCGGTTGCTTTTGAAGGTGAACCACTAAGTGGTATGCAGGTGATGGGAATTCTGGAAACCCGTTGTTTGGATTTTGAAAACCTGATCATTCTCGGACTCAACGAAAATAAGTGGCCACGTAAATTCACAGCACCATCGTTTATTCCTTTTAATATCCGTTTGGGATTCGGGTTGCCCGGCATCGACGAACAGGATGCCATGTATGCTTATTATTTCTATCGACTTATTCAGCGCGCAAAAAATGTTACAGCCACCTACAGCGTGGTGAAAGAAGGAATTGGAACAGGAGAGTTGAGTCGCTATGGTTATCAGTTGCAATACGATTCGGTGCATAAACCTTCGATGTTAAACCTTGATTTTTCGTTTTCAAATGATCCTGTAGAGGAAATTCGTATAAAAAGTTCGAAAGAAATTGTTGAGAAACTGTTGGCGAACAATTCGGAGGATCATCCGCTTTCACCAAGTGCAATTAATACTTACCTGAATTGTAAGTTGAAATTTTACTGTCAGTATGTGGTTCGTTTGCCCGAACCGGAGGAAGTGAAAGAAGAGATTGACGGCGTTGTTTTTGGAAATATTTTTCACGATACGCTGGAAGAATTATACAAGCCGTATGTAGGCCGCGTAGTTGAGAAAAGTAATATCGAGAAAATTCAGAAAGACCGTGTGTGGCTGGAGAACGAGGTAACCAAACAAATTGCCATTCACTATTTGAAAAAGAAACTTCCGTTAAAAGGAAAGATAAAACTGGAAGGAAAAACTTTGCTGATTTTTGAAAATGCCATAACCTATTTGCGCCAGCTTTTAAAAATTGATAAGGATATGGCACCTTTTACAGTAGTGAGCCTGGAGCAGCGCTACAACCGATGGATAAATGCCGGCGAGAATAAAATATGTGTGGGCGGTATGATCGACCGCGTTGACAGAGCAAACGGCGTGACCCGGGTACTCGATTATAAAACCGGAAATGTAAAAACGACAAAGTTTAAAACAGTTGACGAGCTGTTTGAAAGAGACGCAAAAGAGCCCAAAAAGGAGATTTTGCAGGCTTTGATTTATTCGTGGGGACTAGCTACAGAAACCAATGCAGCTGAAATTCAGGCGGCAATTTATCCGTTACGCAGTTTGTTTGCAGAAAATTTTGAGGCAGCGGTAAAGATGAGTAATAAAGATTTTTTCTTTGATGAAGTTGTTGAAGAATTTGAGGAGGAGTTGGCTGGTTTGGTTTCAGAGATCTTCTCGGAAGAAAACGAGTTCTCGCAAACCGAACACGACAAAAAGTGTGAATACTGTGCGTATCGCGGAATCTGCAGAAGGTTTTGAAAAACCTGAATATAAAGAGCCGGAATTGCTGAAAACTGTTTACTGATACTGTCAACTAATAAACGGCCAGCCAGTCAAAAATCTTTTCCGTTTTACGATAAATACTTTCGTAATCTTCTTTATCGTCGTATTCAAGTGTAACAATAGGAATATTACGCTCAACTCCGCAGTAAGTCCCAAATGATCCCGGAGTAGGGTAACCCAAATCGGCAATTACCGGATATTCACAGAATTCAGCTATTTTATCCGCCAGCTCTTTTGCGGGGCCATCGTAATTAACGCATTTTAATGGGGCATGTAGCGTAAGAATGATGTCGGGTTTTAAATCATCCAATAATTCGGTCATTTGTCTGGTTGTTATTTCCGAAGCTGCGTGTGTACCCGAGTAATATTCATCTTTTTCAGTTTCAATCCAGTTTTTTGTCGGGTAGTTGCGGTTTAAGTCCACACCGTTTTGGTTTCCCCGAATACCACGTTCTTTTCCCCATGGATTCAGACAGGGGATAAAATTTAAGTGGTTATTGAAGTCTTCAAAATTACCATTCTCCAGATATCTGTTGATCACATATTCGCCCTGTGGTTCTTCTCCATGAAAAACGCCAATTATAAGTATTGTTTTCGCGTTGGGATTGTTCGAAGGCTTCTTGATTAATTCAATCGTGCTGGTTGTTGTTTCGTTCATTGATTATTCTTCTCCCAAATATTTTTTATACAAATCGGGGCGCAATGTTTTTGTTCTTTCAATGGCCTGGTCGTGTTTCCAGTCTTCAACCAATTTGTCGTTGCCACTAAGTAAAACTTCGGGCACTTTCATCCCTTTATATTCTGCCGGACGGGTATAAACAGGTGGACTTAACAGGTGATCCTGGAATGAATCGGTGAGGGCAGAGGTTTCGTCGGAAAGTACTCCCGGCAGAAGGCGAACGACTGCATCGGTTATTATTGCTGCAGCAAGTTCTCCACCGGTGAGGACAAAATCTCCAACCGATATTTCCTTCGTAATATAAGTGTCCCGAATTCGCTGATCGATACCTTTATAATGACCACAAAGAATGATTAAATTTTTCTTCAATGAGAGTTTGTTTGCTTCCTGTTGGTCAAAAACTCCTCCGTCGGGTGTAGTGAAAATTATCTCGTCATAGTTGCGTTCTGCTTTTAGTGTTTCAATGGCTTTTTCAATGGGTTGAATGGCCATTACCATACCTGCACCCTTGCCAAAGGAATAGTCGTCAACGCGTCGGTGTTTGTCTTCCGAAAAATCGCGCAAATTATGAATATGGATTTCTGCCAGCCCTTTGTCCTGCGCCCGTTTTATGATTGAGTGTTGAAACGGACTTTCAATAATTTCCGGCAAAACTGTAATAATATCGATCCTCATTTCTGGAAAAATTTTGCCCAAAGGTAACAATATTTTCAGCTTAGATTGAAGTAAAACAAATATCCAAAAAATTACATAATATGACAGTTCTGCAGTTTTTTAGGTCACAAAACGGCCAATATGACATTGTTTGGAGTGGGGAAATTGACAAGATTGGCGGAAAAAGTTTGTTGGAACAGGAATTGATTTATGGCATGCAGTAATTTGAAAACAAAATTTTAACAACAGAATTAAAAATATTAGGAGGAAAAGTCATGAATTTAGTAAGATTTGAAAACCCACGTTACAACGTAAACAGAACTTTAGTTGATGAATTATTCAACAATTTTTTGAAAAACGATTACCACGAAAACTATGCAAATAATTGTGGTGCATCGCCCGCAACCAACGTTTTTGAGACAGAAAAAGAATTCAAAATTGAAGTGTTGTTACCAGGTTTCGTAAAAGAAGATCTTCAGTTGAATGTTCACAAAAATGTTTTGACCGTTAAGGTTGAAAAAGAAGAAAAAGAAAACACCGAGGTTTATAAATATGCACACCGCGAGTTTGGTGTTAAAAATTTCGAGAAGAAGTATCGTTTACCAAAATCGGTTGATGCTGAAAAGATTAGCGCAAAATTTGAAAATGGAATTCTGAATATTGAACTTCCTAAAAAGGAAGAAGCGTTAGAGAAAGAACCCGTTGAAATTAAAGTGTCATAATTGGTTTTTAGAGGAAAGTTAATAATGCAGAAGCCCGTTTTGGTAGAAATACGAAAACGGGCTTTTTTTATGCCTTTAATTTTCGGCTCTTCCTACTGTAATTTGTAACTTTTGTGGTTTCATATATTATATTTGTATTTATTACAATAACTAAAACTACAAAACATGTTTCGAGCCATTTTATGTACGCTTCTGCTGGCCTTCTCTGTGTTCAGTCTTTCAGCAACAGAATTTCAGTTAAAATCTCCCGATGGAAAAGTAAATGTCTCAATTTCTATTGGAGAGCAATTAGGATACTCCGTTTCCTTTAATAATACCCAGGTGTTGGATTTTTCAACCATTGCTTTTGAGTTTGTTGAAGCTGCTCCGATTGGAAAAGAATTTACTTTACTTGATACAAAACAAGCTAAAGTTGATGAAACGTGGAAACCAGTATTAAAACGATACAACGAAATTCAAAATAAATATAACAGTCTGGTTGTGTATACGCAGGAAAGCCGTTTTCCAAAACGTTTGGTGAATGTTGAATTCCGGGCGTACAACGACGGTTTTGCTTATCGGGTTGAATTTCCGGAGCAGTTTGCGAATCGTGAAAATACGATGACTGACGAACTATCAGTATTTAATTTTGCAGATGATTTTACCTGCTGGTCGGCTGATTATAAAAGCTATGTTAGTTCGCAGGAAACGGAATTCTGGAAAAAGAAAATCTCGGATATTACCGATAAAATGGTAACCGGATTGCCGATAACCATTGAAGTGGCTGAACATTGTTATGCAGCGCTAACTGAGGCTGATTTGACTGATTATGCCGGAATGTTTGTAAAACCATTTTCGAAAGCAGGAAAATTTGCTTTACGTTCTGATCTGGCTCCGATGCCCGGTCAGCCTGAAAATGGCAACAAAGTGGTATTTAAATTTCCGCATTTTACGCCGTGGCGCGTGCTTATGCTTGGCGAAACAGCGGGTGATTTGGTGGAATCGGAAATCCTTCAAAACTTAAATGATCCTTGCGAAATTGAAGATCCGTCGTGGATTAAGCCGGGAATTAGTGCCTGGGATCACTGGTGGAGCGGCGAAGTAAAAATGGAGCAGGATGTGATTTTGCAATACATCGACCTCGCTTCGGAAATGGGCTGGGATTATATGCTGATAGACTGGCAGTGGTACGGAATGTATAATCAGCCCGAGGCAGACATTACAACTCCTGCAGAACAACTTGATATGCCGGCCATTTTTGAGTACGCAAAAAGCAAAAATGTTAAATGCTGGTTGTGGATGTACTGGACAGACGTTGATCGCTCGGATTTTGATGCCGCCTGTGCTTTGTATCATGAATGGGGAGCTGCAGGTATTAAAATCGATTTTATGGACCGTAGCGACCAGGAAATGGTAAACTGGTACCACCGGATTGTAACAACCGCGGCAAAACACCAGTTGATGGTTGATTTTCACGGGGCGTATAAACCAACCGGCTGGCGTAGAACTTATCCTAATCTAATGACCCGCGAAGGTGTGATGGGAAATGAATACAACAAATGGTCGCTGTGTATGACGCCCGAACATTTGTGTACCTTGCCATTTACCCGAATGCTGGCCGGCCCGATGGATTACACTCCGGGTGGGTTTTTAAACCGCATGCCCGATAAATTCAGAAATGGCACGCCTGCAAATGTTCTGGGAAGCCGTGCAAATACTTTGGCGCAGTTCGTTATATACGATAGTCCGTATCAGGTGGCCTGCGATCATCCTGATAATTACAGAGGCGAAACAGGTGTTGAATTTCTGAAGAAAGTAAAAACAGTATGGGACGATACAGAAGTGCTGAATGGCGCAATTGGAGAGTATATTACAATGGCTCGTCGAAGTGAAAACGACTGGTTTATTGGTTCAATGACCAACAGTGAAGACCGAAAACTGGAAGTAACTCTCAATTTTCTTTCTGAAGGAGAATACAAAATGACAATTTATTCGGATACTGAAGAGACACCTAATAACGGTGAAGCTGTGGCAGAGATAGAAAAAGTGGTAAAAAAAGGAGATGTAATAGAAATTGAAATGGTTGCAGGTGGCGGATATGCTGCTGTTTTGGAATCGATTCAATAGAGCTCAATACTATCTAAACAAAATGGCGGGAACTTATTAATTCAAGTTTCCGCCATTTTGGGTGGTATAGATTATTTATTCTTCAAAACAATACAAATTTTCAAAACCTCTTAAAAAAAGTTGGTTGTCAACAAATACCGGCGATGCATGGAAATCATCATCCAATTCGTTTGAAGCCAAAATTTCAAAATTTTCACCTGCTTTTACCACCAAGCAGATTCCACTTGCCGCAATGTAAATTTTGCCGTCGGCTCCCGAAGGAGATGAGAAAATGGTACTTATTCCTTCCAGTCTTTCTTTGGAGTAATTTACGCTTCCGTCTTTTGCATTCAAACAAGTCATAACCCCATTGTTTACACGCAAGAAATAAAGCTTCCCATCCATTAAAAGAGGGGTCGGCGTGTATGGTGTATCTTGATTGTAACTCCAGATGATAGCTTCAGAATCAGTAATGTCGCCACTGGCTTTTGATAGGTCGACAGCTTTTAAAAACGAGCCTCTGAAACCGCTCATCAGGTAAACAATGCCATTTTCGTAAACCGGTACCGGAATAACATTCTGTGTTAATCCTTTCCCTGACCAAATCGTTTCGCCGGTTTCGTAATCATAGCTAATAATTTGGTTGGTACCGCTAACAATTACCTGTGTTTTTCCGTTGGCTTCTACTACAAAAGGTGTGGACCATGATGTTGGTTCGTCTCTTTTTAGCTTCCAAACATCTTCTCCTGTTTTTTTATCCAATGCATATATGTATGAATCGCCTTCATGATCCCATTGTATAAAAAGCCGGTCTTTATATAGGTACGGCGACGCGCCATCGCCAAAGTTCATGCGCTTTTCCATTGTTCCAAAATCGCGTTCCCAGATCACATTTCCGTCAAAATCCAGGCAGTACAGTCCAAAAGATCCGAAGTAGGCGTAAATCATTTCTCCATCGGTGCAGGGAGAATTCGAAGCCCAACTACTTAAATCATGTATTTTACCTTTAGGAAGATCGGTAGCTACCGTTTTTTCCCAGATAACACTACCGTCGTTTCTGTTTATCAGAATTACATTAAAATCATGGTCTACATTAGGCGAAACTTGTGGATCGACAGACGGATCAGTTGGAACAGCTGTTAAAATTACAATTTTGTCTTTGTAAATAATTGGCGTGGCATTTCCTCTGCCCGGTATCGCGGTTTTCCATTTCAGGTTTTTGGTTTCGCTGAAATCAACCGGGGGATTGGCTTTTACGGCTACACCGTTGCCAAGCGGGCCGCGCCATTGCATCCAATTGTCTTCGGCCTTGGGTTGTGCTTTACTCGTTGAAACAGCAAAAAGAAAAAAAAGAGAAAATAGAAAGATTTGAGATTTCATGGTAAAATTTTTTGGTTTATTTGAAGTTTGACTGCAAGTCATCTGTTTGGTTTAAAGCTTTAATCACTTTCTATATCAAAACTGTTTACGGTTTCAAATTGCCACATTTCTACCACCTGCGAAACCGGAATTTCGTACGGCGAATAATTTCTGTTTAACGAAACCAGTAAGAAATTTTTGTCTTCTAAGCGTTTGTAAACCAGCTTGAAAACTACGCCCTCGTCTTTTGTTACTACAATGCAGGCTTTGCCATCTTTTATGTTGGTCCAGTCTTCGATAAACGAGCAGGTTACCCACGAGCCTTCTTTTATTGGTCGCATCGAATCGCCCTGAATCTGGAAAGTGCGGTAGGTTTTGTCTTCCGGCAAAAACGGAAGTTTGAATTTGGGCAGTGAAGCAATAAAATCCAGATCGCCGTAACTGTTGGTATAACCGGCCTGTGCCTTTACCGGAACCATTTCTATGTTTTCCTTGCCCTCTTTATCTACCGAGATCGTCAGAAGCCGAAGCTTTCTTCCGGTAACATCCACATCAAATCCTTTTTCGATTTGCGAAAGTTGCTGCTCCGATAAAACCTCCAATCGGTATTTTATCAATGCATCGAGCGACACATTAAAATACTCCGACATTTTTATAAGCACCGGAAAAGGCGGCTGCACATTTTTTTCGTACCCGGAAAGGGTAGTACGTGTTAATCCTAACTCTGTTGCCAGATCCATTTGCGATCTATTGCGGCGTTTTCTTAGGAATTTCAGGTTTTGTGCGAAATGCATAGTTGAATATTTTGTTGTTTTCTGTCATTTCGAAAGAAGAATGACTGAGAAATCTTTCCCCAATGAAACAGCTTTTCCTTCCAAATATAACAAAAAAATGACTAAATTATAGTCGTAAAACTGACGAAAATATCGACATTTTGAATCGAAATATTGTACATATTGATCTGGACACCTTTTTTGTGTCGTGTGAAAGGCTGATGAACCGTGAGTTGATCGGCAAACCGGTGTTGGTTGGAGGTACCAGTGGACGGGGAGTAGTGGCGGCCTGCAGTTACGAAGCGCGGCAATACGGCATACATTCGGCCATGCCCATGCAAATGGCCCGCCGGCTTTGTCCCGAGGCTATTGTGGTAAAAGGAAACAGCTCCATTTACAGCAAATTCTCCGACGAAATAACCGATATTATTAAAGAGGAAGCACCGCTTTACGAAAAGTCATCCATCGACGAGTTTTACATCGATGTGAGCGGAATGGATAAATTTTACGGCTGCTACAAGTGGGCGCAGGAGCTACGCGAACGAATTATCGATCAAACGCATTTACCCATTTCTTTTGGGCTATCGACCAATAAAACGGTGTCGAAAGTAGCTACGGGCGAGATAAAACCCAATGGTTTTCAGCAGATTGAATACGGGCACGAAAAAGAGTTTCTGGCACCGCTACCTGTAAAAAAAATTCCAATGGTAGGCGATCAGACTTATAAAATGTTGCTGAGTATGGGAATTCGTTATGTGAAAACCATCCAGGAAATGCCTATCGAATTGATGGACAAAGTGATGGGAAAAAACGGGATTGTGTTGTGGAAAAAGGCGCAGGGAATCGATAATTCGCTGGTAGAACCTTATCACGAGCGGAAATCTATTTCATCATCGCTGACTTTTGAGAAAGATACCATTGATGTGCAGGCGCTGAAAAACCTGCTGCTGGCCATGGCCGAGAAACTGGCTTTTTACCTGCGAAACGGAAACAAACTAACGTCGTGTGTTACGGTAACCGTGCGTTATTCCGATTTTGATACCCGCACCCGCCAAAAGCGTATTCCTTACACTTCGCTCGATCATACGCTAATTCAAACCACCATGGAGCTTTTCGACCAGTTATATACGCGTCGGGTTTTGGTGCGGCTGGTGGGCGTGCGTTTTAGTCATTTAGTGGGCGGAAGTTACCAGATGAAACTGTTTGAAGACGATACCAAACTGATAAACCTGTACCAGCGTATGGATAAGATCCGCAACCGTTTTGGACAGAATGCCGTGCAGCGCGCCTCAACCATGGGAACCCGTGGCATCGGACAAATGGCGAATCCGTTTAACGGCCAGCCACCGGTAATTCCGGCACACAGGAGGATGTAAATTGAGTGATGAATGATGAACAACGATTTAAGAATAATGAAGGAAAAAGTGATCAGTGATCAGTCGCAGTATTCAGAACCAATGACTCGAAACAGATTTAAGCATTCTCGCATTAAAGCATTTACGCATTGTTTATGTTACTAAATTGCCATACATACTACAGCTATAAATTCGGAACACTTTCCATTGATGAGTTGATTGATGAAGCGACCGGAAAAGGCTACAATTCGCTGGTGTTGACGGATATTAACAATACCTCGGCTACCATTGATTTTATCCGCCGTTGCGAAGGAAAAGACCTGCGCCCGGTTGTGGGCATCGATTTCAGAAATGGCGCGCAACAGCAGTACATTGGCATTGCACGAAATAACAGTGGCTTCCAGAAGCTGAACGAGCACCTGACGATGCATTTGCACGAAGAAGCTGATTTTGCAGAACGGGCGCCGGTAATAGAGGATGTGTACTTTATTTATCCAATTGGTAAAGTGCATCCAAAACTGTTGCGCAAGAATGAATTCATCGGTGTAAAACCAACGCAGATCAGCAAAATCTTTGGCGACCTGCGACATCACCGTGAAAAACTGGTTGTGCTGCAGCCTGTCACTTTTCGCAACAAACGCGACTTTAATATTCACCGGCTTTTGCGTACGATGGATAACAATACACTGTTAAGTCGTCTGCCCAAAAGTGAAGAAGCCAGTCCGGATGAGATTATGTTCCCGCAGGAAAAAATCAGGGAGGTATTTCGCGATTTTCCGGATATTATTGAAAATACTCAACGTCTGATCAACAGCTGTTCCATTCAGTTTGCCTTCAAAAAAGCCAAGAATAAGAAATATTTTACCAACTCGCCCGAAGAGGATTTTGAATTACTCACAAAGCTGGCGAACGAAGGATTGAAATACCGTTTTAGCAACCCTTCGGAGGTTGTGGCTGCGCGAATGGAGAAAGAACTGGCGGTAATTCGACAAATGGATTTTGCGTCGTATTTTCTCATTAATTGGGATCTTGTAGAGTACGCCCGTCGCGAAGGTTGTTACTATGTGGGGCGGGGAAGTGGCGCCAACAGTATGGTGGCCTATCTGCTGCGTATTACTGATGTCGATCCCATTGAGCTCGACCTGTATTTCGAGCGCTTTATAAACCCCTCGCGAAAAAATCCGCCCGATTTCGACATCGATTTTGCCTCGCGCGACCGCGATCATATTACCCGCTACATTTTCGACCGGCACGGCTGGGATCACACAGCGCTGGTGGGAACCTACATTACATTTCAATATAAATCGGTGGTTCGCGAGTTGGGAAAAGTTTTTGGTTTGCCCACTCATGAAATTGAAAAACTGCAAAAAGTAAAAGATTTCAGCAGTCTGGATGATATTGGGAAATTGGTGTTGCAGTACAGTAAACTGATTCACGGTTTTCCGAGTCATTTAAGTGTGCACTCCAGCGGTATTCTTATTTCCGAAGAGCCCATCAGTACGTGCTCGGCAACCATTATGCCGCCAAAAGGTTTTCCAACCGTTCATTTTAGTATGCTCGAAGCCGAAGACATTGGTTTTGCCAAGTTCGATATTCTGGGGCAGCGTGGTTTGAGTAAAATTCAGGATGCCATTCAGCTGGTACAGGAAAATACCGGTGCCGAAATTGATATTCACGACCTGAAAACGTTTAAGGAAGATCCGCAGATAAAAGAGCTGCTGAAGCACGGAAATACCATCGGTTGTTTTTATGTGGAATCGCCGGCCATGCGCATGCTGCTCACCAAACTGGAGGCCGACGATTACCTGCGTTTGGTGGCGGCCAGTTCCATTATTCGCCCGGGTGTGGCGCAAAGTGGAATGATGCGCGAGTACATTTTGCGTTACCGCGACCGCAGTCGTTGTGTGGCGGCTAAAGCCGAAGCTCCGGAACTTTACAAGTTGCTGGAAGAAACCTACGGCGTAATGGTTTATCAGGAAGATGTGATAAAAGTAGCTCACCTTTTTGCAGGTCTTACACTGGCCGAATCAGATATTCTGCGTCGTGGTATGTCGTGGAAATTTAAGCAGCGCAACGAGTTTGGAAAGATCAAGGATAAATTCTTCTCCAACTGTGCCGAACGGGGTTATGCCCTCGATTTGGTAAAACGTGTGTGGGAGCAGATCGAGAGTTTTGCCAATTACGCTTTTTCCAAGGGGCACTCGGCGTCGTATGCGGTGGAGAGTTTTCAGGCGCTGTTTATAAAGGCCTACTATCCGCTGGAATATATTGTGGCAACCATCAATAACGGCGGTGGTTTTTACCGCACCGAATTGTATGTACACGAGGCACGCATGCACGGGGCAACGATTTTTCCGCCCTGTGTGAACCGCAGCGAAATGCAAACCGTAATCGATGGAAAAGTCATTCATCTTGGGCTGGGATTTTTAAAAAGTCTCGAAACAAATACCGTAAATGCTGTTTTACAAGAACGCTACCGGGGCGGTTATTACCAAAGTTTACAGGATTTTCTGGAACGCGTGCCCATTTCGCTGGAGCAGTTGAGTATTTTGATCCGGATTGGTGCTTTTAATTTTACCCGTAAATCGAAAAAAGAACTGTTGTGGAATGCGCATTTTATTCTGTCGAAATCGAAAAAAACAGCGCCCGAGCGTACTCTGTTTAAGCAGGAAGTGAAGGAGTTTAAAATTCCGGAGTTGTACTATCATCCGCTGGAAAATGCTTACGACGAAATTGAGTTGCTGGGATTTCCGGTTACCTGTTCGCCTTTTCATTTGCTGGAAAATATGCAGTTGCCGCCAACTACTGCCGCCGATCTGGCTTTTCTGATCAACCAGAATGTGGCAATTGTAGGAAGTCTGGTGCATGTAAAACGTACCCGAACCAGCGATGGAAAGACCATGAGTTTTGGCGTGTTTATCGATTTTAAAGGGCACTGGATCGACACGGTGCAGTTTCCGGAGATTGCCGCGCGTTACCCTTTTTCGGGTGGTGGCTGCTACCTGATAAAAGGAAAAGTGGTGGAAGAATTTGGCTTCCTCAGCATCGAAGCCGCTGGAATTTATCGCCTGCCCAACGAAAATATGGAAGAGCCGTCGACACGCTTGAAGGCTCCGGATAAAAGTCGGTTGTCGCAACAAAATTTAGGTTATAGCGTAAAGGTAATTTGAATCTCAAAATTTATTCATGTTTAACTAATAGTCTAATTCCATGTTCATTTATACTTTTTTGTTTAAATGGGTATATGTTCGATCTTTCATTAAACTTCTCATCTTAATAGCATTAATGTCCTATGAATTACAATCATATTCACAGGGAACTCAATTATCTTCAGAGATTAGCATTGACACTTCCGTCAAAGGTGAAATTCTCTATATAAACCCTCGCGTTTATAACTTACAATACATATTTGAATTGCATCCAGATTCAAATATGATTAATCCAGAAAAGCATTTGAAAGTCTGGATTCCTGTCTTTGGAGAATGGGATGAGCAAAATCCTGTTAATCTTATTTCAGTCAATCCAGAACCAGATGGAACATTTGTTGATCCTGAATATGGCAATTCAATGCTATACTGGGATTTTAGCAAAGTCGCCCCGATGGACTCTTATGTTGTTGTTATTAATTACCGCTTGGAAAGTTTTAATGTTTATACTGAATTTGATTCTTTGCAGGAATTCAGATATGATGTGACAAACAATGATTATCAACTAAACACTCGTAGTACCTATCTTTTCGATATCACACCCGAAGTAAAAAAAATGACAAAAGAGATTGTTGGTCAAGAATCCAATCCATACTTAAAAGCAAAAAGAATATTTGATTTTGTAACCAAAAAGATGCGATACAAGTTTGTCCGTCATACATTAGGAGCCACAATGACCACTATTTTAGATAGTCCCCAAAAGGATACTGAAACCGGTGAAATATATTATGAAGGTGTCTGTGATCATTTTAGCATCTTTTTTGTATGCTTATGCCGAGCAGCTGGAATACCAGCAAGAAGTGTAATAGGACCTGTTGGATGGGGGCCATGGATTACAGAAGATCAACTAAAACTTCGCAGTAAATTACACACTGAACTGACGCAGGAGGGATTTTCAGCTACCCGATTGTATGGTGCATTGGCTGGCCATATTTGGGCTGAATTTTACTTGCCAGAATATGGATGGGTTCCTGTTGATCCAACATGGAGGCAATTTGGTTTCAGAAGTAATATGAAATTAAATTTTACCAAGGGGAGAAACCTGATAATTGGTCCTAACGCACCCCAAAAAAAGCACAATGGTTATGGAGACCAATGGATTCCTTTGCATGAAGGTAGAGTCAATGCATTTGGGTGGGGTGTTTGGAATATCGCTAATATTCGTGTGGCAAAGGGGAAGTTTCTTCATTTTTCAGATCCATTTCCAGCTGATGGTTATTCCGAATTTGCAAATAATTTGTATCCGGAATATAAAGCTGAAGTAAATGTAACAAACTTTAAAAAGGATTTTATTCTTTCTTTATTGACAAGTAAAGTTAAAAATGGAGGTATATTCACAGAAGAAAATTTTGTTAAAGATCATTGGCTGAACTACACCAGAGAAGCATATTTGTGTCAGATGCTTAGACAAATAACTGGGAAAGAAAACTTCGACAAGATATTTCAAAATTATCTTGATATAAGAATATCTGAGGGCAGATCTATATCTACGACAGAATTCCAAGAGATTGCAGAATCATATTCCGGATCATCACTCAATCATTTTTTTGAGAAAATAGTTAATAGTAAGTCTCTCGATCAATTAGGTTTAGAGATGCAAGTTGATACACTCTACACACTGATTAAACAGAAAGATATTACATCAGCAGTAAACAGCTACAATCTGTTGAGGGATAAATATCCTGAAGATTTCAATTTTAACAAGGAACAGATTAATAGGTTAGCTCTATACCTTAGGAATGTAAATATGTTTGATGAATCGATAATAGTATATAGCTGGATGATGCAACTTTTTCCTGACTGGTTTGAGGTTTACAACGGTATTGCCGATGTGTATCGATATAAAGGAGAAAATAAGACAGCAATAAAATATTATGCAAAGTCTCTAGAATTGAATTCAGATTTTGACTATGCAAAAGAAATTGTTACTGCAATTGAGGAACTATCGAAGTAATGAGAACAATGTTCTTCTCTTCCTTTGTTCAATATGAAATAGTTTACGTCTCACTTAACAGACAGTCATGCAGACTTTAGTGTAACGAACTATAACGCAATAATCCAAAAAGCTATAGTAATTTATGTTGAAATATTGCCAGCACTGTACTAATTAAGCATGGTGCAAAAGATTTAATCATTCGGATAAGCGTTGTTTGTACTGAAAAACCACTATTACACTAAGACTTTTATAAATATCCCTTCCAATTCAAATTTCTTCTAACTACATTTGAATTCCATCAAAATTAAACTCAGTGAAGGCAGTTTATTACGAAGAATTTAATGGAAAAGTTGAAGTCAAAGAAGTTCCCAATCCGACGGTTTCTCCCGATAGTGTAATCATAAAAGTGGAAGCCACCGGGCTTTGTCGCAGCGACTGGCATGGCTGGATGGGGCACGACCCGGATATTGTTTTACCACACGTTCCCGGTCACGAGCTGGCTGGCACTGTTGCAGAAGTTGGATCAGAAATCAAAAACTTCCAGGTTGGCGATCGTGTTACTGTTCCGTTTGTAAGTGGTTGCGGCTGCTGTCCCGAATGCCAGACCGGCAATCAGCAAGTTTGTGATAGTCAGTTTCAACCGGGATTCACGGCATGGGGATCGTTTGCTGAGCTGGTAGAAATAAAATATGCTGACATTAACCTGGTGCATTTGCCCGATGAAATTGATTTTGTAACTGCTGCCAGCCTGGGTTGTCGGTTTATTACGTCGTTTCGTGCGGTTATCGACCAGGGGAAAGTTATAGCCGGACAATGGGTGGCCGTGCATGGTTGCGGGGGAGTTGGATTGTCGGCCATAAATATTGCATCGGGCGCAGGAGCAAATGTAATTGCTGTTGATATTGATGATGAAAAATTGCAACTGGCTAAAAAATTAGGCGCAAACATTCTTATCAATGCTAAAGAAATAAAAGATGTTCCGACTGAAATTCTAAAAGTTACCAATCGCGGAGCACATCTATCCATAGATGCGTTAGGCAGCCAGGAAACCTGTTTTAATTCCATTTCTTGCTTGCGAAAACGGGGAAAACATGTGCAGGTTGGGTTAACAACAGCCGATCATAAACATCCCAAAGTGCCTATGGATAAAGTTGTTGCTCACGAAATTGAAATCCTTGGCAGTCATGGAATGCAGGCCTTTCGTTACAATGCCGTTTTTGAAATGATAAAAGCCGGCAAAGTAAATCCGGAGTTGATGTTGGGAAAAACGATTTCCCTGGAAGAAGCACCCGAGGCACTTGTTAATATGAACAAGTTTGAAAATTTGGGAGTTACTGTAATTAATAAGTTTTAATAATGGAACGCTGATAACGCTGATTTTAAGGATAAACACAGATTTTAATCAGTGAAGATCAAAAAAATCTGCGTCATTTGCGTGCAATTTCTTAAACATGGAAAACCTGAAAATAACCATCATACAACCCGATATAATCTGGGAGAATCCAGACGCAAATCTGGAAAAATATTCAAAATGGCTTGATAACATCGAAGGAACAGATGTGATTATTCTTCCTGAAATGTTTACAACAGGTTTTTCAATGCATCCTGAGAAGTTAAATGAATCGATGGATGGGCCATCGGTAAAATGGATGCAGCAGGTAGCTGCCGACAAGAACGCAGCCGTTGTTGGAAGCCTGATTATTGAAGAGGCAGGAAAGATATACAACCGTGCAATCTGGGTTTTTCCTGATAGTAAAATTGAAACGTACGACAAGCGGCATTTGTACAGCATGGGGCAGGAGCATTTACATTACGCACCCGGAAAAGAGAAATTAATTGTCGATTACAAAGGCTGGAAATTCTGTCCGCAAATTTGTTACGATCTGCGTTTTCCGGTATTTGCGCGAAACCTGGAAGATTACGATGTTGTATTTTATATGGCCAACTGGCCGTCGCCGCGTCACCATGTTTGGAAAAACCTGCTCATTTCACGAGCCATTGAAAATCAATCGTATTGTTTTGGTATTAACCGTGTTGGAACCGACGGTACCGGTTTAAAATATCTTGGCGATTCAGCCTATATTTCTCCGAAAGGATTTGCCAACTTTATGGGAGAGCATGAAGCCATTCAAACATTCGAAGTTTCCTATTCCGAATTACACGAATTCAGACAAAAATTCCCTTTGCTAAACGACCGCGATACTTTCACCATTCAATAAATATCTTTATTCTACCTCTTTCATATATTCCTATAACTAAAAAGTTAGGTGATTTAACAGGCACTAAAACAGCTGGTTACAATTTTGTAAATAAAAATAACTAAATATTTAGTTTGAAAACTAATTTATTAGTTATATGTTTGTTCACATAAAGGATAACTGAAAGCTATAGTCAAAAAGGAAGATGTTGTTTTTACTAAAAATGAACGGTAAAATTTTAAAGTAATAACAAATTTTTGACAATTATGGAAGTAAAAAAAGCACAAAAGGCTGACCTGGAAAAAAAGCGAAACACCTTCTTTTTAATTGGGTTAGTAGTAGCGCTGGGAACAACACTTGTAGCCTTTGAGTGGACAACAGCACCGGCAAAAGCAGACTCTCTTGGAGTAATTCAATCGTTTGAAGTTGAGGAAGAAATCATTCCCATTACCCGGGAAGCGGAAGTGAAACCACCTCCACCTCCGCCGCCACCTAAAGTGGTTGAAGTATTAAACATTGTTGACGATGATATAGAAATAGAGGATGAATTGTTAATTGAAGACTCTGAGGCTGATGATGAAACAGTGATTGACATACAACCACTATTCGAAAGTAAAAATGAAGAGGAAGAAACTGTTGATGAAATATTTGTGATAGTGGAAGAAATTCCTGAATTTCCTGGTGGTACAAGAGCATTATACCAATTCATTAGTTCTCATGTTCGTTACCCGGTAATTGCTCAGGAAAACGGAATCCAGGGAAAAGTTTACGTGAAGTTTGTAGTTGACGAAATGGGCGATGTTAGCAATGCAGAAGTACTTAGACCTGTAGAGGCGTCGCTGGATAAGGAAGCACTACGCGTAATAAACAGTCTGCCGCGTTTTAAACCGGGTAAGCAGCGTGGTAAGCCTGTAAAAGTATATTACAATGCACAAATTACATTTCAATTGCAATAACAATTTTTAATTTAACCATTAATAAAAGAATTATGAGAAAGTTTATTTTAATCACTTTAGGTTTGTTGCTGACAATGAGCGTATTTGCACAGGATGACCAGAAAGAAAAAGACGTATTTTTCATTGTTGACGACATGCCGGAATATCCCGGAGGCCATGAAGCACTTCGCAATGATATCGCATCGTTGGTAAAATATCCGGTTGCTGCCAAAGAAAATGGAATTCAGGGAAAAGTGTACATTACTTTTTTAGTAAATGAAGAAGGTAAAGTTGAAGATGCAAAAATAGCACGAGGTGTTGATCCTTCGATCGATAAGGAGGCATTAAGGGTTATTAATGCACTCGACAAAAACTGGAAGCCCGGAGAAAAAGATGGTGTGCCTGTAAAAGTGAGTTACACAGTACCTATAAATTTTGCTCTTAACAAGGAAGCGGCAAAAGAGGGAAAAAGCTCATACGGAGAAGGTGATAGTCAAGTATTTTTTATCGTGGAAGATATGCCCGAATTCCCAGGCGGCGATGAAGCATTAAGAAAATATATAGCCAATGCACTTTCTTATCCTGAAATTGCACAAGAGAAGAAAATACAAGGTAAAGTATATGTTTCGTTTGTAGTTGAAAAAGATGGCTCGGTAGGAGATGCAAAAATAGCTCGTGGTGTAGATCCTTCACTAGATAAAGAAGCACTCCGGGTAGTAAAAGCCTTACCCATGTGGAAGCCGGGGAGACAACGAGGCGAGCCTGTTCGGGTTCAGTATACAGTTCCTATAAATTTTGCCTTAAATTAATCGCGTTATAATTAAACTGTACCTAAATAAATAGTTCTCTAACTAAATTTTTAGGTACAGTTTTTGTAGTTTAGCCGAAATCAATTATAAACGAACAAAATGAAGGAACTTACCAAAGCCGAAGAGCAGGTAATGCAGTTGCTCTGGAAACTTGAAAAAGCATTTGTTAAAGATATTATTGAAGAGATGCCCGTTCCAAAACCCGCGTACAATACCGTTTCTACAATTGTTCGCATTTTGGAAAAGAAAGGATTTGTAGGGCACAACGCTTATGGTAAAACTCATGAGTATTTTCCTTTGATTTCGAGAAAAGAATATACGCGTTCGTTTATGAAAAACTTTATGCGAAATTATTTTAGTGGCTCGTTCCAGGAAATGGTTTCGTTTTTTGCCAAGGAAGACAACATGAGTTTATCCGAATTGGATGAAATGATGGAAGATGTGAAACGCGACTTAGAAAACGAAAACCGGGAGACCGATGAATAATCTTGTAAATTTTATTATTGAATCGGGGATAAGCCTGGCATTGCTATCGCTTATTTACGTGTTGTTTTTACGAAAAGAAACTTTTTTTCGTTTAAACCGGCTCTTTCTGCTCTTTTCCGTTTTGTTTTCGGTAATTCTTCCTTTTCTGCATTTTCGGGTTTATGCACCACAATCAAACATGCTGGCCGAAGTTACCGTAACACCATATCGTAATGTTTTAGAGGCTGTTACCATTTACGGGCAGGATCTTTCAGGAGCAATGGTAAATTCAATCAGTTCAAGCAAGATCATAATTTCTGTTTATTTATTAGGGCTGCTGTTTTTCCTTGGCCGAATGATTTTCAGAATCATACAGATTGTACTTATCATTGCTAAAAACGAAATACAATACATTGATAATTATCGTTTTGTGTTGGTTGACAAAGAATTCAGCCCTTTTTCGTTTTTGGGCTATATTTTCATCAATCCGAAAATGAAAAAAGAATCGGGTTACGAAAAAATGGTGACGCATGAAATGGAACACATTAAACAAGGACATACATTCGATGTGTTGATTCTTGAAATACTAACTGTCTTCCAGTGGTTTAATCCTTTTATGTGGATGTTAAAACGTGCCATTCGCGAAAATCACGAATACCTGGCCGATCATGCGGTTTTAGGTTCCGGAATAAGTTCTGCTCAGTATAAACAATTACTTTTAAGTCAGGCCGTTGGAGCGCAATTGGATATTGCCAATAATTTTAATTCGTCGTTGGTTAAAAAGCGAATTCAAATGATTTCGAAAATACGGTCATCGAAATTGGCCAACCTTAAATATATATTGGGTTTTATATCCTTGCTGGCATTGGTTATAATATTTGCGTGCGAACAAAAAGAAACGGTGCAAATAACGAAGGTAGAAGACAGTAACGAGAGGAAAATTACCGTTGAGTTACTGGATGATCGAATGAAACTGGAAGGTGATCAGGAAGATCTGGAGTTTTTACATGGCTTGCTGAATGATAAAAACAAGTACGAATTTGATACGGATAGCTTAGGCAATGTTTTTCTGGTAAAAAGTAAAGAACAAGTTCCATTGGAATTAGATGAAGAAGATCAAGTATTTTTTATTGTTGAAGAAATGCCGGAATTCCCTGGTGGCGACCTGGCATTACGGAAGTTTATTGCCAACTCTATTAAATATCCTGAGGTTGCCATAGAAAAGGGTATTCAGGGGAAAGTTTATGTAACCTTTGTAGTTACCGGCGAAGGTAAAATTGCAAATGCCAAAATTGCCCGGGGAGTTGATCCTTCAATTGATAAAGAGGCGTTGCGTGTAGTTAATTCGTTACCTCAATGGAAGCCCGGTTATCAACGCGGAAAAACGGTAAACGTGAGTTATACGGTGCCAATTAATTTTGTTCTTCAATAAATTTATGGAATAACATAGCTCTTCAAACAAAACACTTTGGATTAAATAGAAATTTATGCGTTATAAAATTTTTATACTATTCCTGTTAATGATTTGTGCTGCAACCACTTTGTTGGCACAACGCAAAATAGATTTGCTTTTAATTGATAAAAACTACGATAAAGCCCTGCAAGAAATTGATAAAGAACTGGCAGTAAATCCATCGTCCGCATTGTTTTATAAAAAAGGCGTGGTTTATAAAAACCTGCAGGATTACCAAAAAGCACTGGAAGCTTTTCTGAGCGGGCTGCAATACAATGCCAGTAATGTTGTAATGCTGGAAGAAACTGCTGAGTGTTTTTCAATTTTGGGGAATAACCAGGATGCAATTTCCTTTTATGAAAAAGCAATACAAGTTGACCCAGAAAACCTGGCTCTCGCAGGCAAACTTGGTCGTGTGCACATTAATTTAAACGACTACAAAACAGCATACAACGTTTTTTCCGGAATTTATGAAAAGGACTCGAGTAACGTATACTGGAACAAGCAATTAGCTTATTGTTCATTCCGCGTTTTTCAGCGCGAACAGGCGCGCGATCTGTATGAAAGAGTGTTGGATGCCAATCCGCGCGACCATGGAACTTACATTAATTTAATTCACTGCTACAATTGGAAAAAGGAAGCAACAGAAATAATGGCCACTATTGATTCTGGTCTTGTGCAGTTTCCGGCAGATAAAGACTTGCTGTTTGAAAAGGCCATGTTTTTTTACAAAACAAAACGTTACGGCCCGGCAATGTTACAGTTTGAGAAATACCTGGAACAGGAGAAACAACCAGCCTATGAAACCCTTATGAATTATGGTATTAGTACCTATTTTGCAGAGCAGGAAGCAAAAGCTCTTGATATTTTTGGCGACTTAAAACGGATGAATCCAAACGATCCACTGGTGATGTACTACCAAAGTTTGTGTAACCGAAAACTTAAAAATTTCGAGGATGCCATTGAACTAATGACTTTTGCAATTGATGCATCGGTGCCTGATTATGTATCCGAAATGTATCATCATTTAGGGCAAATGTATGGCCAGCAACGAGATTTTAAAGCGTCGATTGAAGCACTAAAGAAAGCCTACGAGTTGAATCCCGGAAAAACAGAAGTACTGTTTGAAATTGCGACAACTTACGAGGAGTATAATTCAAATAAAACGCTGGCAATGAACTATTACCGGATTTATTTAACAGAATCAGGGGAAAGTGCCAAAAATGCTATTTATGCACTTGAACGGATTGAAAAATTAAAAGAGGATTTATTCTTTGACGAATAATCAGTAGAAGCGTCATTAATTTTCACCTGTTTTTTCACGAACCAAATTTGCCAGTTGAACACGGCTTTTTACACCGGTTTTTGTGTATATCCGGTGATTGTGGTCTTTAACCGTTTGTAAGGTTATAAATAATTTCTCGGCAATTGCTTTGTTCGATTTTCCGCTACAAATTTCCTGAATGATCTCAGCTTCGCGTTTCGATATTTCGTAAAAAGTACAAAACGACTGAAAGTCCATATTCTCGTTTTCGAGTGTTGTTTGGTTTTTTAGACGAATAATTGCTGGAAGCAGCAAATTGCAAGCAAACAAAATAATTAACGAAATACAGGTGGAGATATATCCGAACCGATTGAAAAAGAACATTACTCCGGAATAAAGTACAGTACCGGCAAAAATAATGAGTACTGTTTTTTTATCAAGCCCCGTTTCTTTTAACAATCCAACTTCTTTTGTTTTTCTGAAGTACGGTAGAAGAAAAAACATATAAACAACCAGGTTTAGCAAAACTAAAATCCGAACCACAAACAGATCGGCGGCATTTTGCGGAACAAGAATATATCCTTTTTGAATGAGGAAGACCAGGGCAAAGGCCAACACTACAAAAGTAGGAAAGAAGCTAAAAATAAATGTTTTTGTAAATCTGCGTCCGTTACTGTTATTGGCAAACTTTAAAAGCATAAACCAACTTACCACCATAAAGGGAATTCCAATTATTGGTATAAATACGGCTAACTTGGCACTTAATGCATCGCTAATATTTAAATCGGCAATAACTAAACGCAGGCTGATATTTCCCCAAACTCCATAGAATAAAAAGGAGAACAGGAATATTTGCTGATAAAGCAAAGTGGTGAAAATTGGCTTCTTGTTTTGTTGATAAAGCTGGTAGGCCAACATTATTCCCAAAGCCGAAATACCGGATGAAATAATGAATGTTACAATGTATGCTAAAATTTTAATTTCCATAAAAACTACTTAAGTAGTGCATTGCAATTTTACGCACTTTGCCCGTGCAGCGCTAACTACGAAAGTAGTGAAAATCCTAAATCCAACTTTAGTAGGAAGGATTTTTTTGAGATATGCTGTAGATTTGACTAACAATTACAAAAAACAATGTTCAGGTGCCGCAAGGTACATCGCAGAAAACAAAAACATTAAAAACAAAAACAATGGAAAGCTTAAAGTATTTTGAATTAAGACCATCGGCAGGTGGAAGTTTTAGTTACGGTTGGAGAAAAATGTTTGGTAAAGCATTCCTGCCACTTCTTGTAGCCGTAATAATTGTCGGACTTTTAAGTGGTCCTGCAGCCGGGTTTAAAGGAAATTGGAATGGAGATGATTGGGGTGGCCTCGGTTTATTCTTATTACCTTTTGCCTTATTAGGACTTGCTTATGGTGTGCTATTTATGCCAATAATTAAATATGGCGAAAAAATGTTGTTCTTAAATGCCATGAGAGACGAAGAAGCTGATTTAAAAGTAATGTTCGAAGGTTTCAAAAAACAATATTTAAATATTGTTTTGGCAAACCTAATTGTTATCGCTCTTACTATGATTGGTTTTTTTATGCTGATAATACCCGGTATTATTGTTGCATGCCGACTGGCCTTTGTACCTTACCTGGTTATGGATAAAGAACTGGATGCCATGAAAGCCGTTGAAAAAAGCTGGCAAATGACACGTGGTTACGGATGGACCATTTTTGGAATGGCAATTCTATCATTCTTCATTGCTATAGCCGGATTGATTGTATTCTTTGTTGGAATAATCTTTTCAATAATGTGGATTCATGCAGCCTTTGCAACACTTTATGCGTCGGTAGCCGGAGAAAAAGAAGATGAGAATCCAATTCCAATTTTAGGAGTTAACGAAGTAGAAGAATAAAAAACAAAACAAGTTCAAGCGCAGGAGCCCGGATTTTTCTGGGCTTTTTGTTTATATCTTATTTCGTTTGTGTATTTTGGCATTTCATTCCATAATAAAATGAAGAAACTACTTCTTTTGGTTTTTGTATTGGCCAGTTTTATTGGGCGGGCTCAGTATTTCGATACGGGGCAGGATCCGGCGTCGTTGAAATGGCGACAAATTAATACTGCGAACTTTCAATTAATATACCCTGATTATTACGAAGAGCAGGCACAGATTTTGGCACAAAAACTGGAAATGGTTTACGATTTTGGAAGCTACTCGTTAAAACACAATCCGGAAAAAATTTCGGTAATTCTTCACACGCAAACGGTACAATCGAATGGTTTGGTGGCTTACGCACCAAAGAGGTCGGAGTTTTATACTACACCTCGTCAGTCAATTTATCCACAAGACTGGCTGGAACAATTGGCTTTGCACGAATTTCGTCATGTGGTGCAAATCGATAAGTTGAATTCTGATTTACCAAAACTTATCAAAATTATTTTAGGTGAGCAGGGAACAGCCCTGTTGTTCGGAGCTTATCTACCGTGGTGGTTTATTGAGGGCGATGCTGTGGTAACTGAAACTGCATTAGGCAATTACGGACGTGGACGTTTTCCTTCTTTCCTGATGGAACATCAGGCACAGGTTGTCGACAACAATATATTCTCGTACGATAAAGCTTACCTCGGCTCCTACAAAGATTACGTTCCCAATCATTATAAACTGGGGTACTACTTGGTGGCTAATTCAAGAGAACGTTATGGCAGCGATATGTGGGAAAAGGCCATGAAAAGAGTAGGGACAAAGCCATTTTCAATAACTCCTTTTAACAAAGCGCTAAAACTGGAAACCGGTTTCGGAAAGGTTGAACTTTACGAATCGATATTCGATAGCCTGGCAACCGGATGGAAAAATATTGATGCACAATTTGAAGGTACTCCATCAACACAACTCTCGGTAAAAAACAAGACGTATACCAATTATTTGTACAAACACTGGCTGAACGATGATGAACTGATTGCCTACAAAACCGGATTAAATGTTGTTCCCTGTTTTGTTGTAATCAACAAAAAAAGTGGTACTGAGAAGAAGTTGATCACTCCAGGAATTATTTTTGAAGAATCAGTAAGTTTTAGGGGAGAATGGGCTGTTTGGGCAGAAAAGATACCCGATCTTCGCTGGTCGCACAGTGGGCTTTCGCGTATAAGAATCTTTAACGCTAATTCAAAAAAAATGTATTCTGTTTCTCCCGAATTCAAAGCGTTTGCCCCGGTACTTTCTCCTAATTTGAAAGAAGTGGCAGTTGTTGAAACCGATTTCTCAAATCACAATTATCTCACGGTGTATGATATTGCAAGTGGTAAAATGAAATACCGTTATCAAACAAAAGATAATAATACTTTATTTACTCCGGTTTGGCTCAATCAACATGAATTGATTTTTGTACTTCTAGACGAAAATGGAAAACGAATAGCAAAAGTGAATCTGCAAAATGAGGAACAAACTTTGTTTCCGGGAACCGAATTGGGAGAGATAAAACAGTTGCAGATTTCCGGAGACAGCTTATATTTCATCAGCAGCTATTCTGGTAAAAATGCACTTTACGTTTACAACCTCAAAAGCGCTGAAATTAATCGATTATACGCCCCTCGTTTCGATACCGCTTATCCTGCTATTCAACAAAATGGCACTATTGCAATAAGTGATTACACTGGAAATGGTTTTCGTATACTGGAATTTCAACCCGAACATACTGATCCGATCAACACGATTGGTCCAGGCAGTTGGACATTGGCAAATTCAATGCAAAAGCAAGAACCTGGAATAGTTGATTTTACCGGTATTGACACCACAATTCAGTATGAAACAAAGGCGTATAGCAAACCAAAGCATCTTTTCAACTTTCATAGTTGGGCACCTGTTTTTGTCGATCCTGATAATTATGAGTTTTTGCCTGGTGTAAGTTTGATGTCTCAAAATAAACTGGGAACTGCATTTACCACTTTGGGTTATAAGTGGGACACCAGCGAAAAAACAGGACATTTTTATGGAAAGTATACGTATAAAGGATGGTTTCCTGTTTTTGATTTAGAGGTAACCGGAGGTAAACGCGCTTCGCAGTATTGGCTGATTAAGGAATATCGTGATGAAAATGACGAGATAGTTCGTCGCGACACCACACTCGAAAATTATAAATGGAATGAAACGACATTGAGTGCCAATATGCGGATTCCGTTAAATTTGTCCAGGGGAGCATATTCCCGTTTGTTACAACCTGAGGTTGATTATCAAATGGCACATTACGGTAAGGAGAAATCGACTCCGGATGAATTTAATGCGGGCAACTATCATTCTATTTCATATCGACTCTACTACTATCAGCTGTTGCGCAGAAGCCATCAGGATATATATCCCGATTTTGGATTTTCTATCGAGGGGAATATACGCCACTCGCCATGGCAGTCGGACGAGATGGGGAAATTGTATGCTGCTGCTTCTAATGTTTATCTTCCCGGCTTTTTAAAAAATCATGGAATACGTTTGTACGGAGGTATACAAGATAAAACCTCCGGAAATTTCTTTGGATTTTCTGATGCCGTTCGTTTTCCCAGGGGATGGACAAAAATAGAAACCGAACAATTGCAGTCCTTATCGCTAAATTATGCACTACCACTTATTAATCCCGATTTAAGTATTGGCGGATTGACATATGTGCGGAGGATAAGTGCAACCATTTTTGCCGATTACGCAAACCTAAAAGGAAGTTATCATGGTGGAGATGTTCCTGCAAAATTTGATGCAGATATATCGTCGTATGGTGTAGAATTATTAGGTGATGTTAATTTCTTAAGATTTTATGCTCCTGTTAAAATAGGAGTCAGAGCATCCTACCTTAAAGAACTCGAAGATGTCGGTTTCGATTTCTTACTATCTGTTGATTTTAATTCGTTATAGCTAAATTTAAGAATTAACAGATCAAAGATTTTAGCTTTTGACGAAATAGTATTCAAAAATTTAGATTTAAGGTCATTTTTCTCTAGTTGATCAGCATTTCTAAATCATATTATTTTGAGTTAAGTTGTTAAATACATGTGACTTATCGAGCAATATAGCCTTTCTTAAGCGTCTGAGAATTCAACTGACTTCCGTTTATGTGTAATTCTACGTAAATATTTACGACATTTTTCACAAAAACATAAATTGTGAGAGGACAGGAGTCTTTTCAATTTATTAGGATAGAAAATTAAAACTTTTCTAATTGGTAGTAAAAAAGTTTAACCAGTCGATAATCAAATTACAAATCTCGATAGTAATGTTACAGGATCGCAGTGTACTCTTGTAAAATTTACAAATGACTTTATAAAATAAATAGAAATGTAAAAATGCATTTAACTACAGTATATACATATGTTACATGCCTCTATTTTTCTGCTTGTTACATATGTTGTGTGTATGAAATTAAGAATACAGTAAATGGTTTATTTAATTAAATAAATATAATACCTGAATTATATATATGTAACTAAATAGGAGGGTGGTGTTTAAATAAATATAACCAATTTATACAAAGTAGAAAATTATCATGAAAGCTGTAAATGTATAAATATACATACCTTGTAATAATGTTTTATAATCAGTTATTCAGTCCATTATGGAGTTTATCTATAGTAATATATCTATTTAATCGTATGTAATCGTTTCCTTGTGTACTTTTGAGAAATATGAATGCTTTTAAATGTTGATTATCAGCCATATACGGATATTATCTAAAGATATATGTTTCATTGTTTTGGTGATTCTGAAGTATCTGTTGAATTTACATTTAGTAAAAAGTAGTTGTTAAATTCGAAAAGAATATTTACATTTGTTTTTGAAGTATACACGAAGTCTGTTGGACGCATGACAAATGTATCTTCACAACACACTGCATAAAATGAAAGACCGAATTAAAAATTTTATCGAAGCAAAAGGGATCTCAGCCGGTGAACTGGCTGCTGTTCTGGATGTGCAACGATCTAATATCTCACATATTCTTAATGGTAGAAATAAACCAGGTGCTTCATTCATTGAGAAGTTGCTACTGGAATTCCCTGATTTAAACGCTCGCTGGTTACTAACAGGTGAGGGAGATATGTTTAGTGGACAAGTATCAGTAGCTAGTACTCCGCAACAAAAGCTACCAATAGTTGAAGAAACTATAAAACAGCAGCCTTTAACTGAGAAACCAATAACGAAGAATGTTATTCCTGAGGAGAATATTGAAAGATCAATGACGGCGCCAGATAGTAAGATCGACAAAATGGTTATTATATACCGTGATGGTACATTTAATATATATAAACAACGCTAAGAAGCTTTAAGGATAATAATTGGTGCTGGTAGTTAATATTATATAGAATAGCACTTATGAGCAGAAAGCTTTACACGATCCTAAATAGTTATTGAAAGAATTTAACCGGATAGTTTTAATAATAAATAGAATAAAAACATTTGTATATTATATGTTGTAGAGAATTGTAATCGTTTTTACTAAAAGGTATTTGGCCTCCAAGCGGTGGTTAAACCAGAGTAACAAAGAGGGCTGTAAAATTACGGTCCTCTTTTGTTTATATGTAAATTCATAAAATATACTTTTGTAATTCATATCTGTAACACCCGCAATCTGCTTATATTCATGAGGTTTCTACACAAAAGTAAACTTTCTACAAAAATAATTTTAAAAACGTTTGCATATGTGAATTATTGTCTTCATATTTGTAACAACAAAAGTAAACAACAATACGACAGGATGATTAAAACAATATAGATTCAATTTACAAACCCAATTTAAGTTGATAAATCCAGAAGTCGCTTGGCCACTAGAAATAGTGGCCATTTCTGGTTTATAGCGGTATGTGTTTACGAAATACATTTGGTAGTAAAAAAGTAAAATATTATTTTGGAAATGTAAAATATATTAATACATTTGTACAAATATAAACAAAGACCCTTATTTTTTACCTAATTTAAATATTACATAGAAGGCCGTTATTCAACGGTCTTTTCTTTTTGTATACAATCTCCACATTAAAATCAATAATTATTCTATTATCTTTGCGGCAAAATCAGAATACATGCCAAAAAAGTTTGTCAAAGAATTCAACGTAATTGAAAATAGTGCGCTAAACGCTACAAACTTTCTTATCAAAGTACAATCGGAAACTGAACTTCCGGAGATAAAACCAGGACAATTTGTAAATATTGAAATTAGGGAAGCTGAAGAGATCTTTCTTCGCCGGCCTTTTTCAGTGTTTGAAGTAGATTACGAGAAGAATGTTATCTCGATGATCGTTAAAATACTTGGGCGGGGATCGCGTAAACTAACGGAAATTAAAGCTGGTAGTAAGCTCAGTATGGTTTATCCACTGGGAAAAACCTTTACGTATCCGTCTGCAGACGATAAGATCTTGTTAATTGGTGGTGGAAGTGGTGTTGCGCCAATGCTTTTCTTAGCAAAAGAATCAGGTTTACCGGTAGAGAATGTTGACATTTTACTGGGAGCACGATCAAAAGAAGATCACATAAATGTAGATAACTATAAAAAGTATGCGAATTTACATTATGCTTCTGAGGATGGTTCGTTGGGTGAAAAGGGATTTGTAACGCAGCATTCGGTATTCACCAATAACTTAAAATCCTACAGTAAAATATACGCTTGCGGTCCGGATGGAATGATGCGGGCCATTGCAAAAGAGGCAAAAGCAGCGAACGTATTTTGCGAAGTGTCGCTCGAAAATCTTATGGCCTGTGGATTTGGTGTTTGTTTGTGTTGTATAGAGCCCACAAACAAAGGAAACCAATGTGTTTGTACTGATGGTCCGGTGTTTAACATTAATGATTTAAAATGGTAGATTTAAAAGTAAAATTACACGATATAGAATTTAAAAATCCGGTAACACTGGCTTCGGGAACGTGCGGATTTGCACGCGAAACAGCTGAATTCTTTGAGCCAGGCTTGCTTGGAGGTTATTTTCTGAAAGGCACAACGCTTAAAAACCGCGATGGTAATAACTACCCGCGAATGGCGGAAACCCCGTCGGGCATGCTAAATGCTGTGGGGTTACAAAATAAAGGCATCGATTACTTTATTGAAAACATTTATCCTGATATTGTTGACTATGATACACAATTGATTATAAATGTAAACGGATCTACTGTTGAGGATTATATTGCTTTAACCGAGAAAGTTAATGAACTGGATAAAATAAATGCCATTGAACTGAATATCTCGTGCCCTAACGTGAAGGAAGGCGGAATGGCCTTTGGTGTGAGCTGCCCTGGAGCCGAAATGGTAACCCGCGAAGTACGTAAAGTTTACGATAAAACAATGATCGTGAAATTGTCGCCAAATGTTACCGATATTACAGAAATTGCCAAAGCTGTAGAAGGACAGGGGGCGGATGCCGTATCATTAGTAAATACCTTTTTGGGAATGGCCATTGATGCTGAAAAAAGAACACCTCTTTTATCTACCATAACTGGCGGATTATCCGGTCCGGCAATTAAACCGATTGCACTGCGCATGGTTTGGCAGGTTGCAAATGCTGTTAAAATCCCTGTTGTTGGAATTGGCGGAATAATGAATGCTGCCGATGCTATTGAATTTATGCTGGCAGGAGCTTCCATAGTGCAGGTTGGTACAGCCATATTTAAAGACCCGATGATTCCGGTGAAGATTGTTGAAGGCATTGAAGATTATCTGAAACGCCATAATATGCAGTCGGCTAGTGAATTAATCGGCGCTTTACAAGTGTAGTATACATTTGTAATTGTACATTTCTGTATATAACTTTTGTCATTCGATAAAATCTATCTGAGATAAATACTTTTTAGTACGATTTTCCCCGTTTTTCGTCGTTAAAATACATTTAACTCTATTTTTGCACAAAATTAAAATTGCAATCTGAACATTTCAATTTTAGTTCTGTTGTATTAAGTGCAAATAGCAAAACAAAGATTTAAAGTATTTATTATGGCAAGTTTTAATATCGTTATGCCTAAACTGGGCGAAAGTATCCAGGAAGGCACCATTACTAAATGGTTCGTAAAAGAGGGAGATACTATTGAAGAGGATGATATGCTCTTCGAAGTTGCTACCGACAAGGTAGATTCAGAGATCCCGTCGCCGGTTGATGGCGTAATCACAAAAATTAATTATCCGGAAGATAGTCTGGTTGCAGTTGGTGAAGTTCTGGCTGTTGTAAGTCTCGATGGTGAGGTTGAAGAAACAGAACCAGAGACGACCGAAAGCAAAGCAGAACCAGAGACTACAACTGACGAGGCACCTGCAAAAGCAGAAACGACTGATGCTTCGGTTGATGACAGTAGAAAACTTTCAAACCGTTTCTATTCTCCTTTAGTAAAAACCATTGCTAAAGAAGAAAATGTTTCGTTTGACGAGTTGGAAAGTATTGAAGGATCGGGTGTTGGAGGCCGGGTTCAGAAAAAAGACATTATGGCTTACCTGGAAAACAGAGGCAGTTCTACAGCCCAGCCGGCAACTAAGACAGAAAGCAAACCAGCAGCTCCGGCAGCACCGGTTGTTGAGAAGAAAGTTGCACCTCCGGTTTCAGTAGGAGCCGGCGATACCGTTGTTGAGATGGATCGTGTGAGAAAGCTGATCGCTGACCACATGGTGATGTCGAAACAAGTTTCGCCACACGTAACTTCAGTGGTTGAAGCTGATGTTACCGAACTGGTAATGTGGAGAAATAAAAACAAAGAGGCGTTCCAGAAAAAATATGGCGATAAAATTACGTTTATGCCAATATTTACAGAGGCAGTTGCTGCTGCTCTGGCCGAATTCCCAATGGTAAATTCATCAGTTGACGGTGACAAGATCATCCTGAAGAAAGATGTAAACGTTGGAATTGCTGTTGCTAAACCCGATGGAAACCTTATCGTTCCGGTTATTAAAAATGCAGAACAGCGCAACCTGGTTGGTTTAACAAAAGAACTTAACCGACTGGCTGATGCAGCACGTAATAATAAACTCGATCCGGCCGAAATTCAGGGTGGAACATTTACCATTACCAATTTCGGATCGTTCGGAAATATTATCGGAACACCAATTATCAACCAACCGCAAGTTGCTATTCTGGCAACAGGAATTATTGAGAAAAAACCAGCTGTTTTGGAGACTCCAAGCGGCGATGTAATTGCAATCCGTCACAAAATGTACCTGTCGTTATCGTACGACCATCGTATTGTTGATGGTGCACTGGGAGGAGCTTTCCTGCGTCGCATTGCTGATCATCTGGAACAATTTGATATAAACCGCGCAATATAATTTATTATGAAGGATTTAAAAGTACCAAAGCAATATACAATTAAGAAAACTCCGAAGGAGACTTTAGAAAGTTGGTACCGGTTAATGAAAGTTGGCCGCGCCCTCGACGAAAAAGCACCCAACTATCTGAAACAGGCTATTGGTTGGTCGTACCATGCTCCTTATGCCGGTCATGATGGAATTCAGCTGGCTATCGGACAGAATTTTGAACAAAAGAAAGACCACTTATATATGTATTATCGCGATATGTTAACTGCTCTTGCGGGCGGAATGACATCAGAAGAGATCATATTAAACGGTATTTCTAAAGCAACCGACCCATCGAGTGGTGGTCGTCATATGTCGAATCACCTGGCAAAACCCGAGTGGAACATGCACAGTGTTTCGTCGGCGACAGGAAACCACACCTTGCACGCTGTTGGAACCGGACGCGCTATTAAATACTATGGCGAAAAAGCAGTTTCAATTAGTAGCCAAGGTGAATCTTCGGTTAGTGAAGGTTACGTTTACGAAGCTATTACAGGTGCCGATAAAGAAGAATTGCCTGTAATTTTTGTGGTTCAGGATAATGGTTATGGTATTTCGGTACCTAAAAAAGATCAGACTGCACAACGAAAAGTGGCCAATAACTTTACAGGATTTAAAAACCTGCGCATTATACACTGTAACGGTAAAGATGTTTTTGATTCGATGAACGCCATGGCAGAAGCCAAACGTTACGCCATCGAAGAAAGCAAACCTGTATTACTGCAGGCTAACTGTGTGCGTATGGGATCGCACTCCAACTCTGATGACCATTTGCTTTATCGTTCAGATGCTGAAAGAAACTACGTGGTAGAATACGATCCGCTGGCAAAATACCGAAGATTGTTACTACGTTACGAGCGTTTCACTGAGGAAGAGTTGGATAAAATTGATGCTGAAGTAAAAGCTGAAATTAAAGCTTCTCATAAAGCCGCTATGGCTGCTCCGGATCCGGATCCTGCATCGATTTACGATCATGTATTTTCTGATCCTTACGTTACGGAGAAATACCCTGAAGGTTTGCATAACGAAGAAGGAGAGAAGAGGAAATTTATTACAGCACTTAACGAGACTTTAAAAGCCGAGTTCCGTCATAATCCGGATACTTTTATCTGGGGACAGGATATGGCCAACAAAGATAAAGGCGGTATTTTCAACGTATCGAAAGGTATGCAGGCCGAGTTTGGCGAGAAACGTGTTTTTAACGGCCCGATTGCTGAGGATTTTATTCTTGGAACAGCCAACGGAATGTCGCGATACGATAAAAAAATACGTGTTGTAGTTGAAGGAGCTGAGTTTGCCGACTATTTCTGGCCGGCAATGGAACAGTATGTTGATACCAGTCACGACCTGTGGCGATCGAATGGTAAATTCTCACCGAATGTGACTATTCGCCTGGCATCAGGTGGTTATATCGGTGGTGGAATGTACCACTCGCAAAACATTGAAGGTTCGCTGGCTGCCATCCCCGGAGTACGTATTGTTTATCCGTCGTTTGCTGATGATGCAGCCGGATTGTTGCGTACTTCATTACGTTCGGAAGGTTTGACCATGTTTATGGAGCCAAAAGCACTTTACCAGGATCCGAAAGCTGCTACAGTAGTACCGGATGATTTTGAGGTGCCGTTCGGAAAAGCCCGTGTTCGTAGAGAAGGTAGCGATCTTACGATTCTTACCTACGGAAATACAACTCACTTAAGCCTTGACGCTGCTAATAAACTGGCAGAAGAAGGTGTGGCTAATGTTGAGGTTATCGATCTGCGTTCGCTGATTCCGCTGGATGAAGAAACCATTTTGAACTCGATCAAGAAAACCAACAAAGTATTGGTTGTTCATGAAGACAAAGTGTTTGGTGGTTTTGGTGGCGAGTTAAGTGCACTAATCAACGAAAAAGGTTTTGAATACCTTGATGCGCCTATTAAACGTGTAGGTTCGCCATTTACACCGGTTGGGTTCAACCGTATTCTTGAAAAAGCGATCTTACCAAATACAGAGCTTATTTACACAGCAGCAAAAGAATTAATTGAATACTAAAAATCGGAAAAATGAGTAAAACCGCAATTATATACAGTTACAATACTCAAAAATCGAAAAAGGTAGCGGAGAAAGTGATTGCTGCTTTTGGCGAGAAAGAGATTGAAGCAGTGAATGCTGAAGAGCTAAGCAAAGATGTGTTGAATAAATATGACAATTTTATTCTCAGCGCACCAACCTGGTTTGATGGCGAATTACCTAACTACTGGGATGAATTTGTGCCAGATCTGGAAGAAATGGACCTTAAAAAGAAGAAGTTTGCCATTTTCGGATTGGGAGACCAGAAAGGATACACCGAGAACTTTTGCGATGCCATAGGTTTATTGGCAGAAATACTTGAAGAGTGTGGAGCAACTATCGTGGGGCAAACCTCTGTTGAGGGATATACCTTCGAAGCGTCGCGTGCACAACGAGGCGACAAGTTTATCGGATTGCCGATTGACCAGGAAAATCAGGCTCGTAAAACAAAACAACGAGTAGAAGACTGGGTAGAACAACTCAAAAAAGAGTTGAAATAAAAGATTACAATAGTTTATCGATTTGAGAAAAACTCTTGCTATATAAGGTTTTTCTATTTGCATAAAGGCCGTTGGTATTGACCAATGGCCTTTTTTTACACAAAATATACAAATGTAAAATCGCCTAAAGTGTTCACGTGTAGGGCTTATTGCGCTTTTTCAAAACTATGTGTCGCGCAAAGATTACAAATGTACAGTTGAAATTGTTTACAAATGTATTCACTTTTGTGAACTAATCGGTTTTCATTTCTTGCCGATTGATGTTTTTCGATATTTCGATTTACTGATCAGGAAATTTGAAATATACTCAGGAAATCGACTTAATTATTGTTAAATAAAATTGGGTTGTTAAGTACCTATTGTTATTAACTATTTACTATATCGCTTAAATTGCCTGTTCATTAGTTTTCGGTTCGTATTAATTGATTAATTTTGTGGCTTCTAATTATAAAAAGATATTTACCGTGCCTGAAACTAGATACATATTTGTTACCGGTGGAGTTACTTCGTCGTTGGGAAAAGGTATTTTAGCCTCGTCGCTAGCCCGGCTTTTGCAATCGCGTGGTTACAACGTTACCATTCAAAAGCTCGATCCGTATATTAATGTCGATCCGGGAACACTCAATCCATATGAACATGGCGAGTGTTTTGTTACCGAAGATGGTGCTGAAACTGACCTTGATCTTGGTCATTATGAGCGTTTTCTGAATACTCCTACATCGCAAGCAAACAATGTTACCACTGGTAGAATTTACCAGTCAGTTATTGATAAAGAACGCCGTGGTGATTACCTGGGGAAAACCGTTCAGATTATTCCTCATATTACCGATGAGATTAAACGACGTATTAAAATTCTTGGCTCGAAAGGCAAATACGACATTGTTATTACCGAAATCGGTGGTACGGTTGGTGATATTGAGTCGCTTCCTTATATTGAGGCAGTTCGTCAGTTAAAATGGGAACTTGGAAGCAAGTCGTTGGTAATTCACCTTACATTGGTTCCATACCTCTCGGCTACCGGCGAATTAAAGACAAAACCTACCCAGCACTCAGTGAAAATGTTACTGGAAACAGGAGTTCAGCCCGATATTTTAGTGTTGAGAACTGAGCACGACATTGAATTATCGGTTCGCCAGAAAGTTGCACTTTTCTGTAATGTTGGACTGGATTCAGTAATCCAATCAGTTAATGTGCCAACGATTTACGATGTTCCGCTAAAAATGCTGGAAGAGAAGCTGGACATAACAGTTCTCAAAAAACTGGGACTTACCATTAATGAAGATATCGATCTTTCAGCCTGGAATGATTTTCTGCAAAGACATAAAAATCCTACACAAACTGTTGAGATTGGATTGGTTGGAAAATACGTGGAATTGCACGATGCCTACAAATCGATTGCAGAAGCATTGGTACATGCGGGGGCAGAAAACAGATGTAAAGTCAAAATTAATTGGATTCATTCGGAAGAAATAACTCCAGAGACTATTGATGAGCAATTAAAAGGACTGCATGGTATGATTGTAGCCCCGGGATTCGGACACCGTGGGATGAAAGGAAAAATTCTGGCAGCGCAATATGCACGTGAGAATAATATAACTTTTCTTGGAATATGTTTGGGAATGCAGGTTGCCGTTATTGAGTTTGCCCGAAATGTAATGAATCTGGAAAATGCAGACTCATCAGAAATGAATCCAAAAACGCCACATCCGGTAATCGACCTTATGGAACAGCAAAAAGGCATTACCAATTATGGTGGAACCATGCGTTTGGGAGCTTATGAATGTCGTATTATTGATGAAAACTCAAACGTAAGCAACGCCTACAATAAATTAACAGTTTACGAACGACACCGTCATCGTTATGAATTTAACGAATCGTACCGTCAACAATACATCGATGCCGGAATGGTACCAACAGGAATTAATCCGGATACCGACCTTGTTGAAATTGTTGAAATACCGGAACACAAATGGTTTGTGGGAGTACAGTTCCACCCGGAATACAGAAGTACGGTATTAAATCCACACCCGTTGTTTATTGATTTTATTAAGAACTCATTACCTGAATAAAAGAAAATGGATAAAAAGTCGATTATTGGAATCGTTTTGATTTTTGTGATCCTGGTTGTATTTTCATTAATCAACCAGCCATCAAAAGAAGAAGTTGAAGCTGCAAAGCAACGACGCGATTCCATAGCTCAAGTTGAAGCACAACAAGCGCTGGAGCTGCAGAAAATGCAGGAACAGCAAGAAACTCAAAAAGCGGCAATGGAAGCCGATACTGCAGTTCAAAATCAAATAATGAAGGAAAAAGCAGAAGAGCTTGGCGTTTTTGGTGCCGCATCTGTTGGTACCGAAGAGTTTACAACCCTTGAAAATAACCAGGTAAAAATCACCTTCTCGAATAAAGGAGGTCGGATTTACTCGGTTGAGTTGAAAGATTATGAAAGATATGATTCAACACAACTGATACTTTTCGATGGTCCTGAAACACAATTTGGTTTAAATTTCTTTGCACAGAACAGAAGTATAACCACTGATAATCTGTTTTTTGAACAAGTAGGTGGTTCAAAAAATGTTGTAGTAAACGGTCCTCAAGTGCCAAAAGGCGACGAGGGAAGAATTAAATTCAATAAAGAAAATCCGGGAGGAAAAGAAACCGTTTCTTTCCGATTAGAAGTAGCACCGGGTAATTACATCGAATATGTATACTCTTTGAGCTACAACTCTTTTATGGTTGATTTTGATGTGAATATGCAGGGCATGAACAGCTACATTTCAAGAAATCAATCATACCTTAATTTTAGCTGGGCTTTCGATGTTCCGCGTCAGGAGCACTACTCTCGATTTGGTGAAGACCGCTATACTTATATGACCTATAAGTTTTTTGAGGATGAAGTGGATAATCTTGACAAAAACAAATCAGACGAAGAAAACCTGTCTACCAAAGTTAAATGGATCGGTTTTAAACAGCTGTTTTTTAATTCAACTATAATTGGTGACGAACCATTCTCGAATGCTCAGGTTCGTCAGGAAAAATACGATTACGAAAACAACCAGAATTACTTAGGAAATTTCAGAGCTGATATTGCTGTTCCTTTTAACGGAACTCAAAACGAAAAAATCGGTATGCAGTTCTATTTCGGTCCAAACCACTACCAGACCCTGAAACAATTCGGGCTTGACATGGAACGCCAGATCGATTTGGGATATGCAATTGTACGTCCGGTAAACCGATACGTAATTATTCCTGTATTTAACTGGTTACGTCGTTCTATTGATAACTTCGGTATCATTATCTTGCTGCTTACACTGATGATTAAAGTGGTATTGTTCCCATTCACTTACAAATCATATATGTCGCAGGCAAAAATGCGTGCATTAAAGCCTGAGGTTGATGAAATAAATGCAAAATTTCCGGGGCAGGAAAAAGCCATGGAAAAACAGCAGGCAACTATGGCACTATATCGAAAGGCCGGTGTAAACCCAATGGGAGGGTGTTTGCCAATGGTATTACAGATGCCTATTTTATTTGCGATGTTCTTTTTCTTCCCAACATCTATTGAGTTGAGAGGCGAGAGTTTCTTATGGGCAAATGATTTATCGACCTATGATTCGATACTAAGTTGGGATTTCACCATTCCACTGATAGGAAACTTAATGGGTAATCACCTTAGTTTGTTTACCATTTTAATGACAATTACAACTGTTATTTCAACGAAGTTAAGTCAGTCGGCTACCACCAGCCAGGGAATGCCGGGAATGAAGACAATGATGTACATGATGCCATTAATGTTCTTCTTCTTATTGAATAGTTATCCATCAGGATTGAGTTACTATTATTTCCTTGCCAACTTGATTACTATTGGACAAACTTATCTGATCCGCTCGTTTGTTGATGATGAGAAGATTAGGGCACAACTGCAAGCCAATAAAAAGAAACCAGGTAAAAAGCCTTCGAACTTCCAAAAACGTCTCGAAGAAATGGCTAAACAACGTGGTGTTCAAACGCCAAAGAGAAAGTAATAAACCACTATAATATGAAAAGCCGGCTAATAAATATTAGCCGGCTTTTTTATGCCAAATTGTTGGCGCAGTGTTTTCTGTTCTATTTTTTAAAAAAGGAATCCTAAACTGATTGATGCCATTTTGTTGTGCAGGTCGGGTGCTGATTTATAAACCTCAACAAATCCCATGTCGTAGTTTAATCCAATTTGAAGCGCTTTCTGATTGAATACCGGAAATTCCATTCCCAATTCAAAACCTAATCCTGCATCAAAATTTTTAGTGTCATTTCCCAGGTCTGAGTATACGTCGTCGATTTCTAACTCTGCATCAAGCAAATAGCTTAAATAGGGACCTACAGCAAAATATACACGTTGTCCTTTTTTTAATCCTGCCTTTTCTCCGGCAGAAAACTCTGCTTTTACAGGTAAGCTTAAATATTGCAGCTTCTCCGACATATCTATGTTCTCCTCGGTGTAGCTCCTTCCTTTCAGCTGGTATTCAAGTCCACTTTTTAAAGCAAATCCATCAGTAAACTGATATTTTCCAACTAAACCAAAAGTTGGGCTAAACACAGCATCGCAGTTATCTGCAATTCTTAAAAGGTCAGACTGGCAGGCAGCTCCTGCAGCTACTTTTACACCATAACTCATTTGAGCATTTGCAATTAAAGTAGTACCAAGTGATAATGCTCCTGTTACCATGATCATGATTAATGATCTTCTTAAAAAATTCATTTCCCGTTTCATTTTATTTCTGTTTTGTTTATTGTTTTTGTATAATTCGAATATATATCTAAAATATTCGATAATTTGTGCAAAAAATTTTAGGTGCATATCCCATAAAGGAACATATTTATAACGCTTCTAATCTTGCTTACAGAGTCTTCGATAGTTTGTGATTTTGTAAGTAAAGGAACCTCAAAACCGATCATACACGTAAGAATTGCTTCTGCGGTAAATGTGGCATCAATCGATTTAAATTCTTCTCTTTGAATCCCGTCATTAATAATCTTGGCAATCATTTCAACTTCAAAATCATGATAGTTATTTCGTATCTTTTCAATAAAAGAAAATGTTGCCAAAAAGTTATCGTTTAATGCAGTAGCCAGGTTTCCCCGTTCTACAAACCTTTTCATTCTTGTTGTTACATAATTCGTTAATTTGTCAACGGCTGAAGATGAAGTGGTTAATGAAGAGTTAATCTCGTTAACCAAAATTTCAGCTTCGTGTGCAACAACGGCCTCAAAAACCTCTTCCTTATTTTTAAAATAATAGTAAAGCGAGCTCTTTCCCTTTCCGGCTGCAAATGCAATGTCGTCCATGGTTGTCTTTTTAAAACCATAGCGTTCAAAAGTTACACCGGCAGCTTCTATAATTTGTTGTTTCGAACTCGTTTTCATTTTCTATTATTTTCGACGATTATGGTCTAAAAGTACAAATATTTTCACACCCGCAAACTATTATAGGTACGATATGAAGAAAATAAAACGTGAACTGCTAAATATTTTTTATGAAATGAACGGGATTGCGACTAATTGTTTCGGATGATGAAAGAAATTTTTGGAGTTTTCTATTTTTGTGACCATGATAAAATGGATTCTGCTTTTTCTGCTTTTTATAAGTTTTACAGCAACTGCTCAGGAACGTGGTTTTGTCCTATGGAATAAGAACCAGGTTAACGTAAATCCTTGGAATAAAATTGATATTGAAGTTTCAGAAAAAGTTCATTATTCCACAACAAGATCAACACTTGATTTGAAATACGGAGACATATTTATTGGACACCAGGTTTTTAACTGGTTAAAATATGGAGCAGGATTCCGAATTTCTTATGCAAACCTACAAAATGGTGACTGGCTTCAGGAAAACCGTCCGATGCTTTTTGCTGACCTTGGAGAAGATGCCGGAAAATTTGAATTTGATTTATACAATCGTTTTGAGTACAGGAATTATAAAGTACTTAAAAACCATTTCCGTTATAGACACTCGTTTCGTATTAAATTTCCAGCAATAACGGACTGGGGCATGCAATTTTACTTGCAGGAAGAAGCGTTTATCAAGTTGAATGGAGATGGAGCACATCTGGCAAGGGTTTATTCCGGATTAACAGCATTAGAAAAAGAGCATGTAGAAATCAGAATTTACTACGCACTGCAAAAACAAGAACTATTGAATCATTGGTTAACAGCGGATATTTTTGGATTAAATTTTAGTTTTAACATATAAAACGAAGCCTCCCAAAATTAAACTTTCACTCTAGTTTTCGGTCTAAGCTTCTGATTTTTAATAATAAAACAGATAGCATGAGAAAAATAGCATTAATTGTAATGGTTGTTCTGATAGGAACAACGATGTCTATGGCTCAAAACAGGGGAGGGCAACGCGATTTCAATCCTGAAGATATGGCCAAAAGACAAACCGAACTGTACAAAACTGAACTTAATCTTGACGATGCGCAAGCAGAGAAAATTGGAAAGGTCTTGCTCGCCTCAAATAAAGAAATGATGGCTATGCGTCAGGAAATGCAAAATGAAGAAGACCGCACGAAAATTCGTGAAAAAATGACGGAGCTAAGAGCTAACAGGGAAAAAGAAATTAAAGAAATTCTGAACGAAGAACAGTTTGAAAAGTACCAAAAACTAATGGAAGAGAGACGGTCGAGGAGAGGTGGCGGTCCTGGCAGTAGTTAATAAAAACAGGTAAAACATTGGAATATAAACTACTGGTTACCTGTTAATAGGTTGTTATAAATCGATAAGTTGGTTTTTAAAAGCATAAATAACCAGGTTAACAGTGTTAAATGTCTCTGTTTTTTGAAATAGGTTACTTTTATGCTTTTCTACTGTTTTGGGGCTTAAATGAATTAACTCGGCAATTTGTTCATTGTTTAATCCTTTACAAATCAGGCTTAAAATCTCTTTCTCGCGCGAAGTAAAATTAGAAAGCATTTTCTCTCCAGATTTGCGCTCTTTGGCTTTGTATAAATTCCGCGAAATAACTTTTATAATTTCCGAAGAAAAGTAGCTACCACCTGCAGCTACTTTTTTTATGGCTTTTTCAAAATCTTCAATATCTGAGCGCTTCAGCATGTAACCTTCTACTCCTGCTGATATCATTTGTTCGATGTATTCATCATCGGCAAAAGAAGTTAGGGCAATTATCTTGATTTCCGGATACTTGTTGAGAGCATGTTTTGTTGCCTCAATACCATTCATTTTTGGCATGTTTATATCCATTAAAACAATCTCAGGAGTCACACTCTCAAGAAGCTCTAAAAATTCCTCCCCATTTGATGCCTGTCCAACAACCGAGACAAAATCGAAATTACTCAATAACATGATCAACCCATCTCTGAATATTTTATGGTCGTCAACAATTATGGTAGTTGTTTTTTTCATGTGAATGAGTTATATCTTAAAATTTAACATGATTTCTACTCCTTTTCCTTCTCCGCTGTTAATTTCAAATTTCCCACCAAGCGATTCAATCCTGTTAATAATATTTCGTAATCCCATTTTTTCTTCATCAGAAGTATTAATAATGTTCGGGTCAAATCCTTTTCCATTATCGCGATACAATATACTTACTACCTTTTTAATTTGTTGAATATTGATGAATAATTTTGATGCGCCGGAATGTTTAAGCGTGTTATTTATTAACTCATTACATATACGATACACGTTAAGTTCCATATTAGGTTCTAATTTCATATCTGAATTAGTAGCGTTAATGGTACAGGTAACTTTTCCAATATCATTTATTTTATCGCATATAATCTCCAACGACTTTATTAATCCGTATTTGTTAAGAATAGAGGGATTTAGATTATTTATTGTGGCTTCCAGGTTCTCTAAAGCTATTCCCGATAGCTCTTTAACCTGAACCAGACTTTTATTCTCTTTATTACTTGTACAATCTTTTTCAATTAGCTTTATAAAAAGAGCAATACTAGACAGAATTGAGCCCAGTCCATCGTGCAGGTCAGCAGCTATTCTTTTCCGTTCTTTAAATTCAACTTCAAGCGATCTGAGTGCTTGTTGTTTCTCAATAGCATTGTATGAGTTGATTATTCGATGAATCAGATAAATACAAACCAACAGTAGAAAAAAAGTTAAAAGAACGAGGGTAAATACCCTTTTTTTGAAACTGGTATTTTCGTAAAGTATGTGGTTGTCAATCCTTTTGTTTAGATCCTGATAGGCAATTTTAAAACTGTGATAGTTACCTAATATGGTCGCATCAAAAATTGCCGCATGGTTTTGCAGCGATTCTGATAACTCAATTTGCAATTCTTCAACCTGATTAGTAACTGATTCAAGCGATTTTAGCAACTCAGACTCACGGTTGCCATTGTATTTTTCACTAATTAATGAGTCAAGCGAAATGATGTAGCTATTTGTGTTTGTAAAACAATTTAAGACGCTTGCTTTTTTAAGGGTGTCGTTGAATAAAAAATAGTCATCTAAAAATATTCTGCTCTGTGAAATCTCGAGATCAATATTTTTCGAGAGATCGAGCAGTGAAAGGTGTTCGCGGTCAAGTTGTAAGCTCTTTATTGAGGTGTAAATAATTCCGGTACAGGTAATTGAAGTAAAAACAATTATGGCTAATAAGACTTTTCCTCTAAAAATTATTTTTAAACTCATTCTGTAAATTCAATGATTTCTTTGCTAAGATATTCAATTGTATTTACATTGACTAGTCCTAAATAAGCGTTACAGATTATTCGACTAAAAAGATAAATTAAAGGCCGTTTCAAAACTGTTTTTGAAACGGCCTCAAGATTTATATCTTTTTGTTTTTACTAGTCGTAGCGATGCTCGTCAGCATGTGGTCTGTCGTTGTCGCAGGCACAGATTTTATCTAATCCTTTTTCGTATTGTTCAAGCGCACGCAAACTCATACCCATGTTCGAGAAACCACCATCGTGGAAAAGGTTTTGCATGGTAACTTTCTTTGTCAGGTCAGAGAAAAGTGTAATACAGTAATCGGCACACTCATCGCCGGTTGCATTTCCAAGTGGAGACATTCTTTCCGAAAAGTCCAGCAAACGATCAAAACCTTTTACTCCGTTTCCGGCAGTGGTAATGGTTGGCGATTGCGAAATGGTATTTACCCTAACATTACGCTCACGGCCATAAATATAACCGAAACTGCGGGCAATCGATTCCAACAGGGCTTTTGCATCGGCCATATCATTGTAACCAAAGAACGAACGCTGTGCTGCAACATACGACAAGGCAACTACCGATCCCCATTCGTTAATGGCATCCATTTTACGTGCCACCTGAAGTACTTTGTGAAAAGACACCGCAGATACATCGAGGGTTTTGTCAAGGTAGTTGTAATCCAAATCACTGTAATGGCGTCCTTTTCTTACGTTTGGCGACATACCAATAGAGTGTAAAATGAAGTCAATTTTGCCACCCAAAACCTCCATTGATTTTTTGATCAGGTTTTCAAGATCCTCAACATTGGTTGCATCCGCACCAATAACTTCGGCATTAATTTGCTCTCCCAGCTGGTTTGTTTCGCCCATGCGAATAGCAACCGGGGTATTTGATAATGTTACTGTGGCTCCTTCTTCGTGTGCTCTTACTGCCACTTTCCAGGCAATTGAATCGGGATTTAGCGCCCCGAAAATAATTCCCCTTTTTCCTTTTAGTAGATTATTCATAATTTATTTTTATGAAACGTGTACGACAAATGACATACACGACAATTATTAAATACATGTAATATTCATACGCTGTTTAACAGATGAAAATACGCGTGCAAAGTTAATTCAGTCTAGTTAAATTATTCACGAATGGTCATTTTTCAGCTGTTAAGTCTGCTTTTTTAACTTTTATCATCGAATTTTGTTCAATAACATTCGAAAATATGAATGATAATCGAGAAATGCTTTCTTATTCGCTTTCATATAGCAGTTGCTTTTTTTAGCTTTGAAAGCAAACAAAAACTGTTATCTATGAAACGAATATTTATGCTGCTTATAGCAACAACTCTATTCTTTAGTTGTTCTACAAGCACAAAAAAAGATGCAAAAGAAAACACAAAAATGGAAGTGAATCCGGAAATTAAAAAAAAGGCCGACGAATTTGTGTCGTTTAAATTAACCACTGATTTAAGCGTGCTTAGCCAGAATGAAAAGCAGATGTTGCCGATTTTGCTCGAAGCTGCCAAATTAATGAACGACATTTACTGGCAGGAAGCTTACGGAGACAATGACAAGTTGCTCAGCCAGAATTGGGATGAATATACCCTGAAATTTATAAAGTTGAATTATGGTCCGTGGGAGCGCTTAAACGCGAATAAACCATTTTTACCCGGCTATGATCAGAAACCTGCAGGTGCAAATTTTTATCCGGCCGATATGACCAAAGAAGAATTTGAAGCCTGGAGCGACGAAACAAAAACTAGTCTGTATACTTTGATACGACGCGACGAAGATGGTGCTTTAAAATCCGTTCCATACCACATTGCATTCGAAGACGAAATTAAAAAGGCTGCAGATCTTCTATTGCAGGCTGCCGAGTTGGCCGAAGATGCCGGACTGAAAAAATACCTGGAAGAACGCTCAAAAGCATTGCTTACCGATGATTATTATGCCAGTGATGTTGCCTGGATGGAAATGAAAAACAATACCATCGAGTTTATTGTTGGGCCAATTGAGAATTACGAAGATCAATTGTACGGTTACAAAGCAGCGCACGAATCGTTTATCCTTGTAAAAGATAAAGACTGGAGCCAGAAATTGGAGAAATATGCAGCATTATTGCCGGGTTTGCAAAAAGCACTGCCTTGCGAGCAGCCATACAAAGACGAAACTCCGGGTGTTGATTCGGATATGAATGTTTACGATGCCATTTATTACGCAGGCGATTGTAACGCCGGAAGTAAAACCATCGCCATCAACCTTCCGAATGATGAAGAGGTGCGCGAAACAAAAGGTAGCCGTAAATTGCAGCTGAAAAATTCGATGCAGGCGAAATTTGATAAAATTTTGGTTCCAATTGCTGATTTATTAATTGCCGAAGATCAGCGCCAGCATGTGAAATTCGACGCTTTCTTTGAAAACACCATGTTTCATGAAGTGGCGCACGGTCTTGGTTTGGGAAATACCGTTGACCACAGTGCAACCGTTCGCGAAGCCTTAAAAGATGCCTACACTTCAATTGAAGAAAGTAAAGCCGATATTTTGGGATTGTGGTGTGTTTATCAGCTAAACGAAATGGGCGAACTGGGTGAAAAAGACATGATGGAGAACTTCGTTACGTTTATGGCAGGTATTTTCCGTTCGGTACGGTTTGGCGCCGCCAGTGCACACGGCAAGGCCAATATGATGCGTTTCTATTATTTCCAGGAAATGGGAGCTTTTACACGCGACGAAGCTACAGGAACCTATCGGGTAGATTACGATAAAATGAAAGCTGCCATGATGAACCTGTCGGAAACCATTCTGAAAATTCAGGGTGACGGCGACTATGAAACGGCAAAAAGTATGATCGAAGAAAAAGGCTTTATTCGCGAAGCACTTCAAAAAGATTTGGACCGGATAGGAGAGGCCGGTATTCCGCGCGATATCGTTTTCGAACAGGGAGCAGAAGTTTTAGGCTTATAAAATATCAAACCGGGGAGTAATGCACTTCCCGGTTCTTTTTAACTGTTATTGAATTTTTATCATAACTAAGGTTTAACAAGCTATTAACAACAACAAAGTAATTTTCTACGTTATATTTGTACTATGAAATGGCTACAAAACATTGCAATTACATTTCTGATGATGATATTTTTGTTTTCATCAACAGGATTTATTGTATATAAAAGCCACTGTACATGCTCGGGAGAAGAATACACAAGCATAATTATTAAACCTGCAACTTGTGAAACTGAGTTTCACCAACACCACAAACACGATCAGGAAAATAATGAAATTGTATGCGCTGAAGAAGATTGTCACGAATGTCATGCATGTGAGGAAGATCACTGCAACTCTTGTGGTTGCGAATCTCCTAAATCCATTTTTCTCAAATTAAAAGATAAGGCTGTTGATGATGAAATAAAGTTTGTTGCCACTCAGCCTGTGGTATTAAAAGTGTTTAGCTCAGAACTTCTTGAGGAACTAAACATTAATTCAGAAGATAATATCACCGATTGGTTATACACTGATCCGCCTCCTAAAATTTCATCTTCACTGGATTTTCTTATCCAAATTCAAAAACTTAAAATTCCATCGTTAGCTTAAGATTTATTCTGTTTTTACAGCATATGCTGCTTTAAGAATGGCAGTATTGAATTAGTGAATTTCGAAAAATGTTCGGAATGTACTCATTTGAATTTTAGATCTTAAGAATAATGAAAAAACACATAGTAATTTTATTGATATTATTTCCATCCTTTTTAAATGCTCAAACAATTTCTGGTACTGTTTTTGGCAATGATGAGAATGGGAAACAACCACTCCCGGGAGTAAATGTAGTATGGGAAGGCACCAGCAATGGAACCGCCTCAAAACCAGACGGGAGTTTTGAATTAAAAATGAAAACAGGAGAGCAAAAGCTTGTTTTTAGTTTTGTTGGTTACGAGCCACAAACCATTCAGGTGAACGATTCTGATCCAATTGAGGTAGTGCTTCAACCAAACCTGGAATTGGAGGAAGTAACAGTGGTGAAAAAAGACCGTGGCACATATTTATCAGTTATCAACCCAATTCAGACAGAAAGCATTAGTGGTGCTGAATTACACAAGGCAGCCTGCTGTAACCTGGCAGAGAGTTTTGAAACCAATCCTTCGGTTGATGTGAGCTACAGTGATGCGGTTACAGGAGCTAAACAAATTAAATTATTAGGACTTGACGGAACCTACTCCCAATTGCAGATTGAAAATATTCCAAACTTGCGTGGTTTGGCCACTACATTTGGCTTAACATACATTCCTGGTCCCTGGCTGGAATCCATTCAGGTGTCGAAAGGAGCTGCTTCGGTGTTAAATGGCTATGAATCGATTGCCGGACAAATAAATGCAGAATTAAAAAAGTCGGACAGCAATGAGAAAGTCTTTTTAAATGTTTATGGCAACAATGAAGGCCGTTATGAATTTAATGGCAATACAAATATTAAAATAAAAGGAGACACACTTACAACAGGTATTTTTGTTCATGCCAGCGATCTTTCGAAAGAAAACGATCATAACCACGATGGTTTCCTTGATTCGCCTTTGTCGAAAACCTACGAGGTAGCTAACCGCTGGAAATATAATAACCACAAAGGAGGAATGGCACAAGCCGGGGTTACTCTGCTTTGGGACGATCGAATGGGAGGCCAGGTTGGTGCCAACAGGGATATGACACCGTCAATCGATAATCCTTACGGTGTAAATGTTGTAAATAACCGTGTAGATGCGTTTTTTAAATCCGGAATTGTATCACAAGATAATCATCGTGCACTGGCAATTCTAACCAATTTTACACGTCATGAAACAGAATCGTATTATGGATTAACAACTTACGATGCTGATGAAACACGGTTTTACGGAAGTGTAATTTATACGCAGGATTTAGATGAAGCTGCCATTCATGTGCTGAATAGTGGGGCAAGTTTTATCTACGACGATTTTAATGAAATGCTCTACAACCAGGATGTGCAGCGCACTGAAAAAGTTCCCGGTATATTTACCGAGTACACATTTAAACCTAATGAAAATCTTACATTAATGGCTGGTTTACGAGCCGATTTTCATAATATATTCGGGAACTTTGTTACACCACGCATGCATTTCCGTTATCGTTTTGCCGATCATTATACCATTCGTTCTAGTGTCGGAAAAGGATACCGCACCGCTAATGTTATTTCCGAAAATACATACTTATTGGCTAACTCGCGGCAAATAAGTTGGAACGAAGATGCGATGCAGGAAGAAGCCTGGAACTTTGGTTTTGCATTTATACAGAATTACCAATTGCTTGGGCGCGATATGACAATCAATGCTGAATTCTTTCGCACCGATTTTCAGCAAAAATTAGTGGCAGACAGAGAAACGTCTTCAGACTTTATTTACCTGTTACCATCAACAGAAAAAGCTTATGCCAACAGTTTACAGTTTGATGTAAGGTGGCAACCTATTGAACGACTGGATATGTTGCTGGCTTACCGTGTTAACGACATTAAAGAAACCATTGGCGGCGAATTAAAAGATGCACCGTTAGCCAGTGATTACAAAGGTTTGATAAACCTGAATTACACCACCAATCTGAAAAAATGGATGTTCGATTATACGATCCAGTTTAATGGAGGCGGACGAATTCCGTATGTTTATGAAGAATGGATGGAAAGAGCAAACATGGCCAATGATTTTGCTGAATTCTCGTCATACACTATTATGAATGCCCAGATTACCAAATATTTCCGATACTGGAATATTTACCTGGGTGTTGAAAATTTGACTGATTTTACACAAAAAAATCCGATTGATGGTGCTGATAATCCGTTTGGTGATAGCTTTAGTGCAACTAATATTTGGGGTCCAACAATGGGGAGGAAAATATACCTGGGATTACGTTTTAATTTGAATTATGAATAACCTGCTAAAAGCAATAAGCTTGAGGCATAAAACTTATACAAGATGAAAAAAATAATATTACTAATGACTGTTGCAATGTTCATCGGTCTTGCCGGTAATGAAGCATTTGCACAGAAAAAAGGAAACAAAGTGGTTTGTTTCAAAAGTAACATGGATTGCGCTCAGTGTGAAGAAACAGTTACGGAGTACCTGAAATTTGAAAAAGGTGTAAAAGACTTAAAAGTTGATCATGCGTCGAATACCATTTTTGTTGAATACAAAGAAGGAAAAAACACGGATGATAAACTGGCAGCAGCCATCAAAAAGAAAGGATACAAAGCAGAAAAGATTACGAAAAAAGAATACGAAGAGATTCTGGAAGATGCGCAAGAGCATGGCCACGAACACAGTCAGGAAGTTCATAAGGAAAGGAAATAGATACCTGAGATCAAGTAGAAAAAGCCATCTGAAATTCAGGTGGCTTTTTTATTTTTAGTGAAATTACACTAACAAATGTCATAATAGTCTAATTATTAACACTTTTCAAAATTATTATGTATTCTATTTTTCGTAGTTTTCACACCTAATTCATAAAGTTATGTCTGAACAGAAATCTATTTCCCCTAAATCAATCATTTTTCTTGTGTTTGTTTGTTTTGTGCTTTTTCAATCGTGCAGCAGCGAAACTAAAATTGAAAAGGAACTCCATATTCCGCAGAACATTTATAAAGTTCCTGAGGGTAATGATTTCTCAAACCCTGAAAGCGAATACAGTTACAAACATATGGCTGAGAGTGCTAATTTTGCGCTTTTTTGGGCAAAAGAATACGGCGATGATCCGATGGCAAATCCCGACTCATCCAAACGTTTCGATCCGAAGCAAGCATTGGCAGAATGCGAGCGATTTTACAACTATTATGTCGATGAACTGAAGATTGTGGAGAAAGGGAATTCGGTTACTGATAAATATAAAATGTTGATTATTGTTTTTGGTGGCGATGAAGCAACTGCCTTTGGTGGTGGGGAAGAAGACACAGTCGGAATGCTCTGGACACCCGCCGTTCGCATCAATAAAAAACCGTATGGAGCATTGGCACACGAGCTGGCACATTCATTTCAGTATGTATCAAATGCCGATGCAGGAACGGGACCAAACGGACCAATTATGGAGATGGCAGCACAGTATTCATTATGGCAGGTTTATCCCGAATGGATGACATTTGAAAATTACCACCTGGTAGATTTTATGAAGCAAACCAATTACGCGTTTTTGCATCCAATAAACATGTACCACTCGCCATATGTGTTGGAATATTGGTCGCAGATTCACGGAAAAGATTTTCTCGGGAAAATATATCATAATACGCAGGAAAATGAAGATCCTGTTACTACTTACAAGCGTATAACTGAAACCGATCAGGAAAAATTTAATGCTGAAATGTTCGATGCATCACGTCGTTTTATAACCTGGGATCTTGATCGGGTAGAGGAAGTAGCACATCAATACGCCAATCAGCATCAGTGCAAATTAGAAACTGCATCTGATGGTTGGTACAAAATAACAGCTGAAAATTGTCCGCAAAACTACGGCTACAACGGAATTCAGTTAAATGTTCCGGAAGCCGGTGCCGAGGTTGTTTTAGATTTTAAAGGAATTGCCGGAGCCCATGGTTATAACGCTGTAAAAGTAGATAAAGCGGGCTGGCGATATGGTTTTGTGGCTTCGTTAACAGATGGCAGCCGTGTATATGGCGACATGCAAAATGCACATGAAAGCAGTACTAGTTTTACTGTTCCTGAAAATACCGAGTATTTATGGTTGGTAGTTATGGGTGCGCCAACAGAGCACTGGCCAATCGTTTTCAATTGGGGAAATGACGCCGAAGAAACGCCTGAAGAAAACTGGCCTTACCAGATAAAGCTGGAAGGGACAACACCGGCTGCATCGGTTATTGGTTAAAGCGGGTTCGTTTTTATTTTACATCTTTGTAAATAAAAACCATGCAACCCATTATCGATCACATTGAAATTACAGTAAAAGATCTGGAACAAACCGTTTCATTCTACGACCAGTTTTTGCCTTTGCTGGGTTTTAGTCCCGATAAGAAAACAGCTGCGTACATTGCTTCGCACGATAAACACGTGGTGGAATATTCGCATCCAAATCTTTGTATTGCACTTACTTCTCCACGCGAATCGTTAAAAAATGAAGTTGTTCACCGCCGCCGCCCCGGAGCACTGCATCACCTGGCTTTTAAAGCTGTAACGCGCAAAGAAGTTGATGCCGTTTATGCCCAATTAGTGGAAATGAATGCGGTTATTGTAAGCGCGCCACGTTTGTATCCCGAGTACCACGAGAATTATTATGCGGTTTTCTTTAAAGCTCCAGACGGGATAAAATTTGAGGTAGTTTGTCAGAAACCAGAATAAGGTATTTTGATGTTTAGCTTAGGTTCTCAGCCATTTATACACCTTTTGGTGTTGTTCGTCAATACTTGTTGCAAACGATAGTAAACAAGCGTAAATTTGAGTAAAACCAAATTTAACCGACATGTTTCGTTTAGTAGGTATATTAACCATTGCTTTACTTGTTGTTTCATGCTCTCCCCATACAAATCGCTATTCTTTTCAAGGATTCTGGGAAGGCCCGCATCCGGATAATCCCAACAAAGAATTCTATGTGCAGATAACGAGTGCCGACAGCTTTTGCGTAAAAGGCTACTGGACGGATAATGGATTTTATGATTCCGGCTTTCAAATCGATAGTTTGAAAATCGACGAAAATTCCATTCGATTTTATGTGCCGAATTGGAATTGTACTTATCTGGGAGAGCATGCCGGGAATACAATTACAGGAGGTTTTGCATGTGTGGGCGAGCCTTTTGATTCTGTAACTCTGGTGAAAAATAATCAAGTAGTCCGTTTTTTGACTGAAGCAATTCCCGGATGCCATGAAGCCGATTACAAATATACTCGCCGGAAACCTCAACAACAGTATGATTTGTTAACAGTTGGAAATTCGATTAACAAAGAAGATTCTGTGTTTATCTATTCATTAATACCGGAAATTGTTGCCGGAGATTATGGACGTATTAATTCCTTTCTGATGATTAGAAACAATAAGTTGATCTGCGAAGAATATTTTTATGGATACGAACAAAACACACTTCATCAGGCTGAATCAACAACCAAAAGTATTACCTCGCTACTTACAGGAATTGCAGTGGATAAGGGATTTATTACCGATTTAAATGAGCCGGTTACAACGATTCTGGAAGCGCCGGATTTTGACAAGCGAATTACGCTCGAGCATTTATTAACCATGTCTTCCGGTTTAACACCAAACGACGATGAATTATATGTAAGTAACGATCGCATTGTCACAATCCTGTCACGCGAATTGAATAACGAACCGGGTAGTAAATTTCAATACGATGGAGGAAATACTGAATTGCTGGGGGCCATTATTAAAAAGAAAACCGGCATGTTTGCCGATGAGTTTGCTAAAGAATATTTGTTTAAACCTTTGCAAATATCACATTACAACTGGGAAATTGGCAAACAAAAAGGGTATCCGTGTGTGGCCGGCTCGCTGGAAATTACACCTCGCGAGCTGGCAAAAATCGGATTAATGGTTTTGAATAAAGGAGAATTTCGAGGTGAGCAGGTTGTATCCGAAGATTGGATAAATAAGTCGACCAGTTTAAAAACGCACACGCATATTCCGGGCGATGATTACGCTTATCAGTGGTGGAACCTCACGCTAAAAACAGCAGGTGAGCAGTATCCCTGTATTTGGGCCAACGGGTTTGGCAGCCAGTTTATTTATATTTTCCCGACGCTAAATACTGTAATTGTTACCACAGGCCACAACTATGAGTTTGATTCGTGGTCAATAACGTCAGGTATTGAAAAGTATTTGTTTCTGCTGAAATAAATTATATAAAAATCCCATCAATCTGTTTCCAATTTATACTCAATCTCCATCAATCTTCTGGTAACCTATAACAAATCATTATCATTACTACCACTGTTCATCGAGTGTACTTCGTGTTGCTAAACAATAAGTAGTTTTGCAGTAATGAAGCTCAAACAGAAATACAACAATTTCCCGTTCGATCCGTCAAAGGTGCCTTTCTTTTATGGTTGGGTGATTTTATTTGCCGCTACTATTGGAGTATTGTGCAGTGCACCCGGGCAAACAACAGGCGTTTCAACATTTACTGATTATTTGATCGAAAACATTGGCATTAGCCGCGACCAGATCAGCACAGCCTATATGTTTGGCACCATCGGAAGTTCGTTTATTCTTACCTATGCCGGTAAATTATACGATAAATACGGTGCGCGCTGGGTAGGAATGGCAGCCGCGCTTTTAATGGGATTTGTACTGGTTTTGTTTAGCCAATCCGACCGGATCATAAAAGCCATTGTTCCTGAAAATTCAAACATGTATGTGGGAATTGCTATTGCAACCTGCATTTTGTTCTTTTTTATGTTGCGTTTTTCGGGTCAGGGAGTAATTACCATGGTGTCGCGAAATATGCTGATGAAATGGTTTATAGCACGACGGGGACTGGTAAACGGTATTTCGTCGGTGTTTGTTTCGCTGGGTTTTTCCATTGCCCCCCTAACTTTCGATATGCTGATTGAAGGTACCTCATGGCGCTGGGCCTGGTTGCTTATGGCGCTGGCAATTGGTGTAGCGTTCTTTTTGTTTGTTTTTATCTTTTTCCGCGATAATCCCGAAGATTGTAATCAGATTCCCGACGGAGAAAAACACGGTAACAAGGAGCACGATGTAATCATTAAACCATTTAAGCAATTTACGCTGAAAGAAGCACGCAGCGGTTTGACCTTTTGGTTATTTGTGTTGCCTGTGGCAGTATATGCATTGTTTTTAACCGGATATATTTTCCACCTGACTTCGGTATTTGGCGAGGCCGGAATTGACAAAGAACGTGCCTTATCGGTTTTTATTCCTATTTCGTTGATATCTGTTACGCTGGCCTTTTTCGGCGGTTGGATTAGCGACAGAATAAAATTACAATACCTGCTTTATTTATTGTTAGCCGGAGAATTGGTTGCATTGTATTCGCTGGCCAACATCAACGATGGATTTTACTACTATGCCTTTATAATTGGCAGCGGAATACCAAGTGGTATGTACAATGTGCTGTTAAGTGTTACCTGGCCCCGTTTCTATGGTCGCGATCACCTGGGTAAAATCACGGGGTTTGTGATGGCCATTATCGTATTCTTTAGTGCCCTGGGCCCCATTGTATTTAGCTTGTCGCATTCACATTTGGGCAGCTATTCGTTTGCAATTTACACCTTGCTCGGAATCATCCTGTTACTTGCCGCTTTTAGCTTTAAGGCACATAATCCACAGGATAAGTACGAGGTGGAAACTTAATCTTTTAGAGCACAGCTAAAATATTCTTTTCTGAAAGCTGTAATCTATTGATCTATAATGTTCATTGTTAACACATCTAAAGCAGTTTGTGTATTCAGACAGTCAAATTAATCGCTTAATTCGGATAATGTCTGGGAATAAAAACAGCACATTAGTATTCCCTTAATCCCCGCTCAATATACTCCAGCTGCCATATTCTGAATAGCAACGGATCATCCGGTATTTCTGTTGGTTCGGCGGCGAGAAGCTGGTCAATTTTGTTCTTCATAACTGTATCAATTACAACTGTGTTCATCACTGCCTGGCGTGAATAATAATAAGTGCTGTTCTTAAGCTGAAATTCCTGAACCGCTAATAATTTGGGTTTCTCATCAAAAATCCGTATCGAATCGTAGCCAATTCCGGTGTCGGTATAACGACGAATATAACCGTTTTGTGTAAGCACATCTTCATCGTCGGCCAGCGCGATGGCTATCTTATTCCGAAATCCGGCTTTCTGAAAGCGGTTTTTAAAATGAAACGAACAGTAATTAATGCCAATATCGATGGAATGATCGTGGGCATAAGCAATTAACTCCAGGGCTGCTAATTCCGATTCCAAAACCACAGGCTGCTCCGCATGAATATAGTTGTAGTTGTGTTTCGATAGCTGTTTTACATTGTGTTGGGTAAGGCGCAGCTGGTGCAAATTCAGGTTCGACACACCTGCTTTTACCATTTCTGGTAGCAGTTTCTTTAAACGCTCCAGTTCTTCGGGAACTGCCGGAATTTCAATGGTAATTACCGGAACAATACCTTTTGCTGCGGCAATTTTATCAAGCCGGAATGCGGTGGCTCCAATGTCAAAACGAACCTCGTTAATTCCTGCAGCTGCCAGTTTCCTGAACTTTTGCGTTTCGGCCAAAATTCCGTTGGTATACATCCAAACATAGGTTTCCGGATTACATTTTCGGCGAACCTGTTTCAGGTAATCCAGAGTTCGGTCAAATTGCAACAAAGGTTCGCCGCCACTAAAACTCACACCTTTAAACTGGAAATGATTCACGTATTCGGCAAACGCCGCGGGATTGGCAAAACTCAGGTTTTGGGTAGTTGGCAAGTGATCCTCTTGCTGGGGTGCCGGGCAGTAAAAACATGCTGCGTTACACTTCCCGGTAATAAACAAACAGCTCCATTGTCCAAGCCCGCATAGTTTGCACCCGTTTGAAATTTGTTTATAATAAGGTTTGGTACTTTTAAATAAAATGTTTTCCGCTTTTTCCAGTAAAGCAACTTTTTTCTCCTGTGCTTCGTGGGCAGTATAGCTGTTTAACCAGCTAAGGTTTGTCCACTCCGAAAAAGCAGACTTATTGTTGTTAACCAGCTGATTCAGCCAGTTATAATACGTTTTCATTTCAAAGAATAAAGAACAAGACTTGTAAAATTGAATATTGAGTTGTTTAGGGAATGAAATGAAAGAAATTAGAGCTCGGAAAAGATGTATAGGAACATGAGCAATTTTGTTCGGTCGATGTATACCGATTCAGGTTTTTTTATGTTTTTGCTCATCCTTATTTCTGAAATTTAACAAACAAAAATAAGCAAAATGAGTATTCATGATTCTTTCTGTCAATTTTTATTCAAACATTTCCGGCAAAAGCCAACCCGGTTCTAAAACAATTATGAACAATCTCATTTGCGTTCCTTTATTTCTACGTAAATTTGCTTTAATTGCATCATTATTTAAAAATTTTAGAAAGATATGAGACGAATTCTTTTCGCATTACTAATTGTTGCTTTTGTGTTTATCTTGGGCTGTAAGAAGAAAAAAGAAAACACACTGCCGCGAGTTGCTATTGCAGGTCTTGCCATTGAATCAAGTACTTTTTCGCCTGCACAGTCAGACATTGAGGCGTTTCAGGCACGTCGTGGAAATGAGATATTCAGTTACTACCCATTTATGGATGATACGGCAGCTACACGAAAGCGAGCCGAGTGGTTCCCAACTTTGCGTGGTCATGCACTGCCCGGTGGAATTGTTACCCGCGATGCCTACGAAACACTAGTTGGTGAAACGCTGGACCGATTAAAGGAAAATATGCCGTACGACGGATTGTTTTTTGATATTCACGGGGCAATGAGCGTGGTTGGTCTCGACGATCCGGAAAGCGATTTTATCGAACGTATTCGTAAAGTTATAGGAAACGATGTGCTGATTTCTACGTCGATGGATTTACACGGAAATGTAAGCGAACGACTGGCACATTGCAGCGATATGATCACTTGCTACCGGATGGCACCGCACGAAGATGCAATAGAATCGAAAAAACGTGCCTTAACCAATTTGCTTGATCGTTTGGAGAGTGGTAAAGGCAAACCAAAATACAAAGCCTGGATTCCGGTTCCTATTTTATTACCCGGAGAAAAGACAAGTACCCGCATCGAACCGGGAAAGAGTCTTTATGCTAAAGTAGCCCCGGCAGAAGCGCGCGAAGGCGTAATTGATGCCGCAATTTGGGTGGGCTACGCATGGGCCGATGAGCCTCGTAACCGTGCGGTAGTTATGGCATATGGCGACGATAAAGAAGCGGTAACAAAATCAGCTGAAGAACTGGCTCAAGCCTTTTGGGATGTTCGCAAGCAATTTGAATTTGTTGCCCCGGTAGCTTCGCTAGACGAATGTCTTGATCGGGCAATTGCTTTTAAAGAAAAACCATTTATCATCAGCGATATGGGTGACAATCCAACTGCCGGTGGTGCCGGCGATGTTACCTGGACATTGAATGAAATACTAAAACGAAAAGAATTTAAAAAGAAAAACGGACCATCGTTAATTTATGCATCCATTCCCGGACCAGATTTGGTTGCCAAGGCTGTAGAAGCAGGAATAGGCGAAACAGTTACCGGCATGGTTGGTGCCGAAGTGGATGATCGTTATTGCGGACCACTTGAATTAACAGGTAGGGTAGAAGCCATAAAACAAGGCGATCGTTATGCTGAAACCGAAGTTGTAATTAATGTAGGTAGTGTTGATGTGATCGTGACTAAAAAACGTAAACCATATCACCACGAAACTGATTTTACAGATCTTAGCCTTTATCCGCGCGAAGCCGACATTGTAGTGGTTAAAATCGGCTACCTGGTGCCGGAACTTTACAATATGCGTGCCGGTTGGCTGATGGCACTTACTCCGGGTGGTGTTGACCAGGACCTGGAACGACTGGGTTATAAACGAATTCATCGCCCTATGTTCCCACTGGATGAAGACATGGCCGATCCGGATCTGTCAGCCCGGTTAATTCCGCTGGCTGATCAGTAAGAAAGAATAAAGGCGCTTCTATTTAATACAGAAGCGCCTTTGTTTTTTAAACAAATCGTTTATCATTATTCAACTAACGATTTTTTGTTTAGTTTTAAGAACCAATAATAATCTAAACCAATAATAATGAGAAAAGTATTTTTCCCCTTTGTTATCCTGCTAATTATAGGAATTACTGCTTGCCAGAATAAAGTTCCGGTGGGAGAGTGGCAAACCATTTTTGATGGAGAAACACTGGATGGCTGGAAAAAAGCCGGCGAAAATCCTGAAAGTATAAGCGTTGAAGATGGAATGATAAAATGTGCAGGAGAACGTTCGCACCTGTTTTACAACGGAGATTTTAAAAACTTTGAATTTGAAGCCGAAATAAAAGCGCAGGAACATTCGAATTCCGGCGTTTTTATTCATACCGAATATCAGGCAGAAGGATGGCCGGCAAAAGGTTACGAAATACAGGTGAACAATTCATACCGCGGATCTGTGGAATATCCCGAGCGACGAAAAACAGGAAGTATTTACAATGTGCGCAATGTTTATTATCCGCTGGCTGCCGATAATAAGTGGTTTACCATGCGTATAAAAGTGGTGGAAAATATGGTGGAAGTTTTTGTGAACGATGTGAAAGTAAATGAATACATCGAGCCCGAAAATCCATGGCGCTGGGATGGTGGGGAAAACACCAAATTAAGCAGTGGCACTTTTGCTTTACAAGCCCATGATCCGGGAAGCACAACCTATTACCGAAATATCCGTGTAAAGGCGTTGCCTGAGGCAGAGCCTGTTACTCCAGAAGTTGATAATGAATGGGATACGAAAGTTACGAAACTAATGTACGCTGGTTTTCCGCTCGTTGACTACCATGTTCACCTAAAAGGAGGGTTAACACTCGATGATTTAGTAGAAAATTCGCAACGCCTCGGTATAAATTATGGAGTTGCACCCAATTGTGGACTGTATTTCCCGGTAACCGACGATGAATCGTTATATGCCTATATGGAAGATGTAAAGGGAAGTCCGACATATAAAGGAATGCAAGCTGAAGGCCGCGAATGGATAACCTTATTTTCGCCTGAAGCAGTAGCAAAGTTCGATTATGTTTTTACAGATGCCATGACTTTTACCGATAAGAAAGGGCGCCGTAATCGTATTTGGATTCCGGAAGAAGTTTGGGTAGACGATAAACAACAGTTTATGGATGACCTGGTGGAAAAAATTGAAGCGATATTTTCGCAGGAACCGGTTGATATTTACGTAAATCCAACCGTTTTACCCGATGAGTTGATGCCGGAATACGAACAGCTATGGACAAAAGAACGTATGAAACGCGTAGTAAAAGTTTTGGCTGATAACGGAATTGCATTGGAAATAAATGCCCGCTATAAAACACCAAATGCCGAGATGATAAAAATGGCTAAAGAAGCCGGTATAAAATTCTCATTTGGTACAAACAATGTAACCAAAAACCTTGGTGAGTTGGAATATAGTCTTGAAATAATGGAAGAATGCGGATTAACCCCAAACGATATGTTCGAGCCTAAACCGGAGGCGGAAAAACCGGTAAACGTTAAAGGTTTGCCCGATAAGATAACAGGATAAAACAAAATAAAACGGGTAAGACCAAATGATCTTACCCGTTTTTATGGGAAATACCTCATGTACTAATAAAACTCAATTTTGGGTTTGTGGTTAATCAAAATACCTTTCTTTTCAACTGCAAACTCAATCAGATCGGCCGCCTGTTCATTTGAAAATGATCCCCGATTGATTGTAATGTCAAAGAATTCTTCACGCAAGCTGTTTTCTTTTAGTGCTTTACGAAAGGCTATCCTTTCTTTCTCAACCTTTTCTATAAATGCAATTGCTTCGTTTCTATTCAGCTTATTATTCGTCATTATAGTGTTGATGCGATACCCAAGCGGGGCAGTTAAGCGTATGTGTAACGCATTTTTAATATCGCTGGCAATAATATGACTTGCACGCCCAACTATGATACAATAACCGTCAACAGCCAGAGTGCGGACCACTTCTCTTACTGTTTTAATTATTCGCTCTTCGCTTTTGTAACGTTTATCTCTGAATGCTTTTAAAATCTCGTCAAAAGTGTACCTGTCGGTCTTTTTAAAAGTTTGTCGTACTTTTTCCGGATCAAGATCAAGCTCTTTTGCACTTTCGTGAAATATTTCTTTACTCAGTACATTCCACGAACCTTTGGTAAGTTTTTTATTTAACCGTTCAGCAATCATTCTTGCTAAAACAAGTCCGTTGCAGCCCACCTCGCGCGAAATTGTAATTACCGGACCGGCCTGGCCCAAATTGCTTGATTCAAGAGGATTTTCCTCTTTCATGCGCCTGTTTAAATAGTTCATCAATGAATTTCCCATAACTAAATGTTTTGTATTAGGTTACGTTAATTATGGTAAACTGGTTATGGTCATTTGTTGAGAAATTCCATGTGTTAAGGAAATTCTGACCGGTTAGTTATGAGCTCAGTATTTTCAATCAGGACACAAGTAATTGTATTACTGTGTATTATATATTAAAAACTGAAAGAATGATAAGAATCAGATGGATTAAGAAGATGAAAAACTATTTTTGAACTCAATTAAATTTTTAATCATTCTAAATAATTTAAGAATAGAATCTTTAGATTATCTGGATTATAAAAAGCAAGATATGTTTGATAAAAATACCTACATCCACCGAAGAAATAAATTGAAAAATAAGGATTTGACCGGAATTGGGTTGATTTTGGGCAATGGTGAATCGCCAATGAATTGCCAGGATAATACTTACCATTATCGTCAGGACAGTTCATTTTTATATTTTTTTGGTCTTGATTTTCCCGGATTAGCCGGAATCATAGATTTTGAAAATGGCGAAGAATTTATTTTTGGAGATGATGTTGATATTGAGGATATTATCTGGATGGGACCGCAGGTTTCGTTAAAAGAGAACGCAGCAAAAGTGGGAATATCTAAAACTGCTCCGTTTTCAAAACTTTTTGATGTGGTAAAAGCGGCAATGGATTCCGGAAGAAAAGTTCATTTTTTGCCACCTTACCGGGGAGAAAATAAAATTCTGCTTGAAAAGTTAACCGGATTATCTGCCCTGAGTGTCCAAAACCAGGCTTCTCTGGATTTTATAAAGGCTGTTATTTCAATTCGTGAGATTAAAGAAGATCAGGAGATTGAAGAAATAAAAAAGGCTTGTGCAACAGGCTACCAAATGCACGTTGCAGCTATGCGAATGGCACAGCCCGGAACTTGGGAACAAAAAATAGCCGGAACCATTGAAGGAATATCACTGGCCGGAGGTGGAATGGCATCTTTCCCCATAATTCTTTCGCAGAATGGAGAAACGTTGCATAACCACAGCCATGCTCAAATACTTCAGGAAGGCAAACTAATGCTATGCGATGCCGGTGCCGAATCTTTGCTTAAGTATGCTTCTGATTTTACCCGTACAACGCCAGTTGGAGGTAAGTTCAGTACAAAACAGCGCGAGATATACGAAATTGTTTTGGCGGCAAATAATAAAGCTACAGAATTGGCTAAACCAGGAGTTACCTACTTATCGGTACACCTGGCAGCTGCTGAAGTAATTGCATCAGGATTAAAGGAACTTGGATTGATGAAGGGGGATGTTAAAGAGGCGGTTGCTTCCGGAGCGCATGCAATGTTTTTTCCACATGGTTTGGGCCATATGATGGGACTGGATGTGCACGACATGGAAGACCTGGGACAAATTTATGTGGGATATGACGACGAAATTCAACCAGTTGATCAATTTGGAACTGCCTACTTGCGACTGGGAAAACGTTTGAAACCGGGCTTTGTTGTTACTAACGAACCGGGCTGCTATTTTATTCCGGCATTGATTGATAAATGGCAGGCAGAAGGCATTAATAAAGAGTTTATTAACTTCGATAAAGTGAATGAATACCGCGATTTTGGTGGAATAAGACTCGAAGATGATATTGTTATAACCGAATCAGGCAGCCAAATAATAGGAGAACGGATTCCTATTGAGCCGTATGACGTTGAACGAACAGTTCAGGAAGCATAAATAAGTAGCAAGGCGTTCATTTAATTGGTGGATGCCTTGTTTTTTAATATTCGGTTGTAAAAATAGTCCATCTCCAGAAGTAATTCATCACGAACTTCACGGCACCTTTCCCGAATTTCTTCCTGCGTTTTTGCCCCTTTGTAGGGGCTTTTAAATCCCAGATGCAGCTTCCTTTTATAATGTACGTTGGGTATTTCAATTTCTTCGTTGGTTCCTTCTCCAACCGTTATTAAGTAATCAAACTCCATTTCCGAATAATCCGAATAATCATGCGGAACACTTTGTTCCAGGTTAATGGAAACCTCTGCCATCACTTCAATGGCAATTGGGCTGACATGATTAACAGGCTCTAAACCGGCCGAAAAAATATTTAAATTGTTGTCGTAACTTCTTAAAATGGCTTCTGCCATTTGACTTCTGCAAGAATTTCGATTGCTTAAAAATAAAATACTTATCCCATTATTGAAGATTTAAGTTGGTATTTCGATAATTTTAAAGAAATTGTAATTTACTATAATTGAAACACATAAAAAATGTCTTATGTGTTGATATTTAGTTTTTTATGGATGTTTAGAAACATAATTAGAAAACATATACGTTTGTAGCCGCTAAACGGCCTGATAATTCCAATATTTAGTGTTTACAAAACACGATATTAACCCGGGCACCATTATTCTATGCCCATTCTGGCTAAAAGAATCTCGTAATAAGCTCTTTAGCACATAAAACGCACATTTTTATGATAGCTAACCATTTGATTTACAATTGTTATATAATTAGCACCCTATTATTTTTACTTAATAATTGAGTATTAATGCGGTTTTCCCTATTTTCGTAGGTGAATGATATCATGAAAATCGTTGAAAAACGAGGTAAAAATTGTGTAAATGGAACCTAAAGATCTAAAAAACTCTGAAGAGTTAAAGCGTACGGAAAAATCTGAACTTAAGAATTCTGAAGTTGAAGCAACCTCAGATGAAGCAACTAACCCGGATAACACTAAAGCGGTTGACGATAAAGAAGTAACTGAATCGAAACCGGAAACAGAATCTGTTCAAAAGGATGAACCGGTTGAAGAAACTCCGAAAGAAGACGAAAAAGCTGAGGATAATTCAGAAGAAAAATCTGTAGTAACTGAAACTGAAACAACAGAAGATACAAAAGATGATTCTTCTGAAGAAGCAGAAGAAAAAAATGATACTGATTCATCCGCTGTAGAAGCAGAACAGAAAAAACCAGAGGAAGAAGATCAGGAAACAAATAAAGAAGAAGAAGTAAAAGTAAAGAAACAGGAACCGGAGCCAAAGCCCGAAAAAGAACCTGTTGATTACTCAAAACATACGCAGGTTGAGCTTGTTAATGCGCTTCGCGATATTCTTGAAGAAGAAGATGTGGATTTTGAGGTAAAAGACGAAATTGAAGCGATTAAGGCCGTTTTTTACAAAAATCTAAACGAGAGTATCGAAGAAGAAAAGAAAAAATTTATTGATGCAGGAGGAAACGAGGAGGATTTTAAACCCGAGGATGATCCTTATGAAAAAGATATAAAGGATCTGTTGAAAAAATACCGCCAGATCAGAATCGATTTCAACAAAAAGTTAGAAGTTGAAAAGGAAGATAACCTACAGAAAAAATACGATGTAATTGAAAAGATTAAGGGACTGATTAATAACGAAGAATCGATAAATAAGACCTTTAACGAATTTCGTGATCTGCAAAGAGAATGGCGTGAGATTGGATTGGTTCCACAATCAAAAATGAAAGATCTTTGGGACACTTATCATTTCCACGTTGAAAATTTTTACGATTACATAAAGATTAATCGCGAGTTACGCGACCTTGATTTAAAGAAAAACCTGGAAGCTAAAATAAAACTTTGTGAGAGGGCAGAGGAGTTGCTTGTTGATGAACCATCAATTCTGAAAGCATTTAATACACTCCAGAAATATCACGATCAGTGGCGCGAAATCGGGCCGGTTCCACGCGAACAGAAAGACGATATTTGGGAACGATTTAAAGCGGCAACCACAAAGATCAATAAAAAACACCAGGAGTTTTTTGAGAATAGAAAAGTAGAACAAAAGAAAAATCTGGAAGCCAAAACCGCTTTGTGCGAAAAAGCAGAAGAAATTATCCAGGAAGAAATTACAAAGCATAAAGATTGGGACGAAAAATCGAAACAACTTATTGAATTACAAAAGGTTTGGCGCACAATTGGCTTTGCTCCACGAAAGGATAATAACAAGATCTATGAACGTTTCCGTACGGCGTGCGACAAGTTTTTTGATGCAAAGCGTGCATTTTATGCTAAGAACAAAGAAAGTCAGCAAAACAATTTACAACTAAAAACAGATTTGTGTGTTCAGGCAGAGTCGTTAAAAGACAGTACCGACTGGAAAAAAACGACGCAGGATTTTATCAATATTCAAAAGAAATGGAAAGAAATCGGTCCTGTTCCACGAAAACATTCTGATATTTTATGGAAGCGATTCAGAGCTGCCTGCGACTATTTCTTTGATAAAAAATCGGAACATTTCTCTGATGTTGATTCTGAACAGGTTGACAACTTAAAACTTAAAGAAGAACTGATTAAAGAAGTTCAAAACTTTAAGCCTGCCGACAACAATGATAAAAACCTGGAATCGTTAAAAGAATTTCAGCGAAGGTGGACAGAAATCGGGCATGTTCCGTTTAAGAAAAAGGATGAAGTAAAAGTGCTCTTCCGCGATGCTGTAAACAAATTATTTGATGAACTGAATATCGATGAAGAAAAACGCAACATTCTGAAATTTAGAAATAAAATGTCGTCTTTCTCAGAATCATCACGTGGGCAGAATAAAATGCGCATGGAACGCGATAAGTACATGAATAAGATGAAACAGCTGGAAAATGACCTTGTATTACTCGATAATAACATTGGATTCTTTGCAAAATCGAAAAATGCAGAATCGTTGATTGAAGATGTGAAGAAGAAAATTGAGGTTACCAAACAGAAAATTGAATTACTCAGGGATAAAATAAGGGTAATTGATGAAATGGATTCAGACGAATAGAATATACAGCAATAGTAAAAGAGCCGGTTAATCCGGCTTTTTTTATGCACTTAAAACTTCGGTCACATTAAGATTATATATAATGCTTATGATAAATAGGAGGGTGTTACGTTGTGTTTTATCCAGGTTTATATAAGCCGTGACCTGTGACTTTTATAATACTCAAAAACCAGAATCATAATTCAATTTGTTTTTTTTGAATCAGTAAAACTCAGTTTATAAGATGAAGTAACAAAGGATAATAAAAAAATATTTCATAAAGAGACTGACCACAAGTTGTTTAAATATTAACGCGCTTAGAATCCTGTATTTTCATTTTTACTGTAAGATTATTCAGAGAAACAGATTCTCAGTGAATGATTTATTTCCAAGAAGAGATTGTAATAAAATACAAGTCTGGAATAGTATTCAATTATAAGGCGAACAAATAAAAAGAAATTCTAAATACATTTTTACATAAAATCTTTGCCGTTATCGGACTTATCAGCCGCGATAACTGATTTTATATAAACCAGCAGAGCTGGGCGTAATATATGTGTAGTATTCCAGAATAAACAAGTAAATACGTTGTCCTATAATTGATATTAAGTTAAATAAAATATAAAAAAGAAAAGGAGAGAATTTCCCTCCTTTTTCTAAGTATATTTTTATTGTCCTAAGATTTCAAGAATCTCATTGTATTTATCCATATTCTTCATACGGTAATACAGGTTCTTTAATGACTCTAAAGTCATTTCATCTTCAGGGTTTAATTCGCGGCATTTTTCCATGTAAGGTAACGCTTTTTCAAACCATACATCAGCTTTCTTTAATTCTGCTTCGTACTTTTCGTTTTCGTTAGCCGGAACTGCATTCGCAACTTCAATTTGTTTTACACCTTTATTGTAATAAAGAGCTCCCAAATTATAATATGAGTTGAAAAATGTAGGATCAACTTCAGAGGCTTTCTCATAAGCTGCTACGGCATTTTCTTCTTCGCCAAATTTTTCATATAGAGCACCTTTTGCAAAGTAATATGTCACATTGTTAGGATCTTGCTCAATTGCCATGTCAAGGTATTTCAACGCTTCCTCGTTTTTACCTATTTTCATATATAGGTCAATCATACTGGTTAAAACACCATTGTCATCGGGATATTTCTCAAATCCTTCCTGAACTGCAGCCAATGCATTAGCAGTATCTTGCATTTGAATGTACGAATCAGAAATCAGTGCATATGTTCTCGCACCATTATATCCATGTTTCGCAGCTTCTCCATAATACTGTACTGCTTTTTTATAGTTCTGAGCATTGTAAGCTGCTAAACCTGAGTTGAATAAAATTACTGTGTCAACAGCACCAGGATCGTCTTCTTTTACAACCGGAATATCTTCAACTTCCAAAATTTGTTCAAAAGATTTTAATGCAAGTTCGAAATCGTTGTTATTAAATGCTTCAACTGCCTGATTAGTTAAATCGTTAGTTAGAAGTGTTAATTTAATTTTCACACTTTTCGAAAATTTGTCTTTTTCATCTAATTCAAGTGCCTTTTTGTACGACTCTAAAGCTATTGTAAGTGGATCATCGCTCAACGCTTTTACGCTTTCGTCCTGGCTGGCAAAAATTGCCTGATAAATTTCCCCCCTAACTTCCCATGTTTTTGGCCATGGAATCGACTTTTCGGCTTTATCATTGGCCGGATCGGTTGCTTCTTTGATAGCTTCCAATGCTTTATCTAATTTGCCGGTGTCTTTAAGGTTCTGTGCACTGGTAACTTTCCCTTTCTGCGCAAATACAGCAGAACTGCAAATTACCAAGGCTAGAAGAATAATAGTTTTTTTCATTTTATACCTTTTTTTAAAATTTTAGAATATTATCGTTCAACTTAATTTTTAAACCTTGTTGAGGTCACAAAATTATATGTTTTCAAATTTTATTCAAATAACATTAAGAATAATCATTTATTTATTCTTGTTCTAAGTTATTTTGTTCATTATCAATATTTTCAGCTTCATTCTCAGTAGCTTCATCTGCCTCTTCCTCAATGCTTACACGTGCAACTGATGCAATATGGTCATCTTCTCTTAGGTTTATAACCTTAACTCCCTGTGTAGCTCTTCCCAATACAGAGATGGTGCTAACAGCCAGACGAATAGTAATTCCTTTGTGCGTGATAATCATCAAATCATTATCATCAGATACGCTTTTAATGGCTACCAATTCACCCGTTTTTTCAGTGATATTCATGGTTTTAACACCTTTTCCACCACGGTTTGTTACACGGTAATCATCAATTTTAGAACGTTTTCCATATCCATTTTCGGCAACTACCAGGATATCTTCATTCTCATCCATCACACAAACCATACCAATTACTTCGTCGTTCTCGTGACCAAGTGTAATTCCTCGCACCCCGGAAGCTGTTCTACCAATAGCTCGAACAATACTTTCGTTAAAGCGAATTGCCTTTCCGGAACGAACTGCCAGCATAACTTCGCTGCTACCATTTGTTAAACGTGCCTCTAACAATTGATCGCCTTCTTTAATAGTAATTGCATTCACTCCGTTTTGACGCGGACGAGAATAAGCCTCTAAAGTAGTCTTTTTGATAATTCCCTTTTTAGTAGCAAGAATTATGTAGTTATTATTAATAAATTCTTGATCTGCAAGCGTTTTAACTTTTATAAATGTCAACACTTTATCATCCGGTTCAATATTCAGCATATTCTGAATTGCACGACCTTTTGACGCTCTTGTTCCTTCAGGAATTTCATAAACCTTCAACCAGTAACACTTTCCTTTTTCAGTGAAAAGTAACAATGTATTGTGCATTGAAGCAATGATTATATGCTCTAAGAAATCTTCATCACGAGTTGTACTTCCTTTCGAGCCAATTCCTCCCCTGCCCTGGGTTCTGAATTCGGTAAGTGGCGTACGTTTTATGTATCCTAAATGCGAAATAGTAATCACCATTTCTTCATCAGCATAAAAATCTTCAGGATTAAATTCTTCGGCGTTAGGAACAATTTCTGTTCGACGTTCATCGCCATATTTATCTTTTACTTCCTGAAGTTCTTCTTTTATAATGGCCATTCGTAAATTGACATCGGCAAGAATAGCTTTATAATGTTCGATCTGCGCCATTATTTCCTCATATTCCTTACGAAGTTTGTCTTGTTCAAGGCCGGTTAACTGACGCAAACGCATTTCAACAATTGCACGTGCCTGGATATCAGACAATTCGAAGCGTTCAATTAATCTGTTTCTTGCTTCTTCCGGAGTTGAAGATCCACGTATAATTGCAATTACTTCATCAATATTGTCGCTTGCAATTATTAAACCTTCCAGAATGTGGGCACGTTTCTCTGCTTGCTCTAATTCGTATTGGGTCCTGCGTGTAACAACCTCATGACGGTGATCTACAAAGTGTCTGATCAGATCTTTTAGATTCAGTATTTTTGGACGACCATGCACCAGTGCAATGCTGTTAACACTAAACGAAGTTTGTAATTGCGTGTATTTATACAATTTATTTAAAACAACGTTGCTCATTGCATCGCGTTTTAAATCGTAAACCACTCTCATTCCTTCGCGGTCCGACTCATCGTTCACATTCGAAATTCCTTCAATTTTCTTTTCGTTAACCAGGTCGGCAGTTTTTTGAATCATTTCTGCACGGTTAACCATATATGGAATTTCTGTTACAACTATTTTCTCACGACCACCTTCGTTTTCAATGTGTGCTTTACCTCTGATAACAATACGGCCTTTACCGGTTTCGTAGGCATCTTTAACACCTTGATAACCGTAAATGATTCCTCCTGTTGGGAAGTCCGGGGCCTTAACAATATCGATGAGTTCTTCCATCTCAATGTCGTTATTCTCAACGTAAGCAATGGTAGCATCAATAACATCACTCAGGTTGTGAGGGGCCATGTTTGTTGCCATACCAACTGCAATCCCCGAAGCTCCATTTACCAGTAACTGAGGTATTTTTGTTGGCAATACTGTTGGTTCACCCAACGATTCGTCGAAGTTTGGTTGAAAATCAACTGTATTTTTATCTAAATCAGCTAAAGTTTCTTCCGAAATCTTCGACATTCGTGCTTCAGTGTAACGCATTGCTGCCGGACTGTCACCATCAACAGAACCAAAGTTTCCCTGTCCGTCAACCATCGGATATCGTAACGACCAGTTTTGAGCCATACGTACCATGGTAAAATAAACTGAAGAGTCGCCGTGTGGGTGGTACTTACCAAGTACTTCCCCAACAATCCTGGCTGATTTTTTATATGGACGATTAGAAAGAATTCCTAATTCGTGCATGCCAAATAAAACCCGGCGGTGTACCGGTTTAAAACCATCGCGTACATCTGGTAGTGCACGCGAAACAATTACCGACATGGAATAATCAATATAGGCAGATTTCATCTGCTCCTCAATGTTTATTCTGATAATTTTTTCACCTTCTGTCATTATATCTCCTTTCAAAATAATTTATCACTTAAAAAGACCCACAAAAATAGTAAAATCATTCGTGTAATGCGCATATTTAAAAGCCTTTTACTCCTTTTTGATCAGAAGATATTAACATTTCAACTGACAATTATTCATGATGTTTAGGTTACCTTTAATAACTTCTGCCAATTCGGTATGTTCCCGCTGCAATTTTTATTTAATTTAGTGTTTCAACCTTTTGGGAATAGTATTTGTTGAAACGAGATAAAAGGATACTTGTATATGGATTCACAATTTTCACCAAGAATTAAAGACATTATTGGATATAGCCGGGAGGAGGCGATTCGTTTGGGGAATGACTACATTGGCCAGGAGCATCTTTTTTTGGGAATTTTAAGAGAAGGCGAAGGTACTGCTACTGATATTCTTGAAAATTTAGGTGTTGATTTGGTCGAGGTTAAACGACTCATTGAAAATAAAGTTCGCACGGATAAAGACATAAATCAGAAAGCCGATTTGATCATGCTGAAATCAACTGAAAAAACATTGAAGTTGATTTATCTTGAAGCTCGGTCGTTTAAAAGTGCGACAGCCAACAGCGGCCATCTTTTGTTAGCTATATTAAAAGATAACGACAGTTTAATAACCCAACTTTTAGTTGAGTTAGGTATTAACTACTATATGGTTAAGTCGCAACTGCAGGATTACCAGCAGCCGGAAGCCAAATCGGATTTCCCGGATAGTGATGATGATGAACCTGCTGAAGGATTTGGGAAAGGCCCCTCAGGAAGTTCGAGTTCTAAAAAAGCAGCCGGAGCAAAGTCAGATACGCCGGTTCTCGACAATTTTGGTATTGATATTACCAAATTGGCAGAAGAAAACAGTCTGGATCCGATTGTTGGCCGGGAAAAAGAAATCGAGCGTCTGGCTCAGATTCTTAGTCGCAGGAAGAAGAACAACCCGATTCTGATTGGAGAGCCTGGTGTTGGTAAATCGGCAATTGCTGAAGGTCTGGCACTTCGTATCGTTAGCAAGAAAGTTTCACGAATTTTATTCGACAAACGTGTTGTTAGCCTTGACATTGCCTCAATTGTTGCCGGTACTAAATATCGCGGACAGTTCGAAGAGCGAATGAAAGCTATTTTGAATGAGCTTTCGAAAGTTAATAACGTAATTTTGTTTATCGACGAGATTCATACCATTGTAGGTGCAGGTGGAGCAACCGGTTCGCTGGATGCTGCGAACATGTTAAAGCCTGCTCTTGCGCGTGGCGACATACAATGTATTGGAGCCACTACACTTGATGAATACCGCCAGCAAATTGAAAAAGATGGTGCTTTAGAACGTCGTTTCCAGAAAGTTATGGTGGACCCAACTTCTATTGATGAGACCATTGAAATTCTGAATAATATTAAGGAGCGTTACGAAGATCATCATAATGTAACATTTACGCCGGCAGCAATTGAAAGCTGTGTAAAACTTACAGCACGATACATTACAGATCGTTATTTGCCCGATAAAGCTATTGATGCTTTAGACGAAGCCGGATCGCGTGTTCATATTTCAAATATCAATGTTCCGGATAATATTGTTAAGCTGGAAGAAAAGATAGAAAAAACAAAAGAAGATAAAATTGCGGCAGTAAAAAGCCAAAATTTTGAACTGGCAGCCAATTATCGCGATAAAGAGAAGAACTTACTGACGCTCTTGGAAGATGCCAAAGAACAGTGGGAAAAAGATCTTTTAAATCATCGTGAAACAGTTGACGAGCACAAAGTTGCTGAAGTTGTCGCAATGATGTCGGGAGTTCCGGTACAACGAATTGCGCAGGCAGAAGGCAAACGTTTGATGAACATGGGACAAGACCTTAAAGGAAAGGTTGTTGGACAAGACGAAGCAATTGCAAAAATTGTTAAGGCGATTCAACGTAACCGTGCAGGTTTGAAAGATCCGAACCGCCCTATTGGAACGTTTATCTTTCTTGGTCCTACCGGTGTTGGAAAAACCCAGCTGGCAAAAGTATTAACCAAGTATTTATTCGACAATCTTGATTCGTTGATTCGAATTGACATGAGTGAGTACATGGAGAAGTTTGCCGTTTCGCGATTGGTTGGAGCGCCTCCGGGATATGTTGGTTACGAAGAAGGTGGACAATTGACTGAAAAAGTCAGAAGAAAACCATATTCGGTTGTGCTGCTTGATGAGATTGAAAAAGCACATCCGGATGTATTTAATATTTTGCTTCAGTTGATGGATGAAGGACGACTGACAGATAGTTTGGGACGTAATATCGATTTCAGAAATACGATCGTTATTATGACTTCAAACATTGGTTCGCGCCAGTTGAAAGACTTCGGTCGAGGTGTTGGATTCTCAACAGCAAAAACGCCTGAAGAAGAAAATGAACATGCAAAATACATCATTCAAAAGGCACTGAAAAAAGCGTTTGCTCCGGAATTCCTCAATCGTATTGATGATGTGGTAATGTTTAACCAACTGGAGAAAAAACATATCCACAGCATTATCGATATTGAAATTGAAGATTTGTACAAGCGTGTTGAAGCACTTAATTACAAATTGAAAATTTCTCCTGCAGCAAAAGACTTTATTGCCGAAAAAGGTTACGATCCGCAATTTGGTGCAAGGCCGCTTAAACGTGCTATCCAGAAATACCTGGAAGATGAAATGGCTGAAATTATTATTAAAGCTTCAATAACTGAAGGTGATACTATTTCGGTAGGTTTTGATAAGAAAAATGAAAAACTGCAGATGCGTATTTTAACTAACAAAAAAGCGTTAAAAGAATAAAAACTAAATAGTTGTAAATAAAAAAAGGAGGTTTTTAAAACCTCCTTTTTTTATGCCTTGTTATAACTAAATATCAGCATAGTTATGTCATCAGATTGAAGAGCATTTCCTCTGAAAATCTTAAAGCTTTTCTCCAATCGTTCAACCATCTCTTGTGGCTTTTGGCCAGCTAAAGACTTTATGTTTTCTTCAAATCGCAAAATTCCATATTGCTGGTCATTTTCATTTAGCATTTCCGTAACTCCATCAGTAAATAGAATAAGCGTTTCGTTTTTTTCCATTTTAATATTTGCTGAACCATAAGACTTGTCGGGATATAATCCAAGAGGAAGACCATGCGATTGATCCAATCCTACGAGTTCTCCATTCCCTTTTAAAATGTATCCCGGAGTATGTGCAGCATTACAATATTCCAAATTGCCCGTTTTCAGGTTTAAAACTCCTAAAAACAGGGTTACAAAAAATTGATGTTGATTGCTTGTGCAGAGTTCATTGTTAACATTCTTTACAATGGTATTGGCTTTGGGCTCTAACGCATTTGTTTTAATAGTGGTTTGTGCCACACTCATAAAAAATGCTGCCGGAACGCCTTTCCCCGAAACATCTCCCATCGTTAACACAAGGTGATCATCATCAATAAAGAAATAGTCGAATAGATCACCGCTAACTCCTCTTGCTGGTTTATATGTGGAAAAAAGATCAATGTCTGTCCGATCAGGAAAAGCAGGGTAAACCGTTTTGATAAAGCTGTGTTGAATTTCCGAAGCC